>NZ_JBIWFN010000008.1:0-448792 GCF_044763085.1 Streptomyces sp. NPDC096311
TGCGTTTCCGACTCTATCAGACCGTTTCCCGATCCGATTTCCTCGGTGCTTTCCAGGTTTCCGCTTTCGCGTTTCCCTTTCCGGCGGTTCCGACTGTATCAGACTCTTTCGTGTCCGATTCCCCGTCGGAGAGGGATTCCGTCTCCCGGCTTTGGATGCTTTCGCTTCGCGGCCTTTCGACATTCACTACGCTAGCCGATTCCCTCGGCAACTCATAATCGAGTTCCGCGGGCCGGAATTCAGGCATGCAGGCACGCCGAATTCTCCCCCGCTGAGGGGAAGTCGTAGGTAGTGGGTTGGCCACTTCCGGCTGCTGGCTGAACGCCGTACCCGGGTCAAGCGGCTCGGGCTACATTACGGACCCCCCAGGGGCGAGTCAAGTTGAGCGACGGCGTGGCGTATGGGCCCGATAAGGACTCACGGTGGGGTCGTTGGCAGCCCAGAAGCGCCAAGGGCGGACGCCCCCGTCGCCGGCCACTCCGGTACGCGGACCGTTGCGTACCTGGTCGGAGTGGACGGGGTGCCCGCCAGGAGGGTCAGTGGAAAGCCCTCGGGGCCACAGACGTCGGCGCCGTCGAGGGCCCTGTTCACGCCGAGGGCCGTGGCCAGCCGCGCGGGCCCTTTGGCCAGTTCCTTGTCATTTCGGGCCGAGAGTCGACGTTTGCGAGCGAGTTCGGCGCCCTCGATGATCTCACTCCGTTGGCTGCTCGTCGTTGTGCACGCGACCGTGATCCTGGCGGTGCGGAGGACCGCACCACGGGGGTTGTCCCCCACTGCGCCTGAGCGCGATGGTTGGCCCGTCTGGCCAACTGGGTGCTCAGGTCCGGCAGTGCCAGCTAGCGGTCATTCGCCATGGAGACCCCACTCGTCGAGGCCACCGTAGATGTGGGCTTCAAGGCATCCCGGGGCGTCCATGCCGACGGCCTCGCCCCGGTAAAGGGCGATGAGTGAGTCCTTGCCCCGCCACCAGGTGTCGGTCAAGCCCCGCACCTCAGCTACCGGCTCGTACCCTTCGAGGTCCAGGGAGTCGACGGCCGTACCGGAGATCCTCGTGATGGTTTTGGCCCAGCGTCTCGCGTGGCCGGCCAGCGCCAACGATTCCACCCAGCCTTCGGTACCGGCATGCAGGGGTGCCCAACGGGAGCCGTGAATCCCGAACTCACCATCAGGGCCGATCATGAATCCGTAAGCCATGGACACCCGACAGTCGCCGGCCGGTATCCACCAGCCCTCAGCGGCCGAGCCCTCGGGAACGTCCGTGCCCAAGATGCGCGGGCCGCTCTCGTAAAACGGTGCCGGCGGCAGCGCGAGACCGCCCCAACGGTCCTGGAAGGCCGCTGCGCGGTCGATCTCCGCGGCCGGGATACCGTGCTCGATCCAGGCGTCGCGGTGACGCTCGATGCTCTGCCGAGGAACACGGATGCCCTCCACCTCGACGAACCTCTTGGCCCTGCGGGTCAAACCGGCCGGCGCGACCGGGACGGGCGATACGCGAGGCACGGCCATCATGGTGCCGGAGTCTACTGTCGGGGTCCGGTAGCACCTCGGGCGGAAGCCCGCCCGCTGTCTTGCGGGCCAGGAATCGCGCTCAAGGGCCGGCTTTCGCGCTCAGTCACCACCCACCTGTCGGCGCGAGTCGGCGCACGTCGGTAGTACTCGACCGGCCAGGAACGCGTCACGCGCCACGCTCGCGAGCGATCACCCATCTTCTGGCCCGACCAACTCCGCGCCGACTCACCAGCGAGCCGCGCGCAAGGCGCACAGCGGCTCAGGCTCCGGCGGACGGCTTGGCTCTCGGGCTCAGTCGGTACGCCGAGACCGTCGGATCACCGGCGAGGTAGAACCGACGTTGCCAGTCGTGGGCCTTGCTCACGCCTACCCGAGGACCAACCCGGAGGAGTGCGGCGGGTACCGGCTCGCCCTCGGAAAGCGTGACCGAGGCGCCTGTCAGCAGGTCTGTGCCGTTGTGCTCTGCCGTGATGCCGAGCGCTTGGCAGAAGTTCCCCGGACCCCGCGCGAGACGTGGACTCTCGACCTTGCCCCCTCGCCGCTCGCGGGCCAGCTCTTCCCCTTCGATGACCCTGCCTGCCCGGATGAGCACAGCTGTAGCGATGCCGTCCGCCCCGGTGACGATGTTGGCGCACCAGTGGAGTCCGTGAGACCGGTAGACGTACAGGTGTCCCGCACGTCCGAACATGACGGCGTTTCGGGGTGTCCTGCCTCGGTAGGCGTGGGAGGCAGGGTCGGCCGAACCCGAGTACGCCTCGGTCTCCGTGATGGTGATGCTCACGGTTCCCTCGGCGGTCTCGTGGGTGAGGATGGCACCGAGCAGCTTGGGGGCGACTTCTTCAGCCGGGTGAGCAAGATCCATGACGTTCATGCCGACCGCCTTGACATGCCGTAGGTGAAGTAGACGTATACATGACCCGGCGGACCGAACATCACGTCATTGCGGGCCGTGCGGCCGCGATAGGCGTGGGAGCCGGGGTCGTTCGGGCCGTCGTACGCCTCCACCTCCGTGAGACGGAGCTCGATCGGACCGTCCGGTGTCGTGCGCACGAGGATGCGCCCCAGCAGGTCGGGGGCGACCTCCCGCACGGGGCGGTCGAGGAAGTCCCGGGTGATGGGCGTACGGTCAGGGGCCGCGATCATGGCCTACGAGCGTAGTCCAGTGGCCCGGACGGATGCGGCCGGGTGAGGGACTGTGCCGTACGGGTCCGCACGAGTGCGTGTCCGTGCGGACCCGTGCGTGTCTACGGGTGGTCAGGGAGCGTCCTCCTTGTAAGGGTGAGGGCGCGGAACCGGCCGCGGTCGGATCGCGTTTGTAGGGATCAAGGATCCAGACGGATGTACGACGGAGCACAGGCGTTGCCTGGGGAGGAAGAAACATGGGGTTCAAGCGGCTGCTTGCGAGCCTGGGAGCCGGTGGGGCTTCGGTCGAGACGGTGCTGACCGAGGTCAACGTCGTTCCGGGTGGTGTCGTGCAGGGTGAGGTGCGGATCCAGGGCGGGTCCGTGAACCAGGCCATCGAGGGGCTGTCGGTCGGGCTCCAGGCCAAGGTCGAGGTCGAGGGACACGACGACCAGGAGTACAAGCAGGACATCAAGTTCACGAAGCTGCGGCTCGGTGGGGCCTTCGAGCTGCAGGCCGGTGCCGTGCACGCCGTTCCCTTCGGGCTCGAGATCCCGTGGGAGACGCCGATCACCACGATCGACGGGCAGGCGCTGCGGGGCATGCACATCGGTGTGACCACCGAGCTGGAGATCGCGCGTGCCGTGGACTCCGGTGACCTGGACCCGATCAACGTGCACCCGCTGCCGGCGCAGCAGGCGATCCTGAACGCCTTCATCCAGCTGGGCTTCCGCTTCAAGAACGCGGACATGGAGCGCGGTCACATCCGGGGCACCCGGCAGAAGCTGCCGTTCTACCAGGAGATCGAGTTCTTCCCGCCGTCGCAGTACCGCGGGCTGAACCAGGTCGAGCTGAGCTTCGTCGCGGACGACCACGAGATGGACGTCATCCTGGAGATGGACAAGAAGCCGGGCCTCTTCAGCGAGGGCAGCGACTCGTACCGCTCCTTCCGGGTGGGGCTGCATGACTACCAGGGCACGGACTGGGCCGCGTACCTGAACCAGTGGCTGTCCGAGGTCGGCAGCAAGCGCAGCTGGTTCTAGGCTCGGGTCGAGAGATTCCACCGTTCAGGAGGTTCTGACGTGACCGAGCTCAAGAGGCCGCCGCTTCCCCATGACTTCCATCCGCCCGTTCCGGCCTTCACGGTCACCAGCGAGGACGTCGAGCCGGGCGGGGTACTGAAGGACGCTCAGGTCTACGCGGCCGGGAACACCTCGCCGCAGCTGAGCTGGGACGGCTTCCCGCCGGAGACCAGGAGCTTCGCCGTGACCTGCTTCGATCCGGACGCCCCGACGGGGAGCGGGTTCTGGCACTGGGTGGTGTTCGACATTCCCGCTTCGGTGACGGAACTGCCGACGGGTGCGGGCAGCGGCAAGTTCGAGGGACTGCCGGAGGGCGCCGTGCAGGTGCGCAACGACTACGGCTCCAAGGACTTCGGTGGCGCCGCGCCGCCGGCCGGCGATCCCGCGCACCGGTATGTGTTCACGGTGTACGCCGTGGATCAGGAGAAGCTCGGTCCCGACGCGGAGGTGTCGCCGGCCGTCGTGGGATTCAATCTGCGGTTCCACACGCTGGCGCGCGCCCAGCTGATGGGAGAGTACGCGTCGCCCGCGTAAAGCGGTGAAGACTCACGTTCACTGAACGTTTGCCCGCCTCTGGTCTTGGAAGTGATCAGGGGCGGGCATTTTTATTGCGTTGTCCATCTCGGCGTGCCCGGCCAGAGTTGATCCAAGCCCGCCAGGGGGTGGGCCGGTGCGCACGGGAGGTGGGCTGGATGCGGGACACGCTGGTTCTGAACGCGAGCTTTGAGCCGCTGTCGACGGTGACGTTGAACCGAGCCGTCGTTCTGGTGCTGCAGGACAAGGCTGTCGTCGAGCAGGCCCACCCCGAACTCCGTATGCGCGGCGCCGCGCTGGACATACCCGTGCCCCGAGTCATAAGGCTGTGCAGGTATGTAAGGGTGCCTTTCCGAAGACAAGCGCCGTGGTCGAGGCGCGGTGTGCTGGTACGCGACCGGCACAGGTGCGCGTACTGCGGAAGGCGGGCGACGACGGTCGACCACGTGGTGCCGCGCGCGCAGGGCGGTCAGGACTCCTGGATGAACACGGTGGCGTCCTGCGCGGAGGACAACCACCGCAAGGCGGCCCGGACTCCGGAGCAGGCGGGTATGCCGCTGCTGCGGCAGCCGTTCGAGCCGACGCCCGCGGACGCGATGCTGCTGGCGCTGGGCCGTGACGACCTCGACGCCCTCCCGGAATGGCTGGCCCAACCCGCGGCCTAGGGCCGGCAGTTCCTACGACGATGGGGCCCACCTCCTGCCTTTCGGCGGAGGTGGGCCCCATCGTCGTAGGGACCAGGGCGTCAGTCGGTGACGGATGGCTTCTCGCGGCGCTCGGTGCCCGCGTTGCCCGAACCGCCGCCCATGGGACCGAAGTTGCCCATGGCGCCGCTCAGGCCCTTGAGGGCATCGCCGATCTCGCTGGGCACGATCCAGAGCTTGTTGGCGTCGCCCTCGGCGATCTTGGGGAGCATCTGGAGGTACTGGTAGGCGAGGAGCTTCTGGTCGGCGTCGCCGGCGTGGATGGACTCGAAGACCGTACGGATGGCCTGGGCTTCGCCCTCGGCGCGCAGGGCGGCGGCCTTGGCCTCACCTTCGGCGCGCAGGATCGCGGACTGCTTCTCACCTTCGGCGGTGAGGATCTGCGACTGGCGGATGCCTTCGGCGGTGAGGATCGCGGCGCGCTTGTCACGGTCGGCGCGCATCTGCTTCTCCATCGAGTCCTGGATGGAGGTGGGCGGTTCGATCGCCTTGAGCTCGACGCGGTTGACGCGGATGCCCCACTTGCCGGTGGCCTCGTCGAGGACGCCGCGCAGGGCTGCGTTGATCTCCTCGCGGGAGGTGAGGGTCCGCTCCAGGTCCATGCCACCGATGATGTTGCGCAGGGTGGTGACGGTGAGCTGCTCGATCGCCTGGATGTAGCTGGCGACTTCGTAGGTGGCGGCGCGTGCGTCGGTGACCTGGTAGTAGATGACCGTGTCGATGTTGACCACCAGGTTGTCCTGGGTGATCACCGGCTGCGGCGGGAACGGCACGACCTGTTCACGCAGGTCGATGCGGTTGCGGATCGAGTCGATGAACGGGACCACGATGTTCAGGCCCGCGTTCAGGGTCCGTGTGTAGCGGCCGAAGCGCTCCACGATGGCCGCGCTGGCCTGTGGGATGACCTGGATGGTCTTGATCAGGGCGATGAATACCAACACCACCAGAATGATCAGGACGATGATGATGGGTGCCATCGATACTCCCCGTACCCTTCTCCGCCTCGGTATGTCCGAAAGATCTTATGGTTGTTGAAGATCTTGCTCGACGAGTCTGACAGACCGTCGTCTGCCACGTGGGGCGTTCGGTTCACTTGCGTCGCACGAGGTCACATCACAATTGCCGTGGCTCCTTCGATGTCCACGACGTCCACCTCCTGGCCCACTTCGTAGGCCTGTCCGGCGTCGAGAGCGCGCGCCGACCAGATCTCTCCGCCGAGTTTGATCCGGCCGTCGCCCGAACCGTCCACCCGTTCCAGGACGATGGCCTGTTTCCCCTTCAACGCCTCGACGCCGGTGGCGAGTTGGGGCCGCTGGGCGCGGTGCCGGGCCGCGACGGGTCGCACGACGGCGATGAGGGCGAACGAGACGACGGCGAAGACGAGTACCTGAAAGACGACATCGCCGCCGAGGCCCGCTGTCGCCGCCGCCGCTGCGGCGCCGAGGGCGAGCATGCCGAACTCCGGCATCGCGGTCACCACGAGCGGGATGCCCAGCGCGGCCGCGCCGACGAGCCACCACACCCATGCGTTGATGTCGTTCACATGGTCATGGTAGGTCCGCGGGCCGGGCGCGGACAGGGCGCAGATCGGCGGAGAAGGGGCTCGTACCGGGTGTTCAGGCCAGCGGAAGGCCCTGCGCGGTCCAGCGGTCGCCGACCTGCTCGACGACGAGCGGGAGTCCGAAGCAGAGGGAGAGGTTGCGCGAGGTGAGTTCGAGTTCGAGCGGGCCCGCGGCGAGCACCTTGCCCTGACGGATCATCAGGACGTGGGTGAAGCCGGGAGCGATCTCCTCGACGTGGTGCGTGACCATGATCATGGAGGGGGCGATCGGGTCGCGGGCGAGGCGGCCGAGGCGCCGGACGAGGTCCTCGCGCCCGCCGAGGTCGAGGCCCGCGGCGGGCTCGTCGAGCAGCAGCAGCTCGGGGTCGGTCATCAGGGCGCGGGCGATCAGGGTGCGCTTGCGCTCGCCCTCGGAGAGGGTGCCGAACCGGCGGTCCAGGTAGTCGCTCATGCCGAGGCGGTCGAGGAAGGCGCGGGCGCGCTGCTCGTCGATGTCCTCGTAGTCCTCGTGCCAGCCCGCGGTCATGCCGTACGCGGCCGTCAGCACGGTCTGCAGGACGGTCTGGCGCTTGGGGAGCTTCTCGGCCATGGCGATACCGGCCACGCCGATGCGCGGGCGCAGCTCGAAGACGTCGACCTTGCCGAGGGTTTCGCCGAGGATGGTGGCGGTGCCCTGGCTGGGGAAGAGATAGCTGGAGGCGAGATTCAGGAGGGTCGTCTTTCCGGCGCCGTTCGGGCCGAGGATGACCCAGCGCTCCCCCTCCTTGACCGACCAGGAGACCTGGTCCACCAGAGCCCGGCCCTCTCGGACCACGGACACGTCCTCCAGCTCCAGTACATCGCTCATGAGCGCGTTGTCTCCCATTGCAGTCTCGGCCGTCGCTTACGTCTGTGGACGCAGCCCCCAGGGAAAACCTACGCCACCGGTCGGTCGCTCCCATCCATCGGTCGGTCCTTAGGGTGGAGGCATGCTCTCGGAACCACGCTCAGGACGCCTGGCCGCATGGGGAAATGCCCTTTTGGCCGGACTTGTTTCGCCGGATGACGCGGTGCTCGCCATCGTCGGTGAGGACGCAGTGCACCGGGTCGAGGAGCTGCCGGGTGAGTCCGGGCCCGTTGGGCTCACGCTCGCCCTCGGCCGGCTTCGCGCGCTCGGGGTGAAAGGACTGCGGGTCGCGCTGCCCGCGCCGGGGCATCCGCTCGGGCTGAGCGGGCCGCCGGACTTCAATGCGCGCGCCCTCGACGCGGAGGAGGCGGTGGTCTGCCACGGGGTGGCGCTCGGGCTCGTTCCCGAGGTGTACGAGGCCGGGCCCGAGGGTGATGTCCATGTCGAGGTGGCGTGGCACTGCCTCGCCGTGCGGGAGGCGCCGCCGGCGGATGTGCCCTCGCTCGGTGAGGCCGAGCGGGAGCTCGCGGAGGCGCTGCGTGAGGCGACGGAGGTGTTGTCGCGGCTCGACGTGGCGGGGTCGGGGCCGGTCGCCGAGGCGGCGGTCGACGCGTACCGGGCGCGGGCCGAGCGGGGGCGGGAGGTGTTGGCGCCGGGGTATCCGCCGCGTGCGGTGCGGGTGCTGGAGCTGGCCCAGCGGGTGGGGTTGCTGATCTCCGTCGCGTACGAGAACGGGCATGGCGGGGCGGTGAGTGCGTCGGAGATTTCGGCGCGGGCGTTGGCGTTGCGGCCGGTTGAGCGGACGGCTCGGCGGGCGCAGGTGGCTGCGTACAACGCGTTCGTGGAGGAGCGGGAGCGGGGGGTTCGCTGAGGTCTGTTTGCGCCCCCGCCGCCCCTGCCCGTCCCCTCCCGTCCCTGGGGGCTCCGCCCCCAGACCCCCGGGTGCGCTTGTGGCTGCGGGTGGGTGGGGCTTGGCGCGCAGTTCCCCGCGCCCCTGCCCACCCGACGGCCCCCGAAGGGGCACGGCAGTCGGCCTCCCAGGGGAGCCTGGGAGGCCGGTGGGGGTGGTGGGGGCTTGGGTCTCAGTGGTTGAGGCCCAGGTTGCCGAAGGCCGGGTTCAGGACGCCGATGACGTTCACGCTGTTGCCGACCGCGTTCACGGGGATGTGGATCGGGGCCTGGATGACGTTGCCCGAGACGACACCCGGGGAGCCCGCGGCGTTGCCGCCCGCCCACGAGCCGTCCGTCGCGGACGCCATACCGGCACCGGCGGCGACCAGCCCGCCGGCCACCATCGCGACAGCCGTGGCCTTCTTCAGGTTCTTCACTTCTGAGCCCTCCGTAGCGATCACCGCGGCAGTCGCCGCGGCACGCACTGGAGAACGGCCGAGATCCCCGGAGGATGCGCCATCCGGGTGACATACACACGACGGTATGAATCTCAGCCCGGAACGGAACCCTCCGAGTTGCCGTCGCCGCGCGGGCGATCAGCCCGCGGCCCCATGGCGTACGGCCCAGAGCGCGGCCTGTGTGCGGTCGGCGAGGTCGAGCTTCATCAGGATGTTCGAGACATGCGTCTTGACGGTCTTCTCGGAGAGGACGAGCGCGCGTGCGATTTCCCGGTTGGATCGGCCGTCCGCGATCAGACCGAGCACTTCGCGCTCCCGTTCGGTGAGCGAGCCGCCTCTCCCCTGGCCCGAGTTGGCCTCCTCCTGGGACAGCAGGACGCCCGCCACCTCGGGCTGGAGCAGGATGTGTCCGGCGTGCACGGAACGGATGGCTCCGGCGAGGGCGTCGGGGTCCACGTCCTTGTAGACGTAGCCGGCGGCGCCCGCGCGCAGGGCCGGGACGACCGTGCGCTGTTCGGTGAAGCTGGTGACGATCAGCACGCGCGCGGGGTTGGCGAGTTCACGGAGCTTGCGCAGTGCGTCGATGCCGTCCATACCCGGCATCTTGACGTCCATGAGGACGACGTCGGGCTTCAGCTCCTCGGCGCGGGCGACCCCTTCGGCGCCGTCGGACGCCTCGCCCACGACCTCGATGTCGTCCTGCACTTCGAGAAAGGTACGCAGGCCCCGGCGGACCACCTGGTGGTCGTCGACGAGCAGCACCTTGATTGCGTCAGCCACCAGGGACCTCCATCTCGATCGTGGTGCCCTTTCCGGGCGCCGATTCCACGCTGAGGGTGCCGCCGACCCCGCTCGACCGGTCGCGCATGGAGACCAGGCCCAGGTGGCGTCCCGCGGCGCGGATCGCCGTGGGCTCGAAGCCGCTGCCGTCGTCACTGACGCGCAGGACGGTGCCGGTGCCGCGCTTCTCCAGGGTGACATCGACGCGGCCGGCTCCAGAATGCCGCAGCGCGTTGTGCAGGGCCTCCTGGGCGACGCGCAGCACGGCCTCCTCCTGGGCGGCGGGCAGCGCCCGCACTCCGTGGCCGGCGAAGGTCACGCGCGCGGAGTGGGCGCGGTCGAGGACTTGTATCTGGGTGCGCAGGGTGGCGACCAGGCCGTCCTCGTCGAGGGCGGCGGGGCGCAGTTCGATGACGGCGGCGCGCAGCTCTTCGGTCGCCTCCGCGGCGAGCATGGCCACCTGCTGCAGTTCGCCCTTGGCGCGTGCGGGGTCGCGGTCCACGAGGGCGGCGGCGGCCTGGGCGGTCAGACGCAGGGAGAAGAGTTTCTGGCTGACGGCGTCGTGGAGCTCGTGGGCGAGCCGGGAGCGCTCCTCGGCGATGGTGAGTTCGCGGCTGCGCTCGTAGAGGCGGGCGTTGGTCAGGGCGATCGCCGCGTGCTGGGCGAGGATCGTGAGGAGTTCCTGGTCGTCCTCGGTGAAGCCGCAGCCGCCGTCCGGTGCGGAGCAGTCCTTCCGGTTCTCCTTCGTCCTGTTCTTGTTCGCCAGGAACAGGGCGCCGATGACCTCGTCGCCGTCGCGGATCGGCAGGCCCAGGAAGTCGGACATGTCGGGGTGGGCGGCGGGCCAGCCCTCGAAGCGGGGGTCCTTGCGGACGTCGGCGAGACGCTCGGGGCGGGCCTCGTGCAGCATCGCGGCGAGGATGCCGTGCTGGCGCGGAAGCGGGCCGATGGCCTTCCACTGGGCGTCGCTGACCCCGTCGACCACGAACTGGGCGAAGCCTCCGTGGTCGTCGGGCACACCGAGCGCCGCGTACTGCGCGTCGAGCAGCTCGCGGGCCGAGGCGACGATCGTCTTGAGGACGTCGCGCACCTCGAGGTGCCTGCTCATGGCCAGCAGCGCGGAGCTCACCGCGTACAGACCGGACCGGGGGCCTTGACTCATGTCCCCAACGTACCGGCGGGGTGTGACAGTGCGTATCCGACCTGTGGTGGCGGCTGTCTAGGCCGGTGGGCCTAGGGCGAAGGGCCCCAGGTCATTGGGGCCCGCGCACGAGGCGGCGAGGGCGGCCCGGTTCCTACGTTGAACGCACCCGCCCGGAGCGGCGGTGCTGGGACGAGGGGACGGACGTCATGCCGATAGCGATCATCACGGGTGCTTCGAAGGGGCTGGGCCGGGCGCTGGCCGCGGCCTTGGCGGAGCGCGGCTGGGATCTGGTGCTCGACGCCAGGACCGCGGGAGTGCTGAAGGAGACGGCTCGGGCGCTGTCCGCGTACGGGACCCGGGTGGAGGCGCTGCCCGGGGATGTGGGGGACGCCGGGCACCGCGCCGGGCTGGTGGCGGCGGCCCGCGGGCTCGGCGGCGTGGACCTGCTGGTGAACAACGCGAGCGCGCTGGGCGCCGAGCCGCTGGTGCGTCTGGAGGACCTGACCCTGGACGGGCTGCGCCACGCCTTGGAGGTCAACGTGGTCGCGGCGCTGGGCCTGGTCCAGGAGGCGCTGCCGCTGCTGCGGGCCGCACCTGCCGGCGCGGTCGTCGCCGTCAGCTCGGACGCGGCCGCGGAGGCGTACGAGACGTGGGGCGGGTACGGCGCGTCCAAGGCCGCCCTGGACCATCTGGCGGCCGTGCTCGGCGTGGAGGAGCCCGGGCTGCGGGTGTGGGCCGTGGACCCGGGGGACATGGGCACGGACCTGTACGCGGCGGCCGTACCGGACGACGACGATGCGCGGCCGACGCCGGACAGCGTGGTTCCGGCCTTTCTGCGGCTGCTGGACGAACGCCCTGCCAGTGGCCGCTACGGCGCTCCGGCGCTGCTGGAGGTGCGATGACGACGACCGTGCGGGTTCCGGAGGAGCGGTCGGCGCGGGTGCCGGCCGAGCAGCGCGGGCCCGGGCGGGACCGGGACTCCGTGCGGCTGCTCGTGTCCTGCGGCACGGAGGTGTCGCATCACGCGTTCGTGGAGCTGCCGCGGCTGCTGCGGGCGGGGGATCTGCTGATCGTCAACACGTCCGCCACGCTGGCGGCCGCCGTGGACGGGCGGATCGGGCACGCGCGCGTGGTGGTGCATTTCTCCACGTGGGGCGATGACGGACGGTGGGCCGTCGAGCTGCGGGATCCCGACGGAAGGGGCACCACACGTGCGCGCGCGGGCGGACCCGCGGGTACGGAGGTGCGACTTGCCGGGGACGTACGCCTCGTACTGGAGGAGCCGCTGACGCCGTACGGCTCGCGGTTGTGGTGGGGGCGGGTGTCGGATCCGGACGTGCTCGGGCTGCTGCGGCGCCACGGGCGCCCCGTTCGCTACTCCTATACACAGAGGGACCAGCCGCTGTCCGTCTACCAGACGGTGTTCGCGCTGCCGTCGGCCGACGGCGGCGGCAGTGCGGAGATGCCGAGCGCGGCGCGGCCGTTCACCGCGCGCCTGGTGGCGGAGCTGGTGAGCCGGGGCGTGCAGTTCGCGCCGATCACGCTGCACACCGGTGTCGCGTCGGCGGAGGCCCATGAGCCGCCGTATCCGGAGCGGTACCAGGTGCCGGAGGCGTCGGCTCGGCTGATCAACGCCGCGAGAGCGGGGCAGGGGCGGATCCTCGCGGTCGGTACGACGGCCGTACGCGCCGTGGAGTCGGCCGTCGACGCCGGCGGGGTGGTCCGGGCCCGGAAGGGCTGGACGGACCTCGTGGTGACCCCGGAGCGGGGTGTGCGGGTGGTGGACGGGCTGCTGACCGGGCTGCACGAGCCTCAGGCCTCGCATCTGCTGATGCTGGAGGCGATCGCGGGACGGGCGGCGATCGAGCGCAGCTACGGCGAGGCGTTGAACGGGCTCTACCTCTGGCACGAGTTCGGGGACGTGCACCTCATGCTCCCGGAGGAAGGCCCTCACACTGAGCGTTGCTCCAGCAACTGCCCGTAAGAATTCCATAGGGCCGATGTGAGCCCGCACATAGGGCGCACATCACGTACGAAGGTGCATAGGAGATAAAGGCGGGCATAGTGAGCGGGGCAGACGTGACAGTCTGCCCCGATTTGCCCCTACTGGCCCTACTACCTTCCGTCGTACGTCACACCTTTGCCACGGTATTTTGCGGCCGCTAAGAATGGCTCTCGTCGCTCAGCACCGAGGGTTTCACCCCCCGGCGCCAGATCCGGAAACACTCTGTCCCCCACCGGACCGGGAGCGACCTCCGCGCTATTCGAAGAGGTCCATCAGCCATGACCAAGAACACCCGCACTCCTGGCCATAGTCCGAAGCTGACGAAGCTCCACAAGCTCTCGGTCGCCGGTGTCGCCACCCTCGGTGCCGCGACCCTCGCGTTCTCGCTGGCGCCGAACCACACGCAGGCCACCACGAGCGACGCCGCCGTCTCCGCGGCCCCGGTCGTCTTCAGCCAGCAGCCGATCAAGAACGTGCAGGCCCGCATCACCGACCAGCAGGCCGGTGCGAGCCTGAAGACCCAGGCCATCGAGGCGAAGAAGAAGGCGGCCGACGCCGCCAAGAAGGCCGCCGACGCGGCCGCCGCCGAGAAGGCCGCCGCCGAGAAGGCCGCCGAGAACGTGCGCAAGGCGCAGGCCGCGAGCCGCTCCGTGCAGCGCCCCGCGATCGAGACGGTCGCCATGAAGACGGTCGCCATGAAGACCGCCACCACGAACACGTACGCCACGAAGACGTACGCCAACAACCTCGACGGCTGGATCCGTCAGTCGCTCGACATCATGAAGCGCAGGGGCATCCCGGGTTCGTACAACGGGCTGCACCGCAACATCATGCGCGAGTCCTCGGGCAACCCGATGGCCATCAACGGCTGGGACATCAACGCCATCAACGGGATCCCGTCGAAGGGCCTGCTGCAGGTCATCCCGCCGACGTTCAAGGCGTACCACGTGCCCGGCACCTCGTGGAACATCTACGACCCGGTCGCCAACATCACGGCCGCCGCCAACTACGCGGCCGACAAGTACGGCTCGATGGACAACGTCAACAGCGCGTACTGAGGCCTGCGCGGACCTCTGACGCGTACGGCGAAGGGCGGCACCCCGGTGTTGGGGTGCCGCCCTTGGGCATATGTGCGCGCAGGACTACTTGCGCATGACCTCGGGCTCGTGGCGGCGCAGGAAGCGGGCCACGAAGAAGCCGCAGACGGCGGCGAGGACGAGCAGCGCGACGATGTCCATGCCGTAGGCGGACGCCGTGTGGTTCCACAGCGGGTCCGTGCTGGACGGGTCGTCCGTGTTCGGACTGATGTTGTTGAAGTCCAGCGTGGCGCCGGCGGCGGCGACCGCCCAGCGCGAGGGCATCAGGTACGAGAACTCGTTGACGCCGATCTTGCCGTTCAGGATGAACAGGCAGCCGGTGAACACGACCTGGATGATCGCGAACATGACCAGCAGCGGCATGGTCTTCTCGGCCGTCTTCACCAGCGAGGAGATGACCAGGCCGAACATCATCGAGGCGAAGCCCAGGGCCATGATCGGGATGGAGAGTTCCAGCAGCACCGAATGGCCGAAGACCACGCCCTCGGTGGGCTTGGTGCGGCTGGTGAAACCGATCGCGCCGACCATGGCGCCCTGCAGCACCGTGATCACGCCGAGCACGACCACCTTGGACATCAGGTACGCCGAGCGGGACAGGCCGGTGGCGCGCTCCCGCTCGTAGATCACCCGTTCCTTGATCAGCTCACGGACGGAGTTCGCCGCGCCCGCGAAACAGGCGCCGACCGCGAGGATCAGCAGCACCGTGGTGGCCGTGCCGTTCGGCACGTGCACGCCCGTCTTCGGGTTCACCTGCGGGTTCACCAGCAGGGTCTTGTTCGGGTCGATGAGCAGGCTCACCGCGCCGAGCACGGCCGGCAGGATCACCGTCAGCGCCAGGAAGCCCTTGTCGGACACGATCACCGACACATAGCGCCGTACCAGCGTGCTGAGCTGGGAGAACCAGCCCTGCGGCTTCGGCGGCTTCATCGCCTGCGGCGGTGTCACATTGGCCGACTGCGGAGCGACGGCGTCGATGTCCGCCGCATACATCTGGTAGTGCTGCGAGCCCTTCCAGCGGCCCGCCCAGTCGTAGTCGCGGTAGTTCTCGAAGGCGGAGAAGACGTCGGCCCAGGTCTCGTACCCGAAGAAGTTGAGGGCCTCCTCCGGCGGACCGAAGTACGCGACCGAACCGCCCGGCGCCATCACCAGCAGCTTGTCGCAGATCGCCAGCTCGGCCACGGAGTGCGTGACGACGAGGACCGTACGGCCGTCGTCGGCGAGGCCGCGCAGCAGCTGCATGACATCGCGGTCCATGCCCGGGTCGAGACCGGAGGTCGGCTCGTCCAGGAAGATCAGCGACGGCTTGGTCAGCAGCTCCAGGGCCACCGAGACGCGCTTGCGCTGGCCGCCGGAGAGGGAGGTGACCTTCTTCTCCTTGTGGATGTCCAGCTTCAGCTCGCGCAGCACCTCGTCTATGCGGGCCTCACGCTCGGCCGCCGTGGTGTCGGCGGGGAAGCGCAGCTTGGCCGCGTACTTGAGGGCCTTCTTGACGGTGAGTTCCTTGTGCAGGATGTCGTCCTGCGGGACCAGACCGATGCGCTGGCGCAGCTCGGCGAACTGCTTGTACAGGTTCCGGTTGTCGTAGAGGACGTCACCCTGGTTGGCGGGGCGGTAGCCCGTGAGCGCCTTCAGGAGCGTCGACTTGCCGGAGCCCGAGGGGCCGATGACCGCGATGAGCGACTTCTCGGGGACGCCGAAGGAGACGTCCTTGAGGATCTGCTTGCCGCCGTCGACCGTCACCGTCAGATGGCGGGCCGAGAAGGAGACCTCACCGGTGTCGACGAACTCCTCGAGCCGGTCGCCGACCAGGCGGAACGTCGAGTGGCCGACGCCGACGATGTCGTTCGGGCCGAGCAGCGCCGAGCCACCCTTGGCGATCGGCTGACCGTTGACGTAGGTGCCGTTGTGCGAGCCGAGGTCACGGATCTCGAAGCGACCGCCGGGCGTCGCGTGGAACTCGGCGTGGTGGCGCGAGACCTGGAGGTCGGAGACGACCAGCTCGTTCTCCAGCGCACGGCCGATGCGCATCACCCGCCCGAGGTCGAGCTGGTGGAAGGTGGTCGGGCTGCGGTCGCCGTAGACCGGCGGCGCCCCCGCGCCACCACCGGGTCCCTGCTGCTGCGGCACGCGCGCCGCGGGCTGCTGCGGCTGCTGGTGACTCTTCTCCGGCGTCTGCTGCGGCGGTGCCTGCTGCGCCCAGCCGGGGCTCGCGCCCTGCGCGGCGTAGGGCTGCTGCTGAGGCTGCGCGACGGCGGCCGCGGCGCCGGAGAGGTTCAGACGCGGGCCGTCGGTCGCATTGCCGAGGTGCACGGCCGAACCGGGGCCGATCTCCATCCGATGGATCCGCTGCCCCTGCACAAAGGTGCCGTTGGTGCTGCCGTGGTCCTCGATGACCCAACTCCGGCCGTCCCAGCTCATCGTGGCGTGACGCCAGGAGACCCTGGCGTCGTCGAGCACGACGTCCCCCTGCGGATCACGCCCGAGGGTGTATGGCCTGGACGCATCGAGCGTCCAGGTCCGTCCATTCAATTCCAGTACGAGTTCCGGCACTCCATGCCCCACTGAGTTGTCCCCCGAAGTTCCCCCATCACAGGGAGTCTAGGGATGTCGAACATCGGGGGGAACTATTTCAGGAGCAGCCCCCTGACTGAAAGTCGGGCCATGTGAAGAGCGCGTACGGGCGGGTTGCCCGTTTCCGTTGACGGGGTTGAAACCGGCCCGGAGAGTGGTAATCCCCCGCGAGGGGGACATCCGCGGTGATGACACCGCGGCGCGGATCGGGGGGTCTGACGATGAGCATCGACACCGCGAGGCACGGCAGGCGACTGCCGTGGGGGGATGTGTTGTTGTCCGCGATCGCCTCGGTGAGCTGGGCGTTGATCGCGATGGCGGGCACGGCCGCGCTCGGTCTGCATCTGGTCGGCGCGGACGCGGCGGGCTCGCTCGGGCCGATGACCGCGGCGGTGGTGGCTCTTGGGGCCAATGGTGCGGTCAAACCGTCCGGCGATGTGTCGGCCTTCGGTCTGAAGGGAGCGGAGGCACACACGGCCATACAGATCACGCCACTGGGTGTGGGGCTCGTGGGCGCGCTCCTGCTCTCCTTCTTCTTCCTACGCTCCCTGCGCGGGGCGGGAGTTGTGATCGCCCCGTCCGAACTCCTCGCGCGCGCCAGCGCGGTGGTCGTGCTGTTCGTGGCGACGCTGGGCGGGCTCGCCTGGGCCGGGCACGACATCATCACGATCGACGGAAGCAAGCTGGGCCTCGACCGGGTGACGGGCGGCGGCGGCCTCGGGAACATCACCGACAAGCTCCCCGGCGGCCTCGGGGACCTCGGCGGACTGCTGCCCGGCAAGATCGGCGACCTGGTGCAGGCGCAGGCGGCCGTGGGCTTCACCGTCGACACGGTGCCCACGCTGCTCGGCGGCGCGGCCTGGGCGGCCGGAATCCTGGTGATCGCGCTGCTCGCCTCCCGGCGCACCCCGCTGCCGCGCGGCTGGGAGGGCGTGCACCGGATGGTGCGCCCGGCCGCGTCCGCGCTGGCCACGGTGTTCCTGGTGGCGGTCCTCGCGGGCCTCGCGGCGGCGGCGTACGCGGCGATCGGCGATCCCCATCCCAAGCTGATCGCGGGCGCCGCGCTGCTGGGCGCGCCCAACGGGGTGTGGCTGGGCATCCCGATCGGCCTCTTCGTGCCCTGGGACGGCAAGGCCACCGGCGAGCTCGCCAAGCTGCTCCCCCACCCGCTGGACCAGTTGCTGAGCGTCGACTCCGATCAGCCCGTCACCCTGGGCCGGCTCGCCGAACTCGACGGACGGGTGTGGCTGTTGGGGGTCGCGACCGCGGTGATGATGCTGTTCGCGGGCGTCCTCGCCGCCTCGCGTACGCCTTTTGTACGGGGGCGGGGTGCGGCTTCGGTGGGAACACCGGCTGCTCCCGTTGTACGAGGACGGGGTGCCCTCGGTTTCGCCGGGCGCTGCGCTCTTCGGCTCGGCATCGTGACGGCGCTGGCGCTGCCGCTGCTGGCGTGGCTGACGGACGTGTCCGTGGACGCCTCGCTGTCGGTGTTCGGCATCGACGCGTTCGGTGCCGGAATCCGGTTGCACGGGCATCTGGGCATGGCGCTGCTGCTCGGCGCCGTCTGGGGTGCGGGCGCGGGGGCGGCGGGGGCGCTGCTGGCGTACGCGAGCGGGGCCGCGGGACGGCGGGCGGCGCCACTGGCACTGGGTGACGCCGGTCCCCCGGTGGCCGCGCCCGCCCCTGACCTCCCCCGGGGGCCCGGACCGTACGCCCCGGGCGCGACGTACCGGCCGGCGAACCCCGACACCAACCCCTATCTACGGCTGCCCGACGAGCTGCGGGAACCCGCCGACGGTCGGCCGTCCGAGCGGCCGTCCGAACGGCCGCGCTCGCCCGACGACGTGTACGGCGCGCCGACGGTCGTCCGGCCGATGGCGCCGCCGCCTGGGCCGCAGAAGCGGCGGCCACGGGGGCGCGAGGTGCCGCCTCCGCCGCAGCCGCCCCCCGGTCAGGGACCTTCCGCGCCGCCGGAGCCGGGGCGGCAGAACTGATCGTCGTTGCCGGGCAACGCGCTCGACACCGCTCCGACACCCAGTGTTCCCCGTCCGCTGGACGGACCTCAGGGGCACAAGGCACTGGGTGCCGGATACGGTGGAGACACCATGAGCGCTTCGCAGACCCCCGAGGTCCCCACTCTCCTCGTCAAGATCTTCGGCAAGGACCGGCCGGGCATCACAGCCGGACTCTTCGACACCCTCGCCGCCTACTCCGTCGAGGTGGTCGACATCGAGCAGGTCGTCACCCGTGGCCGGATCGTGCTCTGCGCGCTCGTGACCGAGCCACCGGCCGGACTGGAGGGCGATCTGCGGGCCACCGTCCACAGCTGGGCGGAGTCGATGAAGATGCAGGCGGAGATCATCTCCGGCCTCGGCGACAACCGTCCGCGTGGCCTCGGGCGGTCTCTCGTCACCGTGCTCGGGCATCCGCTCACGGCGGAGTCGACGGCCGCGATCGCCGCCCGGATCACCAAGACCGGCGGCAACATCGACCGCATCTTCCGGCTCGCCAAGTACCCGGTGACGGCGGTCGAGTTCGCCGTGTCCGGTACGGGGACCGAGGCGCTGCGCACCGCGCTGGTGACCGAGGCGGCGGCGCTCGGAGTGGACATCGCGGTGGTGGCGGCGGGGCTGCACCGCAGGGCGCAGCGCCTGGTCGTCATGGATGTGGACTCGACGCTCATCCAGGACGAGGTGATCGAGCTCTTCGCCGCGCACGCCGGATGCGAGGAGCAGGTCGCCGAGGTGACGGCGGCCGCGATGCGCGGGGAGCTGGACTTCGAGCAGTCGCTGCACGCGCGCGTGGCGCTGCTCAAGGGGCTGGACGCCTCGGTGGTGACCAAGGTGCGCGAGGAGGTGCGGCTGACACCGGGCGCGCGCACGCTGATCCGTACGCTGAAGCGGCTCGGTTTCCAAGTCGGTGTCGTCTCGGGCGGATTCACGCAGGTCACGGACGACCTGAAGGAGCGGCTCGGGCTGGACTTCGCGCAGGCCAACACCCTGGAGATCGTCGACGGGAAGCTGACGGGCAGGGTCACCGGGGAGATCGTGGACCGCGCGGGCAAGGCACGGCTGCTGCGCCGGTTCGCCGCCGAGGCGGGGGTGCCGCTCGCCCAGACCGTGGCGATCGGCGACGGGGCCAATGACCTCGACATGCTCAACGCGGCCGGTCTCGGCGTCGCCTTCAACGCCAAGCCCGTCGTCCGGCAGGCCGCGCACACCGCGGTGAACTTCCCCTTCCTGGACACCGTGCTGTATCTGCTGGGTGTCACCCGCGAAGAGGTCGAGGCGGCGGACATGCACCTCGGCGACCACTGAGCCCGGACATACGTCGACGGGGGCCCGGCACCGTACTGGTGCCGGGCCCCCGTCCCTGTCGGGTGGGTTATTCGGTCGGCGCCCAGTAGTCCGTCAGCGTGCACACTCCGGGCTCCAGGGATTTCCAGGAGCCCTCGACGGAGAGCACGGCGAAGGCGCCCGTGTGGAAGCCGTGGGCGGCCATCCGGGCGCGGGTGTCGCCCTCGGCCTGTCCGGCCAGCACCTCGGTGAGGCCCTGGATGCCGGGGTTGTGGCCGATCAGGACCACGTTGTGCGCGTCGTCCGGGGTCTCGTTGAGTACGGCGATCAGCTCGCCGGGTGAGGCCTCGTAGAGCCGCTCCTCATAGACGGTTTTCGGCCGGTGCGGCAGCTCGTGGACGGCGAGCTTCCAGGTCTCCCGGGTGCGGGTCGCCGTGGAGCAGAGGGCCATATCGAAAGGGATCCCGGTGTCGGCCAGCTTGCGTCCGGCGACGGCGGCGTCCTGACGGCCCCGGTCAGCGAGCGGCCGCTCGTGGTCGGACACCTGCGGCCAGTCGGCTTTCGCATGCCGGAAGAGGACAATCCTGCGGGGTTCTGCGACGCTCATGGGTCCCAGCTTCGCATGAAACACGCCATGCGGCGCTGAGAGTTGACCTGCTCTCCCGGGCGTGCTCAGGGTGTCTGGTGCAGCACCGTCTGCTGGACGCGCTCGAAGAGGTGGGTGATCGCGGGGTCGCCGCCCGCGGCGTGCGCGTCCGCCGGGTTCAGGATCAGCAGAAGCAGGGCGACGAAGGCGAGGGCGGGCAGGGCGAGGGCCCACCAGGGCAGCCGGATGTCCATGCCGCCCGGGGTCGCCGGGTGGGGCCGGGGGTGCGTACGGGCCGACATGCCGCCTCCGTGGGGCCTCGAGTGCTCCGTGGTCCGCGTCCTCGCGGCCACAACTCGAAGTTACGGATTCCTGGGCCGTCAACCCATCCGGTGATCCACCCACTTGACCCTGACACTCACCCCCTAGGGGACAGGGGGGCTAGCCCCACCATCGGTGTCCCCCGGGTGGCGGGCGGTGGTCAGGGGGAGGCGATCGACGCGATGACGGCGATGATCACGGTGATGGCCAGCATCGCGCCTAGCACGAGCAGCAGCTTCTTCTGGCCGTTCTGGGGGTTCGGGTCGAGCGCCATACGCCCAGTCTCGCACCCTTCGTCCGCACCTTCGCCGTCGGGGTCTCAGAGGACTGCGCCGCGCGCGGCCTCGTCCTCCACCGTACGGTCGCGGCCTGCCAGGACGCCCACCGCGATCTGCGGGATCATCAGGGCGGCCATGAGCGCTATCGGCAGCCCCCAGCCGCCGCTGTGCTGGTAGAGCACGCCCACGAGGAGGGGCCCCGGGATCGAGATCAGATACCCGGTGCTCTGCGCGAACGCCGACAGTTGGGCGACGCCCGCGCCGGTCCTGGCCCGCATGCCGACCATGGTGAGGGCCAGCGGGAAGGCACAGTTGGAGACGCCGAGCAGGAGCGCCCAGGCCCAGGCTCCGCCCGCCGGGGCGAGGTAGAGGCCCGCGTATCCCGCGAGGCCGCAGACACCGAGCGCGACCACGATCGGCCCCTGGTGGGTCATCCGGGTGGCGAGGCGCGGGATGACGAAGGCCAGGGGCACGCCCATGACCATCGTGACGGCGAGGAGCAGGCCCGCGGTGCCCGCGGAGACGCCCGCGTCGCGGAAGATCTGCGCCATCCAGCCCATCGTGATGTACGCGGCGGTGGCCTGGAGTCCGAAGAAGACGGCCAGCGCCCAGGCGGTCCGGCTGCGGGTGATGCGCAGTCCGCCGGTTTCCCGCGGGGCGGGGTGTGCCGCCCGTGTCCGCTCACCGTCGCGGGAATCGGCGCCCCGCACGCGTACCAGCCCGATCCACGGCAGTACGGCGGCCGCCGCCAGGCCCGCCCACACCGCGAGGCCCGACTGCCAGCCGCCGCCCAGGGCGTCGGTCACGGGTACGGTCACGGCCGCCGCGGCCGAGGTGCCCAGAGCGAGCGCCATCGAGTAGAGGCCGGTCATGGAGCCGACCCGGTCCGGGAACCAGCGTTTGACGATCACCGGCATCAGGACGTTGCTGACGGCGATGCCCATCAGCGCGAGGGCGCTGGCGGCCAGGAAGCCGGCCGCGCTGCCGGTGTAGGGCCGGATCGCGAGTCCCGCCGTGATGGCGACCATTCCGGCGCAGACAACCGCGCCGGATCCGAAGCGGCGGGCGAGGCGCGGCGCCATGACGCCGAAGACGGCGAAGCAGAGCGGGGGGACGGAGGTGAGCAGTCCGGCGACGCTGCCGCTCATGCCGAGCCCGTCGCGCACGTCTTCCAGGAGTGCGCCGAAGCTGGTGATGGCGGGGCGCAGGTTGAGGGCCGTGAGGACGATGCCGACCGTCACGAGCCGCGTCGCCCACGCGCGCGTGGGGTGCGATCGGGGTTCCGCGCTCTCGGCGGAACTGCGTATGGGGGTGGACGTCGTCGTCCGGGTCTCCTCGCTCACCATGAGACCCATCATAGAATCATGGGATGATTGGCTGTCCAATCCCCTTGCGTTAATCTCCGGATTCTCCGGCCCCGCGCGAACGATCACACCGGGCCCGTACGAAGGACCGTCATGCCGCTGAGCCACCCCCGCCGTTCGGCGCTGTCCGAGCAGGTCATCGCCGAACTGCGGAACCAGATCACTTCGGGGGAATGGCCGGTCGGTTCCCGCATCCCCACCGAGCCGGAGCTCGTCGACCAGCTGGGCGTCGCCCGCAACACCGTCCGTGAGGCCGTCCGCGCGCTGGCCCACAACGGTCTGCTCGACATCCGCCAGGGCTCGGGCACCTATGTCGTGGCGACCAGCGAGCTCGCGGGCGTGATGCACCGGCGCTTCGCCGACGCCGATCCGCGGCACATCGCCGAGCTGCGCGCCACGCTGGAGTCGAGCGCGGCGAAGCTGGCCGCCGAGCGGCGCACCGAGCGCGATCTGAAGCAGCTGGACGCGCTGCTCGTACGGCGGGAGGAGGCCTGGGAGTCGGGTGACGCGGAGGCCTTCGTGGCCGCCGACGCGACCTTCCACCTGGCCGTGGTGGCCGCGTCCCACAACGACGTCATGACGGCGATGTACGCCGACCTGGGCGAGGTGCTGCGCGACTGGCTGCGCGAGGACGTCGGCGGGAAGCTGACGCCCGAGACGTACATGGACCACGCGCGACTCGTCGACGCGATCCGCACGGGGGACGCGGAGGTGGCGGGCGCGGAAGCCGGGGGCTATCCGTTCCAGTGCCGTCCGGGACGGCTCAGGCCCCTGGCCTCCGACAGCTGACGAACACGGTCACCTCTGGTGACTGACCCACGCCGACCGGACCTCCTTCCAGCAGCGGCCGGCCAGCCGGACCGTCATCGCGGGGCCCGCGTCGACCGGGTCGGTGTCGGTGTCGATGTCCCACCAGCGGTCGCACTCGATGTGCAGGGCGACCCGATCGGTCTCCGGGTAGGGGTTGTGGCAGTACGCGGTCACGTGCGAACCCTGGACCGTGGTGCGACACTCAGCGCCGAAAGGCTGGGGGAGGGGGAGTTTGCCGTGCACTACGCGCGTGTGGGGCACGGCGTCGTACGGCAGAACCATCATGAAGGCGACAGCGGCGAACACCGGGGCGAAACGGCGGGACAGGCGCACAACGGGGACCTCCTCGGCCGTACGGCTGCGGGGCGGTGCGTAGTCCCAGCGTGCGTGGTGCGAGGCCCGGGACGCCCGGCCGACTAGGCCGAACGGGCGACGCCCCGCTCCCCGCACTGCGGGAAACGGGGCGTCGGCCACATGGGGGAAATCAGGCGCCGATGGCGTGCAGTCCGCCGTCCACGTGGATGATCTCGCCGGTGGTCTTCGGGAACCAGTCGCTCAGCAGCGCGACGATGCCCCTGCCGGCCGGCTCGGGGTCCTTGAGGTCCCACTCCAGGGGAGAGCGGTTGTCCCACACGGAGGCCAGCTCGCCGAAGCCCGGGATGGACTTGGCGGCCATCGAACCGAGCGGGCCCGCGGAGATGAGGTTGCAGCGGATGTTCTGCTTGCCCAGGTCGCGGGCGAGGTAGCGGCTGGTGGCCTCCAGGGCGGCCTTGGCCGGGCCCATCCAGTCGTACTGCGGCCAGGCGAAGGACGCGTCGAAGGTGAGGCCGACGACCGAACCGCCGTTCTGCATCAGCGGCAGACAGGCCATGGTCAGCGACTTCAGGGAGAATGCCGAGACGTGCATGGCGGTGGCGACGGACTCGAACGGCGTGTTGAGGAAGTTGCCGCCCAGCGCGTCCTGCGGCGCGAAGCCGATGGAGTGCACGACGCCGTCGAGGCCGCCCAGCTCCTCACCGACGACGTCCGCGAGACGCGCCAGGTGCTCGTCGTTGGTCACGTCGAGCTCGATGACCTTGGTGGGCTTGGGGAGCTTCTTGGCGATGCGCTCGGTCAGCGTGGGCCGCGGGAACGCGGTCAGGATGATCTCCGCACCCTGCTCCTGGGCCTGCTTGGCGGCGTGGAAGGCGATGGAGGACTCCATCAGCACACCGGAGATCAGGACGCGCTTGCCCTCGAGGATTCCGCTCATGGTGATCAGTGACCCATTCCCAGTCCGCCGTCAACCGGAATGACGGCTCCAGTGATGTACGAGGCGTCGTCCGAGGCGAGGAACCGCACCGTCGCGGCGATCTCCTCGGGCCGCGCGTACCGGCCGAGCGGCACCTGGGCGACGATGCCCGCACGCTGCTCGTCGGTGAGCACCTTGGTCATGTCGGTGTCGACGAAACCGGGCGCGACGACGTTGAAGGTGATGTTGCGCGAGCCGAGTTCACGGGCGAGTGAACGCGCGAAGCCGACCAGGGCGGCCTTGGAGGCGGCATAGTTCGACTGCCCCGCGGAGCCGAGCAGCCCCACGACCGACGAAACGAGGACGACCCGCCCCTTCTTGGCACGGAGCATCCCGCGGTTGGCACGCTTGACGACCCGGAAGGCGCCGGTGAGGTTGGTGTCGAGGACGGAGGTGAAGTCCTCCTCGGACATCCGCATCAGAAGCTGGTCCTTGGTGACGCCCGCGTTGGCGACCAGGATCTCGACGGGGCCGTGCTCGGCCTCGATCTCCTTGTAGGCCTGCTCCACCTGCTCGGTGTCGGTGATGTCGCACCTGACGGCGAGGCAGCCCAATGCGGTGAGGGCGGCCGGCGGCTCACCCGAGCGGTATGTGATCGCGACCTTGTCGCCGGCATCGGCGAAAGCGCGGGCGATGGCGAGGCCGATGCCCCGGTTGCCTCCGGTGACGAGAACCGAGCGGCTCAACGGATCACCCTTTCGATAGCTGTCTGAAACCCCTGCAAGACAGGCGCCTTCCTTGGAAACCTATCGGTCCCCCCCGCCTCCCGGAGAATCGGGCACCGACAGTGGCGCGGGGGACTCACTGTCGGATTCCTACAGAAAGCCTCGATACGCGGAGGGAAAGATGTGGCCCGCGGACCCGCCCGCGCGACATGATCGGACCCGACAGGCCACGACAGCAGGGAGACCTCCGTGCCTCATTCCATCGACGAAGCCTTCACGGCACTGCCGCTGCGGGCCCTGGCCGACGCCGCGCTCGCGCGGGCGCGGGCGCTGGGGGCCGAGCACGCGGACTTCCGGTTCGAGCGGGTGCGCAGCGCGTCCTGGCGGCTGCGGGACGCCAAGCCCGCCGGATCGTCGGACACCACGGACCTGGGGTACGCGGTGCGGGTGGTGCACGGCGGGACCTGGGGGTTCGCGTCGGGTGTGGATCTGACGATGGACGCGGCCGCGAAGGTCGCGTCGCAGGCCGTGGCGATGGCGAAGCTCTCGGCCCAGGTGATCAGGGCGGCGGGTTCCGACGAGCGGGTGGAGCTGGCGGACGAGCCGGTGCACGCCGAGAAGACGTGGATCTCTTCGTACGACATCGACCCCTTCTCCGTACCGGACGAGGAGAAGGCCGGGCTGCTCGCGGACTGGAGCGCGCGGCTGCTCGCGGCCGACGGCGTCAACCACGTCGACGCCTCGTTGCTGACCGTCCACGAGAACAAGTTCTACGCCGACACCGCCGGGACCGTGACCACCCAGCAGCGCGTGCGGCTGCACCCGCAGCTCACCGCGGTCGCCGTGGACGAGTCCAGCGGCGAGTTCGACTCCATGCGCACCATCGCGCCGCCGGTCGGACGCGGCTGGGAGTACCTGACGGGCACCGGCTGGGACTGGGAGTCCGAACTCGCGCGGATCCCGGAGCTGCTCGCCGAGAAGATGCGGGCGCCGAGCGTCGAGGCGGGGCTGTACGACCTCGTCGTCGACCCCTCCAACCTGTGGCTGACGATCCACGAGTCCATCGGCCACGCCACCGAGCTGGACCGCGCGCTGGGCTACGAGGCGGCGTACGCCGGCACCTCCTTCGCCACCTTCGACCAGCTCGGCAAACTGAGGTACGGCTCCGAGCGGATGAACGTCACCGGTGACCGCACCGCCGAGCACGGCCTCGCGACCATCGGGTACGACGACGAGGGCGTGGAGGGGCAGTCCTGGGACCTCGTGAAGGACGGCACCCTCGTCGGCTACCAGCTGGACCGGCGGATCGCGAAGCTGACCGGCTTCGACCGGTCCAACGGGTGCGCCTACGCCGACTCCCCCGGGCACGTGCCCGTACAGCGCATGGCCAACGTCTCGCTCCAGCCGGACCCCGCGGGGCTCTCGACCGAGGACCTGATCGGGGGCGTGGACCGCGGCATCTACGTCGTCGGTGACCGGTCGTGGTCCATCGACATGCAGAGGTACAACTTCCAGTTCACCGGCCAGCGGTTCTTCAAGATCGAGAACGGTCGGATCACCGGGCAGCTGCGGGATGTCGCGTACCAGGCCACGACGACCGACTTCTGGGGTTCGATGGCCGCGGTGGGTGGTCCGGGGACGTACGTCCTGGGCGGTGCCTTCAACTGCGGCAAGGCCCAGCCGGGTCAGGTCGCGGCGGTCTCGCACGGCTGCCCGTCCGCCCTCTTCAAGGGCGTCAACATCCTCAACACGACGCAGGAGGCCGGTCGATGAGCACGCGCACCAACAAGCCGAACAAGCCGCACGAGGTCGTCGAGCGCGCCCTCGAGCTCTCCCGCGCCGACGGCTGCGTCGTGATCGCCGACGAGCACTCCACCGCCAACCTGCGCTGGGCCGGCAACGCGCTGACCACGAACGGGGTCACGCGCGGGCGCACCCTGACCGTCATCGCGACCGTCGACGGCCGTGAGGGCACGGCCTCCGGGGTCGTCTCGCGCGCGGCCGTGACCGCGGACGAGCTGGAGCCCCTGGTACGGGCCGCGGAGGCGGCGGCACGCGGCGCGGGGCCCGCCGAGGACGCCCAGCCGCTGGTCACCGGCGTGCCGGAGGCCCCCGACTTCACCGACGCGCCCGCCGAGACCTCCTCCGCCGTCTTCACCGACTTCGCCCTGGCGCTCGGCGAGTCCTTCGCCCGTGCGCGTGCGGGCGGGCGCGAGCTGTACGGCTTCGCCAACCACGAGCTCGTCTCCAGCTATCTCGGTACGTCGACGGGGCTGCGCCTGCGCCACGACCAGCCGAACGGAACGCTGGAACTCAACGCCAAGTCGCCCGACCGGACGCGCTCGGCGTGGGCGGGGCGGCCCACGCGTGACTTCAAGGACGTCGACCCGGCCGCCCTCGACGCCGAGCTCGCGACCCGGCTCGGATGGGCCGAGCGGCGCGTCGACCTGCCCGCCGGCCGCTACGAGACGCTGCTGCCGCCGACCGCCGTCGCGGACCTGCTGATCTACCAGATGTGGTCGGCGGCGGCCCGGGACGCGGCCGAGGGCCGGACCGTCTTCAGCAAGCCCGGCGGCGGCACCCGCGTCGGCGAGAAGCTCACCGAGCTGCCGCTGACCCTGCGCAGCGACCCGAACGAGCCGGGGCTCGAGTCCGCGCCCTTCGTGCTCACGCACTCCTCGGGCGACGACGCCTCCGTGTTCGACAACGGGCTGCCGCTGTCGGCGACGGACTGGGTGCGCGAGGGCACGCTGGCCCATCTGTCCACCACCCGGCACAGCGCGGGCCTCACCGGGCTGCCCGTCGCCCCGATCATCGGCAACCTGATCCTGGACGGCGGCGAGGACCGCTCCCTGGAGGAGATGGTCGCCGCCACGGACCATCGTGGGCCCTGTCTGCTGCTGACCTGCCTCTGGTACATCCGCGAGGTCGACCCGGCGACGCTGCTGCTCACGGGGCTGACCCGGGACGGCGTCTACCTCGTCGAGAACGGCCAGGTCGTCGGCGAGGTGAACAACTTCCGGTTCAACGAGTCGCCGGTGGACCTGCTGTCGCGGGCCACGGAGGCGGGCCGCACGGAAAAGACGCTGCCCCGTGAGTGGAGCGACTGGTTCACCAGGGCTGCGATGCCCGCGCTGAGGGTGCCCGACTTCAATATGAGCTCTGTCAGCCAGGGCGTATAACCTCGTACCTGATTCACGAGACCACCCGAGGAGATACGAGAACCGTGACGGACATCGTCGACGAGCTGAAGTGGCGCGGGCTGTTCGCCCTGTCCACCGACGAAGATGCATTGCGCAAGGCGCTCGCGGACGGTCCCGTCACGTTCTATTGCGGCTTCGACCCGACCGCGGCCAGCCTGCACGTGGGCCACCTGGTGCAGGTCCTCACCATGCGTCGTCTCCAGCAGGCGGGCCTGCGCCCGCTGGCCCTGGTCGGCGGCGCGACGGGCCAGATCGGCGACCCGCGCCCGACCGCCGAGCGCACGCTGAACGACCCGGAGACGATCGCGAACTGGGTGACGCGCCTGCGCTCGCAGATCGAGCCGTTCCTGTCCTTCGAGGGCGAGAACGCCGCGGTCATGGTGAACAACCTGGACTGGACGGCCGGCCTGTCGGCCATCGAGTTCCTGCGGGACATCGGCAAGCACTTCCGCGTCAACAAGATGCTGACGAAGGACTCCGTGGCCCGGCGCCTGGAGTCCGAGGAAGGCATCAGCTACACGGAGTTCAGCTACCAGTTGTTGCAGGGCATGGACTTCCTGGAGCTGTACCGACGCCACGGCTGTACGTTGCAGCAGGGCGGCAGCGACCAGTGGGGCAACCTCACCGCGGGCCTGGACCTGATCCACCGCCTGGAGCCGCACGCAGGCGTGCACGCGCTGGCGACACCGCTGATGACCAAGGCGGACGGCACCAAGTTCGGCAAGACCGAGGGCGGCGCCATCTGGCTCGACCCCGAGATGACGACGCCGTACGCGTTCTACCAGTTCTGGCTGAACGTGGACGACCGGGACGTCTCGACGTACCTGCGGATCCTGTCCTTCAAGTCCCGCGAGGAACTGGAAGAGCTGGAGCAGCAGACCGAGGAGCGCCCCCAGGCCCGCGCCGCCCAGCGCGCGCTGGCCGAGGAGCTGACGACGCTGGTGCACGGCGCCGACCAGACGGCCGCGGTGATCGCCGCGTCCAAGGCTCTCTTCGGCCAGGGCGAGCTGACCGGGCTCGACGACAGGACGCTGGCCGCGGCGCTCTCCGAGGTGCCGCACATCCAGGTCGCCGAGCTCGGCCCGGTGGTGGACCTCTTCGCGGAGGTCGGCCTGGTGGCCAGCAAGTCGGCCGCGCGCCGCACGGTCAAGGAGGGCGGTGCCTACGTGAACAACGTCAAGGTCACCGCCGAGGACGCGGTCCCCGCCAAGGAGGACCTGCTGCACGGACGCTGGCTGGTACTGCGCCGGGGCAAGAAGAACCTGGCGGCGGTGGAGGTCGCAGAGGCCTAGACACGGGTCGCAGAGGCCTGGACACGAGTCGCTGAGGTCTGGACACGATGAGGGGCGGTTTCCCGTGCGGAGACCGCCCCTTCGTCGTACCTGGTCAACCGGGCTTCGTACCCGCCCGTCAGGCTCTCTGCTTGTTGCCCCGCAGCGCCATGTACGCCATGTCGCCGAGGAAGACGATGATGATCGCGGCCACGAGCTGGAAGGCGTGCCGACTCCAGTCGATGCCTCGGGTCTCGGCGACGCCGACCGCCCGGGCGATCGCGTTGCCGACGATGGCTCCGAGGATGCCGAAGATGGTGGTCAGCCAGAGTGGGCTGTGCTGCTTGCCCGGAAGGATCGCCTTGGCCAGCAGGCCCAGCACGAAGCCCACGATGATCGCCCACAACCAGCCCATGTCTGCCTCCTAGTACGGCTCTACGTGAGCATTACGCCCAGTCTCGGCGTGTGCGCCATACGGCGCATGTCGGGCGCGGCCGTACGCGCTACGGCGCATCATGTCCACCCGGACCGGACCTGCCCCGGTCTCGAAGGCGACGGAGCCGCGGCGTAACGTGGAACGTGTTCGGGCCTGCTGTCAGACCGGGTCCGGACCGGGTACGGGCCGGGGAGAGTCCGACACAGAGCAGGTGGTGGAACGTGATGCGGAAGCAGAGCAAAAGCCAGGTCTTCCGGATCACCGGGGCCAGGCAGGGGCTCGACGAGGACGTCCGCGGCAGGCAGCGCCGCTATGTCATCTCGATGTCCGTCCGTACGGTCGCCGTGATCCTCGCCGCGACCCTCTGGAACGTGGAGCGGCACGTCGCAATCGTCGCACTGGCACTCGGCATACTCCTCCCCTACATCTCCGTGGTGATCGCCAACGCCGGACGGGAGAACGCGCCGTCGCTGCCGTCGACGTTCGTCAACGTGCCCGGCCCCGCGATGATCGCGCCGCCGCGCCCGGACGCCTCCGCGGAATCCGTCCCGGAGGATGTCGTGACCGACCCCGGGGTACGTCCGGGAGGCGGCCCGCACGAGCGGGCCGAGCCCGACTCGACCCTCACCTGACCACGGGGGATCCGCCGAAAACGGAATCCGATCGCGCACCAAGCTCAAGAAAAGCTCAGATCAATCATGTTGTTCCGGTGCCGGGCAGCGGGCTGGCCGTGACATACTTCGTACGCGCTCCGCATCCCCCGTCGGAGCGACAGACCGACGCCGGGCAGCTCCCCCCGTGGCTGCTCGGCGTCGCCTTTTCGGGGCCGTTTAGGGTTGAGGCGTGACTTTCCCGCTCCCCGACATGTCCCCGGCCCCCAGCACTCCGCAGTGCTCCGCCAAGGGCTGCCGCACCGATGCCGTATGGGTGCTCGCCTGGAACAACCCGAAGCTGCACACGCCCGAGCGGCGCAAGACGTGGCTCGCCTGCGAGGAGCACCGCGAGCACCTGTCCACGTTCCTCGACGTGCGGGGCTTCTTGAAGGACGTGGTGCGGCTGGAGGACTGGGAGGACCCGGGGGTCTGAGCTCGCCTCGGCACGGCAGTGCGCCACCCAGGCCCTGGCCCTAGCCGCCGATCGACGACATCGGTCTGGCCGGCTGGAGGAACGACGGGTCGTCCAGGCCCGAGCCCGCCTTCTTGCCCCACATCGCGAGGCGCCAGATGCGGGCGATCTCCTCGTCGGGGGCGTCCGAGCGAAGGGCGGTGCGCAGGTCGGTCTCCTCGGTGGCGAACAGACAGTTGCGTATCTGGCCGTCGGCCGTCAGGCGCGTGCGGTCGCAGGCCGCGCAGAACGGGCGGGTGACCGAGGCGATCACGCCGACGCGGTGCGGGCCGCCGTCCACGAGCCAGCGCTCGGCCGGGGCGGAACCCCGCTCGTCGGCGCCCTCCTCGGTGAGCACGAAGCGCGTCCGCAGCGAGGCGAGTATGTCGCCCGCGGTGACCATGCCCTCGCGCTTCCAGCCGTGCTGGGCGTCCAGGGGCATCTGCTCGATGAAGCGCAGCTCGTAGTCGTGCTCCACCGCCCAGGCCAGGAGGTCGGGGGCCTCGTCGTCGTTGAGGCCCGGCATCAGCACGCAGTTGACCTTGACGGGGGTCAGGCCGGCGTCGCGGGCGGCTTCGAGGCCCGCGATGACGTCCTGGTGGCGGTCACGGCGGGTGAGGGTCTTGAAGACATCGGGGCGCAGGGTGTCCAGCGAGACGTTCACCCGGTCCAGACCCGCGGCCTTCAGGGCGGCAGCGGTGCGTCTGAGGCCGATGCCGTTGGTCGTCAGGGACATCTTGGGGCGGGGTTCGAGCGCGGCGGCCCGCTCCACGATGCCCACGACGCCGGGGCGCAGCAGGGGTTCTCCGCCGGTGAAGCGGACCTCGGTGATGCCGAGGCGGGTGACCGCTATCTCGATGAGACGGACGATCTCGTCGTCCGTGAGCAGGTCGGGCTTGCCCAGCCACTGCAGGCCCTCTTCGGGCATGCAGTACGTGCACCGGAGATTGCACCTGTCCGTCAGTGAGACGCGCAGGTCGGTGGCCACTCGGCCATAGGTGTCGATGAGCACGTGGGCCCCCTCCCTCATTGCGGATCACTTCTACTCGACACGAACGAGCCTACGTGACACGACTGACATCAACCCCGGCCGGATCCCACGAGACGCGGCGCGGCCGCGTCGTAGAGATCTACGACACGGCCGTCGGCGAGGGGGATCAGTGTGCTCCGGTGCCTGTCAGGGACCGCACCTCCAGCTCGGCGTACTTGCCGGCGTCGGGCTCCTCCTTGGACAGGAGCGTGCCGAGCCAGCCCAGCAGGAAGCCGACCGGGATCGAGATGAGGCCCGGGTTCTCCAGCGGGAACCAGTGGAAGTCGACGTCGGGGAACATCGAGGTGGGCTTGCCCGAGACCACCGGCGAGAACAGCACCAGTCCGACCGCCGTGACCAGACCGCCGTAGATCGACCACAGCGCGCCCTGGGTGGTGAACCGCTTCCAGAAGAGGCTGTAGAGGATCGTCGGCAGGTTGGCGGAGGCGGCGACCGCGAAGGCGAGCGCGACCAGACCTGCGACGTTCAGGTCGCGGGCGAGGGCGCCCAGCAGAATGGACACGGCGCCGATGCCCACCGTCGCGTAGCGGGCGGCGGTCATCTCCTGTTTCTCCGTGGCCTGCCCCCTCTTGATGACGTTCGCGTAGATGTCGTGCGCGAACGAGGAGGACGAGGCCAGGGTCAGGCCGGCGACGACGGCGAGGATCGTGGCGAAGGCGACGGCGGAGATGGAGGCGAGCAGGATGGCGCCCCAGTTGGAGTCGACGCCTCCCAGGTGCAGTGCCAGGAGTGGCGCGGCGGTGTTGCCCGCCTTGTTGGAGGCGATGATCTCGTCGGGTTTGATCAGCGCGGCGGCGCCGAAGCCGAGGGCGAGGGTCATCAGGTAGAAGGCGCCGATGAGGCCGATCGCCCAGTTCACCGACTTCCGCGCGGTCTTCGCCGTGGGCACGGTGTAGAAGCGGATGAGGATGTGCGGCAGGCCCGCGGTGCCCAGGACCAGCGCCATGCCCAGGGAGATGAAGTCCAGCTTGGTGGTGGACGTGGCGCCGTACTTGAGGCCGGGCTCCAGGAAGGGCGCGCCCTTGCCGCTGTTGTCGGCGGCCTTGCCGAGCAGGTCGGAGATGTTGAAGTTGAACTTCAGCAGCACCAGGAAGGTGAGCAGCAGGGCGCCGATGATCAGCAGGACGGCCTTGACCATCTGGACCCAGGTGGTGCCCTTCATGCCGCCGATGGTGACGTACACGATCATCAGGACGCCGACGAGGGCGACGATGCCGATCTTGCCGCCGTCGCTGGTGATGCCGAGGAGCAGCGAGACCAGGACGCCCGCGCCGGCCATCTGGGCCAGCAGGTAGAAGATCGACACGACGATGGTGGAGGTGCCCGCGGCCGTACGGACCGGGCGCTGGCGCATCCGGTACGCCAGTACGTCGCCCATGGTGTAGCGGCCGGAGTTGCGCAGCGGCTCGGCGACCAGGAGGAGGGCCACCAGCCAGGCGACCAGGAAGCCGATGGAGTAGAGGAAGCCGTCGTACCCGAAGAGGGCGATCGCGCCCGCGATGCCGAGGAACGAGGCCGCGGACATGTAGTCGCCGGAGACGGCCAGGCCGTTCTGGAAGGCGGTGAACTGTCGTCCGCCCGCGTAGAAGTCGGCGGCGTCCTTGGTCTGGCGGCCCGCCCAGACGGTGATGACGAGGGTCGCGGCGACGAACACCGCGAAGAGGGTGATGATCAGCGGCCGGTGCTGGCTGGCCTCACCGGCGGCGAGCACGGTCGTCTGTACGGGGCTCATGCGTCGCCCTCCAGCCGGGACTTGATCGCTTCGCCCTTGGGGTCGAGCTTCGCGGCGGCGTACCGCGCGTACCACCAGGCGATGAGGAACGTGGTGAGGAACTGGGCGAGCCCGAGGACCAGGGCGACGTTGATGTTGCCGACCACCTGGGTGCCCATGAAGTCGCCCGCGTAGTTCGAGAGCAGGACGTACAGCAGGTACCAGGCGATGAAGGCGACGGTCAGCGGGAAGGCGAAGGAGCGGTGCGAGCGGCGCAGTTCGGCGAACTCGGCGCTCTCCTGCACCTCGACGAACTGCTCGGTCGAGGGCAGCCGGGGATCGGCCTTCGAAGGGGGCGGTGCGTCGGTAGCCACGAAGTCTCCTCGCGTTGCGGGTGCGGTTACGACGGTGGACGGGGGCGAGTCGGGGCTCGCGGACGGGGACGGCTGGGGTGCGGACATACGGTTGCGACCTCACAATGACCTGGATCACGTAACCAAGAGTGATGAATTTACTCCGGTGCGTGATCCAACAGGGGGCTCGATCGTCCTCGGGCTCCCTGCTCAAGGTCACGGCGCCACGCGTGGACCGGTTCAACTCCCCCGGCGTCTTTCGCAAGTCGCTCCCGGCTTCTTTCGGAAGTCATTTGCGGTTTCTTTGGGAAGTCGTTGCTGACCAGCCGGGACGGGAGATAGCTTCGGCCTGCAGTACTCGTCATGCACCTGCCGAAGTGCCACCCGCACCAGCCTCAGCACCCTCACGCACCTGCCCGAGCACCACCTGTGTTCGGGCGGCTTTCGTTTCCGGATGATGTGGAGATCCCATGGCTCATCTGCGTTCCAGACGTCGCCTCGCCCTCGCGGTGCCGGTCGTCCTGTCCCTCACCGCCTCGCTCGGTTTCCTGCCGGGCGCCGCGTCGGCCGCCCCGCTGACCGCGTCCGCCACGACGAGCGCGGACGGCCCCGGCCTCGCGTACGTGGTCAACACCAGGACGGACCACCGCACCATCGAGTCGGTGGAGAAGGCGATCTCCGCGGCGGGCGGCACCGTCGTCATCGCCTACGAGAAGATCGGCGTGATCGTCGTCCATTCCGCCAACCCGGACTTCGGCAAGCGGATCCGCGCCGTGCGCGGGGTGCAGTCGGCGGGCGCGACCCGTACCGCGCCGCTGACGGCCGCGGGGACGACGGACGAGGGCGCGGCGCAGATGCTGTCCGCCGCCGAGGCCGCCAAGGTCTCCAGGACCGCCGCCTCGGGCGAGGAGCCCCTGGAAGCCGATCAGTGGGACCTGCGCGCGATCGGCGCCGACAAGGCCGCGAAGACCAACCCGGGCAGCAAGAGCGTGACGGTCGCCGTGATCGACGTCGGCGTCGACGACACCCACCCGGACATCGCCCCGAACTTCTCCCCCTCGCAGTCCGCGAACTGCGTGGGCGGCAAGCCGGACACCACGTACGGCGCGTGGCGCCCCGTGGACGCCGACCACTACCACGGCACCCATGTCGCGGGGGAGATAGCCGCCGCCCGCAACGGCATCGGCGTCGCGGGTGTCGCACCCGGTGTGAAGGTCTCGGGCATCACCGTGGCCGAGCCGGACGCGAGCCAGCTCTTCTACCCGGAGAGCGTCGTCTGCGCCTTCGTCTTCGCCGCCGACCACGGCGTCGAGATCACCAACAACAGCTACTACGTGGACCCGTGGCTCTACAACTGCCTCGACGACCCCGACCAGAGGGCCATCGTCGACGCCGTCAACCGGGCCCAGCTGTACGCCCAGAAGAAGGGCACCCTCAACGTCGCCGCGGCGGGCAACTCCAACGACGACCTCGACTCGAACGCCCTCGCCGACGCCTCCAGCCCCGACGACTCGACCGCCGTGACCCGCACGGTCGACCCGCACAAGTGCTTCGACGTACCGACCCAGCTGCCGGGCGTCGTCACGGTCGCCTCGACCGGCGTCACCGGTGCCAAGTCGTACTTCTCCAGTTACGGCAAGGGCGTCATCGATGTCGCCGCGCCGGGCGGCGACAAGTACCAGATCCCGGACACGCCGTCGAAGAACGGCCGCATCCTGTCGACGATGCCGAACAACCAGTACGGCTTCCTGCAAGGCACGTCGATGGCGACGCCGCACGTCGCGGGCGTGGCCGCGCTGCTGAAGTCCAGGTACCCCTGGGCCTCGCCGGCCCAGCTCCAGGCACTCCTCAAGGCCGAGGCGGACAACCCCGGTTGCCCGACCGCCCCCTACGACGGGGACGGCGACGGCGTCGTGGACGCCACCTGCGTGGGCGGCAAGCACGTGAACGGCTTCTACGGAGCCGGGATCGTCAACGCGCTGCGCGCGGTCAAGTAAGTCCCGTCAAGTAAGTCCGGCCGGACGTCACATGAGCTTCCGCACGGCTCGTACCGCTCGTACCGCTCGTACCGCGAATGATCTGGAGACTCCATGACCGCGCCTCGCAAGCGCTCCCGCCGCGCCATAGCCCTCCCGCTCGGGATGGCCACGGCGACGGCCCTCGCCTTCCTGCCGAACGTCAGCGCCTCGGCGGCCGACTCCGACAGCTCCGCCACGCGGACCGCCACGACGACGACGGCGGATGCGACCGCCCTCAGCTATGTCGTCAACGTCCGCCCCGGACACGGCACTTCCGCCTCCGTGAAGAAGGCCATCGCCAAGGCGGGCGGCACGATAGTGACGTCGTACGACCGGATCGGCGTGATCGTCGTGCACTCCTCGAACGCCGACTTCGCCAAGACGATCCGCGGCGTACGCGGCGTGCAGTCGGCCGGCAACACGCGCAACGCGCCGCTGCCCGCGCAGTCGACCACCGACATGGGCGCGCCCCAGGTGCTCACCGCGGCGCAGGAGAAGGCCGCGAGCGCCGAGGCCGCCGCCGGGCAGGACCCGCTGGAGTCCCTCCAGTGGGACCTGCCCGCCATCAAGGCGGACAAGGCGCACGAGAAGACCCTCGGCAGCAGCAAGGTGACGGTCGCCGTGATCGACACCGGTGTCGACGACACGCACCCCGACATCGCGCCGAACTTCGACCGCGACGCCTCGGTCAACTGTGTGACGGGCAAGCCGGACACCACCGACGGGGCCTGGCGGCCGACCGCCGCGGAGAGCCCGCACGGCACGCATGTCGCGGGCGAGATCGCGGGCGCCAAGAACGGCGTCGGCATCACCGGGGTCGCGCCCGGCGTGAAGGTCGCCGGCATCAAGGTGGCCACGACGGCCGGCTACTTCTACACCGAGGCCGTCGTCTGCGGTTTCGTGTGGGCCGCCGAGCACCACGTCGACGTGACCAACAACAGCTATTACACCGACCCCTGGTACTTCAACTGCAAGGACGACCCGGACCAGAAGGCGCTGGTCGACGCGATCACCCGCGCCTCGCAGTACGCGGAGCACAAGGGCACCGTCAACGTCGCCGCGGCGGGCAACGAGAACTACGACCTGGCCGCCGACTCGATCACCGACCCGGTCTCCCCGAACGACGGCACGCCCTCGGACCGGGTGATCGACCCCTCCAAGTGCTACGACATCCCCACCCAGCTGCCGGGGGTGGTCACCGTGGCCGCGACGGGCGCCAAGGGCATCAAGTCGTCCTTCTCCAACCACGGCCTGGGCGTCATCGACGTCGCCGCGCCCGGCGGCGACTCGACGCGCTACCAGACCCCGACACCGCCCGCCACCAGCGGCCTGATCCTCGGCCCGCTGCCCGGCGGCACATGGGGCTACATGGCCGGCACGTCGATGGCGTCCCCGCACGTCGCGGGCGTCGCCGCCCTCATCAAGTCGACCCACCCGCACGCCTCCGCCGCCCTGGTGAAGGCGCTGCTGTACGCGAAGGCCGACGCCACGCCGTGCACCGACCCCTACGACATCGACGGCGACGGCAAGGTCGACGCGGTGTGCGAGGGCACGAAGAACCACAACGGCTTCTACGGCTGGGGCACCGTCAACGCGTTGCGGGCGGTCACGAAGTGACCGCGTGAGCGAAGGGGGCCGGGCGGTTGCCCCGGCCCCCTTTCCCCTGTTGATCCAGTACACCCGGCATAGTGCCGTCATGACGCGTACGGACTTCGCGTGGGCCGCTCTGGGCGGCGACCCCGCACTCACCGCACAGATCTCGGCCGTCGCACGGGAGGGGGTGCTGCCCGCACGGCTGCCGGTGCGCGGGACGGCCCGGGCGTGTGTCGCGGCCTGTGCCCTCGCCGGGGCCGAGCTGACCGCAGGCCGCACCGGAGGGAAAGTGCCCGGGGTGCGCGTCGACGACGGGGCTGTCGCCACCGCCTTCCACAGTGAGCGACACCTGCGCGTCGACGGCCGTGAGCCGGTCAACTTCGCCCCGCTGTCCCGGTTCTGGCGGACGGCGGACGGCTGGGTCCGCACCCACGCGAACTATCCGCACCACCAAGAGCGGCTGCTGAGCGCGCTGGGCGTGCCGGAGGGCCGGGGCTCCCTCACCGAGGTGGTCGCCGAAACGCTCGCCGAGCGATCGGCCCTCGAGGTGGAGGAGACCGTGTACGCGGCCGGCGGGCTCGCGATCGCCCTGCGCACGCCCGGCCAGTGGGCGGCGCATCCCCAGGGGCGGGCCATCGCCGCACACCCGCTGGTGACCCGCGAGCGGCTGGACACGGCTCCCGTACGACGGCTCGCCCCGCTCGCCGGGGATCCACTGCTGCCCGCGGCGGGCATCCGCGTGCTGGACCTCACCCGGGTCATCGCGGGCCCGGTGGCCACCCGCACGCTCGCCCTCCTCGGCGCGGACGTCCTGCGGATCGACAGCCCGCGCCTGCCCGAAATCGACGACCAGCACGCCGACCTGGACTTCGGGAAGCGGTCCGCCACGCTCGACCTGTCGGCGCGCGGGGACCGCTCGGCCTTCGAGGAGCTGCTCGCCGAGGCCGATGTCGTCGTCACCGGGTACCGGCCCGGCGCACTGGACCGGTTCGGGCTCTCCCCGGGGGCACTGGCCGAGCGGCGGCCCGGTCTTGTGGTGGCGCAGTTGTCGGCGTGGGGCGGGTACGGGCCGTGGTCCGGGCGGCGGGGCTTCGACAGTCTGGTGCAGGTCGCCACCGGGATCGCGCGGATCGAGGGGTCGGCGGAGCGGCCGGGTGCGCTGCCCGCGCAGGCCCTCGACCACGGCACGGGGTACCTGCTGGCCGCCGCGGTGCTCCGGTCGCTCACCGAGCAGACCCGGGAGGGCGGGACGCGGCTCGTCCGGCTGGCGCTCGCGCGGACGGCCGCGTGGCTGGTGGACGCGCCGGCGCACCGGGACGAGGAGCCCGCCGACGCCTCGTACGGATCGGGCCCCTGGCTCACCGAGACAGACAGCGACCTGGGCCGGCTCAGATACGCACGGTCGCCCGTCTCCTTCGCCGGCGGGCCCCGCGACTGGGCGCGGCCGCCCGGACGTTGGGGGACGGACCCGGCCCGGTGGGCGTGAGCGAGGCGTCGGCCGGAAACGTACCTATGGGCGGAATGCCGAACCACCGCTTGTTTCCCTGCACTTGCCCGGTTCTGTGCCGACTGGTGAAGATCTTGGGGTGACCTTGATACGACCGACAGCCGAGGCGGCGGGCGCGAGTGGTCCGGCGCGGCGCCCCGCCGCCGGAGGCGCCGTCGCCCTGCTCGTCCTGGTGGCCGTGGCCGCCCTGATCCCGCTGCTCGGTCCGCGCTCCGTGCTGGACGGCACCGGCGAGGCAGCCGCCCCCGGCGTCGGCGGCATCGCCCTGCTGCGCGCGGTCTTGTTCGCGGCGCTGTGCGTCCCCGTGGGCGAACTGTTCGCGGCCCGGCTGGCCCGCCGGGTGCCGGGCGCGCCGCTGGAGCACGCGCCCCACAGCTGGGCGCCCTACGCCGCGGCGGTCGGATTCGTCGCCGCGCTGGGGCTCGCCTCGGTGGTGGCCACCGGCAATCTGCTGCCGCATCACCTCTCCGACATGGACGTCGGCGGGCTCTACGAGAGTCGGGACGGCAAGCTGGCGCTCCTGGAGGTCAACGCGTTCCTGGCCGCCGGGCTCTGCGCCCTGTCACGGAGACCGGCCGCCCAGGTGTGGCCGCTGGCCGCGGTGGCCCTCGCGGAGGCGCTGCGCGCCCACGCGGCGCCGGAGCACGGCCCGCTCGTCGGTTCCGGTCTGACGCTCGTTCACGTGACCTGCGCGGCCCTGTGGACGGGCGGCCTGCTGCACGTGCTGCGGATGCTGCGCGCCTGGCGCGTCTCCTCGGAGGCGGAGGCCGCGCAGACGACAAAGACGGCCGGGACGGCGGTTTCGGCGGACGCGGCCGGCGCGGCGCTTCTGGGCCTCTACGCGCGCGTGGCCGCCGTCCTGTTCGCGGCGCTCACCGCGACGGGCGCGTGGAGCGCACTGCGCCGCATGCCGCCCGGCACGGTCCTGGACCAGCTGACGGCCACGTCGTACGGGCGCACCCTGCTCGCCAAGCTGGTACTGGTGGCCGTCGTCGCCGTGCTGGCGCTGCTCGCGCGGCTGCGGCTGCGCCGGGCCGCCGACCGGCTCAGCGCCTGTGTGCCCGCTCGCGCGGAGGTGGTGGCACTGGGCCTGGTCGTGGCGGTGTCGGGGCTGCTGACGGCGCTTCCGCTGCCGATCAGGTGGTCATGAGCCGTTGGTGACGAGCACCTTGAGGGCGGTGCGCTCGTCCATCGCCTTGTAGCCCTCGGGCACGCCCTCCAGACCGACGGTCATGTCGAAGACGGGCGACGGGTCGATGGTGCCGTCCAGGATGTCGGGCAGCAGCTCCGGGATGTACGCCCGCACCGGCGCCACACCGCCGCGCAGCGCGATGTTCCGGTCGAACATCACGCCCAGGTCGAGGCCCGTGCCGCTGCCGTGCGGCACGCCGACGAAGCCGATGGCGCCGCCGTCGCGGGTGATGTTCACGGCCGTCCGCATGGACTGCTCGGTGCCGACCGCCTCCACGACGGCGTGCGCGCCCTGGCCGCGGGTCAGCTCGCGGACGGCCTCGACGGCCGCCTCGCCGCGTTCGGCGACGACGTCCGTGGCGCCGAAGGCACGCGCGATGTCCGTACGTGCCTGGTGGCGTCCGAGCGCGATGATCCGCTCGGCGCCGAGCCGCTTGGCGGCCAGCACGGCGCACAGCCCGACGGCGCCGTCCCCGACGACCGCGACGGTGGCGCCCTTGCGGGCTCCCGCGCCGAGGGCCGCGTGGTGACCGGTGCCCATGACGTCGGAGAGCGTCAGCAGGGCCGACAGCAGGTGATCGTCGGAGGCCGCCTCCTTGGGCAGCTGTACGAGGGTGCCGTCGGCGAAGGGAACGCGCACGGCCTCGCCCTGACCGCCGTCGTAGCCGACCGCGCCCCAGAAGCCGCCGTGCTCGCAGGAGGTGGTGAGGCCCTCGCGGCAGTAGTCGCAGACGCCGTCCGACCACATGAAGGGCGCGACGACCAGGTCGCCGCGGCGGACGCCGGTCACGTCGGAGCCGGTCTCCTCGACGATGCCGAGGAACTCGTGCCCGATCCGCTGCCCCGCCTGTCGGGCCGCCTCGCCCCGGTAGGCCCACAGGTCGCTGCCGCAGATACAGGACCGCAGCACCCGCACGACCGCGTCGGTGGGCAGTTTCACCAGGGGCTCGGGGACGTCCTCCACGCGCATGTCGAACGGGGCGTGGATGGTGGTGGCGCGCATGACGAGGATCCTTCTCGGCCGATCGGCTGGGTGAGATGCGCTCAGGGGGTGGTTGAGCGCATCTCACCGTACGCCGCCCTCGCCGCGGTATGCGCGCCGAGGGTGCTCTGCACTCCGCTGACCAGCAGGAACTGGGCGGCGGCATAGGTCAGCATGATCCAGAAGTCCGGCCTCGGGAGCTGCGGCCAGTCGGCGACGCCGGTGGCGATGAGGGTGTCGGACAGCAGGAAGAGCGCCCCGCCCGCGCCCGCGACGGGCCCGAGCCGGGTGCTGGTGGCCGCCATCGCGGTCAGCAGCAGGCTGTAGCCCGCGACGGGGATACGCAGGCCGGCCGGCAGATCGGGCCACAGGAGGGTGACGGTGACGACGAGGGCGAGGACGTACGCGCCACCGAGCCAGACCGACGGCCCACGCACGTCTGGAGCGCGGTGCGGCGAATCCGGCCTTCTGAAGAGCAGGAGATAGCAGACGTGACCGGCCGCGAAGGAGGCCATCCCCACGAGGAAGGCCGGGTCGGCGTCGGACAGCAGCAGGACGTCGCCGCCCCAGCCGCAGAGCAGGGCGGCCACCAGGAGCCGCGGTCCGCCGCGTACGACCGCGTGGGCGGCGAGCAGGGGCATCAGAAGCGGCTTGGCGACCAGGTGCCCCGGGGTGAACCCGACGGCCAGGGAAACGAGGTCCACGGCAGCGGCCACGCCGAAGGAGACGAGCAGCACGCGCGCGTGCCGTGGGCTCACGCGACGGGCTCCGTGACCGGCTCGCGCCCTGCGGACTTCGGCGTCGGCTGCCAGCCGGGCCCGCCGAAGACCCGTCCCGCCCGCTCGCGCCAACCGGTCGCCGCCTTCAGGTCCCTGGCGATGGCGGCGTACTCGTGGGTGGCGACGCGCAGGGGGTTGTAGGTGGCGATGTTCTTGGTGAGCCCGTAGACGGGCCGCTCGGTCTCGGCGACGAAGGACCCGAAGAGCCGGTCCCAGACGATGAGGATCCCGCCGAAGTTGCGGTCCAGATAGCCGCCCTGGGAGGCGTGGTGGACCCGGTGGTGGGAGGGCGTGTTGAGCACGAACTCGAACCAACGGGGCATCTTGTCTATCCGCTCCGTGTGGATCCAGAACTGGTAGACGAGGTTCGCCGACGAGCAGAACGCCAGCGCGGCGGGGTGCACGCCGAGGGCGATCAGCGGCACGTAGAAGGGCCAGACCGTCCAGGTCGTCCAGGGCTGGCGCAGCGCCGTGGTGAGGTTGAACTTCCGGCTGGAGTGGTGGACCACGTGGCAGGCCCACAGGACGCGGATGACGTGGTGCCCGCGGTGCGACCAGTAGTAGAAGAAGTCCTGCCCCAGCAGCATCAGCGGAACGGTCCACCACAGGACGGGCACCCGCAGCGGCGTCAGTTCATAGATCGCCGTATAGATCGCGACGATCGGGATCTTCCACAGGAAGTCGAAGACGAGACTCCCGAGCCCCATGCCGACGCTCGTCGCGGCGTCCTTCGCCTCGTACCCCGCGGCATCGTCGTCCGGATGGATCCTGACGCTCACCACCTCGATCACGGTGAGCAGCACGAAGGCGGGTATCGACCACAGCACGACATCGGGCAGGTTCGGCATGGATGCACCGTAGAACCGCAGCTCGGCCGCGGCTAGACGTTGTTACCCACAAGTATTACCGAGGGTACGCGCTTGCTTATTGGTGATCTCCGCCAAGAACGCCGACAGGTCCGGACCGATGCTCGTCAGATGTTCACTCGGTGCTCGTCACACCCCGGCCGCCCCCAACAGCACCCCCGCCGCATAGGTGACCCCCATCGCCAGCGCACCCCCGCCCACGTTCCGCAGTACCGCGCGGCCCGGGTCCGCCGAGCCCAGGCGGGCGCTCAGCCAGCCGGTGAGGACCAGGGCGGCCAGTACCGAGAGCACGGTGACGCCCAGGCGCCAGGCCGCCGGTGGCAGGACGATGGCGAGGAGGGGGAGAAGGGCGCCCACGGTGAAAGAGAGGAAGCTCGCCCAGGCCGCGTGCCAGGGGTTGGTGAGGTCGTCGGGGTCGATGCCGAGCTCTACGCGTGCGTGGGCCTTCAAGGCGTCGCGTTCCGTGAGCTGCTCGGCCGCCTCGCGGGCCACCTCGCGGGTCAGGCCGCGCTGCTCCAGGAGTTCGGTCAGCTCCTCGAGTTCGGCAGCCGGCTGTTCACGCAGTTCGCGTCGCTCCAGCGCCAGGGCGGCCTTCTCGGAGTCCAGTTGGGTGGAGACCGAGACGTACTCGCCCGCCGCCATCGACATGGACCCGGCCAGCAGCCCCGCGAGGCCCGCCGTGAGCAGCGCGGAGCGGTCGTCCGTGGCGCCGGCCACGCCGACGACGAGGCCGGCGGTGGAGACGATGCCGTCGTTGGCGCCCAGCACCGCGGCCCGCAGCCAGTTCAGGCGGGAGCCGAGGGTGCCTTCGTGGGCCTCGTCGTGCATGGGTACCGTCACACGGGGAGGATGCCACCTGGCGCGTCACCAGACCCGTACTGACGCTCCCCGCGCGAACACCGGACTCGTCGCGTCCGCCGGGGGTCGCGTCAGCGGTTCGGCCAGTTCCGCCACGGTCGGTCCCGCCTTCACCGCGAGGGCGTCCAGGGCGTCGAGGTCGAAGCCGTACACCCGGGCGGCGTTCCCGCCGACCATCGCGGCGACCTCCTCGCGCGGCACGCCCGCGTACGCGCAGCGCAGGCCCTCCCGGGAGTAGGGGTAGGTGCCCTCGTCGTGCGGGTAGTCGCTGCCCCACATGATCTTGTCGACGCCGATCCGCGCCCGCAGCGGCACCTCGTGCGGGCGCATGAAGCTCGCGCCGACGAAGCAGTTGTCCCGCCAGACGTCCGAGGGGCCCTTGCCCATCGCCTCCGCGAGTCCCGCGCCGAACTTCGACTCCGCCGTCGCCCTCTTCGCCCTCTTCGCCGCCGCCGACAGCCTCCCGTGGTAGTAGTCCAGCATGTCGAGCACCCCGGGGATCCAGCCCGAGCCCTGCTCGGTCAGCACCAGTCTCAGACCGGGGTGACGGCGGAAGGCGCCGCCGAAGATGAGGTGCCAGAGCGCGCGGTGGGAGAACCAGGTCGTCTCGACCATGAAGACCGCGCGGGCCGCCGGTTCCTCGCCCAGGGGCGGCGACGCCGAGCCCGCGTGGTGGTTCACGGGGACGCCCAGCTCCTCGCAGACCGCCCAGATCGGGTCGTACGTCGACGAGTACAGCTCGGGCAGTCCCGAGCCCGGTGGGGTGCCGGGGAGCAGCAGGCCGCCCCTGAGGCCCGCCCGGGAGGCCCACCTGATCTCCTTCACCGCCTCCTCCACGTCGTTCAGGAGGATCTGGAAGACACCCGCGCGGCGGCCCGGCGCGGCGGCGCAGAAGTCCGCGAGCCAGCGGTTGTGGGCGCGCAGGCCCGCCCAGCGCCGTTCGAACTCCTCGACGGTGGGGGCCGGCGCCATCAGGGCGGCCGACGGGAAGAAGGGCGGGATGGTGTTGGGGAACACCACCTCCGCGACGATGCCGTCCTCCTCCAGCTCCGCCAGGCGCCGTGCGGAGTTCCAGTTCTTGTCGGCGGTGTCGGCGAGCAGGTCCTCGTACGGGTTGACATACGTGGCCGCCCACGCGTCGAACGCCTCGTGGTGTTCCTTCGCCAGGTAGGGCCGGTAGTCCAGGAGGTCCGCTCCGGCGTGGCAGTCCGCCGAGATCACGGTGTAGCGGTCGGTCACGGGGTCGTTCGTGGGGGCGTTCACGGCGTCGTCCCCAGGACCGGGAAGTCGTGGCCGGTCAGCCAGTGGCGGCCCACCTCGCGCGAGCGTGCCCAGGACGCCGCCACGGCCGTCTGGTCGTCGCTCTGGCCGAGTTCGGCCGGGGTCGGGCCGATGCGCCGGGCGAGCGGGGTCAGCCGCTCGACGTCGAAGCCGAAGACCTCGGCGGCCGCGAGGCCGAGCATGCGGCGGGTCTCCGCGACCGGGATGTCGTGGAAGGTGCGCCGCAGCCACGCGCGGGTGTCGGGCCAGGTTCCCTCGGGGTGCGGGAAGTCGCTGCCCCAGAGGATGTTGTCGACGCCGATCTCGTAGCGCTGCGCGAGTTCGCGGCGCTTGGTGTTCGTCGCGCAGATGAAGAGCTGGCGGTCGAGGTACTCGTGCGGGGGCCGCTTCAGCTCCTCGAAGGGCGACAGCTTCTTGCCGCCGTGCGCGCCCAGGTAGAGGCGGTCCATGAACCAGAGGAGGTTCGGCAGCCACCAGCAGCCCGACTCCGCGACCCCGAACCTCAGCCCCGGGTGGCGTTCGAAGACGCCCGACCAGAGCAGGAACCACAGGGGGCGCGCGGGCCACCAGGTGCATTCGGAGACGAAGATCCCCAGGTGGTCGCCGTACTCGTGGCGCGGGGCCGCGCCGGAGTGCGTGACCACCGGCATCGCGCACTCGGCGGCGGCCGCCCACACGGGGTCGTAACGGCGGTCGTGGTAGGGCTCCTTGTCGACCCACATGGAGGGGATCATCAGGGCGCCGAGTCCCGACTCCTTGGCGCGGTACACCTCGGCGACGACCGCGTCGGAGGCCGCCGTGATCGGCAGCAGGGCGACCCCGCAGTGCCGTTCGGGGTTCTCCCCGACGAACTCCGCCAGCCAGCGGTTGTGGGCCTGCGCGCCCGCCATGCCGAGCTGCGGGTCGTGGTCGCCGGAGAGACCGAGGCCCACGCCGAAGGGGGCCGCCGTGCGGCTGTCCACGGCGTCGGCGTCCGGGAAGACCACCTCCCCCGCCACACCGTCGCCGTCCAGCTCCTTGAGGCGCTGCGCGGTGTCCCAACCGCCGCGCAGGCCCTCCTCGTTGTCCTGGAACCAGCGGTCGGCGAACGCCTCGTTGCGGATGCCGAGCCGGTTCATCTCCTCGCGGCGCCGGCCCTGGCCCGCGAGGAACTCGTCGAAGTCCCGGTGGAACCGGGAGTCCAGGTAGGGCCGGTACTCCTCGGTGGGGAGCCCGGCGTGGCAGTCGGAGGAGATGATCAGATAGGGGTCCCGCTCGGTCATCGCCCGCCTCCTCAGTCCAGGATGAAGTGCTCTAGATACGACGGGTCGGCCCGGTCGAGCATCGACTGCGACCTGGCCCGGATCTGCCGGTCGCTGTGCTCGCTCGCGGGCAGCAGCCAGAACCGGCCCTCCCGGATGCCGTCCGCCACCAGGTCGGCGACCTCCTCCACCGGCGTGAACCGCACCTCCTGCCCCGCCTCCTTCATCGCGGCCTCCCACTGGTCGAGGCTGCGGTAGGGGGTCTTCCTGGGGCGCTGTTTCGCGTAGCGCTCGGGCCGGTTGCGGTGCGACTCCCACAGACCGGTACGCAGCATGTGGGGCCCGGGGAAGAGCACCGACGCCCCCACGCGCGCGTGCTCCGCCTTGAGATGCGCGTACAGGGACTCGGTCATCGTCACGACGGCCGCCTTGGTGACGGCGTACACGGAGGCGGTCGGCAGCGGGGCGATCCCGCCGTCGCCGGACGAGGTGTTGACGACGTGGCCCGGCTCTGCGCCGGCGATCATCCGCGGCACGAAGGCCTGGACGCCGTGGAAGACACCCCAGACGTTGACGGCGAAGGCCCACTTCCAGTCGTTCGGATCGTGCTCCCACATGCGGCCCTCGGCGCCGGAGCCGACTCCCGCGTTGTTGCACAGGACGTGCACGGCGCCGTACTTCTCGTACGTCTCGGCGGCGAGCGCGTCGAGCTGTTCGCGCTCCGAGACGTCCACCACGCGCGCGTGCACCTGCGCCCCGTCCTCCCGCAGCGTGGCGGCGGCCTTCTCCAGGGCACCCTCCTCGACGTCCGCGAGGACCACCTTCAGACCGTCCGCCGCGAACCGGCGCGCCATCGCGAGCCCGATACCGCTCGCCGCGCCGGTGACGACGGCGACCTGCCCCGCCCGGAGTTCCATCAGGCGCTCCCTTCCGGCGGCCCGTCGAGGATCTGCCGCGGATCGTCGTAGCGCTGGTGGATGTAGGGCAACAGGGCCTGGGCGCTGACGCGTTCGACCACCCGGCCCGTCTGGTCGGTGGTCTTCTCGCCGAGGGTGATCTCGACCAGTTCGCGTACGGGGAGGTCGGCGACCGGGTCGTACATCGACTCGCGCAGCACGACGTCCCCGGTGACGCGCTCCAGCCTGCGCACCTTCTCGTTGCGTACGCAGTGCACGAGCACGGGGTGGACGTCGAAGCCCGAACCGTCCACCGCGGGAAGGAACTTGAAGTAGAAGTCGGTCTTCCGGGCGGGCTCGGGCAGCGGCAGGTCACCGCTCACCGCGCCGCGCACCTCGACGAAGGCGATGCCGTGCCGGGCGAGTGCGGCCCGTACGACGAGGCCGTCGCGTTCCACGGTGACCTCGCCGAGCTTCTTGGGCTCCCCGAAGACCTCGCGGCCGCCGATGAGCGCCCGCTCGTGGGTCATCGGCATGACCAGCGGGTACCAGCCCTCGACGCCGTCGTGCGCCGCGGCGACGGCGAACGAGCCCGCGCCGAGCGGATAACCCGGCAGGTCCACCTTGCTGATGTTCACCCGGACCAGGGGGCGCCCGGTGGGTTTGAGCGGGGGTGGCAGGACCGCCGCGACCGCGTCCGGATCACTCTCCCAGACGGCCACCACACCCGTGGACCAGATGTCGGGGAGCTTGGCGCTCGCGGTGCGCGCGGCGGCGATCTCCGCCTCGGTCCGTGCGCCGTACCTCACTCGTGCCATGTCCGTACCGCCCTTCGTAGGCGCTACCTGCTGGGGCGCGGAGCACGCTTGCAGGACACCGTCGAAAGGTCCATAGCCATGCGTCAGCCATGCGCCCGGGCCGTGCGCCGGGCCCGGACCAACCGGTGACCCGCGCCACAAGAGGCACCCCTGTCCCCCGCCGACCGCGTCAACTCCGGCGGCCGGACCGTCCGTCGGTTCCTGGAAGGTGGGGACCGGACTGTCAGTCAGGGCCCGTATCCTCAGTGACCATGCTCGAAGACCTGACGACCGCAGCGTCACCAGCCCCCTGGCCGGCCGCGTATCCGCAGGGGTACGCGGTCGTCGACGTGGAGACCACCGGCCTGGCCCGCGACGACCGGATCATCTCGGCCGCCGTCTACCGGCTGGACGCGCGCGGCGAGGTCGAGGACCACTGGTACACGATGGTCAACCCGGAGCGGGACCCGGGCCCGGTCTGGATCCACGGTCTGACGACCGAGGTGCTCGAAGGCGCCCCGCTCTTCCAGGACATCGCCGAGGAGTTCTCCGACCGGCTCGCCGACCGGGTGCTCGTGGCGCACAACGCGGTCTTCGACTGGTCCATGATCGCCCGGGAGTACGCGCGCGCGGAGCGTGAGGCGCCGGTGCGTCAGCGGCTGTGCACCATCGCGCTCTCCAAGGAGCTGGGCCTGCCGCTGCCCAACCACAAGCTGGAGTCGCTGGCCGCGCACTTCGGTGTCGTACAGCAGCGGGCGCACCACGCGCTGGACGACGCGCGCGTGCTGGCCGAGGCGTTCCGGCCGAGCCTGCGGGCCGCCGCGCGGGACGGCATCCGGCTGCCGCTCCTGGAGTGCCGGCCGCTCAAGGAGTGGTCCGAGAGCCCCGCGGCACCGCGGATCGGACGGCAGTCCGGTCCCGGTGGCCACTCGTCCGGCGGGTACTCGTCCGGTGGCTACCCGTCCGGGAGTTGGCGGCCCTCACGCAAACGCCCCGTATGCCCCTATCCCAACCCTGGCCGCTACGAAGCGGACAAACCACTCAAGCAGGGTATGCGGGTCGCGTTCTCCGGGGACACGTCCGTCGACCGCGAGCTGCTGGAGGACCGTGCCGTCGAGGCCGGCCTGCATGTCGCGACGAGTCTGTCCCGGCTGACCAGCCTGCTCGTCACCAACGATCCGGACTCCAGTACGTCCAAGGTGGTCAAGGCCAAACAGTTCGGGACACCGGTGATCGACGAGGCGGCGTTCGGCCAGCTGCTGCGGGACGTGGCGCCGGCCTCGGAGAAGTGACCCCGGGGGATGAAGAGGGGCCGGGGTCGCTGACGGACGTACGGGTGATTGCCGGGCGACTCGCCCGGCGCCCGCTCGCCCGCGCCGCGTCGGCACCTCACCCTGTGGCGCATGGCGAGATGCGAAGTGTGCGGCAATGACTACGGCATGACCTTCGAGGTGCACGCGCAGGGCGCGGTGCACGTCTTCGACTGTTTCTCCTGCGCGATCCACCGGATGGCCCCCATCTGCGAGCACTGTCGCGTGCAGATCATCGGCCAGGGCGTCGAGGTCGAGGGCCACTGGTTCTGCGGCGCGCACTGCGCCCGCGCGGAGGGCAAGGTGGGCATCATCGACAAGGTCTGAGAGCCGGGCGCAACGGTCCGGGAGCACACGTTCCCGCCGTGTCGACGCGCACCCCCCTGAATACGCCCCACGACCGAGTTGTACGGTCGTGGGGTGTACCGCTTCCTGTTGTCCCGGCAGTGGGTGATTCTCACCCTCGTGGCCCTCCTGCTCATCCCCACGATGATCAAGCTGGGCTTCTGGCAGCTGCACCGCCATGAGCACAAGGTCGCGCTGAACAAGGTCATCTCGCAGTCACTGACGGCCACGCCGGTGCCCGCCGAGTCGGTCACCGCGCCGGGGCAGCACGTCAAGCACGCGGACCTGTACCGCCGGGTGACCGCGAAGGGCACCTTCGACACCGCGCACGAGGTCGTCGTGCGGCGCCGCACCAACGCCGACGGCGAGGTCGGCTACCACGTCCTGACCCCCTTCGACCTGGACGACGGCCGGGTGCTGATCGTCAACCGGGGCTGGATCGACTCGAACGGCTCACAGACCGCGTTCCCGAAGATCCCGGCGCCCGCCAAGGGCGAGATCACCGTCACCGGGCGGCTGATGCCCGACGAGACGACCGGCGACAGCGGCATCAAGAACGTCCAGGGCCTGCCCGACCGCCAGGTCATGCTGATCAACAGCGAGCAGCAGGCCAAGAGCCTCGGCAAGCAGGTCCTCGGCGGGTACATCGAGCAGACCGCGCCCGCGCCCAAGGGTGACTCCCCCGAACTGATCCCCGACCCCGAGCACAACGACATCGGTCCCCACATGGCGTACGCGATCCAGTGGTGGCTCTTCTCCGCGGGCGTGCCCGTGGGCTGGCTGATCCTGGTCCGCCGGGAGCGCCGCGACCGGGCCGAGGCCGCCGCCTCCGCGACCACGCCGGAAGCGGCCACGGTGGCCGCCTGACCCCTGGCCCGCCGCGCCGGTACTTCCTCGACCGGTGTCACCCGGTCGGCCCCCGACCCGATTGGCCCCGGCCTTCGCCGGGAACTCGCCCCACGTGCACCCACGTATCGAGGACTACGCGCTCATCGGGGACGAACAGACCGCCGCGCTGGTGGGCCGGGACGGATCCGTCGACTGGCTCTGTCTGCCACGGTTCGACTCCGCCGCCTGCTTCGCCGCGATCCTCGGCGACGAGAACCACGGTCGCTGGCGGATCTCACCCACGGGGGCGGGCCCCTGCACCCGGCGGGCGTACCGGCAGGACACGCTCGTGCTCGACTCCGAATGGGAGACGGACGAGGGCGCGGTCCGCGTGAGCGACTTCATGCCACAGCGCGAGCACGCGCCCGATCTCATCCGCGTCGTCGAAGGGCTCAGCGGCCGGGTGACGATGCACAGCACACTGCAACTGCGCTTCGACTACGGCTCCGTCGTGCCGTGGGTGCGCAAGGCGGACGGCCAGCGGGTGGCGGTCGCGGGCCCGGACTCGGTGTGGCTGCGCAGCGAACCCGAGGTACGCACCTGGGGCAAGGACTTCCGTACCCACTCGGAGTTCACCGTGGAGGCGGGCGAGAAGGTCGCCTTCGTGCTGACCTGGCATCCCTCGCACCAGTCGCGCCCACCGCTCGTCGACCCGTACGAGGCACTGCGCTCCAGCGTCGAGGACTGGCAGGCGTGGGCGGCGCGCTGCCGTTACGACGGTCCGCACCGCGACGCCGTCATGCGCTCCCTGATCACTCTGAAGGCCCTCACCTTCGCCCCGACCGGCGGCATCGTCGCGGCCCCCACCACCTCGCTCCCGGAGGAACTCGGCGGCGTCCGCAACTGGGACTACCGCTACTGCTGGCTGCGCGACTCGACCCTCACCCTGGGCGCGCTCCTGTCGGCCGGGTACCACGAGGAGGCCGAGGCCTGGCGCGACTGGCTGCTGCGCGCGGTCGCGGGCGATCCCGCGGACCTGCAGATCATGTACGGCCTCTCCGGTGAGCGCCGGCTGCCCGAGTTCGAGCTGCCGTGGCTGCCCGGCTTCGGGGGCTCGTACCCGGTCCGGATCGGCAACGAGGCCGTGAAGCAGCTCCAACTGGACGTGTACGGCGAGGTCATCGACTCGCTCACGCTGGCCCGGCGCTCGGGCCTGCCGTCCAAACCGCACATGTGGCGCCTGCAGTGCGCCCTGATGGAGTTCCTGCGGACCGCCTGGCGGCAGCCGGACGAGGGAATCTGGGAGGTGCGCGGCCCACGCCGGCACTTCGTGTACTCGAAGGTGATGGCGTGGGTGGCGGCCGACCGGGCCGTCCGGGCGCTGGAGAGCGAACCGGAGCTCGCCGGCGACCTGGAGGGCTGGCGCACGATGCGCGACGAGGTGCACAAGGAGGTGTGCGAGCACGGCTTCGACACGGAACGCAACACCTTCACGCAGTCCTACGGGTCACACGAACTGGACGCGTCACTGCTGCTCATCCCCCGCGTCGGTTTCCTGCCGCCCGACGATCCCCGGGTCGTCGGCACCATCGACGCGGTGCGCGCCGAGCTCGCACGCGACGGCTTCCTGCTGCGCCGCTACAGCGACGAGGGTGTCGACGTCGACGGGCTGCCCGGCGGCGAGGGCACCTTCCTCGTCTGCTCGTTCTGGCTCGCGGACGCGCTGCACATGACGGGCCGTACGAAGGAGGCCCGCGAGCTGTTCGAACGGCTGCTCGGCCTGGCCAACGACGTGGGGCTGCTGTCCGAGGAGTACGACCCCGTCGCGCGCCGCCAGCTCGGCAACTTCCCGCAGGCGTTCAGCCACCTCGGCCTGGTGGGGACCGCCTTCCACCTGTTCGGTGAAGCGCATCCGGGAGGAACCGGGGCGACCGGATAGGGGAGGATGGGGGCCATGGATCTTGGACTGAAGGACCGTGTGTACGTCGTCACGGGAGCCACCCGTGGCCTGGGCAACGCCACCGCGCGCGAGCTCACCGCGGACGGCGCGAAGGTGATCGTCACGGGGCGGGACGAGAAGACCGCCGCCGACGCGGCGTCCGCGCTCGGCCCGAACGCGGTCGGGGTGGCCGCCGACAACTCCGACCCGGGGGCCCCGGGCCGGCTGATCGCGGCGGCCCGCGAGCACTTCGGCGGTTTCGACGGCATCCTGATCAGCGTCGGCGGCCCGCCGCCCGGGTTCGTCGCGGACAACACGGACGAGCAGTGGACGGCCGCCTTCGAGTCCGTCTTCCTGGGCGCGGTCCGGCTGGCCCGCGCGGCCGCCGCGGAGCTCGGCGAGGGCGGCGTCATCGGCTTCGTGCTCTCCGGCTCGGTCTACGAGCCCATCCCGGGCCTGACCATCTCCAACGGTCTGCGCCCCGGTCTCGCCGGCTTCGCCAAGTCCCTCGCCGACGAGCTGGGCCCGCGCGGCATCCGTGTCGTGGGCCTGCTCCCGGCCCGCATCGACACGGACCGCGTGCGCGAGCTCGACGGCCTCTCCGCCGACCCGGAGGCCACCCGCGCGGCCAACGAGTCGCGGATTCCGCTGCGCCGCTACGGCACCCCGGAGGAGTTCGGCCGCACGGCGGCGTTCCTGCTCTCGCCCGCCGCGTCGTATCTGACGGGCCTCATGATGCCGGTGGACGGCGGCGTCCGGAGCGGCTTCTGAGTCCGCTCGGGCACCACCTGGGCGACTAACTCACCCTCTCGGCCCGGTGCTTGACCCCGCGCAGGCGTACCTCCGCGGGGAGCGCGGCGAGGCCCGCGGAGTCCCGGGCGTGCGCCAGGGCCTGGGTCGTCAGCAGGTGCAGCGCCTGCCCGGGATCGACATGCGGTTCCAGCAGGAGCTGGACCCGGGTTCCGGGAGCGCCGCGCCGCCCGGTCAGCTGGACCTCCGCCCGTTCGACACCGTCCAGCCGTCCCGCCTCGGCGGCCAGTACGCCCTCCAGGGCCCGCCCGCGCAGCAGCGCCCCTTCACCGTCACCGGTGTCGACGAGCACCTCCGCGAGCCGGCGGCGCCGCAGTACGGCCGACAGCCACCACAGGCTGAGCAGGACGACGACGGCAAGAACGGCGATGACGGTCGGCCACCACCAGCCCTGGTCCCGCCACCGGGTCCGTCGAGCGGCGCTCAGCAGCACGTCGTGCCGCCCGTCGTGGATCCACCAGGAGGGCGGCCGCACGCCCAGTCCGACGGCGAGCACGGAGCTGCCGACGACCAGCAGCGCGAGCCCGACGATTCCCAGCAGGACACGGTTGACGATCCTGAGCACCGCCCTCACCCCTTCCGGCCCGGACGCACGACATGCACGGACAGGGCGGGCGACCGGACGAGTCCGAGTCCCCGGATGCCGTCGGCGAGCGTGGCGTCGAGGTCGGCCCGTACGTCGTCGAGTGCGCGGAAGTGCGAGACCGCCCGCACGTCGACCTTCCTGCGCCCCATCCGTACGCGGACCGACCGCACCCCGGAGACCTCCATGGCCCGGTCGCGCAGCGCCGTCGCGGCGGCGCCCCGGTGCAGCCCGGCCCGTACGTCGGGATGGGTGCGCCGCATCGGCAGGACGTCGCGCAGCCCCGGCGTCACCGCGAGGACGATCAGCCAGAGTCCAAGGGCCGCGGCGAGGCCGGCGCCGACGAGCACCCAGGTGTCGTCGAGGGGCCGTTCGGCGAGCTGCCGGGCGAGGAACCTGCGCCAGTGCGAGGCGGGCCGGTGGGCACGTACGGCCGCGACGTCGTACAGCAGGACGCCCGCACCCACGAGGACCAGCAGCGCGACGATCCCCGCGGGGACGCGGCGCGCCGACCAGAACCGGCCCTGCCCGCCGTTCGCGTCGTCGACAGCGGGCGGCGGGTCGTAGTCGGCCGCGGAGGCGGACTGGTCGAGTTCGTCCTCGGCCGGTGGGCCGGCGTCGGTCTTCTCCAGGACGGGCATGCGTCGGGTGGTGTTCTCGGAGCCCTGGGGCTCGCTCATCGCGTCCTCCCCTGTGCCGCGGCGGTCGCCGGTACCAGGTGCAGCCGCTCGATGTGGACCGTCACCTCCGGCACTTCCATCCCCGTCAACGCGTCTACCCGCTCGGCGACATGACGACGCACCGCGTTGCAGCGCGCGCCGATGTCGGTGGGGTAGCCGAGTTCGAGGTGGACGCGGACGCGGGCGGTCTCGTGGTGGACGACGACCGTCGCGTGCGGGGGGACGGCGTCCGGGGGCAGCGGGTCCAGGGCCTCCCGGGCGGCCTGCGCGGCGATCTTCGCCACGACCCGGTCGGCGATCCGGGTCGCGCCGCGCGCGCCCGCCTCGACGGCCGTCAGGGGCCGTCGGGTGTCGCCGGGCGGGCCGGTCACGGGCGTCACCGCCGCCGGTCGTCGCGGGGACGGAAGAAGTCACCGAGATCCAGGTCCCCCTCGAGGAACCGTCCGACGACGAACCCGACGGCACCCAGGGCGGCCACCAGCAGAAAGGCCCCGAAGCCCCCGAAGTACCCGGCGAAGCCCAGCGCCATTCCGGCGATCATGCCGATCACGGCCAAGCTCATGGTGCGCTCCTCAGCGGTTCGACAGCCACGGTGTCGTGGGCCGTTGCGCGGCCGGGCCGGTCACTGGAGCCGCGCCTCCGGCTCCTCGTCTTCTTCCTCGGGAAGCTTCACATCACTCACCGCGATGTTGACCTCGACGACCTCGAGTCCCGTCATGCGCTCCACGGCCGCGATGACGTTCTCGCGCACGGCGCGGGCGACGTCCGCGATCGACACGCCGTACTCGACGACGATCTCCAGGTCGAGCGCGGTCTGGAGCTCGCCGACCTCGGCCTTGACGCCGCGCGAGACGGATTTCGACCCCCCTGGCACCCGGTCGCGCACGGCCCCGAAAGTCCGGCTCAGCCCACTGCCCATCGCATGCACGCCGAGCACGTCCCGGGCGGCGAGCCCGGCGATCTTCTCCACCACACCGTCGGCGATCGTGGTCCGCCCCCGCGTCGCGGGATCACCGCCGCCGCGCTTGGTGACCCCGGGCTTGCGGCTCTGGGGGGCCTCCTTCTCGCTCCCGGGGCTGTCCGTCCGGTTCTGCTCCGTCATGTCGGTCATCGCCGTACGTCCCTTTCGGTCGTCCTCCCTGCCCACAGTAGGTGCGGTTGCGGGCTCGCGCGCCAGGGATGCGGCAGGCTGGAGCAATGACCGCGGATCGATGGACGCAGGCGGTACGGCGGCAGCTCGGGCTCGGGCGCCTGCTCCCGCTCGGGCATCCGCGGGACGGCGCCTGGATCGCCGAGGAGGCGGCCGACGCATACCTGCGGCGCGCGGCGGCCGGCGTGCCCGGTGTCCGCCTCGGCACGCTCCGGATCGCCCTCGCGGACCCGGACCTGGTCCACGAACCCGTCGTACCGCCGCCGCCCAGCGCGCTGCCGCCCGGCCCCCTGCGCATCGTCGCGGAGTTCACGGCCGGGGCGGATCCGACGGCCCCCGGCGTCGAGCCGCTGCCCGCGACCGCGGCCCGGCTGCGCGTGACCCTGGCCGAGGCGGCCGAACCCCTCGGCCTGACGGTCACGGAGATCGACCTGAAGGTGACGGAGCTGGGGGACGTCTCCGCGCCGCCGACCGCCGTACGTCACGCCACCCCGTCTCCGGCCGCCGTACCGACGGCGCCCGACGAGGCCCGGGCGGCCACCGCCGCCCTGTCCGTGCCGGGGGTACTCCACCTGACGGACGTCCTGGGCCGTCCGGTGCACATCGAGAACGTCCCCGGCGAGGATCCCGCCCTCGCCCGCCGCCACGTCCGCGTCGAACTGGCGGTCGCGGCGACGGAGCGAACGGTGGACGTGGCAAGAGCCGTCAGAGCGGCGGTCGCGGATGCCCTCCCCGACACTCCGTCAGTGACGGCGCTGGTGACGTCTGTCGCCCAGGAAGGACGACCTCACTCTCCCAGACCGGCGAGATCCCGCAACCGCCGGGCCTGAGCCGCGCGCTCGGCGACCCGCTGCTCCTCGTACGTCCGCTCCTGCGCCCCCCGCAGCAACGCCTTGGTCTCGACGACGGCGTCCCGAGGCGCGGCCAGCACCGCACCGGCGAGGTCCCGCACGGCATCCTCGAGCTGGTCGACAGGCACCGCGAGATTGGCGAGCCCCATGCGCTCGGCCTCCTCGGCCGACACGAAGCGGCCCGTGGCGCAGATCTCCAGCGCACGGGCGTATCCGACCAGGCTCACCAGCGGATGCGTCCCCGTCAGGTCGGGAACGAGCCCGAGGCTGGTCTCGCGCATGGCGAACTGCACGTCGTCCGCGACGACGCGCAGGTCACAGGCGAGCGCCAGCTGGAAACCCGCACCGATGGCGTGCCCCTGCACGGCGGCGATGGACACGACGTCGCTGCGCCGCCACCAGGTGAACGCCTCCTGGTACTCGGCGATGGTCGCGTCGAGCTCGGCGTCGGCCCCGCGCGCGAGGTCGATGAACGACGGCTCGCCGTCGAACCCCTCGGGCGTGAACGCCTGCCGGTCGAGCCCGGCCGAGAACGACTGGCCCTCGGCACGCAACACCACCACACGGACAGTGCCCGGCAGCGACCGCCCGGCCTCCGTCAACGCCCGCCACAGAGCAGGACTTTGAGCGTTGCGCTTGGCCGGATTGGTCAGCGTCACCGTGGCGATCGCGTCGTCGACGGTGAGCCGTACGCCGTCCTTGTCGAGTACGGGGTCAAGATCCTTGTCGAGCGAAGCCATGAGCTGCCTCCGATGGGTGCGGTCGGATCAGACGCGTACCTCGTGAAGGGCACGAGGAACACACCTAAGTGACTGCACAGTAACCACCCGGTCGATCACCCGACCGACCGGGTGGCCACCACCGAAGCCGATGGGGACGCCCGGCCTCAGGCCGAGGCGGCCTTCTTGCCCCGCGTCGCTCCGCCACGCCCTCGCAGCGTGACGCCCGACTCGCTGAGCATCCGGTGCACGAAGCCATACGAACGGCCGGTTTCTTCGGCCAGCGCTCGAATGCTCGCACCGGAGTCGTACTTCTTCTTCAGGTCTGCCGCGAGCTTGTCGCGCGCGGCGCCGGTTACCCGGCTGCCCTTCTTCAGAGTCTCGGCCACCCGTGCCTCCTCATGGGAAGTGCGCTCTGGACTTCTCATGATCACCCCTCAAGGCCTTCATGGCCACCCATTCGGCAAGGTCCGTGAGACACGGTTTTGACGACAGGAGCCCGTCCTCACAAGTGGAATCGCAGGGTCCGCACTGCTCCGTCCGTACGACCGAACGGGTTCTTCCGTGAAGTGCCAGGTCAGCGACGCAAGACGGCCGAGCCCTTGGGAACAAAGGACTCGGCCGCGAAATGGATGTAGGACACACCTCGGTACGAGGAGATCTCACACAGATGATGGATCACGGATCGGCCGAATGATCCATACGCAGTGGATCAGTCATTCGATCACGTCGTGCTGACGGCAGCCCGGGGGCGGTCCCGGAGTCCGTACGAGGGCTCAGGCGAGGGCGACGAGGTCCGCGTAGTCGGAGCCCCACAGGTCCTCGACGCCGTCCGGCAGCAGAATGATCCGCTCGGGCTGGAGCGCCTCGACGGCGCCCTCGTCGTGGGTGACGAGGACGACGGCGCCCTTGTAGGTGCGCAGCGCGCCGAGGATCTCCTCGCGGCTGGCCGGGTCCAGGTTGTTCGTCGGCTCGTCGAGGAGGAGGACGTTCGCCGAGGAGACCACGAGGGTCGCGAGCGCGAGCCGGGTCTTCTCGCCGCCGGAGAGAACGCCGGCCGGCTTGTCGACGTCGTCGCCGGAGAACAGGAACGAGCCGAGCGTCTTGCGGACCTCGACCAAGTCCAGGTCGGGGGCGGCGGAGCGCATGTTCTCCAGGACCGTGCGCTCGGGGTCGAGGGTCTCGTGCTCCTGCGCGTAGTACCCGAGCTTGAGGCCGTGGCCCTCGATGATCTCGCCGGTGTCGGGCTGCTCGGCGCCGCCGAGCAGCTTCAGCAGGGTCGTCTTGCCGGCGCCGTTGAGGCCCAGGATGACCACGCGCGAGCCCTTGTCGATGGCCAGGTCGACATCGGTGAAGATCTCCAGCGAGCCGTAGGACTTCGACAGGCCCTCGGCCATCAGCGGGGTCTTGCCGCAGGGCGCGGGCTCCGGGAAGCGCAGCTTGGCGACCTTGTCGGAGACGCGGACCGCCTCGAGGCCGGCCAGCAGCTTGTCGGCACGCTTGGCCATGTTCTGCGCGGCCACCGTCTTGGTGGCCTTGGCGCGCATCTTGTCCGCCTGCGAGTTCAGCGCGGCGGCCTTCTTCTCGGCGTTCTGCCGCTCGCGCTTGCGGCGCTTCTCGTCGGCCTCGCGCTGCTGCTGGTAGAGCTTCCAGCCCATGTTGTAGACATCGATCTGGGCGCGGTTGGCGTCCAGGTAGAAGACCTTGTTGACGACCGTCTCGACGAGGTCGACGTCGTGGGAGATCACGATGAAGCCGCCGCGGTAGGTCTTCAGGTAGTCGCGCAGCCAGACGATCGAGTCGGCGTCGAGGTGGTTGGTCGGCTCGTCGAGCAGGAGCGTGTCGGCGTCCGAGAACAGGATGCGGGCCAGCTCGACACGGCGGCGCTGACCGCCGGAGAGCGTGTGCAGGGGCTGGCCGAGCACGCGGTCGGGCAGGTTGAGCGCGGCGGCGATGGTGGCGGCCTCGGCCTCGGCGGAGTACCCGCCCTTGGTGAGGAACTCGGTCTCCTGGCGCTCGTACTGCCGCATGGCCTTCTCGCGGGTGGCGCCCGAGCCGTTGGCGATGCGCTGTTCGTTCTCCCGCATCTTGCGGATCAGAGTGTCCAGGCCGCGCGCGGAGAGGATGCGGTCGGTGGCGAGGACGTCGAGGTCACCGGTGCGGGGGTCCTGGGGCAGATAGCCGACCTCGCCGGAGCGGGCGACGGTGCCGGAGGCCGGGATGCCCTCGCCGGCCAGGACCTTCGTCAGGGTCGTCTTGCCCGCGCCGTTGCGACCGACCAGGCCGATACGGTCGCCCTTGGTGATGCGGAAGGTGGCGGACTCGATGAGGATGCGGGCGCCGGCGCGCAGCTCGATACCGGAGGCGGAGATCACGGACAGACTCCAGGGCAGGGTGGTTGGCGGGGTGGACGGCTGAGGACGTTCCCGCCGTCTAATGCGCGAGGAGAATGGCCATGGGCTCCAGTCTAACGGGGCCGTGCAACCACTTTCCGTGGGTGAGCGGGTCCGGCACTGTGACGCTCGCCCTGCCACGCGTTGCCCAGCGGAGTGCGGTGCGGGGTGATTCTGCCCAGGTCGTCGACGGCGACGAGCTCGGTGGTCCAGCTGTCGCCGGTGGCGCAGGGCTGCGCGATCAGGAGCGCCTCGCCGTGACGCAACGCACGTTCGGGGGCGAAGGAGCAGCCGTACCGGGCGGGCAGCGTCCAGCGCAGGTCGCCGTCGGCGATGCGGTAGGCGGCGACGCGCCGCGGGGTGATCACGGCGAGCATGCGGGTGCCCAGGGGCCGCAGCACCCCACTCGCCCCGTGGTCCGCGAGCCACCCGGCGGCTCCGGGAAGGGCTCGGTGCCAGCGCACGGCGCTGCCGTCGCCGCGCGCGGTGTCGGTGACCAGTCCGTCGTCCCACAGCGCGATCGCGTGCCCGCGCGCGGGGAGCACGGCCACGGGACGGCGGCCCTCGCGCGCGTAGGTCCAGCGGGGGTGGCCGGTCGCCCCGTCGTAGGCCTCGACGGCCGCCGTCGTGGCGCGCAGCGGGGGCTGTCGTGTCCCGTGCCCGTGCGCCACGCGTGTGTGGGCGATGAGGCGGTCTCCGTAGGGCGCGGGGCGCGCTTCGTGGGCGGCGGTGAGCAGCAGGGCGACGGCGACGGGGAGCAGGGCGCGGGCGGCGCGGCGGCGGACGGCTGGGGAACGGAGCCGGGGGGCCGGGGGGTCCGTGGTCGCCGGGGCGGACTGTTCCGCCTCGGCCGCCTCGACCGGCACAGCCATCACCTCGCCCCCATCGGCACCGCTCGCCGCTCCCAGGACCTGTCCGGCCGTCCAGGCGCACGGATCAGGCGCAGAGCGTAGGCGTGGGCGGTCGGAACGCCCGTCGGGACACAGCGGGCGGCGGGGGCGCGTCGCCCGTTCGGCCCTCCGCCCGGCGCCGGACCCGTGAGTGCGTACGAGGATGGCGCCACGGAACGACGTACGCCGAGGTGCGAAGCCGTACGCAGAGGGTGGTGTGCCCCATGCAGTTCGACGACGACGCCGACCTGGACACCTCCGACGTGCAGGATGCGCGCGGCAGTCGGATCCCTGGTGGCAGGGCGACCGTCGGGGGTGGCATCGCGGGTCTGATCGCCCTGATCCTCGGGCTGTTCTTCGGAGTCGGGCCCGAGCAGCTCGGGCTGTCCTCCGGCAACGACCAGCCCGCGGTGACCACTTCCTCGCTCGACCAGCTCAAGCAGACCTGCCGGACGGGGCGGGATGCGAACGCCAGGGAGGACTGCCGGACGGTGGCGGTGGTCAACAGCGTGCAGGACTTCTGGGCGCAGGAGTTCGCACGACGCGGCGGTAGGTACACGCGCTCGCAGACCGTCTTCTTCAGCGGGCGGGTGAACACCGCGTGCGGCACCGCGACCTCGGCGGTCGGGCCCTTCTACTGTCCCGCTGACCGCAAGGTCTATCTGGACCTGGGATTCTTCGACGACCTGCAGACCAAGTTCGGCTCCAGCAGCGGGCCGTTCGCGCAGGCGTACGTGGTGGCGCACGAGTACGGGCACCATGTGCAGGACCTGATGGGGACGCTGGGCAGGGCCCAGAGCGGTGTCACGGGCGCGAACAGCAACTCGGTGAAGGTGGAGCTGCAGGCGGACTGCTACGCCGGGGTGTGGGCGCACCACGCGACGACGACGCAGGACCCGTCGACCGGCAGGCCGTTGATCAAGAACCTCACTCCGGCCGACATCCGGGACGGGCTGGACGCGGCGGCCGCCGTCGGCGACGACCGGATCCAGCGGGAGTTCCAGGGCCGGGTGACCCCGGAGACGTGGACGCACGGTTCGTCCGCGCAGCGGCAGCAGTGGTTCTACCAGGGCTATCGCACCGGCGACATGGCGCAGTGCAACACCTTCCGCTGAGAGGTCGGACGGTGCGAGCAGAAGCCCGCGGATGCGGTGCGTTCCGGGCGGCGTCGGCTCTCCGGGGCATTGTCAGTGGCCGGTGCAAGACTGGGCAGCGGGTGACATTCCGGCCCAGCAGGACGAGTTCCGGTGGGAGTGATCGGCATGGCAGGTACGGACGGCGGGCGCCCGAGCATCTACCCGACGCTGCTGTACGCGGACGCGAAAGCGGCGATCAGGCAGCTGACGGAGGCCTTCGGTTTTTCGGAGGCCTCGGTGTACGAGAGTGAGGACGGCACGGTGATGCACGCCGAGTTGGTCCAGGGCAACGGCGCGGTGATGCTCGGCTCCAAGGACCGCGGTGGCGTCTTCGACGGCGCGATGAAGGACGCGGGCCCCGCGGGGGTGTACGTGGTCGTGGACGACGTCGACGCACACCACCAGCGCGCCGTGGACCACGGCGCGGAGATTCTCATGCCCCCGACCGACCAGGACTACGGCTCGCGGGACTACCTGGCCCGGGACGCCGAGGGCAACATCTGGAGCTTCGGCACGTACGCCCCGGAGATACGGGGCTGACCCCGCGGCCCAGGCCTGATCCGGACGACAGGCCCTAGCTGCCTCCGGTGTGGACCTGGAAGGCGGCGCGGCGTACGGCCTTGGCGAGGGCCGGGTCCGGGTGGGCGGCGGCGAGCGCGACCAGCACCTGGACGGTGCGGGGATGGCCGACGGCGCGCACCTCGTCGAGGAGCACCGGCACGGTGGGCTGTACGGCGGACTCCAGATGGCGCACGAGAAGCGGCGCCTCACCGTGGTCGGCGACGGCGGCGGCGGTGTCGACCCAGAGCCAGGTGGACTCTTCGCGGGTGAGGACCTCGTGGGCGTCCTCCGGGTCGTGGCCGTCGTGCTCGGCGAGCCACAGCAGGGCGTACGGGCGCAGCCAGGACTCGTCGGCCACGGCGCGTACGTCGGGCTCGGCGGGGGCGCCGACCACGCGCAGCGCCTCGAAGGCGAGGCCGCGGGTGAGGGCGTCCTCGCCGCGGGCGGCTTCGAGGAGTTCGGTGACGGCGCTGCCGACGGGGCGGGCGGCGAGCCAGGCGCGGTACTCGGCGCGGGCCGCGTTCGGGCGCAGCTGGGCGCAGCCGCGGAGCATGTCCGAGGCGGGCTGCTCGATGTTCCCTGCGGGGCTCTGCGCGGCGACGCAGATCTGCTCCAGCTTGACCCAGACCGCCCAGCTGCCGAGCGGGGTGAGCGTGGCCTGCCCGTCGGCGCAGGTGAGCGCGCCGACGGAGGCGAGCGCGTGCAGGGCCCAGTCGAGGAGGGGATCGAGGGGGGCGTCCGCGATCTCGGCGGCCTCCGGGACGGGCTCCGGCTGGGGGCCGTAGGGGATTTCGCAGCGCTCGGTGCGCAGTTCGGTGACGCGCTGTTCGAGGAGGTCGAGGAGCTGCTCCATGGGGACGGGCCCGGCGGAGAGCTGAAGGAAGGAGAGCACCTGGGGCATCGCGGAGACGACCTCGGCGACGGCGGACGCCTCGCGGTCGGCCGGCTCGGGGTGGGCGAGCGACCAGGCGTCGAAGAGGGCGACCCAGCCGCGCAGGACGGCGCTGTCGTCGCGGTTCCAGGCGCGCAGTCGCCAGCCGGGGCGGGCGATGTCGCCGTGCACCTCGACGAGGCCGGCGAGGCGTGCGGTGTCCCAGTCCGCGCGGACCTGAGCCGGGGTCAGGCCCAACTCCTCGGCGGCCCGTTCCGCGGTCGCGTCGGCGAGGGTGCCCTTGCCGTCGGGGGTCGCGCCGTCGCTCCCCGGGCCGAGCGAGGCGTCGGCCCAGCGGGCGACACGGGCCGCGGCGGCGAGGCCGGTGCGGGCCATGCGGGCCAGTTCAGCGGGGGGCGGGGTGCCCTCGGGGGGCCGGGGTGCGGGTCGGCGCGAGCTGCGCTGGGTCACCGCTCGAGGGGCGGAAGCCAGGGGGCGCGAGCGGACGATTCGGAGCCTGGAGTCGCGCGGGTTACGGGACGTCACGGGTGCAGTCTTCCGGTTGACGGTCCGAAAACCCAAACGGAATGTCACAGCAGGCGACAGGGGTGGCCAATGGACAGGGTTCCGAGGGGGCTCGACACGTGTGAGCGAAGCCTCGCACGAGTTGACCGGGGCCCAACCGGAAGCTTTGGTGGACGGCTCCGCCGGAGGGCTGTGCGGGGTGGCTCCGCCGGGGCATGCGGCCGTAGGGAGGGCTGGCTACATCAGAGGGGTGAGGAAGCGGCGTAGGGCCTCTTCGTAGTGGGGGGCGGCGTTCCACATGGCGCCGTGGGAGGCGTTCGGGACCGTGTGCAGGGTGACCAGGTCCGGGCGGCTCTCGGCGAGGCGGCGCGAGGGGCCCCAGGGCGCGATGGTGTCGTCGGGGCCGTGCACGATCAAGGTCGGGACCTTGAGCTGGCCGGGGTCGGCGGCCTCCTGGATGCGGTCGCCGTAAAGACCGGTGCGGCCCTGCGCGGCACGGACCGCGAGGGGCAGCAGGACGCTGGGCGTGTGGCGGGCCGAGGCGAGGGCGCGCAGCGTGGCTCCCCAGTCGAGGACGGGCGAGTCCAGGATCAGCCCGGAGATCCGCTCGCGCAGGGCGGAGTGCGCCGCGGTGCGCAGGGCCATGGTGGCGCCGATGGACCAGCCGTACAGGACGACCTGGGCGGCGCCGTAGCGCACGGCGTAGCGCACGGCGGCGTCCAGGTCGCGCCACTCGGTCTCGCCGAGGTGGCTGAGGCCGTCCGGGGAGCGGGGTGCGCCGAGGTCGCCGCGGTAGGCGAGGTCGAGCACGGGCAGCTGGTTGCGGTGCAGGAACTCCATCACGTTCATGGGGTGCTCGCGGGTGGTGCCGAGCCCGTGCGCCGTGATCACCCAGGTGTCGCGGGTGCCGGGCACGAACCAGGCGGGCAGCGGGCCGAGCTCGCCGGGGACGTCCACGTCGGCGTGGTCGAGACCGAGGGCGCTGCTGGGGTTGCCGATGTGCAGGTTCGGCGTGAGCCATGCCTTGTCGCCGGACTCCAGGGTGCCGTGGGTGACGCGTTCGAGGCGGCGTACGACCGTGTCGGCGGTGTGGCGTGCGTCGTCCAGGACGGGACCGACGACCGCGTGGGAGCCGTCGCCCGTGAGGCCGTACCGTCCCGGGCGCAGGGAGGCCAGGTCGCGGGTGAGCGTGATCCGGCCCGCGGCCGTGGAGTGCACGGTGAGCCGGGGCTCGGTGGGCAGTGGCCTGCCGGGCGGCGCCTTCAGTGCGGCGTCGCTGGCGAACCGGCCCGCCGCCACGGAGGCTGCGCCCGCGGCCAGGGCTACGGAGACGGCCGCGGCCGTCGCTTTGACAGTACGCACGCATTAAGTCTCCCGGTGCGGCCCCCGGTCGGCCAGCCGGAGCGGGCGGTGGACTCCCGCCTCGGGGTGCGCGGGCTCGTTCTCCGGCACCGCGCGCACCCGCACCGCCAGGTCGGTACAACCCGCACCGCCGGGTCGGTACGCACCCGCACCGCCGGGTCCGCTGCCACCGCACCACCAGATCCGGTGCCACCGCACCACCGGGTCGATACGCCGCACCGCCAGGTCGGTACGTCGCGTCGGATCAGCGGGGCCCGGCCCCGCCGCCCTGCCCGTAGCGCCCGAGCCGCTCCCCCGCCTCGCCCACCTGTTCCGGCGAGAGCAGCGTCGGGGACAGGCCGGGCACGGACGACGCCAGGAGCCAGACGCGGGACATCCACTCCAGTTGGGCGGTGCGGTCGAACGCCTGGGACAGCGAGGCTCCGTAGGCGATGGTGCCGTGGTTCTGGAGAAGGCAGGCCGTGCGGCCGGTGAGGGCCTGGAGCATGTTCTCGGCCAACTCCGGGGTGCCGTAGGTCGCATAGGGGGCAACTCGGACCGGTCCGCCGAGGGCGCCCGCCATGTAGTGGATCAGGGGGAGTTCGGGGACGAGGGTCGAGACGGCCGTCGCGTGCGCGGCGTGGGTGTGGACGACTGCTCGCGCGTCGGTGGCGCGGTGGATCGCGAGGTGCATCGGCAGTTCGCTCGTCGCAGCGAGCGAACCGAGGACCTGCCGGCCCTCGAGGTCCACCCCGACGGCGTCTTCGGGCCTGAGCCGGTCGTAGGGCACTCCGGTCGGTGTGACCAGGACCGTGTCGCCGACCCGAACGGAGACGTTGCCCGACGTACCGACGACAAGCCCGTCGGCCACCGTCCGGCGGGCCGTCGCGACGAGCTCGCCCCACGCGGCCGCCACCTCCCGCTCGCACGCGCCCGGCCCGCTCTCCCCCACGTCCCGCACTTCCCGTGCGTCCCGCCGCTGCTCAGCCATGTGGCGATCCTGCCAGGCAGGGACGTCAACCCACTGTCGGTGAGGGCACTTTAGGGCGGAAGACAAGCGTCCGTAAGGGCACATAACAGCACATATCGCCCTCCGGGGGTGATTGGCTGGCGATCGACGGGCTCTCAACGATCTTCCCATAGCCTCTGGGGGATTTGTCACGCACGTCGCCATTCCGGGGGGAAACATGGCTCGTGACCACAAACCACTTCTTCGCCGTGCCCGCGTCCTCGCGGCGGCGGCCGCCGTGGCGGCGCTCACCGCCGCGGGGACCGTCCTCGCCGGGACCCCTGTCGCCGCAGCGGCCAAACCCAAGGGCCACGACGTTTCCTCGCACCAGAAGAACGTCGACTGGCAGAGCGCGAAGGCAAAGGGCGCCCGGTTCGTCTACGTGAAGGCGACCGAGTCCCACACGTATCGCAATCCGTACTTCGGCCGGCAGTACGACGGAGCGCGCGACGCGGGGATCCTGCGCGGCGCCTACCACTTCGCGGTGCCGGACAAGTCGTCCGGCGCCACCCAGGCCGCGTACTTCGTGCGCAACGGCGGCGCCTGGCGCGCGGACGGCTGGACGCTGCCGCCCGCGCTCGACATGGAGTACAACCCGTACGACAAGAAGCACAAGTGCTACGGCCTGAGCAAGGCCAGGATCGTGAGCTGGATCCAGGCGTTCAGTGACGAACTCGAACGGGAGACCGGCCGCCGTCCCGTCATCTACACGACCACCCACTGGTGGAACACCTGCACCGGCGGCAGCGGCGCCTTCGCCGCGAACCACGCCCTCTGGCTCGCCCGCTACGACTCGGCGGACACGGGCGCGTTGCCGGCCGGCTGGTCGACGTGGACGTTCTGGCAGTACGACAACAGCGGCACGCTCCCGGGTGACCAGAATCTCTTCAACGGATCCATGAGCCGGCTCAAGCAGTTCGCCGCGGGCTAGAGCCCTCGAGCAACCTCCGACGGAACCCGATATTCCGCCTCCGTTCGAACATCCGGTAAACCGTCGGGCCGCCCCTCCCGCACACTGGTCATCACAAGCGGAGGGGCGGTCCACCGTTTGATACACCCCAATGCCCGCCCCAGTTCATCTTCCGTTCACTCAGGTTGCCTACGGTCCACCTGCCACTGACGTCAAACAGAAGCCTGGGTAAATGGAACACATCACGCTCCTCCTCGGAATCGTGATCGTCACCGCTCTCGTGTTCGATTTCACGAACGGTTTCCACGACACTGCCAACGCGATGGCGACCACCATCTCGACCGGCGCTCTGAAGCCCAAGACGGCGGTGGCCATGTCCGCCGTGCTGAACCTCGTCGGCGCGTTCCTCTCCGTGGAGGTCGCCAAGACGATCTCCGGCGGGATCATCAACGAAGAGGGCATACGCGTCCAGGTGATCTTCGCGGCGCTCGTCGGCGCCATCCTCTGGAATCTGCTGACCTGGCTTCTGGGTCTGCCCTCCAGTTCCTCCCACGCACTGTTCGGCGGCCTGATCGGCGCCGCGGTCATGTCGGCCGGCTGGTCGTCGGTGAACGGCTCGACCGTCGTCACCAAGGTGCTGATCCCCGCGGTCGCCGCGCCCATCGTGGCCGGACTCGCCGCGACGCTGGCCACCCGGCTGACGTACCGGATCGGCAACCGCGCCGACGAGAAGGCGACCGCCAAGGGGTACCGCGCCGGCCAGATCGCCTCCGCCGGCCTGGTCTCCCTGGCGCACGGCACGAACGACGCCCAGAAGACGATGGGCATCATCACCCTCGCCCTGGTCACCGGCGGCGTCATCGCCCCGGGCTCGAACCCCCCGCTGTGGGTCATCGTCTCGGCCGGTACGGCCATCGCGCTCGGCACCTACCTGGGCGGCTGGCGCATCATCCGCACCCTGGGCAAGGGCCTCACGGACCTCGCGCCGCCGCAGGGCTTCGCCGCCCAGACCAGCGCCGCGACGGCCATCCTGGCCTCCTCCCACATCGGCTTCTCCCTCTCCACCACCCAGGTCTGCTCCGGCGCCGTGATGGGCTCGGGCCTCGGCCGCAAGGGCGGCGTGGTCCGCTGGTCGACCGCGACCCGGATGTTCGTCGCCTGGGGCCTGACCCTGCCGGCCGCCGGACTGGCCGGTGCCTGCGCCGAGTTCCTCACCAAGCAGGGCACCTGGGGCATCGTCCTCACCGGCGCGCTGCTCGTCGCCGGCGCCGGCACCATCTGGAAGCTCTCCCGCCGCCAGCCGGTCACCGTCGACAACGTCAACGACGTCCACACCGAGCCCGCGGGCGTCGTCACCGCCGCGGTCGCCGCCGTCACCCCGCCGCCCGCGGGCCCCGTCACCGCCGGCCTGTCCGGCGACCTGAAGACCACCATCCCGTCCCCGGACGCGGAGCCCACCCGCCCGGCCACGGTGTAAGGACAGAACAGCATGCACATCGACTGGGCAGCCCTCGGCTCCGTCTTCGGAGTCAGCCTCGTGACCACCGTCGGCCTCGTCGGCCTCTTCACCCTCGGCATCGTCGGACTCTCCAAGCGCGAGTCCGCGTCCGCCCAGGGCGGCTCCGCGGCCCTCGCGGTCACCGGCGCGTACGTCTGCTTCGCGGCGTGCGCCGCGGCGGTGGCGTACGGCATCTTCCTGATCGTCGGCAAGTAACCCAAAACGGGCGCCACTTCGCGTGGGGTGCGGGACGGATCACCGTCCCGCACCCCACCTGTATGTGGGCCTTCGCACACTCTCCCCGCGCAGGTCAACAGCAAGTTGACGGGTCTTCCAACCCGTGGTGGACTGCCGGAGCCAAGTACGGCGACAGAAGAGGAAGCCGGTGTGAATCCGGCGCGGTCCCGCCACTGTGACCGGGGAAGGAACTCCCCGGGAGCCAGGAACTCTCCCCGCCGGTCTCGTCGAACCAGGGCGCGGACACCCTGAGTGAGGACATAACGCCATGCGCGGCTGCCCAAGTGCCCCCCGAGCGACGGTTCCACCCGACCTGACGGTCGGCTGACCCCGTGCGTGCCGATCGCGTCTTCGCGTACGGCGCCGCCGCCGGCCTCCTCGGTGATCTGCTGCTCGGCGATCCTCGCCGGGGGCATCCGGTCGCCGCTTTCGGGCGGAGCGCGGCAGCCGTGGAGCGGGTGCTGTGGCGGGACCACCGCGGGTGGGGCGCGCTGCACACCGCCGTATGCGTGGGAGGTGCCGCCGGACTCGCCGCCGTCGCTTCCCGTGCCGTACGCCCCTCACGTGCCGCGTCCCTCGCGCTGACGGCCGCCGCCACCTGGGCCGTCGTCGGGGGCACCACACTCGGGCGGGAGGCCCGGGCGATCGGTGACGCCCTCGCGGACGGGGAGATCGAGATCGCCAGGGAGCGGCTGCCGCATCTGTGCGGGCGGGATCCCCAGGCCCTCGGCGCCGACGGCATCGCGCGCGCCGTCGTGGAGTCCGTCGCCGAGAACACCTCCGACGCCGTGGTGGGCGCCCTGGTGTGGGGCGCCGTGGCCGGAGTCCCGGGGCTCGTGGGCTTTCGGGCCGTCAACACCCTTGACGCCATGGTCGGTCACAGGTCGCCCAGGTACCGGCGGTACGGGTGGGCCTCGGCTCGGCTCGACGACGTCGCCGGGTGGCCGGGGGCTCGTCTCACCGCCGTGCTCGCCGCCCTCGCGGGTGACAGTCCACGAGGGGCCCTGCGGGCCTGGCGCGCCGACGCTGTCAAGCATCCGAGCCCCAACGCCGGGCCCGTGGAGGCGTCGTTCGCGGGGGCGCTCGGGGTGCGCCTGGGCGGCACCCTCTCCTACGGCGGGCGCGTCGAGCACCGGCCCGAACTCAACGGCGCCGGGCGCGCCGTGCACGTCGACGACATCGAGCGGGCCGTACGGCTGTCACGCCGTGTCGGCTGGCTCACCCTCGGCGTGAGCGCCGGCGGGCGGCTGCTCGTACAGAGGCTTCTCAGGAAGGGGCGTACGTCATGAGCGGCGGGCTGCTCGTCGCCGGGACCACCTCCGACGCGGGCAAGAGTGTCGTGACCGCCGGGATCTGCCGATGGCTGGTGCGCCACGGCGTCAAGGTCGCGCCCTTCAAGGCGCAGAACATGTCCCTGAACTCGTTCGTGACGCGCGAGGGCGCCGAGATCGGGCGCGCGCAGGCCATGCAGGCACAGGCCGCCCGGGTGGAGCCGACCGCGCTCATGAACCCCGTGCTGCTCAAGCCGGGCAGCGACCGGAGCAGTCAGGTCGTCCTCATGGGCAGGCCCGTGGGTGAGATGACGGCCCGTGGCTACCACGGCGGGCGCCAGGAAGCCCTCCTCACCACCGTGCTGGACTGTCTCGCCGAGTTGCGGGGCACGTATGACGCGGTGATCTGTGAGGGGGCCGGCAGTCCTGCCGAGATCAATCTGCGGCGGACCGACATCGTGAACATGGGGATCGCGCGCAATGCGCGGCTACCCGTGCTCGTCGTCGGCGACATCGACCGCGGGGGTGTGTTCGCCTCGTTCTTCGGGACGGTCGCGCTGCTGTCGCGCGAGGACCAGGAGTTCGTCGCCGGGTTCCTCGTCAACAAGTTCAGGGGGGACGTCTCCCTGCTGGAGCCGGGGCTCGACATGCTCCACGGCCTCACCGGGCGGCGTACGTACGGCGTCCTGCCGTTCCGGCACGGCCTCGGCATCGACGAGGAGGACGGGCTGCGGGTGTCGTTGCGGGGAGCGGTCCGGGAGTCCCAGGTGACCTCCCCCGTCGGCGAGGACGTACTGCGCGTCGCCGTCTGCGCGATCCCGCTGATGTCCAACTTCACGGACGTGGACGCGCTGGCCGCCGAGCCGGGTGTCGTCGTGCGGTTCGTGGACCGGGCCGAGGAGCTGGCCGACGCCGACCTCGTCGTCGTCCCCGGGACCCGGGGGACGGTGAAGGCGCTGGAGTGGCTGCGCGAGCGAGGACTCGCGGACGCCCTCCTGCGCAGAGCCGCCGAAGGGCGGCCCGTGCTGGGCATCTGCGGCGGATTCCAGGTCCTCGGCGAGCACATCGAGGACGAGGTCGAGTCGCGCGCCGGTCATGTCGACGGGCTCGGACTCCTGCCGGTCCGCGTGCGGTTCGCACGCGAGAAGACCCTGACCCGGCCCGTCGGGGAGGCGCTCGGCGAGCACGTCGAGGGCTACGAGATCCATCACGGCGTCGCCGAGGTGACGGGCGGTGAACCGTTCCTGGACGGGTGCCGGGTCGGCGCCGTCTGGGGCACGCACTGGCACGGCTCGCTGGAGTCGGACGGCTTCCGGCGCGCCTTCCTGCGCGAGGTGGCGGCCGCCGCGGGCCGTCGTTTCGTGCCGGCCGCCGACACGTCGTTCGCGGCGCTGCGCGAGGAGCAGCTCGACCGGCTCGGCGATCTGATCGAGGAACACGCGGACACGGACGCGCTGTGGCGGCTCATCGAGTCGGGCGCGCCGCAAGGACTGCCTTTCATTCCACCGGGAGCGCCCGCATGAGCACAGTGTTGTTGTTGTCGACCGCCGACACCGATCTGCTGGCGGCGCGTGCCTCCGGCGCCCCGTACCGGATCGGCAACCCCACCCGGGTGGACGTCGAGGGCGAACTGCCGTCCCTCGTCGAGGGCGCGGACATCGCCGTCGTACGACTCCTGGGCGGCAAGCGTGCCTGGGAGGAGGGCCTGCGGAAGCTGAAGGCCTCGGGCATCCCCACCGTGCTGCTCGGCGGGGAGTCCGTACCCGACGCCGAACTGATGGCGGAGTCGTCGGTGCCCGCCGGTGTCGTCGCCGAGGCGCTGCGCTACCTGGTCGAGGGCGGCCCGGACAACCTCACCGAGCTGGCCCGGTTCCTCTCCGACACCGTGCTGCTGACGGGTGAGGGCTTCGAGGAGCCGCGGAAGATGCCGGAGTACGGCGTCCACGGCGAGCGCGCGTTCGTCGAGGGCCGGCCGACCGTCGGCGTGCTCTTCTACCGGGCCCACCAGCTGTCCGGCAACACCGCGTTCGTGGACACGCTGTGCGACGCGATCGAGGCGCGCGGCGCCAACGCGCTGGCCGTGTACTGCGGTTCGCTGCGCGGCGCGGACGCGGGCCTGTACGAGATCCTCGGCACGGCGGACGCGCTGGTCGCCACCGTGCTCGCGGCGGGCGGCACGCACGCCTCGGAGGCGTCCGCGGGCGGCGACGAGGAGGCCTGGGACATCGGCGCGCTCGCCGACCTGAACGTCCCCGTGCTGCAAGGGCTCTGCCTGACCTCGTCCAGGAGTGCCTGGGACGCGTCGGACGCCGCCCTCTCCCCCATGGACGCGGCGATGCAGGTCGCGATCCCCGAATTCGACGGCCGTCTGATCACCGTCCCCTTCTCCTTCAAGGAGCAGGGGCCCGACGAGGTGCCGGTCTACGTCGCCGACCCCGAGCGGGCCGCGCGCGTCGCCGGAATCGCCGTACGGCACGCCCGGCTGAAGCACAAGCCGAACGCCGACAAGAAGCTGGCGCTCGTCTTCACCGCCTATCCGACCAAGCACTCCCGCGTCGGCAACGCGGTCGGCCTCGACACGCCCGCCTCGGCGGTACGGGTGCTCGACGCGCTGCGGGACGCCGGGTATGTCGTCGAGGGACACCCCGACAACGGCGACGAGTTGATCCACCGGCTCATCAACGCCGGTGGCCACGACGTCGAATGGCTCACGGAGGAGCAGCTGGCCGCCGCGCCCGCACGGGTGCCGCTGGCCGACTACCGGGCCTGGTTCGACAGGCTGGACCCGGATCTCAGGCGCGGCATGCTGGACGCGTGGGGCGAGCCGCCGGGCAGCCTGTACGTGGACGGCGACGACATCGTCCTGGCGTCCCTCCAGTTCGGGAACGTCGTCGTGATGATCCAGCCGCCGCGCGGCTTCGGCGAGAACCCGATCGCGATCTACCACGACCCGGACATGCCGCCCTCGCACCACTACCTGGCCGCGTACCGCTGGCTCGAAAACAGCTTCGGCGCCGACGCCGTCGTGCACATGGGCAAGCACGGCACGATGGAGTGGCTGCCGGGCAAGGGTCTCGGGCTCAGCGGCGGCTGCGCGCCGGACGCCGTCCTCGGTGAACTCCCGCTCGTCTACCCCTTCATCGTCAACGACCCCGGCGAGGGCACCCAGGCCAAGCGGCGCGGCCACGCCACGGTCGTCGACCACCTCGTACCGCCGATGGCCCGCGCCGACACCTATGGTGACCTGGCCAAGCTGGAGCAGCTCCTCGACGAGTACGCGCTGGTGTCCGACCTGGACCCGACGAAGGCCCCGGCCGTCCGCGCGCAGATCTGGACGCTGGTCAAGGCGGCCGAACTCCACCACGACCTGCATGTGGAGGACCAGCCGGACGACGCGGCGTTCGACGAGTTCGTGATGCACATCGACGGCTATCTGTGCGAGATCAAGGACGTGCAGATCCGCGACGGTCTGCACGTCCTCGGCGGCGGCCCGGAGGCCGAGCCGCGCGTCAACCTCGTGCTGGCCGTGCTGCGCGCCTCCCAGGTGTGGGGCGGCACCGCGAACGCGCTGCCGGGGCTGCGGGCCTGCCTCGCCGAGTACTTCGGCCTGGTCGAGAAGGAACTGCTCGCCGAGCCGGGCGCGCCGGTGAAGGTGCCGGTCGAGCTGTCGGATCTCGTCGAGGGGCCGGCGCGGACCGGGGCCGACGCGATCGACCTGCTGGAGCAGCTGTGCCGCCGGATGGCCGAGGGCATGGAGGAGCGCGGCTGGGTGACGTCCGAGAGCACCGCTCTCGTACGGGAGGTGCTGGGCGTCGAACTGCCCGACGCCGTCGCGGTGCTGGAGTTCGCCTGCCGTGAGGTCGTGCCGCGCCTGGCCCGGACGACGGACGAGATCACCCACATCCTGCGCGCCCTGGACGGCGGGTACGTCCCCGCGGGCCCGTCGGGCTCACCGACCCGCGGGCTGGTGAACGTCCTGCCGACCGGCCGCAACTTCTACTCCGTCGACCCCAAGGCGATCCCCTCCAGGCTGAGCTGGGAGGTCGGGCAGTCGCTCGCCGACTCCCTGGTGCAGCGGTACCTCCAGGACACGGGCGAGTACCCGAAGTCCGTCGGTCTGACGGTCTGGGGCACGTCCGCGATGCGCACCCAGGGCGACGACATCGCCGAGATCCTCGCGCTGCTCGGCTGCCGCCCGGTCTGGGACGACGCCTCGCGCCGCGTGACCGGTTTCGACGTGGTGGGCCTGGCGGAGCTGGGCCGGCCGCGCATCGACGTCACGGTCCGCATCTCCGGCTTCTTCCGGGACGCGTTCCCGCACGTCGTGGGCCTGATCGACGACGCGGTGCGCGCGGTGGCCGAGCTGGACGAACCCGCCGACCGCAACTACGTCCGCGCGCACGCCGACGAGGACACCGCCGAGCACGGCGACCGGCGCCGCGCCACCTCCCGCATCTTCGGCTCCAAGCCGGGCGCGTACGGTGCCGGGCTCCTCCCCCTGATCGACGCCCGCAACTGGCGCTCCGACGCGGACCTCGCCGAGGTGTACGCGGTGTGGGGCGGCTACGCGTACGGGCGCGGGCTGGACGGGCGGGCGGCGCGCGGGGACATGGAGATCGCGTTCCGGCGCATCGCCGTCGCCGCGAAGAACGTCGACACCCGTGAGCACGACCTCGTCGACGCCGACGACTACTTCCAGTACCACGGCGGCATGGTCGCGATGGTCCGGCACCTCACGGGCGCGAGCCCGGAGGCGTACGTCGGTGACTCGGCCGTACCGGACCAGGTGAAGACCCGCACGCTCGGCGAGGAGACCCACCGCGTCTTCCGCGCCCGGGTCGTCAACCCGCGCTGGATGGCCGCCATGCGACGGCACGGCTACAAGGGCGCCTTCGAGATGGCGGCGACCGTCGACTACCTCTTCGGGTACGACGCCACCGCCGGGGTCGTGGACGACTGGATGTACGAGAAGCTCAGCGCGGAGTACGTCTTCGACGCGGAGAACCGGGACTTCATGAAGAAGTCCAACCCGTGGGCGCTGCGCGGCATCACGGAACGGCTCCTCGAGGCCGCCGACCGGGGGCTGTGGGCCGAGCCGGACGCGGACACGCTGGAGCGGCTGCGTGCCACCTATCTGGAGCTCGAAGGCGACTTGGAGGGCGACGACCAGTGAGTACCCCGTTCCCGTTCACGGCCGTGGTCGGCCAGGACGACCTGCGGCTCGCGCTGCTGCTGAACGCCGTGTCGCCCGCCGTGGGCGGTGTACTCGTCCGCGGTGAGAAGGGCACGGCCAAGTCCACGGCCGTACGCGCCCTGTCGGCGCTCATGCCGGGGGTGGACGTCGTCGCCGGGTGCCGGTTCTCGTGCGATCCGGCCGGGCCCGACCCGGCCTGCCCGGACGGTCCGCACGAGCCGGGCGCCTTCGAGACCCGGCCGGCCCGCATGGTCGAGCTGCCCGTCGGTGCCTCCGAGGACCGGCTCGTGGGCGCGCTCGACATCGAGCGGGCGCTCGCGGAGGGCGTGAAGGCCTTCGAGCCGGGGCTGCTGGCCGACGCGCACCGCGGGATCCTGTACGTCGACGAGGTCAACCTCCTCCACGACCACCTGGTCGACCTGCTCCTTGACGCCGCCGCCATGGGCGCCTCGTACGTCGAGCGCGAGGGTGTCTCCGTACGGCACGCGGCACGCTTCCTGCTCGTCGGGACCATGAACCCCGAAGAGGGCGAGCTGCGTCCGCAGTTGCTCGACCGGTTCGGGCTGACCGTCGAGGTGGCCGCCTCCCGGGAGCCCGATCAGCGGGTCGAGGTCGTGCGGCGCAGGCTCGCCTACGACGACGACCCGGCGGGCTTCGCGGCGCGCTGGGCCGACGAGGAGTCCGCCGTACGGGCCCGGATCGTGGCGGCGCGGCAGCTGTTGCCGTCCGTGCGGCTCGGGGACCCGGCGCTGCGGCAGATCGCGGCGACCTGCGCGGCCTTCGAGGTGGACGGCATGCGGGCCGACATCGTCATGGCACGGACCGCGACCGCGCTCGCCGCGTGGGCGGGACGGACCGACGTGCTGGCGGAGGACGTACGTCAGGCCGCGCTGCTCGCGCTGCCGCACCGGCGGCGGCGCAACCCCTTCGACGCGCCGGGGCTCGACGAGGACAAGCTCGACGAGACGCTGGAGGAGTTCGGGGGATCGGACGAGGGTTCGTCCGAGGAGGGTTCTTCCGACGACGATCCGGACGGGGACCCGGATCCGGACGGGCCCGGTGGGGGTGGGCGGCCGCCTCAGGACGGGCCGGACGGCGACTCCCCCGCCGGTGACGTCCCGGCGCAGGGCGAGCCCTCGGACGACGGGCAGGCGCCGGCCGCACAGGGCGCCGGTGAGCAGTCCCCCGTACGGGCCGCCGAACCCTTTCGCACGAAGGTGCTGAGCGTGCCGGGGCTCGGCGAGGGCGCGGCCGGGCGGCGTTCGCGGGCGCGGACCGAGCACGGGCGGACCACCGGATCGCGGCGGCCCCAGGGGGCGCTCACCAAGCTGCACCTGGCGGCGACCGTGCAGGCGGCGGCGCCCCATCAGCGGGCGCGGGGGCGGTCGGGGCGCGGTCTCGTGGTACGGCGGGACGATCTGCGCCAGGCCACCCGGGAGGGGCGTGAGGGCAACCTCGTGCTGTTCGTGGTGGACGCCTCCGGGTCGATGGCAGCACGGCAGCGGATGAGTGCCGTCAAGGGCGCGGTGCTGTCGCTGCTGCTCGACGCGTACCAGCGGCGGGACAAGGTGGGGCTCGTGACCTTCCGGGGGTCCTCGGCCGACGTGGCGTTGCCGCCCACCTCGTCCGTGGACGCGGCCGCCGCCCGCCTCGAGTCGCTGCCCACGGGCGGGCGGACGCCGCTCGCGGCCGGGCTGCTGCGCGCGCACGACGTGCTGCGGGTCGAGCGGCTGCGGGATGCCGCGCGAAGGCCGTTGGTCGTCGTGGTGACCGACGGACGCGCCACCGGCGGCCCTGAGCCCGTCGCGCTCGCCGAACGGGCGGCGCGGCTGTTCGCGGCCGACGGAGTCGCTTCCGTGGTCGTCGACTGCGAGGCGGGGCCCGTGCGGCTCGGACTCGCGGGGCGGCTCGCGGGTGAACTGGGCGGCACGGCGGTGACGCTGGACGAGTTGCGGGCCGACGCGATCGCCGGGCTCGTACGCGATGTGCAGGGGACTTCGAGGAGGGCCGCGTAATGCCGCAGGGGCAGCCGAGTGTCGTACCGGAGGACGGACTGACGACGCGTCAGCGCCGCAACCGGCCCCTGGTCGTGGTGCACACGGGGATCGGGAAGGGCAAGTCCACCGCCGCTTTCGGGCTGGCGCTGCGCGCCTGGAACCAGGGGTGGCCCATCGGGGTGTTCCAGTTCGTCAAGTCGGCGAAGTGGAAGGTCGGGGAGGAGAACGCGCTGCGCGTGCTCGGCGCCTCCGGCGAGGGCGGGTCCGTCGACTGGCACAAGATGGGCGAAGGGTGGTCGTGGGTGCAGCGCGACTCCCAGATGGACAACGAGGAGAAGGCCCGCGAGGGCTGGGAGCAGGTCAAGCGGGACCTCGCCGCCGAGACGTACAAGCTGTACGTGCTGGACGAGTTCGCCTACCCCATGCACTGGGGCTGGGTGGACGTCGACGAGGTCGTCGCCGTGCTGCGGGACCGGCCCGGGACCCAGCATGTCGTGATCACCGGGCGCAACGCTCCCGAGAAGCTCGTCGGGTTCGCGGATCTCGTGACGGACATGTCCAAGGTCAAGCACCCGATGGACGCCGGCCAGAAGGGCCAGAGGGGCATCGAGTGGTGATGTCCGTCCCTCGGCTGGTCATCGCCGCGCCCTCGTCCGGGAGCGGCAAGACCACCGTCGCCACGGGGCTGATGGCGGCCTTCGCCTCACGGGGGCTCGCCGTGTCCCCGCACAAGGTGGGGCCCGACTACATCGACCCCGGGTACCACGCGCTCGCCACCGGGCGCGTGGGGCGGAATCTCGACGCGTATCTGTGCGGTACGGAGTTGATCGGGCCGTTGTTCGCGCACGGGGCGCGCGGCTGCGATCTCGCGGTCGTCGAAGGTGTGATGGGGCTGTACGACGGGGCCGCCGGTGAGGGTGAGCTCGCGTCCACGGCGCAGGTGGCGAAGTTGCTGCGGGCGCCGGTGGTGCTGGTCGTCGACGCGTCGTCGCAGTCCCGGTCGGTGGCCGCGTTGGTGCACGGGTTCGCTTCCTGGGATCCCGAGGTGCGGGTCGCGGGGGTGATCCTCAACAAGGTGGGGTCCGAGCGGCACGAGTCGATGCTGCGGGAGGCTCTCGACGCGTCCGGGGTGCCGGTGCTCGGTGTCCTGCGGCGCGCTCCCCAGGTGGACACGCCTTCTCGGCACCTGGGGTTGGTGCCGGTTGCCGAGCGGCGCGCGGATGCCGTGGACGCCGTGGGGGCGATGGCCGAGCAGGTGCGGCGCGGGTGTGATCTGGACGCGTTGTTCGCGTTGGCGCGTGGTGCGGGTGAGCTGGCGGGTGCGGAGTGGGATGCGGCCGAGGTGGTCGCTGCTCGAACGCCGGACGGGCTGAAGGACCAAGCCGCCACCGGGGTGAAGAGGGTGGCCGTTGCCGGTGGGGCCGCCTTCACCTTCTCCTACGCCGAGCATGCCGAGTTGCTGGCCGCCGCGGGAGCCGAAGTCGTCTCCTTCGACCCGCTGCGGGACGAGCAACTGCCGGACGACGTGGGCGGGTTGGTCATCGGTGGGGGGTTTCCCGAGGTGTACGCGCCCGAGCTGTCCGCCAACGAGCCGCTGCGCAAGGCCGTGGCCGAGCTGGCGTTCGGCGGGGCGCCCGTCGCCGCCGAGTGTGCCGGGCTGCTGTATCTCTCGCGCGAGCTCGACGGGCAGCCCATGTGCGGCGTGCTCGACGTCGCGGCCCGGATGAGTGAGCGGCTCACCCTGGGCTACCGGGACGCCGTGGCGGTGAGTGACAGCGCGCTCGCCGTCGCCGGGACGCGGATGCGGGGGCACGAGTTCCACCGGACCGTCGTCGAGCCGGGCGCCGGGGCGGCTCCCGCCTGGGGGGTGCGCGCCCCTGAGCGGCGCGTCGAAGGTTTCGTACAACAAGGTGTGCACGCGAGTTATCTGCACACGCACTGGGCGTCACAGCCGGGTGTCGCCCGTCGGTTCGTGGAGAGGTGCCGGACGTCATGAGCAGCAAGCTGATCGGAATCGGGGTCGGCCCCGGTGACCCGGAGCTGGTGACCGTCAAGGGCGTCAACGCGCTGCGTGCCGCCGAGGTCGTGGTCGTACCGGTGATGGCCGCGCCCGATGGAAAGGACGGCGGAGAGCCGGGGCGGGCGGAGGCCACCGTCCTGCACTACGTGCCCGAGGCGAAGGTCGTCCGCGTCGTGTTCGCGCTCAACGAGCGGACCGACCGGGGGCGGCGCGAGGCCGCCTGGGACGCCGCGGGCACCCGGGTCGCGGAGCTGCTCCGGCGGCACGCGTCCGTCGCCTTCGCGACCATCGGCGATCCGAACGTGTACTCGACCTTCACCTATCTCGCGCAGACCATCGGGGAACTGGTGCCCGGCACGGTCGTCGAGACCGTGCCCGGTATCACCGCCATGCAGGATCTGGCGGCGCGGTCCGGGGCCGTGCTCACGGAAGGGACCGAGCCGCTCACCCTCGTTCCGGTGACCGCCGGGGCCGCCGTGCTCAAGGACGCCCTCAACGGGCCCGGGACGGTCGTCGCGTACAAGTTCGGGCGGCAGGCGCAGGAGGTCGCGGAGGCGCTGCGGGTGACGGGGCGGCTCGACGACGCCGTGTGGGGGTCCGCGCTCGGGCTGGAGGGCGAGTCCATCCGGCCCGCCGCCGACCTCGACGGCGCACCGCTGCCGTACCTCTCCACCCTCATCGCGCCCGCCCGGCGCGACGGCACACGCGGCGGGAAACTGTGAGCCCGGGAAGATCACCCGCTTCCGGCGAGCCCCACCACCAGCCAGATGAACCCCGCGCCCGCGATCGTGCACAGCAGGGTCGAGCGGGCCGGGTGCTCGTGGTGCGCCTCGGGGAGGATCTCGGCGGCGGCCAGGTACAGCAGGACGCCGCCGAAGAGGCCGAGATAGCCGCCGAGCGCCTTCTCCGGGATGGTGAAGAACAGGGTCGAGGCGGCGCCGATCACCGGGGCCACCGCGTCCGCGAACAGCATCGTGATCGCCTTGCGGCGCGCGTTCCCGTACAGGCTCGTGATCGTGTACGTGTTGAAGCCGTCCGCGAAGTCGTGGGCGATCACCGCGAGCGCGACCGCGAGGCCCATACCGCCGCCGACCTGGAAGGCGGCGCCGATCGCGACGCCGTCCATGGCGCTGTGCCCGACCATCGCCGCGGCGGCCGTCAGGCCCACCTCGGGCGCGCGTCCGTCGTGCTCCTCGCCACCGTGCGCGGCCTGCCGGGCGGCCAGCAGGCGTTCCACCAAATGGGCCAGCAGGAACCCGGCGACGAACAGCAGCAGGGCCGCCGGTACACCGAACACCTCCTCACCCGCCGCGTTCAGCGCCTCCGGGAGCAGATCCAGGCCGACCACGCCGAGCATCAGCCCGCCCGCCAGGCCCAGCACCAGGTGGCGGCGGTCGGTGACCCGCTGTGCCGTCCAGCCGCCGGCCAGCGTCATCAGGAACGCGCCGAGCGCGACGAAGACCGCCATGAACCCTTCGTATCCGATCGCACCCCGTTCGCGCACATCCGGCGACAACCTCGCGCCCACTGACGCGCCCACCGACTTCTCGCAGCACCCGATTCATCCGTAGGAGAGGACCGATTCCCATGGCCGATGCCCCCACCGGCAAGGTGACCATCGTCGGGGCAGGGCCCGGCGCCGCCGACCTGCTGACGTTCCGCGCCGCGCGCGCCATCGCCGAGGCCGACGTCGTGATCTGGGCGGCCAGCCTGGTGCAGGCCGAGGTCCTCGAGCACGCGCGCGAGGGGGCGGAGATCCTGGACTCGGCGACGATGTCCCTGGAGGACGTCGTGGCCGTGTACGAGCGGGCGGCGGCCGACGGGCTGAAGGTGGCCCGCATCCACTCCGGCGACCCGGCCCTGTGGGGCGGTACGCAGGAGCAGCTGGACCGGTGTGCGGACCTGGGCGTCGAGACCGAGATCATTCCCGGCGTCTCCTCCTTCTCCGCCGTGGCCGCGCTCGCCCAGCGCGAGCTGACGATCCCCGAGGTCGCGCAGTCCGTGATCCTCACCCGGCTCGGCGGCGGCAAGACGCCCATGCCGCCCGGCGAGGAGGTGCGGGAGTTCGCGCGGCACGGCACGACCATGGCGCTGTTCCTGTCGGCCGCCCGCAGCGGACAGCTCGTACGGGAGCTGCTGGAGGGTGGCTATCCGACGTCCACGCCGGTCGTGGTCGCCTACCAGGCGACCTGGCCGGAGGAGCTGATCGTGAAGTGCACGATCGAGACGCTGGAGGAGACCGTCAAGGAGCACAAGCTCTGGAAGCACACCCTCTTCCTGGTCGGCCCCGCCCTCGACGCGACCGGCACCCGCTCGCACCTCTACCACCCCGGCCACTTCCACGGCTTCCGCAGGGCCGATCCGCAGGCGCGCGCGGAGCTGCGCGCGGCCCGCAAGGGCAGTCCTTCGTGATCACCGTCTTCGGTACGGGGACGGGGGCACCGCTTCCCACGGACGCCTCGGACGCGCTGGCCGAGGCCGGGCTCGTCGTGGGCGCCCGACGCCATCTGGCGGCCGCGCGGCTGCCGGACGCGGTGGAGCGGATCGTCCTCGGGCCGCTCGCGCCCGCCCTTGACGCGATCGAGGGATGCCTGGAAAAGGAGCGGCGCGTCGTCGTGCTCGCCTCCGGTGACCCCGGGTTCTTCGGGATCGTGCGAGCGCTGGCCGAGCGGTTCGGGGCCGAGCGGCTGGACGTGCGGCCCGGTGTCTCGTCCGTCGCGACCGCCTTCGCGCGGCTCGGGCTGCCCTGGGACGACGCCGTGGTGGTGAGCGCCCACGGGCGCGCGCTGCGCACGGCCGTCCAGGTCTGCCGCTCCCACCCGAAGGTGGCGGTGCTGACCGGCCCCGGCTCCGGGCCCGCCGAGCTGGGCGCCGCCCTCGCCCACCCCCGCGCCGGGCGCGTCCTCGTCGTGGCGAGTGCCCTCGGCGACCCCGCACACGAGCGGGTCGAGCGGGTCACCCCGGCTCAGGCCGCGGGCCGCGACTGGGGCACGGCGGTGAGTGTCGTCCTGTGTCTCGACGAGTCGCGGGCCCTGGCCCCCGTGCGGACGGTCGCCGGTCCCCCGGCCGGACCCGACCGGTGGGCTCTGGACGAGCGCGAGTTCACCCACCGCGACTCGATGATCAGCAAGTTCGAGGTGCGGGCGCTGGCGCTGGCCCGGCTCGGGCCGCGCCTCGGCGAGCAGGTCTGGGACGTCGGCGCGGGCTCCGGCTCCGTCGCCGTGGAGTGCGCGCGGTTCGGGGCCGCCGTCACCGCGATCGAGAAGACACGGGACGGCTGCGACCGGATCCTCGCCAACGCCGAGGCGCACGGCGTCGACGTCCGGGTGGTGCACGGGGCCGCGCCGACCGTGCTGTCCGACCTGGACGATCCGGACGCCGTGTTCATCGGCGGCGGGGGGCGCGAGCTGCCCGCCATCGTGACCGTCTGCGCGCGGCGGGCCCGGCGGGCCGTCGTCGTCGCCATGGCCGCGCTCGACCGGGTGCCGGCGGCCCGGGAGGCGCTGACCGCCGCCGGGTTCGACTGCGACGGCGTACTGCTGCAGTCCTCCCGGCTCGCGCCGCTGCCGGGGAACGTCACCCGGCTCGCGGCCACCAACCCCGTTTTTCTGCTGTGGGGCGTCCGGCCTCCGGCACGTACCGAAGGAGTCCTCCAGTGATCGGCCTGATTTCCGCCACGGCGGCGGGCGCGGCGGCCCGTGACCGGCTGGCCGCGGCCTGGCCCACCCGTACGCGGGTGTACGACGGGTCCGTCGGGGACGCCGTGCGGCGGGCCTTCGCGGAGTGCGACCAGTTGGTGTGCTTCCTCGCCACGGGCGCGGTGGTGCGGCTGATCGCGCCGCTGCTGGACGACAAGACGTCCGACCCGGGGGTCGTGTGCGTGGACGAGGGCGGCCGGTTCGCCGTGTCGCTCGTCGGCGGTCATGGCGGCGGCGCCAATGAACTCGCCCGCGAAGTAGGCGAGTCGCTCGGGGCCGAGCCGGTGGTGACGACGGCGACGGACGCGGTCGCAGTGCCGGGTCTCGACACGCTCGGCTTCCCCGTGGAGGGGGAGGTCGCCGCCGTCACCCGGGCGCTGCTGGACGGCGAACCCGTCGCCCTGCGGGCCGACTTGGCGTGGCCGTTGCCGCCCCTGCCGGTCGCGACGGAGGGCGCGTACGGCATTCGTGTCACCGACCGGGCCGTGGCGCCCGGCGAGCGCGAGGTGCTGCTGCGGCCGCCCTCCCTCGTCGTGGGGGTCGGCGCGTCCAAGGGCGCCCCGGTGGCGGAGATCCTCGGCCTCGTCGAGGACGTGCTCCGTGACGCCGGGCTGTCCGCGAGGTCCGTCGCGGAGCTGGCCACCGTCGACGCCAAGGCCGAGGAGCCCGGCATCGTCGAGGCCGCCGGACGGCTCGGGGTGCCCGTGGTGACGTACACCGCCGAGGAGTTGGCGACGGTGGACGTGCCGAACCCCTCGGACGCGCCGTTCACCGCCGTCGGCACCCCGTCCGTCGCGGAGGCCGCCGCCCTCGCAGGCGGCGGTGAACTCCTCGTGCCCAAGCGGAAGTCGACGCGTGCGGACGGGCGGCCCGCGATGGCCACCTGTGCCGTCGTGCGCCGCGTGGCGCGCGGGCGGCTCGCGGTGGTCGGGCTCGGCCCCGGCGCCCGTGACCTGCTCACCCCGCGGGCGAAGGAGGAGCTGCGGCGGGCGTCCGTGCTCGTCGGGCTCGACCAGTACGTCGACCAGATCCGCGATCTGCTGCGCCCCGGCACCCGGATCCTGGAGTCCGGGCTCGGCGCCGAGGAGGAGCGGGCGCACACGGCGGTCGCCGAGGCACGGCACGGGCAGGCCGTCGCGCTGATCGGCAGCGGGGACGCGGGCGTGTACGCGATGGCGTCACCGGCACTGGCCGAGGCGTCCGACGACATCGACGTGGTCGGGGTGCCGGGCGTGACCGCCGCGCTCGCGGCCGGAGCGATCCTGGGCGCGCCGCTGGGCCACGACCACGTGTCGATCAGCCTCTCCGACCTGCACACACCGTGGGAGGTCATCGAGCGCCGGGTGCGGGCCGCCGCTGAGGCCGACATCGTCGTGACCTTCTACAACCCGCGCAGCCGGGGCCGCGACTGGCAGCTCCCGAAGGCGCTCGCGATCCTCGCCGAGCACCGGGAGCCGACGACGCCGGTCGGAGTCGTGCGCAACGCCTCCCGGCCGGACGAGTCGAGCCGGGTGACGTCGCTGGGGTCCCTGGATCCGGCGATCGTCGACATGATGACCGTGGTGACCGTGGGCAACACGGCGACGCGTGAGATCGCCGGGCGCATGGTGACACCGCGCGGCTACCGCTGGCAGGAGGAGCCCAAGTGAGCCGAGTGAGCCAGGTGTTCCCGGAGAACCGGGTCGTGCACCCCATCGAGCAGGAGTCCTTCCGGCGGCTGCGTGCCCGCCTGGACACCTCGCACTTCCCGCCGCTGACGCGGGCGGTCGTGGAGCGGGTCATCCACTCCGCGGCCGACCTCGACTACGCGGACGACCTCGTCACCGACGAGGGCGCCCTGGCGAAGGCGCACACGGCGCTGCACGCCGGGGCGCCGGTCGTGGTGGACGTGGAGATGGTCGCGGCGGGCATCACGCGCCGCGACACCGTCTGCCGCCTCAGGGACGCCAAGACCGGCCCGGGGCTGACCCGTTCGGCCCACGCGATCCGGCTCGCGTACGAGGACGTCGGGCCCGGCGCGCTCTGGGTGATCGGCTGTGCGCCGACCGCCCTGGAGGAACTGCTGACCCTCGACGCCGACCCGGCGCTCGTCATCGGTCTGCCCGTCGGCTTCGTCGGCGCCGCCGAGTCGAAGGCCGCGCTGCGCGACAGCGGGCTGCCCGCCGTCAGCAACGTGTCCGAGAAGGGCGGCTCGGCGGTCGCCGCCGCCGCGCTCAACGCCCTGCTGTACCACCCCGCAACCAAGGAGTTTTCGTGACCACCCCGCCCCCCGCCCTGCTCATCGCCGGTCACGGCACCCGGGACGCGGCCGGAGCCGAGGCCTTCCGCGACTTCGTACGGCAGTTGGGGCACCGTCACCCCGAACTGCCCGTCGCCGGTGGGTTCATCGAACTGTCGCCGCCGCCGCTGGGTGACGCCGTGACCGAACTGGTCGAGCAGGGGGTACGCCGGTTCGCCGCCGTCCCGCTGATGCTGGTGTCCGCCGGGCACGCCAAGGGCGACATCCCGGCGGCGCTGGCCCGTGAGAAGGAGCGGCACCCCGGGATCTCGTACACCTACGGGCGCCCGCTGGGCCCGCACCCGTCGCTCCTCGCGGTGCTCGAACGGCGGCTGGACGAGGCGCTCGGCGGCACGGTCCGTACGCCGCAGGACCGGTCCGACGTCACCGTGCTGCTCGTCGGGCGCGGCTCCACCGACCCGGACGCCAACGCCGAGGTGCACAAGGCGGCGCGGCTGCTGTGGGAGGGACGCGGGTACGCGGGTGTCGAGACGGCGTTCGTGTCGCTGGCGGCGCCGGACGTCCCGTCGGGCCTGGACCGCTGTGTGAAGCTGGGCGCGCGGCGGATCGTGGTCCTTCCCTACTTCCTGTTCACGGGCCTCCTCCCGGACCGGGTGCGGCAGCAGACCGAGGGCTGGGCGGCGGCGCACCCGGACGTCGAGGTGCGCTCGGCCGAGGTCATCGGCCCCGAGCCGGAGCTGCTCGACCTGGTCATGGAGCGGTACCGGGAGGCGGTCAAGGGCGACCTGCGGATGAACTGCGACTCCTGCGTCTACCGCATCGCGCTGCCCGGCTTCGAGGACAAGGTGGGCCTCCCCCAGCAGCCGCACTTCCACCCGGACGACGACGGGCACCACCACGAAGGACATCACCACGGGCACCACCACGGCGGGCACGCGCATGCACACTGAGGGCGCGCACGGAGGCGACGCGCGCGGCGCCGGCTCGCGCGCAGACGACGCGCACGATCTGCGGCACCACGGGGACGCCGAGGTGCGGGACGACGGCTCGGCGCTCACCGATCTCGCCGTGAACGTCCGTGCGGACACGCCGCCGGCGTGGTTGCGCGAGCACGTCGCCGCGTCGCTGGACGGCCTCGCGGCCTATCCGGACGGGCGGGCCGCGCGGGCCGCGGTGGCGGCGCGGCACGGGGTGCCGGTGGAGCGGGTGCTCCTGACGGCGGGCGCGGCGGAGGCGTTCGTACTGCTGGCCCGTGCCCTGAAGGTCCGTCAGCCGGTCGTGATCCACCCGCAGTTCACCGAACCGGAGGCGGCGCTGCGGGATGCCGGCCACACGGTCGACCGGGTGTTGTTGCGTGAGTCGGACGGGTTTCGGCTGGACCCCGCGGCCGTACCCGAGGACGCGGACCTCGTCGTGATCGGCAACCCGACCAATCCGACGTCCGTGCTGCACCCGGCGGCCGCGATCGCCGCGCTCGCGCGGCCCGGGCGGACGTTGGTGGTCGACGAGGCGTTCATGGACGCGGTGCCGGGTGAGCGGGAGGCGCTGGCCGGGCGGACGGACATTCCTGGGCTTGTCGTGCTGCGCAGCCTCACGAAGACGTGGGGGCTGGCGGGGTTGCGGATCGGGTACGTCCTGGCCGCGCCCGACACGGTCCGCGAGCTGTCCCGTGCGCAGCCGCTCTGGCCCGTCTCCACGCCCGCCCTCGCGGCGGCCGAGGTGTGCGTGTCGCCCCGGGCGCTCGCCGAGGCCGCCCACGCGGCGCGGCGGGTCGCCTCCGACCGGGCCCATCTCGTCGCGGGGCTCCGGGAGTTCGAGCCCGACGGGTTGCGGGTCGTCGAGCCCGCCGAGGGTCCGTTCGTGCTGATTCGGCTGCCTCGGGCGATGGTGGTGCGGCGTCACTTGCGGGGGCTGGGGTTCGCGGTGCGGCGTGGGGACACGTTTCCGGGACTGGGGGACGACTGGCTCCGCCTGGCCGTACGAAACCGGGCCACCGTCAATGGATTCCTCCAGGCGCTGGATCGGGCGATGGTCGTGGCTGGGGGATGAGGGTGGGTGCGGCGCGGGGTCTCCTCGCCCCCGCCGCCCCTGCCCTCCCCCACGCTCTCGGCTTCGCTCGAGCAGGGGGCACCGGCCCCGTTCCACGGCGTCGCGCGGACCGAGGCTCTTAGGGGCGCGGGGAACTGCGCGACCAGCCCCCACCCACCCGCAGCCGAAGAGCACACCCGCCGGGGGCTCAGGCGTGGCGGCGGCGGGCCAGGGCGACGGCCGCTCCGCCCGCGGCCAGGAGCACGACCGCCCCACCCACCACGTACGGAGTCGTCGACGCGCCACCGGTCTCGGCGAGGCCCGACTCCGCCGCTGCCCCCTGGGGCTTGATGTCGGGGGGAGGGGCCGACACGGAGACAGCGGGCGCGGACGGGGACTCACACATGACGGACCCGAGGGTCAGGGTGCCTTCCACATCCGCCACGTTCAGCTTCAACGGGTTGACGGAGACCTTGAGTTCGAGCGCGGACGCCGCCGCCGTACGGGACGTGGTCCGCGTCTTGGAGAAGTCGATCCGGACCTCACCGACCCCCGGCACCTTCACCTCCGTCGGACCGCCCACCGTCAACGTCACCTTCTTGCCGAGGACGGTCACCCCACCCAGGAGGGTGGCGGAAGCCACGGGCTTGCGCCCCGCCTCACAGGTCGCCTTCGAGGTCACCTGCCCGACCTCGATGAGGGACAGCAACGGCAGCCCGGGGACATGGATCCGCGCATGGGTGAGGTTCGTGGACGCCTCGGCCCCCGACGCGGACACCGTCGCCTTCGCGGAGGCGACATCCGCCCGCAGCACACTGAACGGCTGACCGCCGTCGACCCCGTCCAGCCTCGCCGTCAGCGCGGTCCGCTCGGCGCTCCGGGGCGCCCGCACCTCGTTGAGGGAGACCGCGAGCGGGACGTTCACGGTCTTGTTGAGCAGGGACACGTCGAGCCCGGTGCGCAGCACGACGGCGCTCGCGCGACCGTGGTCGGCGCTCGCGTGCGCGGCACCCGCACCGGCCAGCGCCACCGGACCGGCGGCGAGGACGGTGGCCGCCGCGGTGGCGGTGAAACGGCGTGCGGACATGCGGAAGTCGGTGTTGGCGTTCAAGGGTGGGACCCCCAGGAGAGAACCGCTTGGGACCCGGCAAGAATTACGCACCGAGAGTGAACAGTCAGCAACCTGACGTGACTTCACTCCAACGTGGGGTTTCCGGGAGTTCGTTCGAATCTTCCGACACCGCTGGGCACGGATGTTCCCCGCTGTCACCCACTCAACATCACCGCCCCGAACACGCCGGTCGACGCTCCGGAGCGCGCACGGTGGTGCGTAACGAGGCGACCGGCGGACACGTAACGCTCCGTCAACCGGACGACCGACGACCTCCCCGACGACAGGACCTAGCCGACAACCCGCCCGTTCAGCACGACCCGGCGCGGAGCCGCCAGCACCCGTACGTCCGCGCGCGGATCCCCCTCGTACACCACGAGGTCGGCGGGCGCGCCCTCGTCGAGCCCCGGCCGCCCGAGCCACCGCCGGGCGCCCCAGGTCGTCGCGGACAGCGCCTCGACCGGCGGGATGCCCGCGGTGACGAGTTCGGCGACCTCGCCGGCCACCAGACCGTGGGCCAGTGAACCGCCCGCGTCGGTGCCGACATAGACCGGGACTCCGGCGTCGTAGGCGGCGCGCACGGTGTCGTAGCGGCGTTCGTGCAGTGCCCGCATGTGCGCCGACCAGCGCGGGAACTTCGTCTCTCCCCCGGCGGCGAGCTGCGGGAAGGTGGCGATGTTGACGAGCGTGGGGACGATCGCGACCCCTCGGGAGGCGAAGAGGGGGATCGTCTCCTCGGTCAGGCCGGTCGCGTGCTCGACACAGTCGATGCCCGCCTCGACCAGGTCCCTGAGCGAGTCCTCCGCGAAGCAGTGCGCGGTCACCCGTGCGCCGAGGCGGTGCGCCTCGGCGATCGCCGCCGCAGCGGCCTCGCGCGGCCAGCAGGCACTGAGGTCGCCCGTCTCGCGGTCGATCCAGTCGCCGACCAGTTTCACCCAGCCGTCGCCGCGCCGGGCCTCCTGGGCGACGTACGCGACCAGGTCCTCCGGCTCGATCTCGTGCGCGTAGTTACGGATGTAGCGGCGGGTGCGGGCGATGTGCCGGCCCGCGCGGATGATCTTCGGGAGGTCGGCGCGGTCGTCGATCCAGCGGGTGTCGGAGGGCGAGCCCGCGTCCCGGACGAGCAGGGTGCCGGCCTCGCGGTCGGTGAGCGCCTGCTTCTCGGAGACGTCGTCGGGGACGGGCCCGTGCGCGTCGAGGCCGACATGGCAGTGCGCGTCGACGAGACCGGGCAGGGCCCAGCCCTCGACGGTACGGATGTCACGGGCGCCGACGGGACGCTCGTAGGAGATCCTCCCGCCGACGACCCACAGTTCGTCCCGGACGTCGTCGGGCCCGACGAGCACCCGCCCCTTCACGTGCAGCACCGCGCGATCGCTCATGCACCGCACCTTAATTCGTGCCGGACGGCCCGGTGCTACAGCCCCCTTTCCCCCTCCTCCGCGTCCTCCTCGACCTCCGCCATCGCCGGGTCCAGCAGCCGGGACAGGAAGTGGCGGGTGCGCTCGTGGCTCGGGTTGCCGATGACCTGCGCGGGGGCGCCGTCCTCGACGATCACGCCGCCGTCCATGAAGACGACCCGGTCGGCGACCTCGCACGCGAAGCTCATCTCGTGGGTGACGACCATCATCGTCATGCCTTCGCGCGCGAGCCTGCGCATGACGGCGAGCACGTCGCCGACGAGTTCCGGGTCGAGCGCCGAGGTCGGTTCGTCGAAGAGCATCACCTCGGGCCCCATGGCGAGCGCGCGGGCGATCGCGACGCGCTGCTGCTGGCCGCCGGAGAGGGAGGAGGGGTAGGCGTCCGCCTTCTCGGACAGGCCCACCCGCGCCAGGTTCTCGGCGGCGACCTTGGCCGCCTCCTCCTTGTCCCGCTTCAGCACCCGGCGCTGCGGGAGCGTGAGGTTCTCGGTCACCGACAGGTGCGGGAAGAGGTTGAACTGCTGGAAGACCATGCCGATCCGGCGGCGTACGGCGTCGATGTCGACGTCGGGGTGCGTGACCTCGCTGCCGCCGACGAAGACCTGCCCCTTGGTGGGTTCCTCCAAGAGGTTTACACAGCGGAGCAGGGTGGACTTGCCGGAGCCGGAGGGTCCGATGACGCAGACGACCTCGCCCTGTCCGATCTCCAGGTCGATACCGCGCAGGACGTCGTTGTCACCGAAGGACTTGTGGAGGTCCCGGACCTGGATCTCTGGAGTGCTGGTGCTGGAAGTACTGCTGGTGCTGGTCACTTGGTGGCCTCCCCGGCCTTGGCCTCCAGGCGGCGTACGACGAATCCGAGCGGCACGGTGACGAGCAGGTAGCACAGGCCCGCGACCAGGATCGGTGTGGAGTTGGCGGTCTGGCTCGCCAGGTCGCGCCCGAACTTGGTGAGCTCGCGCTCCTCCAGGGTGACCCCGAGGAACAGCACCAGCGAGGAGTCCTTGAAGAGGAGGACGAGCTCGTTGGTGAGCGGCGGGATCACGATGCGGAACGCCTGCGGGATGACGATCGAGACCATGGCCCGGGCGTGCGAGAAGCCCAGCGAACGGGCCGCCTCCATCTGTCCCTTGGGCACCGCCTGGATGCCCGCGCGGATCGTCTCGGCCATGTACGCGGCCGAGACCAGGCCGAGCGCGAGCGCCACCTTGCCGTAGGTGCCGCCGGGGATCTCCGTGCCCGGGAACGCCAAGGGCACGGCGACACCCACGAAGACGAAGATCAGCAGGGCGGGCAGGCCGCGGAAGATCTCGATGTAGATGCCGGCGAGCCAGCGGTAGGGGCCCACCGGGGACAGCCGCATCAGGGCGATGACCAGGCCGAGCACGAGACCGACGACGAAGCCGGACATCGTGTAGAGCACGGTGTTCTTCAGCGCCAGCGTGATGACGTCCGGGAACATCTGCTTGACCAGGTCCCACTGCGCGAACTGGTTCTTCAGACGCCCCCAGTCCGCCGCGACCGCGAAGGCGATCACGGCGGCGACGAAGACGACGTACTGCGCGCCGCGCGAGAGGGCGCGCTTCTGGCGCCGGGTCAGGCCGGACTTCCGGGGCTGGAGTCGTGCGTCGGCATCACTCATGAGGCGGACGGGGAGGCGGTGGCCGCGGACGCGGGGTACGGGCCGATCCACTTCTCGTAGAGCTTCTTGTACGTGCCGTCGGCCTTGGCCTGCTTGATCGTCTTGTTGATCTCGGCGAGGAGCTTGGTGTTGCCCTTCTTGACCGTGAAGCCGTACTGCTCACCGGTGTTGAGGTTGTCGACCACCTTGAAGGCCTTGGCGTTGGCCTTGTCCTTCAGCCAGCCCTGGACGACCGGGTAGTCGATGATGACGGCCTGGACCTGGCCGGTGCGCAGGCCGCTCAGGACCGCGTCGGAGGACTCGAAGGAGACCGAGTCGAAGCCCTGCTTCGTCGCGTACTCCTCGCCGGTGGTCTGCGCCTGGGCGCCGAGCTTCTTGCCCTTGGCCTTGACGTCGGCGAGGGAGTTGACGCCGCTCTTCTTGTCGACCAGGACGGCCTGGGTGGCGTCGAAGTACGGGTCGGAGAAGTCGACGTTCTTCTTGCGCTCCGGGGTGATCGTCATGCCGGCCGCGGCGAGGTCGCACTGGCCGGAGTTGAGGAACGCGCCCGTCTTGAAGTTCTCGAAGGGCGTGTCGACGATGGCCTGCTTCACGCCGAGGTCCCCCGCGACCAGGTCGATCAGTGCGACGTCGAAACCCTGCACCTTGCCGTTGATCTCCGACTGGAACGGCGGGTACGGGAGGTGGGTGCAGGTCGTGACCTGGCCCGCCTTGACCAGGGGAACGCCCTTGGCGCTGCTCTGGCCGCCTCCGCCGCCCGAGGAACAGCCGGCCACGAGCAGCAGCCCGGCCGTGGCGGTGGTGGCGGCCAGAATGCGCGTCCGGCGTCCGAGGACCGAGTTCACGGAGACCTCCTGTGGGGGGAATGGAGGCTTCCGATTATAAGGAAAGGTTTGACTCACTCAAACCAATCCGATGGCTGTTGCGCCGTTCGGCCTCGGAAGTCATGCCTCGCGGGGCCGTCAGGCCGTATGACCTGGGGGTGGCTGTCCGTACGGCCGAGGATCGCCGCGGGCGTGACAAGGACGCCGGATACGCTCGGGGCTGCGCATTGGAACCCGTGAGCGAAGAGAGCACCGCCGTGACCCATCCCTTCCTGGACCTCGCCCCGCTGAGCGCCGCACACTTCGCGGCGATCGAGGACCGCGTGGCGCGGCTGCTCTCCACCGAGCAGGACGTCGTGATCATGCAGGGCGAGGCGCTGCTGCCCCTGGAGGGTGCCATTCGCGCCACGGCCGGACCCGGTACCACCGCGCTCAACGTGATCACCGGGCCGTACGGGCAGACCTTCGGGGACTGGCTGCGGGACTGCGGGGCGACGGTGATCGATCTCGCGGTGCCGTTCCACACGGCGGTGACGGCCGCGCAGGTGCGCGACGCCTTCGCCGAGCATCCGGCGATCGACTTCGTCTCGCTGGTGCACGCGGAGGCGGCGACGGGCAACACGAACTCCGTCGCGGAGATCGGCGAGGTGGTGCGTGCGCACGGCGCGCTGTTCTACCTGGACGCCGTCGCCTCGATCGGCGCGGAGCCGGTGCTGCCGGACGCGTGGGGAGTCGACCTGTGCGTGATCGGGGCGCAGAAGGCGATGGGCGGGCCCGCCGGGGTGTCGGCCGTGTCCGTGAGCGAGCGGGCATGGGCTCGGATGGCCGCCAATCCCGGGGCGCCGCGTCGGTCCTACCTCTCCCTGCTGGACTGGAAGGAGCGGTGGGTCGACGGCGGGCGCAAGGCGCTGCTGCACGCGCCGGCGCAGCTGGAGATGCTGGCGCTGGAGGCGTGTGTCGAGCGGATCGAGGCGGAGGGGCTCGACGCGGTGATGCGCCGCCACGCCCTGGCGGCGGCGGCCACGCGAGCGGGGGCGGTCGCTCTCGGCGGCGGGCTGGAGCCGTATGTGTACGAGGCGGGGGACGCGGCGCCGGTCGCCACGACCTTGCGGGCGCCGTCCGGGGTCGACGCGGGGGTGCTGGTCGCGAGGGCGCTGGCCGCGGATCCGGTGTTGCCGCTGGTCGCGGGTGGGGGTGCGCTGGCGAAGGAGATGATCCGGGTGAACCACTACGGTCCCGATGCGACGCAGGGGGTCGTGCGCTCCTGCCTCGCGGCGCTGGGCGCGGCGATGGCCGAGTCCGGCCTCACGACCGACCTGGAGGCGGCACGCCGCGCGACGACGATGGCGTGGTCCTAGCCCGAACCTGGGGCTCCACCCCGGACCCCGGGTGAGTTCTTCGGCTGCGGGTGGGGGGACTGGTCGCGCAGTTCCCCGCGCCCCTGAAGACTCACAGCCCGTCCGGCGTTCGAGGACGAGGCCGAACACAACTGGCCCCCTCCTGCGCGAGCGAATCGACGGGCTTGCCGGAGCATAATCGTGCATCAATTGACGAGACGCTCTCCATACTTATTCTTGCATTAAGTCGAAAATGAGCTTCCCGTATTCTCCTGCCCGCTTTCCCGGTCCCTAAACGCAAAGATTTCGCGAACGCCAACCGACGTAATTCGGGCACACCTCGTGGCGATTATGTGCCTGTGACGCACTCCACAATGCGTCCACTTCCTCCCCTATTTCCCGGGCAAACCATCCCCTTACACCACCCGCAGCACCGGGCTCTCACGGGCGCGCGATAACACAACGGCGCGTCGTACGTAACCCCGGACGACGATGCAATTTAAGATTTCCCTCGGTAAATTCAATCCGCATGACCGCCGCACAAGCAGACCTGCAAGCGGAATTCCTGGAAATGCCGGAGGGCCTTCGGATCGACCGTCCGAAGGTGGCGGACGGAGCCGCGCTCTGGCATATCGCCAAGGACTCCGGAACCCTCGACCTGAACTCCTCGTACAGCTATCTGCTGTGGTGCCGTGACTTCGCCGGTACCTCGGCGGTGGCGCGCGACGCGGACGGCGTGCCCGTCGGCTTCGTCACCGGGTACGTCCGGCCCGAGCGCCCGGGCACCCTGCTCGTGTGGCAGGTGGCCGTCGACGCCGCCCACCGCGGACGCGGACTGGCCGCGGCCCTGCTCGACGGGCTGACCGCGCGGGTCGCGAAGCAGCGGACGATCACCGCCGTCGAGACCACGATCACGCCCGGCAACACCGCCTCCGAGCGCCTGTTCACCTCGTACGCGCGACGCCACGGCGCACGCGTCGAGCACGAAGTGCTGTTCGAGGCCGGGCAGTTCCCGGACGGACCGCACGACCCCGAGGTGCTCTACCGGATCGGTCCGCTCCCCGGATGACCCCGGGCGGGCCCCAGCCGACCCGGACATCCCCCTGACTTCTCCCTGCCTTCTCCCCCTCCCCCACGCGCCGAGGAGCGATTCGCCGTGAGCATCATCCAGCCCGACCTGAGCGTCTTCGAGACCCTGGAGTCGGAGGTGCGCAGCTACTGCCGCAGCTGGCCCGCCGTCTTCGACCGGGCCCGGGGCAGCCGGATGTTCGACGAGGACGGGCACGAATACCTCGACTTCTTCGCCGGTGCGGGGTCCCTGAACTACGGGCACAACAACCCCGTACTCAAACGGGCCCTCATCGACTACCTGGAGCGCGACGGCGTCACCCACGGTCTCGACATGTCGACGACCGCCAAACGCGCCTTCCTTGAGGCCTTCCAGAACCTCGTCCTACGGCCGCGCGACCTGCCCTACAAGGTCATGTTCCCGGGGCCGACGGGCACCAACGCCGTCGAGTCCGCGCTGAAGCTGGCGCGGAAGGTGAAGGGGCGCGAGGCGATCGTGTCCTTCACCAACGCCTTCCACGGGATGTCGCTGGGCTCGCTGGCCGTGACCGGGAACGCCTTCAAGCGGGCCGGCGCCGGTATCCCGCTCGTGCACGGCACCCCGATGCCGTTCGACAACTACTTCGACGGCCAGGTACCGGACTTCCTCTGGTTCGAGCGGCTGCTCGAGGACCAGGGCTCGGGGCTCAACCAGCCCGCCGCGGTCATCGTCGAGACCGTGCAGGGCGAGGGTGGCATCAACGTCGCCCGGCCCGAGTGGCTGCGCGCCCTCGCCGACCTGTGCCGGCGGCGCGACATGCTGCTCATCGTCGACGACATCCAGATGGGCTGCGGGCGGACGGGAGCGTTCTTCTCCTTCGAGGAGGCGGGGATCGTGCCCGACATCGTGACCGTGTCCAAGTCCATCAGCGGGTACGGGCTGCCCATGTCACTGTGCCTGTTCAAGCCCGAGCTGGACATCTGGGAGCCGGGCGAGCACAACGGCACGTTCCGCGGCAACAACCCGGCGTTCGTCACCGCCGCCGCGGCCCTGGAGACGTACTGGTCCGACGGGTCCGCCATGGAGAAGCAGACCCGTGCCCGCGGCGAGCAGATCGAGCAGGCCCTGATCTCCCTCACCGAGGAGAACCTCGCCGACGTGAAGGAGTACCGGGGTCGCGGTCTCGTCTGGGGCCTCGAGTTCCACGAGAAGGAACGTGCGGGGCGCGTCGCGCAGCGCGCCTTCGAACTCGGGCTGCTCATCGAGACCTCCGGCCCGGAGAGCGAGGTCGTGAAACTCCTCCCCGCGCTCACCATCACCCCCGACGAGCTCGACGAGGGCCTGCGCACCCTCGCCCGCGCCGTACGCGAAACCGTCTGACAGAAAGGCACGGCACCACCGTGATAGTCCGTTCGTTCAAGGACATCGAAGGCACCGACCGGCATGTGAAGGCCGCGACGGGTACCTGGGAGAGCAAGCGCATCGTCCTCGCCAAGGAGAAGGTGGGCTTCTCCCTCCACGAGACGGTCCTGTACGCGGGTACGGAGACGTCGATGTGGTACGCGAACCACATCGAGGCCGTGCTCTGCGTGGCGGGCGAGGCCGAGCTGACCAACGACGAGACCGGCGAGACGCACTGGATCACGCCGGGCACGATGTACCTGCTCGACGGCCACGAGCGCCACACCATGCGCCCCAAGACCGACTTCCGGTGCGTCTGCGTCTTCAATCCGCCCGTCACCGGACGGGAGGACCACGACGCGAACGGCGTCTACCCGCTCCTGACCGAACCCGAGGAGGTCTGAAGCCCCATGACCACGACCACCACGACCAGCCCCACCACCGTCACCGATCTCTACCCCAGCCGCGGCGCCGCCGAGGTGTCCGTCCCCCGCCAGGACCCGGTCGTCTGGGGGGCGCCCGGCACACCCGGGCCGTTCTCCGTGCCCGACCTCCAGGCGTACGAGCGTGACGGCTTCCTCGCGATCGAGGAGCTGATCGGCGAGGACGACGTCGCCCTCTACCGGGCCGAGTTGGAGCGGCTGGTCACCGATCCGGCGATCCGCGCCGACGAACGCTCGATCATCGAGCCCGCCACGCAGGAGATCCGGTCCGTCTTCGAGGTGCACCGGATCAGCGAGGTCTTCGCCGCGCTCGTACGCGACGAGCGGGTCGTCGGGCGGGCCCGGCAGATCCTCGGCTCGGACGTCTACGTCCACCAGTCGCGGATCAACGTCAAGCCGGGCTTCGGGGCCGGCGGGTTCTACTGGCACTCGGACTTCGAGACCTGGCACACCGAGGACGGACTGCCGAACATGCGGACCGTGTCCGTGTCGATCGCGCTGACCGAGAACCACGACACCAACGGCGGCCTCATGATCATGCCGGGGTCGCACAAGACGTTCCTCGGCTGTGCGGGAGCCACCCCGCGGGACAACTACAAGAAGTCGCTCCAGATGCAGGACGCGGGCACCCCGTCCGACGAGGCGCTGACCCGCTTCGCCGGCCGGCACGGCATCAAGCTCTTCACGGGCCGGGCAGGTTCGGCGACCTGGTTCGACTGCAACTGCATGCACGGCTCCGGGGACAACATCACCCCGTTCCCGCGCAGCAACGTCTTCATCGTGTTCAACAGCGTGGAGAACGCGGCGGTGGAGCCGTTCGCGGCGCCGGTCCGCAGGCCCGAGTTCATCGGCGCCCGTGATGTCACGCCCGTGAAGTGACCGCGAGCGTGACGCAGCCGCGCGTGTGAAGGAGCCCCCGTCGGGGTCAGCCGGACAGGACGTCCAGCAGTCGATCGACGTCGGCGGGGGTGTTGTACAGGTGGAAGGCCGCGCGCAGGTTGCCCGCCCGGTCGGAGACCTCGACCCCGGCCTCGCTCAGCTCCCGCTGCCGTCGGCCGAGTCCGGGCACGGACACGATCGGCGAGGCGGGGGCGGCCACCGGCGCGTGGCCGAGCCCCCGGAGCCCGGCGCGGAAACGGTCGGCGAGGGCGAGGTCATGGGCACGTACGTTCGCCACGCCCAGTTCCTCGACGAGCTCCAGCGAGTGCCGGGCGCCCGCGTACGAGAAGAGGCTGGGGCTCTCGTCGAACCGCCGCGCCGAGTGGGCGAGTTCCGCCACCGGGCCGTAGCAGCTGTCCCAGGGCGCCTCACCCGCGACCCAGCCGGCGAACACCGGAGTGAGCCCGCCGAGATCCTCCGGAACGACCAGGAAGGCCACGCCCCGAGGGCAGACAAGCCACTTGAAGGCGACCGAGGAGACGAAGTCGTACCCGTCGGCCTCCATCGGCAGCCAGCCGGCGGCCTGGGAGACGTCGACGTACGTCCGCGCCCCGTGCTCGCGCGCGGCCCGGGCGATGCCCGCCAGATCGGCGATCCGCCCGTCCGCGGACTGCGCGGCGCTGACCGCGACGAGCGCGGTGCCCGGACGTACGGACTCGGCGACCCGCTCCAGCGGTACGGCGCGCAGCTTGAGGTCGCCACGGACGTGGAAGGGGTTCACGACGGAGCTGAAGTCGTCCTCCGCGGTGAGGACTTCGGCGCCCGGCGGCAGCGAGGCGGCGATCAGTCCGCTGTAGACGGCGACCGAGGCCCCGGCCGCCACCCGGCCCGCGGGGACCCCGGCCAGCCGGGCGAAGGCGGCGCGGGCGGCCTCCACGTCGTCGAACATGTCGGACGGCCGTCCGTCGGCGACGGACTCGACGGCGGCGCGCATGGCCTCGACCGTGCGCGCCGGCAGGAGTCCGCAGCTGGCGGTGTTCAGATAGGTGTTCTTCGGGGCGAACTCGGCTCGTACGAGGCTCTCGAAGGTCTCCATGGGACCACTGTGCGGCCCTGAGCACCTCTCGTCCATTACGGAGTTTTACGCGGTTCCGGTAAGGACTGCTTATACGTCCGCCCCGACCTGCGCTTTCACCGCCGTGCCGGACGACCTACGGCTGCGGTACGGCGCATCCGTCCGGGCCGCAGGCCTCCGCGTCGGCGGCACCGTCCTGGATCAGCTTCAGCGGCGGGCGCTCGCCCCACGCCTGGGTCAGAGCCTGTGCGAAGACCTCGGCGGGCTGGGCGCCGGAGACGCCGTACTTGCGGTCCAGGACGAAGAACGGCACGCCGTTCGCGCCGAGCTCGGCGGCCTCGCGCTCGTCGGCGCGCACCTCGTCGGCGTACGCCTCAGGGTCGGCCAGCACCTCGCGGGAGGCGTCGGCGTCGAGCCCGGCGGCGACGGCCAGCTCGACGAGCCGCTCGTCGTCGTTGAAGACGGTCCGCACCTCGGCGAAGTTCGCCTTGTACAGCAGACCGATCAGCTCGTCCTGGCGGCCCCGCTCCTTGGCGAAGTGGAGGAGGCGGTGCATGTCGAAGGTGTTGCCGTGGTCGCGGTCCCGGGTGCGGTACGCCAGGCCCTCGGCGGCGGCCTGTGCGCCCAGGTTCTCCTCACCGGCCTGCGCCTGTGCCTCGCTCATGCCGTACTTCTTGGTCAGCATCCTGAGCACGGGCTGGATGTCGCCCTTGGCGCGAGAGGGGTCCAGCTCGAAGGAGCGGTGCACGACCTCGACCTCGTCACGGTGCGGGAAGGCGTCCAGCGCCTTCTCGAAGCGGGCCTTGCCCACGTAGCACCAGGGACAGGCGATATCCGACCAGATCTCGACGCGCATGTCTTCGGCTCTCTCCAGGTCGTACGAATACGGGCCCCTCCGGGGGCGGGAGTAGGTGAACGTTCAAACGGCCGGTTTCATTCCCCGGTGACGGCGTAGCGCAGGAAGAGGTGGTGATCGCCTTCGGCGGGCGGGTTCTCCGGGTCCGGGACCCAGCCCTGGCGGGCGTAGAAGGCCTGGGCGCGGGCGTTGTCGACGTGCACGTCGAGGGTGGCCGTGTGCTTGCCGTCGGCTCGCCACTGTTCGAGGCAGGCCGTGTGCAGTGCGGTGCCGATGCCTTCGCGCCAGCGGTCGGGAGCGACGTGGAACTGGAAGAGCTTCACGGTGTCGGCGGGGGCGTCCTCCGCGGTGCGGAAGGAGGCGATGCCCACGAGGTGTCCGTCGCGCACCGCGCACAGGACGTGGCCGTCGGGGCGCTCGATGGCACTACGCCAGCGTGCGATCCAGTCGGAGCCGTCTTCCGGCAGGCCGTCCGGGTAGTAGGTCGCACGGGCGCGGGCATGGAGATCGGCGAGGGCGGCGGCCTCGCTGGGCAGCGCGGTTCTGATGACGAGGGGGCCGGTGGTGCGGGGTTTGCTGATCATGCAGCGGAGGACGTGAGGGAGGGGGCCACGGTTCCCACCGCGCGGCCGGCCCCCACCCACGGTCAGCTGCCGTCTCTCAGATCCTTGGGCCAGTTCGGGCGGAACTCGATGCCGTCGTACGTCACCACGCACCCCTCCCCCATCGGCGACTGCGTCATGAAGCCGACGAGCGCGGCGGACGTCTCCTTCTCCTCGCCCAGGGTGAAGAGCCGGACGAACGTCCAGCGCTTGCCGTCGCGGGAGGCGTGGAAGGCGAAGGCCCGACCCGTGCGGCTGATCCGCAGCCAGACGGAACTGCCGTCCACAGTGAAGGAGTTGGCGTCGTCGGAGTGCCCCCGGGTGACCACCGTGCAGACGGTGGGCACGTCCGGGGAGTACTCCAGGCAGAGCTTCGCCCAGGCCCGCTCCCCCACATGGACGTAGAGGACCCCCGCGTCGAAGGCCGCACCGAAGCCGACCGTGACGCGGGCGATCAGCTGGAAGTCCCCCTCCGGCGCCCCGAGGAGACGAGGCGCGTCGGAGGCGGGATCCAGTGCCTCGTCGGTGGGCGGTACGAAGCGGTCCTGGCGGGGGCCGGCCCAGCCGGTGAGTATGCCGTCCTCGTGCGACCAGTGCCCGTCAGGCCCGTAGGTACGGAGGGGGAAAGGAAGTTCGGGAAGTTCGACGTCCATTCACCCATCCTCTCAGGCCCACCGCCCCGCCCCGAAAGAGGCGCGGAGCGCTACCGCTCCAGGTGACCGTCGTAGCGTCGCGGCAACATCAGCGGGTTGTCGTCCCGCAGCTCCGGCGGCAGCAGCGCCTCCGGCGCGTTCTGGTACGCCACCGGCCGCAGCCAGCGCTCGATCGCCGTACCGCCGACCGACGTCGAGGTCGACGTCGTCGCCGGGTAGGGACCGCCGTGGTGCTGGGCGGGGGCGACGGCGACACCGGTGGGCCAGCCGTTGACCAGGACGCGCCCGGCGAGCGGCGTCAGTTCGGCGAGGATCTCCGCGCCGCGGCCTTCGCCCGCCGCCTCCTCCGCCGACAACTGCACGGTCGCGGTGAGGTTGCCGGGAAGGCGCGAGAGGACCGCGCTGGCCTCGGACTCGTCCTCGTAGCGGGCGACGACCGTGAGCGGGCCGAAGCACTCCTCCAGGAGCAGGTCGTGCTCGCCCTCGGTGGCGAGCTTCTGCGCGGGCACGGTCAGGAAGCCGGGGCTCACCGTGTGCTCGCCGCCCGAGCCCGGGGTCACCGGGCTCTCGACGCCGGGGAGCCCGGCGCGCTCGGCGACACCCGCGATGAAGTTGTCGCGCATGCGGTGGTCCAGGAGGACGCCCGCGTCGGTGTCGCTGACGGCGTCGGTCAGGGACTTCACCAGGCGGTCGCCCGCCGCGCCCGCGGGCGCCAGGACCAGGCCCGGCTTCACGCAGAACTGGCCGACGCCCAGCGTCATCGAGCCCGCGAGCCCGGCGCCGATCGCCTCGGCGCGCTCGGCCGCCGCGGCCTCGGTGATCACGACGGGGTTGAGGGAGCCCAGTTCGCCGTGGAAGGGGATCGGCGCGGGGCGCGCGGCCGCCGCGTCGAACAGGGCACGGCCGCCGCGGACGGAGCCGGTGAACCCGGCCGCCGCGACCAGCGGGTGCTTGACGAGTTCGACGCCCGCCTCGAAGCCGTGCACGAGGCCGACGACCCCGCCCGGGATGTCATGCCGGGCGGCGGCCCGGCGCAGTACGGCCGCGACCAACTCGGAGAGCGCCGGGTGGTCGGGGTGAGCCTTGACCACGACCGGGCAGCCGGCGGCCAGCGCGCTCGCGGTGTCGCCGCCCGCGACGGAGAAGGCGAAGGGGAAGTTGGAGGCGGAGTAGACGGCGACGACACCCAGCGGCACCTTGTAGCGGCGCAGGTCCGGAATCGGCGGGGTCGCCGCGTCGTCGGGGTGGTTGATGACGACGTCGAGGAACGCGCCCTCGTCGACGATGCCGCCGAAGGCCCGCAGCTGGTAGCAGGTGCGGGCGAGTTCGCCGGTGAGCCGGACCGGGCCGAGCGCGGTCTCCGCGTCGGCGGCCTCGACGAGCTGCTCCTTGGCCGCTTCGAGCAGGTCCGCGGCGGTCCTCAGGAAGGCCGCGCGCACGGTGCGGTCGGCGAGGGCTCCCCGGGCGGCGTGCGCGGCGCGGACGGCCTCGTCGACCTCCTGGGCCGTGGCCTCCACCGCAACCTGCTCGCGCTGCTTCCCGGTACGGGGGTCGACACTCCAGACTGGTGCTGCTGCCACCGCGGGTCCCTCCAGATGTAATGCCGCAGTTCTTGTCTCACCCACCAGCGGTGTTCGATATACTGAACGCTGTCTCTGATGGTGAATATGATGCGGAGACTATTTCCCGTCGAACGAGGGGGTCAAGGGCGATGTCGGCAGGCGAGACAGGCGGCGGAGCGCAGGTCAAGTCCGCGGTACGGACCGTGGAATTGCTCGAGTACTTCGCGGGCCGGCCCGGTATGCACTCCCTGGCCGCGGTCCAGGAGGCCGTCGGTTATCCGAAATCCAGCCTCTACATGCTGCTGCGCACCCTCGTGGAGCTCGGCTGGGTCGAGACGGACGCGACGGGCACGCGCTACGGCATCGGCGTACGGGCGCTGCTGGTCGGCACCTCGTACATCGACGGCGACGAGGTGGTCGCCGCGGCCCGCCCGACCCTGGACCGGCTCTCCGACGACACCACGGAGACCATCCACCTGGCGCGTCTGGACGGCACGAACGTCGTGTACCTGGCCACCCGCCAGTCGCAGCACTACCTGCGCCCCTTCACCCGGGTGGGCCGACGGCTCCCCGCGCACTCGACCTCGCTCGGCAAGGCGCTGCTCGCCACCCACACCGACGAGCAGGTCCGCAAGCTGCTGCCCGAGACGCTCCCCGCCCTGACCGAGCACACGATCACCGACCGGGAGAAGCTCATCGAGGAGCTGCACCAGGTCCGGGAGCAGGGCTTCGCCGTGGACCGTGAGGAGAACACGCTGGGGCTGCGCTGCTTCGGCGTCGCGATCCCCTACCGCACCCCCGCCCGGGACGCGATCAGCTGCTCGGTCCCGGTGGCCCGGCTCACCCCCGCCCACGAACAGATGGTCAAGGACGCCCTGTTCGACGCCCGCGACCGGCTGACGCTCGCCACCCGGAGGCTCTGAACCATGGACGTCGCGCTCCGCCCGGTCCACGACAGCGATCTGCCGGTCTTCTACCGGCAGATGAACGACCCCGAGTCCCTCCGGATGGCCGCGTTCACCCCCAGGGACCCGGCCGACCGTGACGCCTTCGACGCCCACTGGAAGCGTATCCGCGCCTCCTCCGCCGTGCTGCGCACGATCCTCGCGGACGGCGATGTCGTGGGAAGCGCCGCGGTGTACGGGGAGCCCGGTGAGCGCGAGGTCACCTACTGGATCGACCGGGCGTACTGGGGCCGGGACATCGCGACGGCCGCGCTGCGGGACCTGCTGGCCGAGGTGCCCGAACGCCCGCTGCACGCGCGGGCGGCGGCCGACAACGCGGGGTCGCGGCGGGTTCTGGAGAAGTGCGGGTTCCGGGTCACCGCGAGCGACCGGGGGTACGCGCACGCCCGCGGCGAGGAGACGGACGAGGTCGTCCTCACCCTGGCAGGCTGAGCCGGGCTTCATGAAGGGCGTATGAGAAATACGGGCGGAAGGGAACGTTTCACTCCCGCCCGCCGTCCTTCTCAGCGGGATGAACAAGACGATCAGGCGTGCCGCCGTCTTCACTCTGCTGCTCGTGCTCTCCCTGCTGATCAGGGCGACCTGGGTGCAGTTCTATGACGGCCAGGCACTCGCGGACGACAAGCACAACCGACGGAACGCGATCGAGCAGTACGCGAACCCGCTCGGGAACATCATCGTGGCCGGCCGGGCGATCACCGGCTCCGCGCAGACGAAGGGCAGCGACCTCAAGTACAAGCGGACGTACACCGACGGCAGCCTGTACGCGGCGGTCACGGGCTACAGCTCCCAGGTGTTCGGGGCCACCCAGCTGGAGGGCATCTACAAGAATCTGCTCGACGGTACGGACACCCAGCTGAAGAACCCCCTGGACACGATCACCGACAAGCGCGCCAGTCCTGGTGACGTGGTCACGACCATCGACCCGGACGTGCAGAAGGCGGCGTACGCGGCGCTCGGCAGCAAGAAGGGCGGAGCCGTCGCGATCGACCCGACGAACGGCAAGATCCTCGCGGTCGTCTCCACTCCGTCGTACGACCCCTCGCAGCTGAGCGCCGGTGACTCCGCCGCCTGGACGAAGCTGACGAAGGACGCGGACAAGCCGATGACCAACCGGGCGCTGCGCCAGCCGCTGCCCCCGGGGTCGACGTTCAAGCTGGTGGTCGCCGCGGCGGCGCTGGAGGACGGGCTGTACAAGAACGTGGACACCGGCACGGACAGCCCGAACCCGTACACGCTGCCGAACACGAGGACCCCCCTGTCGAACGAGAGCGCCTCCGCGCCCTGCAAGGACGCCTCGATCCGGGTGGCGCTGCAGTACTCGTGCAACAACGTCTTCGCGAAGATGGCCGTCGACCTCGGGCAGGACAAGGTCAAGGCGATGGCGGAGAAGTTCGGCTTCAACGACAGCTCGCAGGACGTGCCGGTACGGGCGTACCCGAGCGTCTACCCCTCGGACATGGACGAGTCGTCCACGGCGCTGACCGGCATCGGCCAGTACGACGTCACGGCGACCCCGCTGCAGATGGCCATGGTGTCGGCCGCCATCGCCAACGGCGGCAAGCTGGTCTCGCCGCACATGGTGTCCCAGACCAGTGACGCGAGCGGCGATGTGGTGAAGGACTACGACGACATCACCGACACCAGGGAGATCGTCAGCTCGACGACCGCCGAGCAGCTCCAGTCCGCGATGCAGACGGTCGTCACCGAGGGCACGGGCACGAACGCGAAGATCTCCGGCGCGACCGTGGGCGGCAAGACGGGTACGGCCCAGCACGGCGAGAAGAACAGCAAGACGCCGTACGCCTGGTTCACGTCGTACGCGAAGTCCGACTCGAACGGCAAGGAGGTCGCCGTGGCGGTCATCGTCGAGCAGTCCGACGCGGCGAGGTCCGAGGTCAGCGGCAACGGCCTGGCGGCGCCCGTGGCCAAGGCCATGATGCGGGCGGCGCTGAAGAACTGACGCACCGCGCACGACGAAGGGCCGCCCCGCACCCCTGGGGGCGGCCCTTCCTTCGTGCGGTCGCTTCCCTGCCGTGCGGTCACTTCACGCCGAACAGCTGCCTCACCGGATCGATCGCGAAGTACACCAGGAACAGCGCCGACACGGCCCACAGCAGCCAGTGGACCTCACGGATCTTGCCGAGCACCGCCTTGATCACGACGTAGGCGACGAAGCCGGCCCCGATGCCGTTGGTGATCGAGTACGTGAACGGCATCGCCGCGATGGTCAGGAACGCGGGGATCGCGATCTCGTAGCTGTCCCATTCGATGTGCTTGACCTGGGTCATCATCAGGAAGCCGACCGCGACCAGGGCGGGGGCCGCCGCCTGGAGCGGAACGATGGTGAGCAGCGGGGTCAGGAACAGGGCGAGGGCGAACATGCCGCCGGTGATCAGGTTCGAGAAGCCGGTGCGCGAGCCCTCGCCGACGCCGGCCGCGGACTCGATGTAGGCGGTGTTGGAGGAGGCGGAGGCCGCGCCGCCCGCGACGGCCGCGGCCCCGTCGATGAACAGCACCCGGCCGATGCCGGGCACCTTGCCCTCCTCGTCGAGCAGTCCGGCCTCGGCGCTGATGCCGACGATCGTGCCCATGGCGTCGAAGAAGTCCGACAGGATCAGGGTGAAGATCAGCAGGACGACGGTCAGGGCGCCGGTCTCGCCGAAGCCGCCGAACAGACTGAAGTGTCCGACGAGACCGAAGTCCGGGGTGGCCACCACGTCGGAGGGGATCTTCGGCGTGGTCAGGCCCCAACTCTTGATGTCGGCGGCCGAGTTGATGATCACGGCGACCACGGTCATCGTCACGATGCTGATCAGGATGGCGCCCTTGACCTTGCGTGCCATCAGCCCGATGGTGAGCAGCACGCCGAGACAGAAGACCAGCACGGGCCAGCCGGTCAGCGAACCGGTCGCGCCCAACTGCACCGGCACGGTGGTGTTCGCGACGTCCGGGATGCGGCTGACGAAACCGGCGTCCACGAAGCCGATGAAGGCGATGAAGAGTCCGATGCCCACACCGATGGCGTGCTTCAGCGGTTGCGGGATGGCGTTCATGACGGCTTCGCGCAGTCCGGTGAGGACCAGTACGCAGATGATCAGGCCTTCGATGACCACCAGGCCCATCGCGTCGGGCCAGCTCATCAACGGGGCGATCTGGAAGGCGACGACGGCGTTCAGACCGAGGCCCGCGGCGATCGCGAGGGGCAGATTGCCGCCCACGCCCATGATGACGGTCATCACCGCGGCCACCAGGGCGGTGGCCGTGACGAGTTGGCCGCTGTCGAGCTGGTGGCCGAACTTGTCCTTGGCGCTGCCGAGGATGATCGGGTTCAGGACAAGGATGTAGGCCATGGTGAAGAACGTGGCGAATCCGCCGCGTATCTCCCGGCCGAAGGTGGAGCCCCGTTCGGAGATCCTGAAGAACCGGTCGACGCTGTTCGCCGCTGGTGGCGCGGCACTTGGCCGGTCGGCCACCTTCTGGGTTTCGGACATGGCTGCTACTCCTTGTGGCCTGCGTGCTGGGTGTGCGGATGCTGGCTGGATTGTTCCCGCGTTGAACCGCTTTCAGGTTTTCGCCGTGTTACGGAATCGAGTTCGGCCCGCCATACGCTGTTCGAAGCCCTGTACGCATCGCTGGTACGCTCACGCATCTCGCCCCAGGGGGGCACCATTCCTTCACGGGTGGCGCACGGGGGCCGTATACGCACGCACCCGCACCGGTTGCTCAAAAGCCGCAGCAAGGAGAGGTAGCCGTGGGCACTGTCGTCGACGACGCAGCCTCCGTGGAGTTCCACGCCTTCTTCGAGCGGCACCACGCCGAACTCGCCCGCTTCGCCCATCTGTTGACCGGAGAGGCGGACGCCGCCGACGATCTGGCGGCCGACGCGCTGCTCGCGCTGTGGCACCGCTGGGACCGGGTGCGCGCGGCCGACCATCCGGTGGCGTACGCCCGTGGTGTCGTCGCGAACCTGGCCCGCACCCGGATCCGCAGCGCCGTGCGCGAGCGCAGACGGATCACACTGTTCTGGTCGCAGCGCGAGGACAGGACCGAGAACCCCGACGTAGCGGGGAAGATCGACGTCCAGGAGGCGCTGCGCCGGCTGCCGTTCCGTAAGCGCGCATGTGTCGTGCTTCGGCACGCTTTCGACCTCTCGGAGAAGGACACGGCGCTCGCCCTCGGTGTTTCCGTGGGTACGGTTAAGTCCCAGACGTCGAAGGGCATGGCCGAACTCAAGCGGCTCCTCGGCACCGAAGAGGCCCCGATGCGGGTGCACGCGAGTGTGCTGCCCACGGGTGGAGCCGGAGGAAGGGACCGATGAGGAAGGCGCAGGACGTGCACGACGAGCTGCGCGCCGGGCTGCACGAGGCGGCCGAGGCGCATGAGCCCGACCGCGCGCGCATCCTGGCCCGGGTCGAGCGCGGGATGTCCGGCGCCGCCGAGCGTCGCCCCCGGCGCGCGGCGCGTCCGCCGGTGCTCGGCTGGGGACGGATCGTCGGCGCCACGGCCGCGGTGGCGGGCGTCCTCGCGGTCGGCGGTTACTGGGTGGCCGCGGCGGTGCAGGAGAACAACCCGCCGCAGCAGACGGTCGCGGTCTCGCCGAGCCCGGTCGTCTCCCCGGACGCGACGAGCCGCGCGCCCGTCGTGCCGCACCCCTCGCACACCTCGGGGGCCTCGAAGCCGTCCGGGAAGGCGAGCGCCTCTGCCTCGGACACCCCCTCGGCCGCGCACTCCTCGCCCGCCGCCCCCAAGGCGCCCGCCGCGGGCAACCAGGACGGCTCGCTGTGGTCCGACGGCTCGGTAGATCCGCACAGCAACGACTTCTGGGCGCAGAGCAATGTGACCCTGAAGAACGCCGGCGCACTCACCTCGCTCACCGTCGAGTTGAAGATCAGGCAGACCGGCGGGGTCAGCGACGCGGGCTCCTGGCGCTCGGCACCCGAGAGCGACTTCACGACGACGGTCGCCGAGAAGAACGGCTTCCTCGTCTACACCTGGGTGCTCAAGGACGGCCACACCCTGGCGGCCGGCCAGTGGGTCTTCGCGGGCCAGTACAACCACACCCGCGGCGGCCGGGACGCCAAGGACGACCGCTACTCGGCGAACGCGAAGACCACGGACAGGACACTGTCGGTGGCGGGTGACTTCGCCGCCGCGAGCGGCACCGACGGCGACTCGTAGAAAACCGCCTCGAAAAAACCTGCGGACGGCGGCAACCCTTTCCTCACCTGCGGCGACCAGGAGACGAACACGTCCCCTCCCCGCAAGGAAATCCGCCTCATGACTGCACGAGTTGAACAGCGCGTCCGGCACCGTCGCCGCCTCACCAAGCGGCGGTCCGTGATCGGTGGGGTCACCGCCCTCGGCATCACCGGGGCCGCGCTCGTCACGACGTCGATGCTGAGCACCGCGGGGGCGAGCTCCGTCTGGCCGACGGCCAAGGGCAGCAAGGCCGTCTCGAAGACGATCTCGGTCTCGGGCACCTACGACGGCAAGCTGACGAAGTTCTTCGGCAGTGGTTCCCTCGGCACCTCCGACCAGTCGGAGAACCAGGGCCCGATCTTCGAGCTCAAGGACGGCGCGGTCCTCAAGAACGTCATCATCGGCACCCCGGCCGCCGACGGCGTGCACTGCCTGGGCAGCTGCACGTTGCAGAACGTGTGGTGGCTGGACGTCGGCGAGGACGCGGCCACCTTCAAGGGCAAGGCATCGTCCGCGAAGTACAACGTGGTCGGCGGTGGCGCGCAGAAGGCCTCCGACAAGGTGTTCCAGTTCAACGGCGCCGGCACGCTCTCCATCACCGGCTTCCACGTGGAGAACTTCGGCAAGCTGGCGCGCTCCTGCGGCAACTGCAAGACGCAGGTCAAGCGCACGATCGTGCTCAGCGACATCGACGCGACCGCCCCGGGCAAGGCGCTGGTCGGTATCAACTCCAACTTCGGCGACACGGCGACGCTGTCGAAGATCCGTGTCACCGGCGACACCAAGAAGAAGCTCAAGACCTGCGTGCGCTTCAAGGGCAACAGCAGCGGCAAGGAGCCCACCGAGCTCGGCACCGGCGCGGACGGGACCTTCTGCAGGTTCACGTCCTCCGACATCACGTACAAGTAAGGGGGACTTCACCTCGCTCACCGGTCCTCACGACGGATTCGTGCCGCGGAAACAACCACATGCTCATGTTCAACGTCCCTAACAGTGCGTGGACGTCGGACGCATGAGTGACTCCATGGATCTGCTGGCCTGAGCCCCCCTCGGAGCCAGTCAGAGGAACGCCCCCGCCGGTGACGACCGGCGGGGGCGTTCACTTTCCCTCGTACGTCAGTACGCGGGTACGTCAGTTCATGGTCGAGCCGATGGTCGTCGAGCCCGTCGTCAGGAACGTGGTCGCCGGCAGCGAACCGCTCGACGAGCGGGCACCGTACGCCGTGGTCGCGTCCGTCGACCTGAAGGACGGCGTCGAGGTGCCGCTGTCCCAGTTGTTGGCCGCGGAGACCGTGGCGGAACCGAGCTTGTCCAGGCCGCCCTTGTTGCTCACCGCGAGGTTCCTGGCGAGCCGCGCCTTGCCCGTCGCGAAGTAGAAGCCCGCGTCGGTGTTGGCGTAGGCGGTGTTGCGGTTGAGCACGATGGCCCCGGTGTTGGAGTTCTCGGTGAAGCCGTTGCCCGCGTTGTCCCAGGCGGCGTCGTTGTTCACGACATGGGCGACCGAGGCCCCGCCGCCGCCGAGCTTGAAGCCGTTGCCGTTGCCCTCGAAGGCGGCGTCGTTCCAGCGGTTCTTGCCGTTGCCGTACGACCAGGAGTGCTCGATGGTGATCGGCGAGGAGAACTGCCAGAGGTCGAGGCCGTCGTCCGCGTTGTTGTAGAGGCGCGCGCCGGTGACCTTGTTGCCGGTGCCGGAGCCGAACTTGATGGCGATGCCGTCGGCGTTCTGCCCGTGGCTCGCGGCGTCGTAGTTGCCGTAACTGTCCAGGTTCTGCACGAGGTTGCCGGTCGTGCCGTCGCCGCGCAGCGTGAAGCCCGAGTCGCCGTTGTTCGCGGTGACCAGGTTCTTGAAGACGCCGCCGACGGAGGAGGTGGCGACGAAGCCCTGGGCGGGCGAGTTCTGCCAGGTGATGTTCTGGACGGTCCAGTAGTCGCCGTAGATCCCCGCCAGCCAGGAACCGGCGGGCAGCTTGGAGCCGTCGATCTTCACCTTCTCGCTGCCGTACGCGGTGAGCGTGATGCGCGTGGAACCGGTGCCGTTCGCCGTCGACTTGAGCGTGGCCGTCGGGTAGTACGTGCCGCCGCGCACCTGGATGGTCGTGCCCGCGGCGGCATGGGCGACGGCCGTCTGGAGCTGCGCGGTGGTGGAGACGGTGACCGTGGTGGCGGCGGCCTGCGCCGAGCCGTTGTTCGCGAGGCCGAGGTAGACGCCACCCGCCCCCGCGGCGACGGCCACCGCCGCGGCGATCGAGAGCGTACGGGTCCTGCGGTGACGTCCGGTGCTCAGAAGCACGGGGGCGTTCCTTTCCTGGAGGGACGGGAGACGAAGCGGGCCGGAGGGGCCGCCCCGGCCCGCTTCTGCTCCCTGGTCGCCGCGGTGGCGGGAAACGTTGCCGGAGGCTCACGAAAAAGGTCGAAACTTTCGCCGGTCGTCATGCCGCCTTCATCAATTGACGCGCTGTCCCCCACTGGCAACACTCCGAGAGCGCTTCCCCCACAGAATCCACCAGACTCCGACAGGATGTGTCATGCGACGCCGCACCGCCCGCGCGCTCCTGATCCCCGTCCTCGCGCTCCTCCTGGGCCTGCTGGCCGCCCCACCGAGCCCCGCGTCACCGTCACCATCGGGAGCATCGCACGTGAACGAACCGAAGTACGCCGGCTATCTCTTCGCCTACTTCACCGGCGAGGGCACGGCCGACGGCGAGCAGATCCGCTACGCCCTGAGCCGCGGTAACGACCCGCTGCACTGGCGGGAGTTGAACGCGGGCCATCCCGTTCTGACGTCCACCGTCGGCGAGAAGGGGCTGCGCGATCCCTTCGTGATCCGCTCCCCCAAGGGTGACAAGTTCTTCCTCATCGCCACCGACCTGAAGATGTACCAGAACTCCAGCGGCAGCTGGGACTACGTGCAGCGGCACGGCAGCAGGTCCATCATGATCTGGGAGTCCACCGACCTGGTGCACTGGACCGACCAGCGCCTGGTGAAGGTGGCCCCCGACAACGCGGGCAACACCTGGGCGCCGGAGGCCTACTGGGACGACTCGCTCGGTGAGTACGTCGTCTTCTGGGCGTCCAAGCTGTACGCCGACGACGACCCGGACCACACCGGATCGACGTACAACAAGATGCTGTACGCCACCACGAAGGACTTCCGCACCTTCAGCGAGCCGAAGGTCTGGGACGACCCGGGCTACTCGGTGATCGACTCGACGGTCGTCAAGAACAAGGGCAGCTACTACCGCTACACCAAGGACGAGCGCGATCCCAGCTCCTCCAGCCCCTGCTCGAAGTTCATCACCGGCGAGAAGTCGGCCTCCCTGACGAACACCAAGTACGACTTCGTCTCCGACTGCATCGGCAGCGGCTCGATCGACCGCGGCGAGGGCCCGACGGTCTTCAAGTCCAACACCGAGAACAAGTGGTACCTGTTCATCGACGAGTACGGCAGCCGCGGTTACGTCCCCTTCGAGACGACCGACCTCGACTCGGGCAAGTGGACCATGTCGACGAACTACCAACTGCCCGCCAGCCCCCGGCACGGCACGGTGATGCCGGTGACACAGGCGGAGTACGACCGGCTGCTGGCCGCCTACCCGGTGACCGGCACCTCGGTCGTGGACGCGACCGCGAAGGGCCAGAACGGGTATGCGATCGTCACCGAGTCGGCCTCGAAGGTCGTCCTGCCGATGAAGCCGGACGCGGACCTCAGGCACCTGGCCCCCACCCTGACGGTCGCCGCGGGCGCGAAGGTCAGCCCGGCCTCGGGCACACCCCGGGACTTCCGCACCCCGCGCACCTACACCGTGACGGCCCCGGACGGGACGAGCCGGACCTGGACGGTCGAGGCGGTACCCAACCGCAGCCCGGTCCTGTCCGGCCTCAACGCCGACCCGGACGTCCACTACCTGGACGGCCAGTACTGGATCTATCCGACGACGGACGGCTACGCGGGCTGGAGCGGGACGAGCTTCAAGGCGTACTCCTCGAAGGACCTGGTCCACTGGAAGGACCACGGTGTGATCCTGGACCTGGGACCCGATGTGTCCTGGGCGGACAAGAACGCCTGGGCCCCGGCGATCGCCGAACGCGATGGCAAGTACTACTTCTACTTCTGTGCGGAGCAGCAGATCGGCGTGGCGGTGGCCGACTCCCCGGCCGGTCCCTTCAAGGACGCGCTGGGCGAGCCCCTGGTGGCCAAGGGCCGGTTGACGGGCCAGATGATCGACCCGGCGGTGTTCACGGACGACGACGGTCAGTCGTATCTGTACTGGGGCAACGGCCACGGATACGTGGTGCCGCTGAACGCCGACATGGTGTCGTTCGACGCCTCGCAGGTGCGGGACATCACGCAGCCCGACTTCCGTGAGGGATCCTTCGTCGTCAAGCGGCGGGGCACGTACTACTTCATGTGGTCCGAGGACGACACCCGCAGCGAGAACTACCACGTCGCCTACGCGACCGGACCGTCCCCGCTCGGTCCGTGGACCAAGCGGGGCACGATCCTGTCCAAGCGCCCGGAGTACGGCATCAAGGGCACCGGACACCACTCCGTGGTGAACGTCCCCGGCACCGACGACTGGTACATCGTCTACCACCGGTTCGCCCTGAACGGCCCCGGGAAGGCCGGCGGGGACGGCACGCACCGGGAGACCACGATCGACCGCATGGAGTTCGCAGCCGACGGAACAATCGAACCGGTGGTGCCGACCCTGGAGTCGATCCGCCCCGTGCGGACCAAGTCCTGAGTGCTACCTGCGTACTAGCTGACGAAGTACGTCGGGTTCGGAAGCTTGAACGTCTTGTCGGCGTAGCCTCCGTCGAGGTCGGAGTACTGGTCGCCGAAGTTGGCGACGATGTCGTACCCGAGGGACTCGATGTGCTGACGGGTGCCGGACTTGTACTGCACGGTGGTGCAGTTCCAGGCGGCGGCCGTGGCGCAGGCGCTCAGGTAGGCCGGCGGGTTGGCCGCGTCCTTGAGGAACATGTGGGCGGCGTCGAGGTTGATGTCGGCGCCGACCTTCTTCAGGTTCGTGACCGCGTCGACGCGCTGCGACTCCTTCAGGCCCGAGTTGTAGAAGACCTCGACGCCCCTGGACTTGGCGTACGCGACGAGTTCGGGGGTGCCGAAGACGGCCGGACGGTCGGCCTGGGCCACGTACGCGGCCCAGGAGGCCGAGTTGTACGTGTAGTTGGTCTTCTTCTCGTAGTCGAGGGAGAGCAGCAGCGTGTCGTCGATGTCGAAGACGACCGCGGGCTTCTCGCCCCGGTGCTTCGCCCTGTGCGCCGCCCTGTCGATGTAGCGCTTGGCGTCCGACTCCAGGCGCGACAGGTCCTTGGCGTACTGGCTGTCCTTGGACGCCTGGTACACGCCGTTGCTGTCGAGCGTGGCGCCGTAGTAGGTGTCGATGTCCTTGACCAGGAGCCCGATGTTGTAGGGCTCGTGGGTCGAGTTGGCCGTCGACTGGCCGGCCGTGGCGACGCCCGTGCCGTAGAGGGCTCCGCCGGCGACGGCACAAGCGGCCGCGATGGCTGCCGCTCTGAGGGACTTCCGCATGGATTCTCCGGATCTGAGTGATGGGTGACCAGGTCATTCCGCACCAGGTCAGGGACTGTCTACGCGCATCACGCACGCCATGCGGGAGGCTTTATCCGATCGAGACCTCACCCGCGGGCGGCCTCCCCCCGGATGCATTGCCCGCAGATGGCCTCGAATTGACCTTCTCTTGAACCGGTTCTCCTAGGGTCGGAACGCACATGCGAACGATGCGTCAGACGGGGAGAGCCGCATGGGTGAGGGCAACGGCGACGGCATGGTCCTGCACATCCACACCGCCGACCTGAAGCGCGCGGCACCGGACTTCCACGAAGGGGCCAAGAACCTCAGCAAGGCACTCACCACCCTCGTCACCACCCTGGACAGCCTGGGAAAACCCTGGGGCGACGACAAACAGGGCAAGGAGTTCGGGGACGCCTACTCACCGCAGCAGAAGAAGATAGAGAGCGCGGCGGGCACCCTCGTACTCGGCCTGGTGAGCATCCACGAGGCCATGAACGACCTGGCGGACGGCACCGTCGACAACGACCAGCTGATCGCGGGAATGTTCACCGAGGTGAAGACCGCCGGGACCGACAAGGCAGGGAGCGACGGTTCCGGTGAGCGTTGAGGACGAGGCCAAGAAGATCCTGCTGAAGCTGGGCCTGTGGTGGCCGGACGCCAACTCCGGTTCGCTGCGGGCCGCGGCGACCGCCTGGCGCACCTTCGCCGACTCGGTCGACGACGTACGAGGACCGGTGCACACGAGTGCGTCCTCCCTCATCCACCACAACTCCGGCGAGTCGATAGACGCGTTCGAGAAGTTCTGGAACCGCTACGCCAAGGGCAAGGACGCCGGCTGGCTGAGCGACCTGGCGGAGTCGTCCCGGGCGATGGCGAAGGCCCTGGACAAGTTCGCGGACGCCATCGACGACGCCATCAACAAACTCTGGACGCAGATCGGCATCGACGCCGCCGTGATCGCGGGCGGGGTGGCGCTGGCCTTCTTCACGGCGGGCCTCGCCTCCGGAGCCGCCGTCGCGGCAGCCGACGCCATCATCGAGTTCGGCGCCACCATGGGCGTCGCGGTCACCACCACCGTCGCGGAGATAGCGGCGGGCACCCTGGTCGCGGCGGCCTTCGGCGGCATCGAGTCGGTCACCGTCGACCTGGCCGTGGCCCAGCCCCTGAAGATGGCCGCCGGTCTGCAGCAGGGCTTCAGCCTGGACGAGGTCAACCAGGCCGCCAAGGACGGCATGATCTTCGGCGGCGCGCTGGGCGCGGGCGGCGGCGTGCTGAAGGCGGGCATGGAGGGCGCGTTCAGCGACACCACTCCCCTCCTGCTGCGCCCGCCGTCCCTCCGCCCCGACCTGGTCGAGCTCGGACCCGCCGCGCGCAACGCGGAGCGCACGCCGTGCGTCGGCGAGCCGATCGACGTGGCGACGGGCGCCATGCTGATGTCCCAGACCGACCTGACACTGCCGGCCTCCTTTCCCCTCCTCTTCCAGCGCACCCATCTGTCCTCCTACCGGGGCGGGGTCTGTTTCGGCCCGACCTGGATCTCCACCCTCGACGAGTGCGTGCAGATCGACGGCGAGGGGGTCGTCTTCGCGGCGGCGGACGGCATGCGGCTCGTCTACCCCGTGCCGGAGCCGGATGTGCCGACCCTCCCTCTGAAGGGCGCGCGCTGGCCACTGCGCTGGGACGGCAAGCCCGACGGCGTCATGACCATCACCGACCCCGACTCCGGAGTCGTCCGCACCTTCAGCACCCCCTTCTCCTCGGGCTCCTTCGGCGTCTTCCATCTCCCCCTGGGCTCCTGGAGCGACCGAAACGGCGCTCGCATCGACATCGAGCGTGACGACGAAGGCATCCCGTTCGGCATCCGCCACTCCGGCGGCTACTACCTGGCCGTCGACACCCAGGGCCCCCGCGTCACCGCCCTGCGCCTGCTCGACGAACCCCCCTCCCGCTACGGCCCCGACGGCCCGGTGGGCGAGGGCACGCTCGTCATGCGGTACGGCTACGACCCGTCGGGCAACCTCACCGAGGTCGTCAACTCCAGCGGTGAGCCGCTCCGGTTCACCTACGACGACCAGGGCCGGATGACGCGCTGGACCGACCGCAACGGGACCTGGTTCTCCTACGTCTACGACGAACGCGGCCGTGTCGTGCGCACCGAGGGCGTCGACGGCATCCTGTCCGGCACGCTGACGTACGACGAGGCGGCGGCCACGACGACGTACACCGATTCGCTCGGCCGCGTCTCCAGCCATCGCTACAACTCCGAGGGCCTGGTCGTCGAGGAGACGGACCCGCTGGGGCACGTCACGCGCACGGAGTGGGACGAGTCGGGCACCAAGCCCCGCTCGGTCACCGATCCGCTGGGCCGGACGACCCGGTACGGCTACGACGGCTCCGGAAACCTGACCGAACTCACGCTTCCCGACGGCTCGGTGGCTCGGGCGGCCTACAACGAGCTGGCCCTCCCGACGGAGATCCTCGAACCGGGCGGAGCGACCTGGCGACACACCTACGACGAGCGCGGCAACGTGCTGACGACCGTCGACCCGGCCGGCGCCGAGACCCGATACGCGTACGACGAGTCAGGCCGTCCGACAGCCGTCACAGACGCGCTCGGCCACACGCGCACCACGGCGTACGACGCCGCCGGGCTGCCCGTCGCGCTCACCGACGAACTGGGGCACACGACGTCGGTACGCCGCGATTCCTTCGGCCGGATCGTCGACGTGACCGACCCGCTGGGCCACACCACCCGCATGGGCTGGACAACGGAGGGCAAGCCAGCATGGCGCGAACAAGCGCACGGTACTAGGGAGTTGTGGACCTGGGACGCCGAGGGCAACCTCCTCACCCATACCGACCCCGCGGGCAACACGACACATCGCACCGCCGGTCACTTCGACGTCGCCGCCTCCCGAACGGACCCGGACGGTGCGACTTACGCGTTCGCCTACGACACCGAGTTGCGGCTGACGGGCGTCACCAATCCGCAGGGGCTGACCTGGTCGTACAGCTACGACGCGGCGGGCCGCCTGACAGCGGAGACCGACTTCAACGGCCGGACCCTCACCTACACGCACGAGGCGGCGGGCGCCCTGCTGTCCCGCACCAACGGCGCGGGGGAGACGCTGCGCTTCACACGGGACGCACTCGGCCGGGTGACAGAGCAGTTCGACAACACGGGCACCGTCACAAGGTACGCGTACGGTCCGGACGGTCACCTCGCGCACGCGGCCAACGCGGATGTCGACATCACGATCGAGCGCGACGCGCTCGGCCGTGTTCTCACCGAAACCGTCAACGGTCGTACGACCGCACACACCTACGACGCTCTCGGCCGGCGCACCCGTCGCCGGACCCCGAGCGGCATCACTTCGCAATGGACGTACGACGCTGCGGGGCGTCCGGCCGAGCTCCGGGTCGCGGACGGGGAGTTGCGGTTCACCTACGACGCGGCGGGACGCGAGACACGTCGCCTCATCGGTACGGACACAGCCCTCTCCCAGAGCTGGGATGCGAGCGACCGCCTCACCGCCCAGTCCCTCACGACACGGGGCGCCGAGGCAGCGGACCTCCTGCTCCAGCACCGCGCCTACGCCTACCGAGCCGACGGCTACGTCACCGAAGTCCGCGAACTCACTTCCGGAACCCGCCGCTACGACCTCGATGTCATGGGGCGAGTCACGGGCGTACGCGGTCACGGATGGACCGAGACCTATGCGTACGACACGTCGGGCAACCTCGCCCACGCTTCGGCGCCGGCCCATGACGCGGCTGGTGACCATGAATCCGAGGGCACCCTCGTCCGCCGCTCCGGCCGCACGTCGTACGAGTACGACGCGCAGGGCCGCCTGGTACGCAAGACCCGAGCGCTGCTCAACGGGCAGCAACGGATCTGGACGCTCACCTGGAGTGCGGAGGACCGTCTCACCGAGGCAACGACACCGGAGGGCGAGCGCTGGCGCTACGCATACGATCCGCTCGGTCGCCGCATGTCCAAGTGCCGTCTCCGCGAGGATGGTTCAGAGACCGATCGCACTCACTTCACCTGGGACGACACCCATCTCGCCGAACAGCGGGCCGCTGACGGCGGGGTCACCACCTGGGACTACGCGCCCGGCACACACCGCCCCCTCGCTCAGACCAGTCACAGACCTGCGGAGGTGGCCCGGGGCACCTCGTTCCTCGCTCAGCTCGCCGAGGACACGACGGCCGACCGCACCGTCCGCTTCCACGCTGTCGTCACGGACTCGGTCGGTACCCCGACCGAACTCGTCTCCAGCGACGGCAACGTGGTCTGGCAGCGCCGTACCACCCTCTGGGGAACGAGGTATCCGGCGCCCACGGACGACCACGAGTCCGTGGACTGCCCGCTCCGGTTCCCGGGCCAGTACGCGGACCCCGAAACCGGCCTGCATCACAACTTCCACCGGTACTACGACCCGGAGACCGCACGCTATGTCTCGTCCGACCCACTCGGTCTGGACGCCGGCCCGAACCCCTACTGGTACGGCCCGCATCCGCTGACCTGGATCGACCCCTACGGGCTCGCGATGTGCCGCACCACTCCGAGGCTTGAGGACGGCAACCCCAAGGAGGGCTGGCAGCACATCGACGAACGTCACATCGCGGGTACCGCGAACGGCGGCCACGGCGATCTCCTGCCTCCGTCGACCACACGCACCCAGGTGGAGAAGGCCGCGGAGACGATGATCGAGAAGGGCACACGCGTTTCGGATCCTGCGCGCCGGATGCAGACCTACGAGAAGAGGATGATCGTGAACGGAATGCGGGCCCGGTACCGCCTGGTCGTCGACTCGGACGACGGGAATCGCATCATCACCTTCTTCCCGGTAGGAAAGAGCTACACCCCGTGATCACTGTGCAGTTCACCGTTCGACCCGGCCAGGGCGACCCCAGCGGATTCGACCTCGGTGACATGTCCGTCACCGGGGGGCTCGGTACGGCCGATTCAGCAGGCCGTACCCCCGACCAGGGCATGATGATCTACCTCTCGGTGACACAGCTGCTGGACAGCCTCCGGGCTTTTCTCAGCGGCCATGGCAAAACGCTCACTTTCACCGGTGTCGACACCTCGTTCAGCCTCGTCTTCCGGCGCATCAAGGACGGAGTCTCCGTCGCCTTCAGGGACGGCATCATCGCCCGCACGGCGTCGGACGAACTCGCATCAGCGGTACTGGGTGCGGCCGAATCGCTGTCCCTCACTCTCCCCCCCGGGGATCCTGCCGCACCCGACTACGCGGACGCCTTGGCAGCTTTTCGTCCACTCGTGGCCAGGCGCGAGCATGGCGAACTTTGAAAGGATCTGAAGAATTGACCGACGGATTCGACCTCGCCGCGGGCTCGCACGCCCCCTCGCCGGTCGTCCTCGCCGTGTTCCTGCTGGGCGGCCTGGTCGCCCTCTGGTGCGGAGTGGGCTGGGCGTTCGACGTGCGGGGGATCACCACCCGGCGCTCCGAGCGGATGCGCCGTAAGAATGAGGAGAGCTGGGCGGCGATGGGGCGTCTGGGCGGGTCGCCCACCCTTTTCGCGACCCCTGGCTATCTCCGGTTCCTGGGTGCGCTGATGGGGTTCGCCGGTGTGATCCTGTGCGTGGTGGCGTACGCCCTGTGGCACTTGGGCTGAGTGTGCGTCGCTGTACGTGCGGGAAGCGGTCGGCCCTGCCGCTTCCCGCACGGGACGGTTGCCGAGAGCTAGTTCATCGTGGCGCCGATCGTCGTGCTGCCCGTCGTCAGGAACGTCGTCGCGGGCAGCGAGCCGTCTGACTTCCGGGAGTTGTACGTCGTCGACGCGTCCGTGGAGACGAAGGACGGGGTGGAGACGCCCGAGTCCCAGTTGTTGCCGGCGGACGTGACCGAGGACCCCTTGGAGACCGCCGCGCTGCCGTTGCTCACCGCCAGGTTCTTGCCGAGCTTCGCGGAGCTGGTGGCGAAGTAGTAGCCGTACTTGCCGTTGGCGTACGCGGTGGTGCGGTTGATGACGATCGAGCCGGTGTTGGAGTTCTCGGTGAAGCCGTTGCCCGCGTCGTCCCAGGCGGCGGAGTTGTTGACGACGTGCGCGACCGTCACGCCGTTCCCGCCAAGTTTGAAGCCGTTGCCGTTGCCCTCGAAGGCGGAGTCGCCCCAGCGGTTCTTGCCGTTGCCGAAGGACCAGGTGTGCTCGATGGTGACCGGCGAGGAGAAGGACCACAGATCGATGCCGTCGTCCGAGTTGTTGTACAGCCGGGCCCCAGTCACCAGGTTGCCCGTGCCGGAGCCGAACTTGATGGCCACGCCGTCCGCGTTCTGGCCGTGCGTGGCGGCGTCGTAGTTGCCGTACGAGTCGATGTTCCTGACCGTGTTGTTGACGGTGCCATCACCCGTGAGCGTGAAGCCGGAGTCGCCGCCGTTGATGGTCTTGATGTCGTTCCAGTTCGTACCGGTGCAGGACTGGCAGACGACCGCGCTGTCCGGGGAGTTCTGGAAGGTGAGGTGGGAGACGTTCCAGTAGTCGGCGGTCAGCTTGAAGATCCAGTCCCCGGCGGGCAGCGACGAGCCGTCGATCTTCACCGTCTCCGTGCCGTACGCCTGGAGGGTGACAGGGCTCGACGAGGTGCCGTTGGCCGTCGACTGGAGGGTGGCCGTCGGGTAGTACGTGCCGGCGCGCACCTGGATGACGGTGCCGGCGGTGGCGTTCTTGATGGCGCTGGTGAGGTCGGCCGTGGTGCTGACGACGACGGTCGCCGCCTGGGCCTGGGTGGGCAGGACGGCGAGTCCGGCGCCGAGCGTCAGGGCGGCGCCGAGGACGAGAGCGGTTCGACGAGACATGGAGTGCGGTCCTTTCGTCGATACGGTGGGGGACTGCTTCGGTACCTTCTTCGGGGCTTGCTTCGGTGCGCTCTTCGGTGGTCCCGTCGGGGACGTCACGGGCACCAGTCGCCCAGATACGCCGCACGCGTGTGCGACACGGCTTCCGTGTCCGTGAGCTGGGGACGGTTCTCCGGCACGGTGATCTCCGCGCCGGGGCCGGTGTTGCGGTACTCGCGAAAGCGCATGGACTGCCAGGGGTAGGCCTCGCGCATGTCGACGTAGGGCGCCACCGCGTCGATGCCGGGGCCGAGTTCCGTCTCCCGTACGACCAGGGACGGCCAGGCCGTCGTCTCGTACGACGGCACCCACGGCCGCGCGATCTTGTACGCACCGTCCTGCGCGCCCGAGGTGACCCGGCCGCGCAGGGCCAGGAAACCGTGCGGGTTGGCGCGGGCCGTGGAGGGCGCGAAGACCATCCCCTCGGGTGTGAAAGCGACGTCCCGGTCGAGGGTGTGGAAGTGGCAGCGCTCGAAGACGGCGGTGGCCCGCCCGAAGACGAAGTCGACGTCGCCCTCGATATAGCAGTCCCGGTAGTACTGGCGGTCGAAGGCGGTCAGGGCCGTCGTGTCCGCGAACAGGGTGTCCTGGTGTGCCAGCAGGCGGACGTGGATGAAGGACGAGCGGTCCCCGGTGACGTACGCCGCCACCGCCTGGGTCCCGGTGATGTCCGGGTGGTCGGCTCGCAGCCAGTCGTTGGCGAGCGTCAGCCCGTGCACGGTGAGCCCCGGCGCCGCCGAGGTGAAGGTGGCGGAGCCCGCGGTGCCGTACGTTCCGGAGCCGTCCGGTTTCGGAGTGCCGTTGGCATGGTCGTGCACGATGACGGCGTCGCGCGGGTCGCGGCCGGCGCCGAGCAGCGTCAGGCCGGCCTTGTCGGCGGGGATGTTCACGACCTCGCGGTACGTGCCCGGGTGCACGACGATCGTCCAGCCGGCGCCCGTCACCGCGTCGACGGCGGCCTGGACGGAGTCACCGGGTCGGACGTGCAGCACCCGGCGCCCGCCCGCGAAGGCGGGAGTCGCGCCGAGGGCGCCGAGCGCACCGGCCGTGGCGAGAAAGGCGCGTCGGCGCATCTCAGCACCCCTTCCACGGTGTCCAGTCGCCGAGGTACGCCTCCCGGGTCGCGGACGCGGCCTCCCTGGGGCTCAGTTGGGGACGGTTCTCCGGGACGCTGATGACGGCGCCCGGCCCCGTGTTCCGGTACTCGGCGAAGCGCTGGCTCTGCCACGGGTAGGCGTCCGCCATGTTGGTGTAGGGCGCGACCGCGTCGGTCCCGGCGGCCAGGCGGGTGTCACGGACGGTCAGCATGGGCCGGGCGGTGGTGTCCGAGCCGGGCACCCAGGGACGGGCGAGCTTGTAGTACGCGTCCGGGGCTTCGCTGCTGACACGGCCGTGGGCGACCAGGTAGCCGCGCGGGTTGGCGAGCGCGGTGGAGGGGGCGAAGACGAAGCCGTACGGGGCGGTCGCCAGGTCCGTGCGGTTCAGGGTGCGGAAGTGGCAGCGCTCGAAGACGGCGGTCGCCCGGCCGAAGACGAAGTCCACGTCACCTTCGACGTAACAGTCGCGGTAGTACTGGCGGGCGAAGGTGCCGAGCGCGATCGAGTCGGCGTACAGCGTGTCCTGGTGGCCCAGGAACCGGCACCCCACGAAGGCCGAGCGGTCGCCCTGCACCTTGACGGCGACCGCCTGGGTGCCGGTGATCTCGGGGTGGTCGGCGCGCAGGAAGTCGTTGGCGAAGGTGATCGAGCGGGCGGTGAACCCGTCGGCCTGCACGGTGGTGGTGGCCGACCCGGTGGTCCCGTAGGTGCCGCCGCCGGGCTTCGGGGTGCCGCCCGCGTTGTCGTACACGACGACGACGTCACGCGGGTCCCCGGAGGCGCCGATCCAGGTCATCTCCGTACGGGCGACGCTGACGGCGACGGTCTCCCGGTATGTTCCCGGCGCGATGACCAGCGTGTATCCGGCCCCGCTCGCGGCGGTCACGGCGGCCTGGACGGTGGTGTGGTCGCCGAGGCCGCCGGGGTGGACGTACAGGGTCCGCTCGGTGAGCCGGGCGGACGGCGAACCGTAACGCCCGAAGGGGGACTTCTCCTGGGGCCGCGCCTGGGCCCGTGCGGGAGTCGCGAGGCCGAGCGCGAGCGCGGCTCCGGCACTGGCGACGAGGAAGGTTCTCCGGCCGGGGACGGCAGGGCCGGGTGTGGTGGTGCCGGGTGTGGTGGTGCCGGGTGTGGTGGTGCGGGAGAGCATGGCGATGCTCCTTCGCTGTGCCGCGAGGCTCAGAGGCCTCGCGGGCTCTGCGGGAGGGACGAAGGGCCGGAGCGGTACGCCCTGGGTGACGGGCGGTGCGGAGCCGCTCCGGCCTGACCGGGAGGGCTGGAACGACCGGAGCCGGTTCGACCGGATCAGCCGGCCGGCCGGATCAGCCGGTCGGCCAGATGAGTTGGTCGGCCGGATCAGCCAGTCAGCAGATCTTTCCGGCGCCCGCCTCGTGGTCCACGATCCGCGGCACCGCCCTGGGCGAGTCGACCTTCGTGCGCAGGGTCGGCGTCCATCCGGCCCCGGACTGCAGCGTCTCCGCCGGGATCTCCGCGTTGTGCACGGCGATCAGATCGGTGGCCGCCCCGTTGACGTAGTTGTCCGCGGCGGTGAGCGGCGCCTCCTTCCACTTCTTCAGGACGGTCGCCGCGCTGACCCCGGCAGGCAGCGTGAACGCGTTGTGCTCGGCGACGAGTTGGGACTCCATGCCGATGCCGTAGCTGTAGGAGTAGCCGTCGCCCGCGACGAAGTGGTTGTTGTACGAGTCGACCTGGCCGAAGCGGACGCGCGGCGCGCGCTCGACGAGGTTCGAGAACAGGTTGTGGTGGAAGGTGACCTTGAGGTGGCCCCGGTCGACCGCCGCGGTGGACGCGCTGTCGCTGTTGCCGATGAGGATCGTCTTGTCGTGGTCGGCGAAGACGTTCCAGGAGGCGGTCACGTAGTCCGCGCCCTTGACGATGTCCAGCTCGCCGTCGTGCTGCTCGAAGATCCGGCCGAAGTACGTGGGCAGCGTGCTGTCGGGGTGGTCCCCGTCGGTGAAGGTGTTGTGGTCCAGCCAGACGTGCGTGGAGCCGTACACCACCGCGCTGTCGTACTCGGAGTTCCAGTTGCCGACGGAGGTGTCGGTCGGGTCCCACTGCGGGAAGCAGTCGAGCGGGCTCTCGAAGGTGAGGTTGCGGACGATGACGTTGTCCACGGCCTTGATCTGGAGGCTGGCGCCCTTGAACCCCGCGCCCTTGCCGAGGCCGACGAGGGTGGTGTTGGCGGGGATCTCCGCCTTGATGGCGGTGTCCTGGTGGGCGGCGGAGGCACGGCGCAGGCCTTCGGGGCTGTCGTCGGGCTCGGCGTCCAGGTTGGTGCCGTATCCCCAGTTCTCCGGCGAGTACTTCTGCAGATAGGCGTCGAAGTCGTAGCCCGGCGCGGCGAAGGAGTCGCAGCCCTCGGCGTTGGCGTCGATCGTGCCCTTCACCTGGATGATCCTCGGGGCGGTGCCGCCGTTCTTCAGCGCGGCCTTGAACTCGGCCCAGGTGGTGACGGTGTACACGTGCGCGGCGTCGGCCGCCGCACCACCGGAGGTGCCCGTGCCGTACGCGCCCCAGCCGTCACCGGCGGCGAGGGTCCCTCGGCCGAGGTCGCCCGACCGGGCCTGGGCCTGGGCGGTGGTGCCGGTGACGGCAAGGGCCAGGGCGGTGCAACCGACCAGCAGGGCCGTCGTCGCCGGCCTTACTGTGACATGGACATGCCATCTCTGTGTGTTCACTGTGCGGCTCTCCTTCTGGCGGAGGTCTGTGGAAGGGGGTTACGCGGCCGCGTCCGGCCAGGTGATCCATGACTCGGGGACTTCCTCGTCCAGCCGGCGCACGTCCCGGTGTGCCAGCACCCGGCGGTGCAGCAGCTCGGCCGCGACGAGACGGGCCACGGCGATCGCACCCGGCGGGTTGAAGTGGGTGTTGTCCTGCTCGGTCGCGGTCCAGTTGAAGTACTTCTTGGTCTCCTCGACGCCGAGCCGCTGCCACAGGGCGATCGACAGGGCCTGGATGTCGAGCAGCGCCACGCGCTCCTCCTCGGCGAGGGCACGCATCGCCGCCGGGTAGTCGCCGTGGGTCGGCACGGCGTTGCCGTCCGCGTCGAACCTGCGGCGCTCGACGGGGGTGGCGAGGACGGGGCACGCCTTCTGGGCGCGCGCCCCGTCGATGTACTGGCTCAGGTAGTCCTGGTACGTCGTCCAGGGCTCGGTGTAGCGCGTGGGGTCGGCGCTCTTCTCGTCGTTGTGGGCGAACTGGACGAGCAGGAAGTCGCCGGGCCGGATCGCCTCGAGGATGACGTCGAGCCGCCCCTCGTCGACGAAACTCTTCGAACTGCGCCCGTTCACGGCGTGGTTGGCGACGTCCAGGTGCTCCCCCAGGAAGAACGGAAGCGCCATGCCCCAGCCGGTCTCCGGCGCGGCGTCGGCATACTTCTGGGCGGCGGTGGAGTCACCAGCGATGTAGAGGGTGCGGTGACGCTGGGTGGCCTGTGCGGTGCCGGTTGCCACAAGGGCGACGGGAACGGCGGCAAGAGCCGCCGAGGTGACCTGTCTACGCGTAAGGGACACGAACGTGTGCCTTTCAGCAGGGGGAGGGGCCCGCGCCCCTGTCTTTGGGGGCGCGGGGCTGTATCGATGTGCGGCTCCGCCGTGTGGGCGCGACCAGCCACAACGGCCCCGCAGCCAAGAACCGACCGAACCACCCGAGTTGTCAGTGATTCGCCTTCCAGTCCGCCTGCGCCTTGTTCAACTGGTCGGCCAGCGTGTCCAGGAACTGCTTCGCGCTCATCTTCCCGAGCAGCAGCTTCTGGAAGTTCGGCTCGTTGTCGGACTTGGAGATCGTGTTCCAGTCCGGCAGGTAGTACGGCAGCTGCACGATCTTGGTGCCGGCCCCGTTCAGCGCCTCCGCGGCCAGCTTGGTGGGCTCGGCCTTCTGGATCCACGCGTCCTTCGCCGCGTCGGTGTTCGCCGGGACCTGTCCCGCCGACTCGTTGAACTTGGAGTTCTCCGCCGCCGAGAGGGCGAACTCGATGAACTTCCAGCCGGCCGCCTTGTTCTTGCTGGACTTGAACAGGCTCATCCCGTCGACCGGGTTGGACACCTGCACGCGTGTGCCGTCGTCCTGCGTCGGGTTCGGGACGCCGCGGAACTTCTCCGCGCCCAGCGCCTTCACGTGGTCCTGGTAGGAGCCGAGGTTGTGGCTGAGCATGCCGATGGTGCCGCTGTCCCACTGCGCGACCATCTTGGTGAAGTCGTTGTTGACGTCGGCGGACGGGGTGTCCTTCTTGTACAGGGCGATGTACTTCTCGAGGGCGGCGACGTTCTTCGGGTCGTTGACGGTGGTCTTGTCGCCGTTCCAGAACGAGGTGATGCCGGTCTGGCCGTACACCGCGTCGAGGGCCGGCGCGATGGCGCCCTCGCCGCCCCGGATGGTGAAGCCGAACTTGTTCTTGCCCTTGTCGGTGAGCTTGTCGGCGGCGTCGTAGAACTTCGACCAGGTGGTCGGGGCGTCCAGTCCCGCCGCCTTGAACAGGTCCGTCCGGTACCACAGCGTGCCGTTGTTGGCGGAGGTCGGCACCTGGTACAGGGCGTCACCGCCGCCCGCGGACCGGCTGACGTCGAGCAGGTTCTGGCTCAGCTTGCCGTCCAGCGAGCTCCCCTTGAGCCGGCTGTCCAGCGGCTCCAGCGCTCCCTGGACGGCGACCTCGGCGAGCATCGCGGTGCCCACACCGCCGACGTCGGGCAGGCCGCCGCCCTGGATGGCGGTGTCGTACTTCGACTGGGCGCTCGCCGCCGGGATGCCGACGTACTTGACCTTGATGTCCGGGTACTTCTTCTCGAAGTCCGCGATGATCTGCTTCCAGATGTCGGTGCGGACACCGCCGTTGTTGTCCCAGAAGGTGATCTCGCCCTTGCCGGAGCCCTCGGTGCCCTTGTCGCCCGCCGCTCCGCTGCCGTTGTCGCCGCAGGCGGTGGCGGTGAGCGCGAGCACGGAGCCCAGGGCGACGACCGTCGCGGCACGCCCGGTTCTGCGGATGTTGATCTTCATTGATCGGCTCTCTTCTTCTGGATCCAACGGGGTTGTGGGGTCTTGTCAGCGGAAGGAACTGGTGATGCGGAACTGCGTGAACGAGGCCGTGCCGGCGTGTCCCCCGCCGACGGGCGCGAGTGCGAACAGTCCGAGCAGGGCGCCGACCCAGCGCCAGGGGGTGGCGGCGAAGACCTGGCCGGAGGACTGCCGGCCGCCCCCGACGTCGTAGGAGAACCGGCAGCGCGCCCCCGCCCCGCTCTCGATCCACAGCCGGGCCCGCCCCTCGGGCGCCTCTCGCGGATGCGCGGCGTCGCGCTCCCTCCCCCACTGCCCCAAAGGCGTGGGAGGTGCCCCCAGGGCGACCGACTCGGCGAACCGGTGCACGAGCCGCACCGACCCGTCCGCCTCCCGCTGGAGCCCGATCCAGCTGAAGGCGTCGCCGAGCACCGCGAGTCCCGCCCGTGCCCCCGGCTCCTCGCTGTCGAGGCGCAGCTCCACCTCGACGGTGGCGGGGCTGCCGGGCAACCGCTGGGTGAGGACGTTCGGCAGTCTGCGCAGGTCGTGCGCGTGCTCCGTCCGTACGCAGCTCAGCCGCAGCCCGTCCCCCGAGTGCTGGGTGGCCCAGCCGTCCTGCCGGTTGGCGGTCCACTGCCACTGCCGTCCGAACCGGCCGCCGGGGAAGTCGTCGTCGGTGGCGGGCGCGGAGGGCGGCTGCGTCGGCAGTCGGGGCTTGCGGTGTACGGCGACGGGGACACCCTTGTCACCGAGCACCGGCCAGTTGTCGTCGCCCCAGCTCATCGGCTGGAGGTGGACGACACGTCCGTAGGGTCCGCGCTGCTGGAAGTGCGCGAACCAGTCCTCGCCCGCCCCGGTGCGCACCCAGCCGCCCTGGTGGGGGCCATTGACCTCGGTGTCCCCCTGTTCCAGCACCACCCGCTCCTCGTACGGGCCGAAGAAGCCGCGCGAGCGGAAGACACCCTGCCAGCCGGTCTCCACTCCCCCGGCGGGTGCGAAGATCCAGAACCAGCCGTCGTGCCGGTAGGCCTTGGGCCCTTCAAGGGTGAACCAGCCCGGGATCCGGTCCGCGTCGATGATCACCTTGCCCTCGTCGAGGAGTCCGGTGCCGTCGGGGCGCATACGGTGGCCGGTGAGCCGGTTCTTCACGCCCGCGCGGGACTTGGCCCAGGCGTGCACGAGATACGCCTCTCCGGTCTCCTCGTCCCACAGCGGGCAGGCGTCGATGAGTCCCTTGCCCTCCTTGACCAGATGCGGCCGGGTCCAGGGACCGCGGATCTCCGGGGCGTTGACCTGGAAGATGCCGTGGTCGGGGTCGCCCCAGAAGATCCAGAAGCGGTCGTCGTGGTGCCGCAGGGACGGCGCCCACACTCCGCCATCGTGCCTGGGTTTCCTGAAGTCCCTCGCGGGTTCGAGGAGTTGGAGGGCGTGTCCGACGAGCGTCCAGTTGACCAGGTCGCGGGAGTGCAGGAGCGGCAGGCCGGGCACGCGACCGAAGCTGGAGGCGGTGAGGTAGAAGTCGTCGCCCACGCGCAGGAGGTCGGGGTCGGACCAGTCGGCGTCGAGGACCGGGTTGCGGTAGGTGCCGTCGCCGAGGTCGGCGGAGGTCAGCGCCATCAGGGGCTCACCGCCTTCCGTACCAGCGCCGCGGCCTCGCTTCTGCCGAGGGTGCCGTCCGCGACGACCGTGACGACCCGGCGCACGACCGTCTCCCCGGGCAGGATCGGCAGCCGTTCGGTGTGCGCGAGACAGGAGCCGACACCCGGGTACTCGGTGGTGCGCACGAACCACGGGTCGCGGCGGGTCGCGGCGGTGGCCCCGGCGAAGACGAGGGTCCAGCCCGCGCCCACGAGGGCGAGCCAGTCAGCGGGGGCCCCGTGGACCGCCTCCTCGCCCTCGGTGTCGGCGGTGAAGACGCGCGGCGCCTGTGCTTCCTTGCGGGCCCGCCAGAAGAAGCCGCCGTAGGCCGCTCCGGGCCGCCCGTTGGTGGCCGGGCTGCCGATCGACAGGGGGTGCGTGGTCGTGTTCGTGAGGGAGAAGGTGAAGTCCAACGCCCAGGCGGAGTCGGTGAGTTCGGTGACGGCGACCGTGCGGCGCTCGCGCAGCAGCTCACCGCCCGCGGCCACCCAGCGCAGCTCCTCCACGAAGCCGTCGGGGTCGCGCAGCTGGAATCCCGAGTGCCGCTGGGCGCCGTGGTTGGCCAGCTCGGTGGGTCCCTGGTCGCGGACGTAGGTGCGGCCGCCCCAGAAGTTGTGCCCCTCGACGTCGGGAACGGCGACACCGACGCCGAGGTGGTGGGTGTGGTCGGCGGGGCTGAGCTCGGTGACAGCCGTGCCGGCCAGGGTGGTGACCGGGTGGAGGTAGGGGCGCGGCGAGAACCGGGGCGCGAGTTCGGGACGGGTGACGTACCGGCCGACCGGGCGACCCGCGACGCGCAGGACGAGCGAGTCGGTGCTCTGCGCGTGGTTCATGGAGTGCTCACCTCGCTTCCCACCTTGTTCGCGGCCTGGTTCGGCCGGGCCCAGGAGGCGCCGAGCTCGGAGTAGAGGGCGAGGGTGTCGGCGGCGGCCGCGACGAGTCCGTCGATGCCGGGCACGACCCTGCGGTTCTCCTCGGTGAGCGGCTCCCAGGCGCCGGCGGGCAGCGCGAGCGGGTCCGGCGCCTGCCGGATCGCTTCCACCACCTTCATGAAGGCACCCGTCGTATCCGGCGCGACCAGCAGTTCGGCGCCCTCCGTCAGATGCGCGACCAGGTTCTCCAGCAGGTCCGTACGGCCGTACTCGATCTCCTCGGGGCCGTGCCCCGACCGCTGCACCAGCACGCGGTCCTGCTTGTACCAGAAGGTGATCCGGCCGCTGGAGCCGTGCACCAGGACGTACGGCTCGCCGGGCCGCTCGGCACAGAGCGTGGCGGCGACGGTGACCCGACCCCGCGGGGTGGTGATCCGTACGCAGGACGTGTCGTCCGACTCGATGTCGTTGGCGTGCAGCAGCTCCGTCTCGATCGCGGTGACGTCCTCGGCGCGGGTGGACCCGTTGAGCGCGAGGGCGGTGGCGACGGCGTGCGCGAGGGGGTTGGTGAGCGCCCCGTCGATCACGTCCACGCCGTTCAGACGGCGCTTGCCCGCCCACGGCGCCCGCCGGTAGTACGCCTCGTCGCGTGCCCAGGCGCCCGCCCCGCCGATCCCGGCCACCTGGCCGATCACACCCTGCGCGATCAGCTTCCGGATCGCGGGCACGGCGTGCGAGCCGAGCGACTGGAAGCCGATCTGGCAGACGACCCCGGCCGCGGCGACCCCGTCGGCCATCCGGCGGAACTCCGCGTACGACGGCGCGGGCGGCTTCTCCAGGAGCAGGTGTACGCCCTTGCCCGCGGCGATCAGCGCCAGGTCGGTGTGGGTGGGGATGGGCGTGCAGATCACGGCGATCGCGGCGCCGGTGGAATCGAGGAGGGCGCCGAAGTCGGCCGACTGCTCGACGGTCTGCCCGTTCAGTTCCTCCGCGTCGAGCGGGGTCAGCTCGCAGATGCCCGCCAGCCGCAGAAGCCCCTTGTCCTGGAGCCGGCGGATGTTCTCCAGGTGCCAACGGCCGTGGCCGCGCGCACCCGCGAGAACGACGGGCAGCGGCAGTTGTCCGGTGAGCGTGCTCGACGGGAATTCCTCGGCGGGCCTCATCCCTTCACCGCCCCCGCGCTGAACCCGGTGATCAGCCACTTCTGGATGAAGGCGAAGACGATGACGACGGGGACGGCCGCGATGATGCCGCCCGCGGCGAGCGCGCCCAGGTCGACGCTGTCGGAGCTCATCAGCGTGTTGAGTCCGACGGGGATGGTCTGCTTGCTCTGGTCGCTGAGGAACATCAGGGCGAACAGGAAGTGGTTCCAGGCGTGCACGAAGGCGAAGGAGCCGACGGCGATCAGCCCGGGCCGCAGCAGGGGCAGGACGACGATCCGGAAGGCGGTGAAGCGGTCGCAGCCGTCGACCCAGGCGGCCTCTTCGAGCGAGTACGGGACGTTCCTGATGAACCCGCTGATGAGGATCATCGACAGCGGCAGCTGGAAGACCGTCTCGGCGATGATGACGCTGCCCAGCGAGTTGATCATCTGGAGCTTGGCGAAGATCTGGAAGAGCGGGACCAGGAGCAGCGCGCCCGGCACGAACTGGGAGCAGAGCAGCGCCAGCATGAAGCCGCGCTTGATCCTGAAGTCGAAGCGGGCCAGGGCGTAACCGCCGGCGAGGGCGACGAGGGTCGTCATCACCAGGGTGGCGACGGCGATGAGCACGCTGTTCTGGAAGTAGGTCCCGAAGCTGCGGTCGTTCCACACCTTGTCGAAGTGGTCGAAGGTCATGGGCCACGGCACGAGCGAGGTCGAGCCGGCCGGGCGGAGCGCGAAGAGCAGGATCCAGTAGAAGGGGATCAGGGTGAACAGGAGGTAGAGGGAGAGCGGGAGGTAGATGTGCCAGCGCGGGACCTCGTCCCAGGCGCGGCGCTTCTTTCGCGGGCGCTGCCGGGGTTCCTCGGCGGGCGGGGCGGGCGCCGCGGGGGCGCTGATCGTGGCGTCCTCGGTGATCACTTGTCCCCGCCTCCGAACTTGCTCAGTCGCAGATAGACGACCGAACAGAACAGCAGAATCACGAACGCGACCGTGGTGAGGGCGGACGCGTAGCCGAAGTTGTGGGCGTCGACGCTGGTGTTGGCGATGTAGAGCGGGAGGGTCGTCGTCTCGCCCGCGGGACCACCGCCCGTCAGCGTGTAGAGCAGGTCGACGTTGTTGAACTCCCACACCGCGCGCAGCAGCGTGGACAGGATGATCGCGTCCTTCAGGTGCGGCAGCGTGATGTGCAGGAACTGCTTGAAGCGGCTGGCGCCGTCGACCTCGGCGGCCTCGTACAGGTCCTTGGAGACGGACTGGAGGTCGGCGAGGATCAGGATCGCGAAGAAGGGGACACCGCGCCACAGGTCGGCGACCACGGCCGCCGGGAAGACGGTGGAGGTGTCCGACAGCCAGCTGGTGCCGTACTGTCCGATGCCCGCGTCGGCCAGGTAACGGGTGATGCCGGTCTGGGAGTTGTAGAGCAGCACCCAGATCGCGGAGGTCAGCACGCCGGAGACGGCCCAGGGCGAGAAGACCAGCGCGCGGCCGACGGCCCGTCCCACGAAGGTCTGGTTGACGATCAGCGCGAGCGCGAGCCCGAAGAGCAGTTGCAGGCCGACCTCGACGAAGACCCACTTGGCGCTGAAGGTGAGTGTGTCCCAGAACTGGGGGTCGCTGGTGAAGGCGTGGGTGAAGTTGTCGAAGCCCGCGAAGCCGTTGCGCCACGGTTTGGTGGGGTTGTAGTTCTGCAGGCTGTAGTAGAAGACGCTGATGACCGGGTAGGCGATGAAGCCCAGCATCAGCAGGCCCGCCGGGGCGATCAGCAGATACGGGAGCTTGCGGGGCGTCGCCGAGCCACGGCGCCGCCGGGGTGGCGCGGGCTGTTTCGCCACGACTGCGGCTTGGGCCATGACTGTTCTCCGTTCTGGCGGGTGCCGTGGAACGCTTGCTGTACCGACAGGAAGCGCTTGCTACGTACACATGGGTGAAGCGCTTGCCGTCTACCGTTCGAGATATCGATCGAATAGTGGTGAGATGGTCGATCAGATGGTGGTCAGATGGTGCTCGTCGGCGCTCGGGGGAGAGTGGCCCTCGCGGGCACGCTCAGCCCGCGTACGGGTCCGGCACCTTCCCCGGCCGCGCCAGGAACGCGAAGTCGCAGCCGGTGTCCGCCTGGGTGATCTGCTCGTTGTAGAGCGCCCCGTACCCGCGCTCGTACCGTTCGGGCGGCGCCGTCCACTGGGCCCTGCGCCGCTCCAACTCCGCGTCGTTCACGTTGAGCTGGAGCGACCGTGCCTCGACGTCGAGGGTGATCGTGTCCCCGGTGCGTACGAGGGCGAGCGGTCCGCCGATGTGCGACTCGGGCGCCACGTGCAGCACACAGGCGCCGTAACTCGTGCCGCTCATCCGGGCGTCGGAGATCCGCAGCATGTCCCGTACCCCCTGCTTCAGCAGATGGTCGGGGATGGGCAGCATCCCGTACTCCGGCATGCCGGGACCGCCCTTGGGCCCGGAGCCCCGCAGCACCAGCACGCTGTCGGCCGTGATGCCGAGCGAGGGGTCGTTGATGGTCCGCTGCATGGTCTTGTAGTCGTCGAAGACGACCGCGGGACCGGTGTGCTTGAGCAGCTGCGGCTCGGCGGCGATGTGCTTGATGACGGCGCCGTCGGGGCAGAGGTTGCCGCGCAGTACCGCGACTCCGCCCTCGGCCGCGACCGGGTTGTGCCGGGTGCGGATGACGTCGTCGTCGTGCACCTGGGCGCCGGCCAGCTGCTCGCGCATGCTGTCGTACGACACCGTCGGCCGGTCCAGGTGCAGCAGATCGGTGATCCGCGACAGGAACCCGGGCAGACCGCCGGCGAAGTGGAAGTCCTCCATGAGGTACTTCTGGCCGCCGGGCCGGACGTTCGCGAGCACCGGCACGGTCCGCGCGATCCGGTCGAAGTCGTCGAGCGTGAGGGTGACGCCCGCCCGGCCCGCCATGGCGATCAGATGGATCACGGCGTTGGTGGAGCCGCCGAGCCCGAGGACGGTCGTCACCGCGTCCTCGAACGCGTCCGCGGTGAGGATGTCGGACAGCTTCCGGTCCTGGCGGACGAGTTCGACGATCCTGAGGCCCGCCGCGGCCGCCATCCGGTCGTGCCCGGAGTCGACGGCGGGGATGCTGGACGCGCCGGGCACGGTCACCCCCAGCGCCTCGGCGGCGGCCGTCAGCGTGGACGCCGTACCCATGGTCATGCAGTGGCCCGGAGACCGCGCGAGCCCGCTCTCCAGCTCGGCCATCTCGCAGTCGCCGATGAGTCCGGCGCGCTTGTCGTCCCAGTACTTCCACATGTCGGTGCCGGAGCCGAGGACCTCGCTCCGCCAGTGACCGGGCAGCATGGGCCCGGCGGGCACGAAGACGGCCGGCAGGTCGACGGACGCGGCGCCCATGAGCAGGGCGGGCGTGGACTTGTCGCAGCCGCCCATCAGCACCGCGCCGTCGACGGGATACGAGCGCAGCAGTTCCTCGGTCTCCATCGCCAGCAGGTTGCGGTAGAGCATCGGGGTCGGCTTCTGGAAGGTCTCGCTGAGGGTGGAGACCGGGAACTCGAGCGGGAAGCCCCCGGCCTGCCACACACCCCGCTTCACGGCCTGGGCGCGGTCGCGCAGATGGACGTGACAGGGGTTGATGTCGGACCAGGTGTTCAGGATCGCGATGACCGGCTTGCCGAGGTGCTCCTCGGGAAGGTAGCCGAGCTGGCGGGTGCGGGCCCGGTGGCTGAAGGAGCGCAGACCCGACGAGACGCCGCTGCCGTACCACTGATGGCTCCGGAGCTCCTCGGGGCGCTTCGGCTCCCTTCCGCCCTGGCTCATATGGACCACCCCGCGGCGATGGCTGCGACTTCCGCGCGCTCGGACTCGGGCAGTTCCCTGCTCGGCGGGCGGACCTCACGGCGGCAGAGGCCCAGCGAGGCGAGGGCCTCCTTGACCACGGTGACGTTGTTGGCGGAGGTGTTCGCCGCGCGCAGCTCCTCGAAGCGGCGGATCTGCTCCCAGACCTTCATGGCGGCCGGGTAGTCACCGGCTCGAAGGGCTTCGATCATGTTCAGGGAGACGGCCGGGGCGACGTTCACGAGGCCCGAGGTGAAGCCCGTGGCGCCGGCCGAGAAGTAGGACGGGGCGTACGGTTCGGCGAGGCCCGCGACCCACACGAATCGGTCGAGCCCCGCGTCCCGGGCGAAGGCGGCGAAGCGGGCCGCGTCCGGGACGGCGTACTTCACGCCGATCACGTTCGGGCAGACGTCGGCGAGGTCGGCGAGCCGGGCGCCGGGCAGCACCGGGTTGCGGATGTAGGGCACGACGCCCAGCTCCGGCACGGCCTCGGCGATGGCCCGGTGGTAGTCGACCCAGCCGCCCTCCGAGACGTAGGGGTGCACGGGCTGATGGACCATCACCATCTGCGCCCCGAGTTCCCGGGCGTGCCGGGCGGAGGCGACGGCGGTCGGCACGTCGTGTCCGACGCCGACCAGGACGGCGGCGCGGTCGCCGGCCTCGTCGATCGTCAACTCGTTGACGAGGTTCCGCTCTTCGGGGGTCAGGGCGTAGAACTCACCGGTGTTGCCGTTCGGCGTGAGGGTGCGGATGCCGCCGTCGAGCAGCCGACGCAGCAGGGCCCGGTGGGTGTCGCCGTCGATCGTCCCGTCCTCCGTGAAGGGGGTCACGGGGATCGCCACGACCTCGGCGAGCGCCGCCCGCTGGGTCTCGTACGTCGCTGTCATTCCTGTCCAACCTCTTCCTGGGTCTCGGGGAAGGCCCGTCGCACGAACGACTCGATGTGGGCGTGCAGCGCGCGGGCCGCGCCGTCGGCGTCACCGTCCAGGGCGAGGCGCAGGATCTCCCGGTGCTCGCTGGCCTCGCGCTCCCAGGACGGGTCGGCGGCCCAGGCGACCGCCGACACGAGAGCGGCCTGGTCACGCACTTCGTCGAGCATCCGGCCGAGCAGCGGGTTGCCGCAGGAGACGTACAGGGCGCGGTGGAACTCCCGGTTGGAGAGCGAGCGTTCGGCGGTGTCGGAGGCGTCGTCGGCGCGGGTCAGCGCGTCGCGTGCGGCGTCGAGCGACGCCTGGCGCCGTACGGTCCGCCGCAGCGCCTCCGGCTCCAGCAGCAGCCGCACGTCGTACACCTCGCGCGCCATGTCCGCGTCCACCATGCGCACCGTGACGCCCTTGTACTGGTTCATCACGACGAGTCCGGTACCGGCCAGCGTCTTGAGCGCCTCGCGCACGGGCGTCTTCGACACCCCGAACTGCGCGGCGAGCTCGGTCTCGACCAGGGCCTGTCCCGGGGTCAACTGCCCGGTGAGGATGCGGTGTTTGATCCCCTCCAGCACGAATTGCGTGCGGGACGGGATCGGAATGGGCACAGAGGTCATGCGCGCCTCTCGGATCTGTATCTGATCTCGTGTATCGCGTCTCATATATGACGTACGAAGTACGACGCGTTGAAGGTAGGAGCACAGCCGTATTTCGTCAACGCTTCCCACAAAAGAAGTTGGGGTGACCAAGGAGGTCCGGACCGCCGGACGTTCCGTGCGCGGTGTTCGCTTTCGCGATGCAAGTCGGCGTCCGCCTCGCGGAGGAACGCGAGAACTCCCCCCTCACACTTGGCCGGCGGCCCGTGCGTACTCGGCCCGCGGGCCGTACGCCTCGATGTGGTGCCCGATCAGATCGCGCACGGCACTTCAGGAACCCGTATGCCTCCGCAACTCGGCGAAGGTGTCGAACATCCACGTTCCGGCAGCCCGCTTCGGCGGGATCCATGGCCGCCGGCGAGGCCGGGCTACGGCTTCCAGCCGGGGTCGCGGCCGCTGAGGCCGATCACGCGGTCGAGGAGGGGCGCATCGTCGGGCACCGGCACCACGGGGCCGAACATGCCCTCGCCCGGACCGGAGTTCTCGGCCGCGGCGGCGAGGAAGCCGTACGCCGCTCGCAGCGCGACCTCGTCGGACTCGTACTCCTGGCCGGTGGCCCGGGCCAGATCCCAGCCGCGTACACGGCCGTCCAGCGCGCGACTCCGGCCCCGCTCCTCGGCCGCGCCTCCGCCACCGCGAACACCTTGATGTACGCCCCGAACGCGCTCGGGCTGGCCGTCGGCGCGGGGCTGATCGAACTGGTCGACTACCGGCCCCTGCTCCTCACCCTCGGGCTGACCCGCCCGCTCACCCTGCCCCCGCTCCTCCGACGCCGGACGACCCGAGGCTCACAGGGCCCCGGGCTCCGGACTCAGGCCGGCCCCGTCAACACCGCGCGCACGGCGTCCAGATCCCCGTCCGAAGCCAACCCCGCGTGATACAGCCGCAGTTCGGTCGCGCCCGCCGAAGCCGCCCGCGCCGCGTCGCCCGCCAAGGTGCCCGGACTGCCTCCCATCCCCGACACGACCGTGAAGTTGGCCGCCAGTACGGCCGCGTCCCGCCCCTGTTCCGCGAACGGCGTCAGCGGGCCCACCCCACCCGTGCACGGCACCACCACCCCGTCCGCCACGGACAGAATGTGCCCGGGATCGACCCCGGCGTTCGCCCCACAGTGGTAGGACACGGGATCGGCGTGCAGCAACACCTGGAAGCCGGCCGGCGCCGCCGCCCGCACCGCCGCGACCACCGTCTCCTGGAGCGAACGGGCCACGCCCTCACGCCACACGCGCGTGGCGGCCGCCGTCTCACCCCCGAGCAGCTTCTCGACCACCGGCCAGCCGCCCTCCGACGGCACGTCCCCCCGCCACACCGGCTCCAGCGCCTCCCGGACGGCCGAAGCCAGGTCGTCCGCGTCGAGCCCGTATCCCCCGTACCCCGCCCGGCAGGCCGCGCAGAAGCACAGTGACATCAGGTACTGGCCGGCGTCCCCGAGTCCCACCCCGCCGATCTTGTCGTGCGCGTGCAGATGCGTGAGGCCGTACCAGCCGAGCGACTCCAGCTCCGTACCCAGTGCCCCGGGCCGCACCGCCGCCTCCACCGCGAGGTCGACGAGGTACGCCCGCGTGTCGGCCCGCGCGATGCACGGCGCCCACGCATAGCGGTCCCCGTAGGCGTTGACGACGGAGGTGTACGGATGCTCGGCACCCATCCGGGAGTTGTGCGCGAGGACCACCCACGTGTGGACGTCAAGGCCGGCCTCCGCGAGCGCGCCGGCCGCCTCCCCGTACGCGTCCCCGGGCGCCCACTCCCCGGCGGCGTACGGCCGCAGCGCGCGGCCCTCCCACCGTGCGTCGTCGACGGGGAACAGGACGGCGGCGTGCGCTGCCGTCACGATCCGGTGCCGAGGGTGGCGGGGGGTCAGCGCGCGCGTGGAGTGGTACGCGGAGGCGAGCGTCGCCTGCCGCACCCCGAGCCCGGCGATCCGCTCGGCCGCCCCCGGATCCCCGAGGACGTCCCACGGATAGACGAAAGCGGACGCCTTCACTCGCCCTCCCCCAGCCGTCCTTCTGCCTCGGGTCCCTCGAGCGCTCCCTCAGGCCCCTCGAGCGGCTCCAGCAGCGCGTACCCCCGCTCGATCAGCTGCGCGAGCTGCTTCACATGGTCCTCGGTCGGCTCGTGCAGCGGCGGCCGTACCTCACCCACGTCCAGCCCTCGCAGCCGCACCCCCGCCTTGACCAGGGAGACCGCGTATCCGCGGCCGTGGGCCCGCAGGTCGACGAAGGGGCGGTAGAAGCCGTCCAGCAGCCGGTTCGCCGTCTCGTCGTCGCCCGAGTTGAACGCCGCGTGGAACGCCAGGGCGATCTCGGGTGCGAAGCAGAAGACCGCCGACGAGTACAGCGTGATGCCGATGCCCCGGTACGCGAGCCCCGTCAGCTCGGCGGTCGGCAGCCCGTTGAAGTACAGGAAGTCACCGGGGACCTCGCTGCGCACGGCGCTCACGATCCGCTGCATCAGGTCGAGGTCGCCCACCCCGTCCTTGAAGCCGATGATCCCTTCGGTGCGGGCGAGTTCGACCACGGTCTCGGGCGTGAACACGGCGTTGTCGCGCTGGTAGACCACGATGTCCAGCGAGGTGGCGGCGGCGAGTTCCCGGTAGTGCCGCAGGAGCCCCTCCTGCCCCGCCACCACCAGATACGGCGGCATCGCGAGCAGCCCGTCGGCCCCGGCCTCCTCGGCGAGCGTGGCGAACCGTACGGCGAGCGCGGTCCCGTACCCGGCGCCCGCGACGACCGGAACCCGCCCGGCCGTCTCCTCCACGGCCGCCCGCACGCAGTCCTGGAACTCCTCGGGCGTGAGCGCGTGGAACTCCCCGGTGCCGCAGCAGGCGAAGACGGCGGCGGCACCCGCCTCGACACCGCGCCGCACGTGCGCGCGGTAGGTGTCGAGATCGAGGGCACCGTCGGGGCCGTACGCCGTGACGGGGAAGAACAGCGGCCCGCTGGGGACGCTGAGCCGAGCGGCAAGGGGGGCTGACGTCACGGACTCTCCCTGGGGCAGGTGCTCACGCACACAACAGCGGGTGCATGTTTCTGATCCATGTCCATATTTCTGAACGCCACCACGCTAAAGCGCGACCTTGGGGCCGGTCAAGCGCGCAAACCCGCGACACAGCAGCGGATTCGCCACCTCCGCGCGACACTTGACGCAGCAGGTCGGGGCTCCTTAGCGTGTCCATGGATGTGAATGCCGTACACGAATACGGCCACTCACGTGGCCGTGAGGAGAAACCCGCATGCCCGCTCCCCGCACCGTTCTGCTCACCGGCGCCGCCGGCGGACTTGGCACCCTGATGCGGGGGCTGCTGCCGGACTACGGCTACGAGCTGCGCCTCCTCGACCTGCTGCCCGTCGAGGGCGAGCCGGACGCGCTCACCGCGGACCTCGCGGACAAGGCCGCCCTGCGCGAGGCCGTGCGAGGCGTCGACGCGATCATCCACCTCGCGGGCATCTCCCTGGAAGCCTCCTTCGACAAGATCCTCAAGGCGAACATCGAGGGGACGTACAACCTGTACGAGGCGGCGCGCGAAGAGGGCGTACGACGCATCGTCTTCGCCTCCTCCAACCACGCCGTCGGCTTCACCCCGCGCCCCCGGGGCGAGGCCCCCTTCAGCGACGGCGCCCTGATCCCCATCGACACCCCGCACCGCCCGGACACCTTCTACGGGCTCTCCAAGTCCTTCGGCGAGGACCTGGCGCAGTTCTACTGGGACAAGCACGGCCTGGAAACGGTCTCGGTCCGCATCGGCTCCTGCTTCGCGGAGCCCACCAGCGTGCGCATGCTCTCCGTCTGGATGAGCCCCGAGGACGGCGCCCGTCTCTTCCACGCGGCGCTGACCGCCGAGGACGTAGGGCACACGGTCGTCTACGGCTCCTCCGCCAACACCCGGCTGTGGTGGGACCTCTCGACGGCCCGGGCGCTGGGCTACGAGCCGCGCGACGACTCCGAGCCGTACGCCGAGAAGCTCATCGCCGAACAGGGCGAACTCGACCCGGCCAACCCGGACCACGCGCACCTGGGCGGCCACTTCACGACGCATCCGCCGATCTGGCCGTACTGACGACCGGGCGACCGTATTGACGACCAGGCGACCGGACTGACGACCAAACGGCCGTATTGACGACCGGACGACCGCACTGACGACCGGACGGCGGCCGGAGCGACGACCGGGCGGCCGGAAGACGACCCTGCGGCAAGGGCGCGAGAGGGCGGGCGGGCACCGAACGGGCCCGCCCGCCGCCGTGTTCGGGCACGAACCCTGCCCGATCCCACCCCGCCCACCGCCGCGCCCCAGGTCCGGCACGGGCGCCCGCCCCGCCAAACGGTCACAGCCGGGCACCATCGGTCACGCAACAGGCCTGGTCAGTGCCGCGCACCCGCTGTAGAACTTCCCCCAAGGCCCACACCGGGCCCGAACGGGCAGTACGCACAGGACGCAGGGAGCAGGTGTCGGCCATGACCGCGGAAGAACGCCAGCGGGAGATCGTCAGGGCCGCACGCCGTACCGGCGCGGTCGACGTCACCGCGCTCGCCGCCGAACTGGGCGTCGCCAAGGAGACCGTACGGCGCGACCTGCGCGCCCTGGAGGACCACGGCCTGGTCCGCCGCACCCACGGCGGCGCCTACCCCGTGGAGAGCGCCGGGTTCGAGACGACGCTCGCCTTCCGCGCCACCAGCCACGTACCCGAGAAGCGCCGGATCGCGAGCGCCGCGGCCGAGCTGCTCGGGGACGCCGAGACCGTGTTCATCGACGAGGGGTTCACCCCGCAGCTCATCGCCGAGGCACTCCCCAAGGACCGGCCACTGACCGTGGTCACCGCCTCCCTGGCCACGGCGGGCGCGCTCGCCGAGGCCGACCACACCAGCGTCCTGCTGCTCGGCGGCCGGGTCCGCCCCGGCACACTCGCGACCGTGGACCACTGGACGACGAAGATGCTCGCCGGCTTCGTCATCGACCTGGCGTACATCGGCGCCAACGGCATCTCCCGCGAACACGGCCTCACCACCCCCGACCCGGCGGTCAGCGAGGTCAAGGCCCAGGCGATCAGGGCCTCCCGGCGCACGGTCTTCGCGGGCGTGCACACCAAGTTCGGGGCGGTCAGCTTCTGCCGCTTCGCAGAGATCACCGCACTGGAAGCGATCGTCACCAGCACCCTGCTTCCGACGTCGGAGGCACACCGGTACTCCTTGCAAGGCCCCCAGGTCATCCGAGTCTGAAAACCCAACTCACCCACTACAAGGGCACAGCCACACCCAAGAACGCCCTTTATCTCCCTATACGTCCAGGAGCGATCCATGCGAACCCAGAGCCGACGGAGGCCGCGCGCACTCGCCGCGGTCGCCGCAGGGACGCTGCTCGCCCCGCTGCTCTCCGGCTGTTGGGTCGGAGCGGGCGGGTCGGGGTCGGGCGGCGACTCCATCAACGTCCTGATGGTCAACAACCCTCAGATGGTGGAGCTGCAGAAGCTCACCAAGGCGCACTTCACCAAGGAGACCGGCATCAAGGTGAACTTCACCGTGTTGCCGGAGAACGACGTCCGCGACAAGATCAGCCAGGACTTCGCCAACCAGGCCGGCCAGTACGACGTCGCCACGCTCTCCAACTACGAGATACCGATCTACGCCCGCAACGGCTGGCTGCACGACATGGACTCCTACGTACGCCAGGACAGCGGCTACGACGAGCAGGACATCCTCGCCCCCATGCGGCAGTCCCTGACGGCCGCCGACGGCAAGCTCTACGGGCAGCCGTTCTACGGAGAGTCGTCCTTCCTGATGTACCGCAAGGACGTCTTCGCCCAGAAGGGCCTGACGATGCCCGACCACCCCACCTGGGAGCAGGTGGGACAGCTGGCCGCCGAGGCCGACGGCGCCCAGTCCGGCATGAAGGGCATCTGTCTGCGCGGCCTGCCCGGCTGGGGCGAGCTCATGGCGCCCCTCACCACCGTCGTGAACACCTTCGGCGGCACCTGGTTCGACAAGGACTGGAAGGCCCGTCTCGACTCCCCCGAGTTCGAGAAGGCGACGAAGTTCTACGTGGACCTCGTACGGGGGCACGGCGAGTCCGGCGCCGCCCAGTCCGGCTTCGCCGAGTGCCTCAACAACATGACCCAGGGCAAGACCGCCATGTGGTACGACGCCACCTCCGCGGCGGGCTCGCTGGAGGCGTCCGACTCCCCGGTCAAGGGCAAGATCGGCTACGTACCCGCGCCCGTCGAGAAGACCAAGTCCTCCGGCTGGCTCTACACCTGGGCCTGGGGTCTGCAGAAGGCCTCCCACAACTCCGACAAGGCCTGGAAGTTCATCTCCTGGGCCTCGAGCAAGCAGTACGAGCAGCTGGTCGGGGACACGATCGGCTGGTCCAACGTGCCGGCCGGCAAGCGCGCCTCCACCTACACGAACGCCGCGTACACCAAGGAGGCCGCCGCCTTCCAGGAGATGACCCGCGAGGCCATCGAGGGCGCCCGGCCGCGTGACCCGGGCGTGCAGCCGCGCCCCGCGCCCGGCATCCAGTTCGTCGGCATCCCCGAGTTCACCGACCTCGGCACCAAGGTCTCGCAGGAGATCAGCGCGGCCATCGCCGGACGCCAGTCCGTCGACTCGGCCCTGAAGAAGTCCCAGAAACTCGCCGAGAAGATCTCCAAGGAGTACGAGGGACGATGACCGCCACGACAACGGCCCCCGTGGCCGCCACTCCGGTACGCAGCCTGGGAAAGCCGTCCAACCGGCTGCGCACCTGGGCCACCCGCGCCCCGCTGCTCCCCGCCCTGATCTTCATGGTCGCCGTGACCCAGCTCCCCTTCGTGGCCACGCTGGTGATCTCCTTCTTCGACTGGAACGCGCTCTACCCCAAGGCCCGCCACTTCACCGGCCTCTCCAACTACTCGGACGTCCTGACCGACCCCGACCTGCGTCACTCCGTCTGGACGACGATCCTTCTGACGGCGGCCGTGGTCGTCGCAAGTCTGGTCATCGGCCTGGGTCTGGCCCTGCTCCTGGACCGCAGGTTCCGCGGCCGTGGCATCGTCAGAACGCTCCTCATCGCCCCCTTCCTGGTGGTCCCGGTGGCCGCGGCCCTGCTCTGGAAGCACGTGCTGTACAACCCGGAGTACGGCCTGCTCAACGGATTGCTGCACTACGTGGGCGGCCCCCAGCCGGACTGGATCTCGGGCACCCCGTTGCTGGCGGTCGAGGCCTCCCTGGTCTGGCAGTGGACGCCGTTCATGATGCTGATCCTCCTGGCCGGCCTGCAGAGCCGCGACCAGCAGCAGATCGAGGCCGCCCGGGTGGACGGCGCGAGCGACTGGCAGGTCTTCCGCCACCTCACCCTCCCCCACCTGCGCCGCTACCTCGAACTGGGCGCCCTGCTGGGCTCGATCTACATCGTCCAGAACTTCGACGCGGTCTTCACCCTCACGTCCGGCGGCCTGGGGACGGCGAACCTCCCCTACACCGTCTACCAGAGCTTCTACCAGGCCCACGAGAACGGCCTCGCCTCCGCCGCGGGCGTCCTGGTCGTCATCGGTTCGATCATCATCGCGACCTTCGCCCTGCGCGTGGTCTCGTCCCTGTTCCGCGAGGAGGTGTCCCGCGCATGAGCGCCACCACGATCCGCGTACGACCCCGGCGTGCCCGGGGAACGGGCCTGGGCCTGCTGGCCTGGCTGCTCGGTGTGCTGTTCTTCCTGCCCATCGCATGGATGGCCCTCACGTCGTTCCACTCGGAGTCGGACGCGGCGACCAACCCGCCGTCCTTCGGAGCCGCCCTCACCCTCGACGGCTACCGGGACTTCTTCGGCACGGGCGGCGGCGCGAGCCCCTGGCCCGCGCTGCTCAACTCGACGGTGGCCTCGGTGGTCTCCACCCTCTGCGTCCTCCTGCTGGCCTTCCCGGCGGCGTACGCACTCTCCATCCGCCCGGTGAAGAAGTGGACGGACGTCCTGTTCTTCTTCCTGTCGACGAAGATGCTGCCGGTGGTGGCGGGCCTCCTCCCGATCTACCTCTTCGCGAAGAACACCGGAATGCTGGACAACATCTGGCTCCTGGTCATCCTCTACACCTCCATGAACCTGCCGATCGCGGTGTGGATGATGCAGTCTTTCCTCGCCGAGGTACCGGTGGCGGTGATCGAGGCGGCCCAGATCGACGGCGCGAAACTGCCGACGATCCTGGCCCGGGTCGTAGCCCCCATAGCCCTCCCCGGCATCGCGGCCACGGCCCTGATCTGCTTCATCTTCAGCTGGAACGAACTGCTGTTCGCCCGTGTGCTGACCGGTGTGGTCGCCGAGACGGCCCCCGTCTTCCTGACCGGCTTCATCACCAGCCAGGGCCTGTTCCTGGCCAAGGTGTGCGCCGCGTCGCTCGTCATCTCCCTGCCGGTGCTCGCCGCGGGGTTCGCCGCCCAGGACAAGCTGGTCCAGGGTCTGTCCTTGGGAGCCGTCAAATGAAGGCCGCCGTCATCGAGTCCGTGGGCCGCGCCGTCGTCACCGAGGTCCCGGACCCGACGCCGGGCCCCCGCGAGGTTGTCGTCGAGGTCGCCGCCTGCGGGCTGTGCGGCACGGACCTGCACATCCTCCAGGGTGAGTTCGCGCCGAAGCTGCCGATCGTGCCCGGGCACGAGTTCGCCGGCGAGGTGGTCGGGGTCGGCGCCCAGGTCACGGAGATCTCGATCGGCGACCGCGTGGCGGTGGACCCCTCCCTCTACTGCTACGAGTGCCGCTACTGCCGTACGGGCCACAACAACCTCTGCGAACGCTGGGCCGCGATCGGCGTGACGACGGCCGGGGGTGCCGCCCAGTACGCGACCGCCCCCGTCGCCAACTGCGTCAAACTCCCGGATCACATCCGCACCCAGGACGCGGCCCTCGTCGAACCGCTCTCCTGCGCGGTACGCGGCTACGACGTCCTGCGCTCCCGTCTCGGCTCCCATGTCCTGATCTACGGCTCCGGGACGATGGGCCTGATGATGCTGGAGCTCGCCAAGCGCACCGGTGCGGCGAGCGTGGACGTGGTGGACCTGAACGCGGCCCGACTGGAGACGGCACGCACACTCGGTGTCTCGGGGTCGGCGGCGAACGCCGACGAGCTGGACCGCCCCCAGGGCTGGGACGTGGTCATCGACGCGACCGGCAACGCGGCGGCCATCCAGGACGGCCTGGACCGGGTGGCCAAGGCGGGCACGTTCCTCCAGTTCGGGGTCGCCGACTACGCCACCCGCGTGACGATCGACCCGTACCGCATCTACAACCAGGAGATCACCATCACCGGTTCGATGGCGGTGTTGCACAGCTTCGAGCGGGCGGCGGAGCTGTTCGCCACCGGCGTGCTCGATCCGGAGATCTTCATCAGCGACCGGATCGAGCTGGAGCGGTATCCGCAGGCGCTGGAGCAGTTCGCGGCCGGGGTGGGCAGGAAGATCGTGGTGGTTCCGTAGTCCACGGGAGGGGTTCCGGGCCGGGGATTTCCGTGCTGGGCCAATTGGCCGCTTGGTAAGGGAACGGCAAAATGGTCTCGCTCGTTCACGAGTCATGACAGCTATGACCCCCGGCTCGAACATCCCTCTCTCCGCCGCGCGCGTGACGGTGGACGTCGCCGCCCCCGTGCGGCTCGACGTATCGGGCCTGCTGCTCACCGCCGACGGCAAGGTGCGCTCCGACGACGACTTCATCTTCTACAACCAGCCGACGGGACCGGGCGTGACGTACCGCTCGGGCGGCGGTGCGGCCCCCGACGCGATCACCGTCGACACCGGCGCCGTCCCGCCCGGCATCGAGAAGATCGTGGTGACCGCGAGCCCGGACGCCGCGGGCCAGACCTTCCAGGGCATCGAACCGACGGCCACGATCCGCAACGCGGACGACAACAGCGTCCTGGGCTCGTTCACGCCCCCGCAGCTCGGCACCGAGACGGCACTGGTGGTCGTGGAGATCTACCTCCGCAACGGCGCCTGGAAGGCCCGCGCGGTCGGCCAGGGGTACGCGAACGGCCTCGCGGGCATCGCCACGGACTTCGGCGTCTCGGTGGAGGAACCGGCCCCGGCGCCCGCCCCTGTCGCCGCGCCCGCCCCGCCGGTGCAGGCCCCGGTGGCACCTCCGGCCCCGCCGGTCGCGGTGACTCCCGCACCTCCCGCCGCGCCCCCGGCCCCGCCCGCCGCACCGCCGATCGGCGCCGGGAAGATCAACCTCGACAAGGGCCGCGTCAGCCTCCAGAAGAACCAGACCGTCTCCCTGGTCAAGGGCGGCCGTCCGCTGCTCTCCCAGGTCAAGATGGGCCTCGGCTGGGAGCCGGCGTACCGCGGCAAGGACATCGACCTGGACGCCTCGGTCATCGCGTACGGCCCGCAGCGCAACCACATCGACAGCTGCTACTTCGGCAAGCTGTCCATCATCAACGGCGCGATCAAGCACTCCGGCGACAACCTCACGGGCGAGGGCGGCGGTGACGACGAGGTGATCGTGGTCGACCTCGGCCGCCTCCCCCAGGACGTCACCGGCCTGGTCTTCACGGTCAACTCCTTCTCCGGCCAGAAGTTCACCGAGGTCGCCAAGGCGTACTGCCGCCTGCTGGACGCCGCCACCGGCGAGGAACTGGTCCGCTTCGACCTCACCAACGCCGAGGCCCAGACCGGCGTGATGATGGCCAAGATGATCAAGCAGTTCTCCGGCGAGTGGGAGATGACGGCGATGGGCGACTTCGTGAAGTCCCGCACGGTCCGCGGCATGGTGAAGCCCGCGGCCCAGTCCCTCTGACCCACAGCCGCCCACCCTCCGAAGGGGCCGTGGCGGTACGTCGCAAGCCCGTCGCTCACGTCCGGACCGAGCAGCGGCTCCCCTGCCCGGCCCACGTCTGATCCAGCGGCGACGGGCCCTGCGTACCGGCACGGCCCCGACCCACCCACCGGCGGACAGCGCACGCCGGACCGCGCACGGCCCAAGAACCCGCCGCTACGGCCGCAGCCCGTCCGTCAGCAGGGAGAGATACCGGCGGATCTGCTTGCCCTGGCCGTTCGCCAGCTCCGAGGCCGTGGCAACCCCGTGGGCCAGCCGTAGCACCTCGATCGGCTCGATGTCCTGACGGAGGGTCCCCTCCCGCTGCGCCGCCTCGACCAGCCGCTGCGCCGCCCCCTTCATGGAGGTGCCGCAGGCCGTGAGCGCGGCCCTGCTGCCGTCCGTGACGGCCGAGCCCAGCAGCGCTTTCATTCCTCGTACCTGGATCGTGCCGACGCACAGCTCGTAGAGCCACTCCGCCAGCGCCTCGCCCGGGGGCAGCTCCTTCGCGATCTCGTCGGCTCGCGCCCCGAGCGCCTCGATCCGGTCGACGTACGCCGCCTCCAGCAGCGCCTGCCGCGTCGGGAAGTGCCGGTACAGCGTGCCGGACCCGACGCCCGCCCGCTTGGCGATGTCGTCGAGCGACGCGCCTTCGCCGTGCTCGGCGAACGCCTCGGCCGCCACCTTCAGCAACCGCTCGTAGTTGCGCCGAGCGTCCGCGCGCATGGGCTTGACCTGCGTCATTCAGCTACTCCTTGCGAACCGGGGACACCCTCCGTATCTTAGCGAGGGCTAAACGGAGACAGTCCCCGCTTATCTCGCGGGCAGTCCGTGCTGCCCGTACGCACCTTCGTCCGGGGACGCCAGACCGGGAGAACACCGTGTCCACCTCGTCCGCACCGTCCACCACCAGCGACGCTCTCTCCGCACCACCCCAACCCGCCAGGCTCGGCGCCGTCCTGTTCGTCATCGTCACCGCCTACCTGATGGTCGGCGTGGACGCCCCCGTCTGATCATCCGTTTCGGAGTGCCCCAGAAGCAGGCGCGGGTCCACTTTCCCTTCGACCAGCAGGTCAGGCAAGGGAACCTCATTCGACGGTTCGGGGACGGGCACCGACTCCACCCCTTCGAGCACCGCAGCCACGCGCGCCCAGGTTCCGTCCTCCTCCCAGCGGAGCCAACGCTTCATCAACGACCGGCCCGTTCCCCTCGACAGGACTCCTCCTGCCGTGGTCCAGGTGGAGGCATCACGGCCCTTGCGGAGGATGGCTTCAACGCATTCCCTCGGCTGGAGGTCGGTCGACTTCCCGGAGCCCCTCCCGGTTTTCTTGACGAGCGGCGCAATCCGTTCCCAGCGCTCATCCGTGACCTCTACGGGAATTTCGAGACCCTTGCCCTTGAACCAAGTCCCCACCGAGCACTCAAGCTGGGCTTTCCTCAGCGACACAGGGCTCAAAATCGTCACCATGATGTCCGCCAGGTCGACGAAGTCAGCCTTACTTTCCTGCGGCATGTTCGGCATTTCCACTTGCGCCATTTCCGCAAGGGCTCGCAGATCCCGAGCGTGCTGCTCATCCGCTTCCGTCTCAGCCTGCCATTCGATTGCCTCTTGCCGCAGCTTCTTCAGACGAGCCATTTCTTCGCGAAGAGGGCTTACAGCTTCAGAAAGCATCTCCTGAGTCTCCTCGTCACCCAGCTCCATCACGGCCGCTTGAAGTGACGAGGAACGCATGACTGTCGCAATTGCCTTCTGCTGCACAGTGATTTGCCTGTCGAGTTCCTCGATGCGTTCCTCGTGTCCACTCTGAGCCCCGAGAGTTACATCAACCCAGTCAGCGGCCAAGCTCCGCAATTCCTCGGGATCTCCCAGAATCTTGGCCACCCGCCCCCAGACGTCAGCCTCAATCCGATCGGCATCAATCTGACTGCACTCACAAGTCCCTGCATGCGCAAACTTTTCATGCTTGGCCGAACAGACGTAAGTGCGAACCCCGGTGGACGATTGCACGGTCCCGACGTAATGGCCACCGCAGAGACTCTTGATTCGTCGCGAAAGGGGGTAGATCTGCGCCTCAGACTTGGCGGCACGACGCTTGGCGAGTCTCTTTGCAGCCTTCACAAGCTCTTTCGTCTGCTCATCACTGAAAGGCCGTTCCAACGTGATGGTGACCGTGGGCCCGTACATGGGGTTTCCGTCCCTGTCGAGCTTGGTCCCCCTCCCGGTCGATGAGGTCGCGGATTCGGGATCCCTGAATACTTGAATCCCTTCAAGCACGGCACGGGACATGAGACGGGACTTCAGATTGTCCCGCGACCACGGCGTACCGGATCGGGTGAGCAGCCCTTCCACATTGAGCCGTCCCGCCGCCTTGGTCCAGTTCATACCGTCGTCAACGATCAGAGAACGGGCGCGACGCAGCGTAACGGCTTCCCCTTTAAGGAATCCATCTTCCTCATAGACATCGAGAATCAGGCGGCTTTCGCCCTTCTTCCCCTGATGCTCAACACGCCATCCGTAAGGGACGTTCCCGCCTGTGTAGCCGCCCTCTTCCGCCTTCTCCTGGAGGCCGCCCTGCGTTCGGTCCCGGATTACCTCACGCTGTTCTTCGGCATAGTCGGCATCCCTGCGCATCTTCTTTCGCCCGTCGGCGGTTGTGTTGTCGTAGTCCCCCTTGACCACGGCAACACAGACACCAAGATCTTCCAACTCCCAGACCCAGCGCCAGAATGCTCGACCCGTGCGGCCGATCGCACGGCCTTCAGCAACGACCACGACGTCAAAGGGGCGCGGGGTCTGACGCACGTCCTCCATGAGGCGTTTCAGGTCGTCCCGCTCATGCGCTTCGAGGCTTCCACTCACCCCCTCGTCAGCGTAGGTGCCGACGTGAAGCCATCCCTTCTTCTGCACGTGACGCGCGGTCTTCTTGCCGGTGTAGGCGATGCCGTACCCCTTGGCCTGCTCCTCGGTCGACACTCTGAGGTAGTCGACGGCACGGAGCTGTGGGCCCTTGACGGCCGTGTCCGCAACGTCAATTGCGGACGTGAGAGTATGCGTCATGTCAGTCCCTTCACGACTGGCAGGCCAACCTCACGGTGGGCCGGACCCCGGCAGCGTTCCCGCGCTGCCGGGGTCCTCCTTTGTGATCTCAGCCTAACTCCGCGATGTCCGGGTGTACGGAGAATCCGGATCGTCAAGTCGTCTTTTTAGGTTGCGAGTTATCTCTCTCGGCCAATACACGGCCGAAGAGTATTCGCGCCAGGCGTCTCCGCTCCGCAGGACCCCACTCAGCCGCATGCCAGACTTCCGTAACGGTAGAACCGTCGGCACGGCGCTCCGTCTTCCGCCGGGTCACGCCTCCCACCCCCGCTCGGCCACTGCCCCACGGGCGAGTTCGCGACTGGTGGCGAGGTCTTCGGCGATTCCGGCGGCGAGTTGGGCAGCGCCCGGGGTGTGACCGGACCCGACATAGTGCCAGGCCGATTCCGTGACGGTGTCCGGGTCATCCACCGTCGTTCCGGCGGAGGCGCGCAGGTGATCGGCGCGGTCGGCCCGCAGCGCGGCGTAAGTGGTGGAGTAGCGGCGGGATTTGGTGAGGATATGGCCCCGGTAGCCGAGGCTGTGCGCCCAGGTACGCAGCCGGAGGTGTCCAAGCTCCACCAGACCGCCCAGGCGCCAACAGGCACCCATCAGGGCCCGTGTGTGGTTGCTGACGGCCGCCGCACGGATGTCGTCCGGAGTGGTGATGCGGTAGTCCAGTCCCGCCCCGGTTTCGGCAGCGCCCTTGCTGACGTACTTGGCCACGTAGCCCGCGACAGCCTCATCTGATAGGGCGTCAGAGTCACTGAGCGAGTGGATGGGGCGGGCGTCGAACTGGGCGCCCCAGGCGAGGCGTTCGATGCCGTAGGCGCCCGAGTCGGGCGGGGTGACGAAGCTCGACGCGGCAGCCTGCGTGACCGCCTCCAGGAGGAGCCCCGAGGTGGCCCAGACGGGCAAGGTCGAGGCGGGACCGTCCGGGCCGTCCACATCGGCTCGCTGATCGCGCTGACCGCCCTGCTGGTGTCGGCGTTCGTGATCACAGGCACGAAGCCGAAGCACACCGCTTGAGGAAACCCACCACCTAGAACAACGCGCTGTACGCGTTCAGCGCCGGCTGTCCGCCCAGGTGGGCATAGAGCACGGTGGACTCGCGTCCGATCTCCCGGCGCGCCACCAGATCCACCATCCCGGCCATCGACTTGCCCTCGTAGACGGGGTCGGTGACCATCCCCTCGGTGCGTGCCGCGAGCCGCATCGCCTCCAGCGTGGCCTCGTCCGGAATCCCGTACGTGCCCGCGTGGTACCGCTCGTCCAGCTCGACGTCCGCCTCCGTCAACTCCTTCTGTACGCCGATGAGCTGCCCGGTGCCGTGTGCGATCCGCGCGATCTGCTCCCGGGTGCGGGCGGGCGCCGCCGACGCGTCGATCCCGAGGACGCGCCGCGGCCGCCCGCCCGCCTCCTCCAGGGCCGCGAACCCGGCGACCATGCCCGCCTGGGTCGACCCGGTCACCGAGCAGACCACGACGGTGTCGAAGAAGACGTCCAACTCCGCCTCCTGCTCGGCCACTTCATAGGCCCACCCGGCGAACCCCAGGCCTCCCAGCGGATGGTCCGACGCCCCCGCCGGAATGGCATACGGCTTGCCGCCGCCCTCCTCGACCTCCCGCAGCGCCTGCTCCCAGCTCTCTTTGAAACCGATCCCGAACCCGGCCCGCACGAGCCGTACGTCGGCTCCGGCGAGGCGGCTGATGAGGATGTTGCCGACCTTGTCGTAGACGGAGTCGGGCCACTCCACCCAACTCTCCTGTACGAGCACGCACTTGAGCCCGGCGCGGGCGGCGACGGCCGCGACCTGGCGGGTGTGGTTGGACTGCACGCCACCGATCGAGACGAGCGTGTCGCAGCCCTGGGCGAGTGCGTCGGCGACGAGGTACTCCAGCTTGCGGGTCTTGTTCCCGCCGTAGGCGACACCGGAGTTGCAGTCCTCCCGCTTGGCCCACAGAGAGGCACCACCGAGGTGCTCGGTCAGGCGCTCCAGCGGATGCACGGGCGAGGGCCCGAAGAGCAGCGGGTAACGCTCGTACGAGGAAAGGGACATGGGTCGGACCCGCCTTCTCTACAGCGCCGTGTCAGGCAAGTCACCGTATCGCTCGATAATCTCCCGGGCGAAGACCAGCAAGTCACTCACCCGTTGACCGCTGGGTTGGATCGAGGTCCACAGCTCCAGGTTCTCCGGTCGGTTGTCGTCACGGATGCCGTTCTTGTGGTGCACGCTTTCGACGCGCGGTCGAAGCGGCCTACCCAGGATCTGCTCCATCACCAGTCGGTGTTCGGGAACACGCTTTCCGTTCACCCAGAAGATTCGATAGCCGTTCTGCAGACTGCCCCGAACCTCGCGACCATCAAGACCGTTCTTGCCGCGTCGCAAGCGCGTGTAGTGCAAGTGACAGTACCCACGGCCTCCGCCGTAACGCTCCCGTCCACACCCTGCATAACTGCACAGAGTGCCGCGCCGGGTCCATTCGAACTGCGTTGACGACGGTGAGCCGTACCTCTGCAAACGTCTGTAGTGCGTATTGCACAGCCCTCGCGCTTTGAGGGGCCTCGGACAACCGTCCACGCCACACGGACGGGGCGGGGAGACAACCCTCCCTGCAGGGGAACCACCACCGCTCGGATCGCCGTAAGCGAGCCAACGTTGGTAGTGCAGATTACAGTATCCCCGCCCCTTGTGCGGCCTTGAGCACTCGTCCATTTCACACAACCTGGTTGCCATTCAGATAAGTTGGCGAACTAATGCCCGTTCACTCAAGCCATGGCCAGAGCCCGTCACTACCACGCTCAAGCAGGGGAACCATCCGGAAAGCCGCGTCGGAGAGGCCCCCGAAGGTGTGCCGGTTGGCCTTCCCGGAGGGGCCGTGGCCCACCCGGTAGCCGGCCAGGTTCCAGGTGTAGACCGGGACGTGCGCCGGGACCTGCTCGGTCGGGTCGCCGTAGTGGCTGTAGGTGGCCTGCTCATCGGTGACGATGAGCACCCGGTCGTGCTTCCTGTAGTGCGCGCGCACCGCCTCGCTCGTGTTGGTGCCGCCGAGGTCACCGAAGCGCTCCAGCACCTTCAGCACCGACTCGCCCTTCTTGAACGTCACCCGGTTGCTGCTCGTGCCGAACTCGACGAGATCCGCGTCCGCCGCCCGCAGCGCGAGCGCCGTGCCGAAGATCGCCGCCGCGTCGGCCCGGTTGAGCTCCGAGCGCTCCGACAGCCGCGAGTAGAACATCGAGCCGGACCGGTCGACGAGCACGAGCGTGCGTCCGGGCAGCGCGGGCACGTTCGCCAGCGAGTGGCCGAGCGCCTGCTCCAGCGGGTACGACCAGCGCAGCGAGGGCGCGTGCTGGTACGCGGCGAGGTAGCGGAAGGGGAACTGCCGCGAGCGCGCCACCTCCGCCGGGTCGCTGATCCTGGCGGCGACCTGAGCCGCCACCTCGTCACTCACTCCCGCCTCGTCGAAGTTCCGCAGGTTGCGTACGAGCGCCATCGCGCCCATGGACGGGATGACGGCCTCCCAGGCCTCCTTGTCCATCGGGCCCTGGAGCCAGCCGGCCAGCGCCTCCCAGGTCATCCCCGCCTCGGCGAGGCGCCGCGCACCGTGCGCGCCGGTCACGACCTTGCGCCGCTTGGCGGGCCGCAGCGCCATCAGGTCGCGGTGGGCCACCACGACGGGCAGCGACTTGGGCACCACGGCCGTGTCCGGGTGGTGCCGCCGGTCGAGGGCGTACTGGAACAGGTCCCCCTGCCACGGCTTCGCCGGATCGGGCGCCGCGTGCACCAGGTTGAGGATGTCGCCGAAACGGTAGCCCTTGGCCGCCGTGTCGTACTTCAGCAGCGACTTCTCGCCGTAGAGCCGGCGTACGGCGTCGGCGATGCCCCGCTTGACGGGCTTGGGCACGTTGCGGCCGTACCGGGAGGTCCAGTAGGCGAGCAGCTCGCCGGGCTCGTCCGGGCGGCGCAGCACGGAGGCGATGACCTGGCGGTTGGCCGGGCCGTCGGTGGCGCCCGCGTCGAGGCGTGCCTTCACGTACTCGGCGGCGCCCACGAGCGAGGCCGTCCGCAGGTTGCCCTCGCCGCGCAGCCAGCCCAGCAGGGCGGCCGTCCACGAGGGGTCGGCGACGGCGAGTTCGCGCACGAGCGCGGCGAACCGGTCGTCGCGGTCGGTACGCGTCTCGTAGAACGTGTCCGCGAGGAAGTGCGCTACCGCCAGCAGAAAGAGCTCGGAGCGCGCGTCGCGCTCCTGGCCGCGGCCACCCTGGTGGGTGCGCAGCACGCGGCCGGTCGACGTCACACGGGAAGTGGGCTGCGCCTCGGCCGCCTTGGTGTTGAATCGCGCCATGATGAATTCCCCCGAATTCGTTCTACGACTTCGTCCTACGACGTGAAGCCGTGTTTCGGAGGGAGGCACAGCAAATGGAGGGGGCCCGAGTTCAGAGGTCGGCGACGGACTTAGCCAGATGCTCTACCCAATTGAGCTACACCGACCCGAGGTCGATGACGGGACTTGAACCCGCAACCGTCCGATCCAATGAAGTAACCGTTGCCTGCGCACCGGGCACCCACCATGAGCTGCGCCTCCCGAGATCAAGTCGGCGGCGGCGTGGATTCTTTGAGAGAGAAGTAGCCGCAGCCCGCGCACCGGGAGGTGCATGAAGTTGTGGTGTCCAGAGTTCAAGGCCGGCGGAACCGACGTAGGTGCTCTAACCCCTGAGCTACACCGGCGCGTTGTACCGGTGGCGGGACTCGAACCCGCGGCCGCCCCATTATCAGTGGAAGTAGGTCCTGCCTTCGCACCTGGACGTGCACCACTTTAGGAGGGCGGCCGCGGTTCGAGCCATTGAATTAACTACCCGCGCTTCTGGCGCTTCCAGGGGCCGGTGATGGCGAGCATGATGCCGGGCTCCTGGATGTTGGCGAAGAGGGTCCGGCCGTCGGGTGAGAAGGTGACGCCGGTGAACTCGCTGTAGGCCGGCTCGGCTTCGGTGCCGATGTTCAGTTCGTTGCGGGCGATCGGGTAGGTACGGCCGCTGTCGGTGGCGCCGAAGAGGTGCTGGACGCCCTCGCCGTCCTCGGCGATGACGAGGCCGCCGTAGGGGGAGACGGTGATGTTGTCGGGGCCGTCGAAGGCGCCGTCCTTGGACGGGTCGGGGTTCACGCCGAGCAGGACCTTGAGGGTCAGGGTGCGGCGCTTGGGGTCGTAGAACCAGACGGCGCCGTCGTGCTGGACGGGGCTCTCCTCGCGGGCGTACGAGGAGACGATGTACGTGCCGCCGTCGCCCCACCACATGCCTTCGAGCTTGCGGGCGCGGGTGACCTGGCCGTCGGTGAACTGCTTGCGGACGGAGACGGTCTTCGCGTCACGGTCCGGGACGTCGACCCAGTCCACGCCGTACACCGTGCCGATCTTGGTGGCGCGGGAGAGGTCGTCGATGAACCGGCCGCCGGAGTCGAAGCACTTGAAGGCCTGGAGGGCGCCGGCGTCGTCGGCGAGGGTGGCGAGCTGTCCGTGGCCGTGCTCGAAGCCCTGCGGCGGCGTCCAGCGGTAGAGGAGGCCGTTGGGGCCCGAGGCGTCCTCGGTGAGGTAGAGGCGGCCGCGCTTGGGGTCGACGACGACGGCCTCGTGGGCGTACCGGCCGAGTGCCTTGATCGGCTTGGGGTTCCGGTTGCGGCGGCGGTCGACGGGGTCGACCTCGAAGACGTAGCCGTGGTCCTTGGTCATGCCGTTCTGGCCGGCCTTGTCCTCGGTCTCCTCGCAGGTGAGCCAGGTGCCCCAAGGGGTGTTGCCGCCCGCGCAGTTGGTGGAGGTGCCCGCGACGCCGACCCATTCGGCGACCTTGTCGTGGCGCACCTCGACGACCGTGCAGCCGCCGGACGCGGCCGGGTCGTAGACCAGGCCCTCGGTGAGCGGCACGGGGTACTTCCAACTGGCGCGGGGGCCCTTGAGCTCGTGGTTGTTGACGAGGAGGGTGGCGCCGCGCGGCCCGTCGAAGGTGGAGGTGCCGTCGTGGTTGGACGGCGTGAACTCACCCGAGTCCAGCTTGGTACGGCCGCTGTAGGTGATGACGCGGTAGGAGAATCCGGCGGGCAGCGCGAGCAGGCCCTTCGGGTCGGGGACCAGCGGTCCGTAGCCGACACCGCCGTGCCGGTCCGTCGGCTTGCCGTCCTCCCCCAAGCTCTCGGTGTCGGTGGACGCGAGGGCGTTCGGAGCGGTGGCGAGGGCGCCGACACTGCCGGCCAGGACGATACCGGCGCCGGTCAGCGCGGATCGACCGGCGAAGTCCCTGCGGGTGAGCGACATGGGTGTCTCCCGTGACGGTGGAGGATGACCGTGGAGGGTGGCCGAGGGCATTGCGGCCACACCGTCCCGCCCGCGCCTGAACGCCGGTTGAACACCGGGCGACTTCACCGCACTCGGTTCCATGAATCCGTAAGGCCCCGCCCACAGAAACCAAAAGCCCTCCGATCCGGGGAACGGACGGAGCCCTCCGGGACCGGTAACGTGCGCCCCTCCCGAGGCCGGGGGCAGCCCCGCCGTGGGCCGGGGAACGGGCGCCCCTCCCGAGGCCGGGGGCAGCCCTCCCCCCCGGGGGGAACGGGCACCCCTCCCGGGACTGGGGTACGAGCGCCCGCTCGGGGCTGGGATCGGGCGCCCCTCCCGAGGCCGAGGAACGGGCGAAGCCCGCCGCGGCTGGTGACGTGCTCCTCCCGGGGCTGGGGAAGCGCTCCTCCCGGGGCTGGGAATGGGCGAAGCCCCATCGAGACCAAGGAACGGACACCCTACCGGGGCTGGGAACGAACGCCCCCTCGGGACCGGGGAACAGGCGAAACCCCAACGCGGCCAGGGAAGCCCCCCTCCCGGGGTCGGGAATCGGGCGAAGCCCCCCGAGGCCGAGGAACGGGCGAAGCCCCCACCGGGGCCAAGGAACGGACCCCCGCCGGGGCCGAGGAACAGGCGCCCCCTCGGGACCGGGGAACGGACGCCCCCTCGAGGCCGGGGGCAAGGGAGACCCCCGCGCCCGGTCCCGGCGCCCGCTCAACCCCCTTGTTGCGAGCGTGCCTTGAACGCGGCCTTGCGGGCCTCCTTGGCGACCTTCTTGTCGGGGTGGAGGCGGCCCATCGCCTCCAGGACGTCCGGGGTGGCCGGGTGGTCGACGCGCCAGGCCGCGGCGAAGAAGCCGCCGTGCTGCTGGGCGAGGCCCTCGACCAGCCCCTGCAGCTCGGCGGAGTTGCCCTCGGCGGCGAGCTGCGCGGCGATCGTGTCGATGGTGAGCCAGAAGATCATCGCCTCGGACGGCGGGGGCACGTCGGCGGCGCCGTGTTCGGAGAGCCAGACCCGGGCGAGTCCGCCCAGTTCGGCGTCGTCGAGGACCTCGCGCAGCGCGGGCTCGGCCTCCAGGCCGACGAGCGAGAGCGCCTGCTGACAGTGCAGCCTGCGCAGCGGCGCCCCGGCGTCGCCACCGCGCGCCGCGGCGAGCAACTCCCTTGCGGCGGGCAGGCGTTCACGCCGGGCGAGCCACTGCTCGGTCTCGGCCCGGGCGGCGGTCGGCGGGAACGTGGCGGTGCCGTCCAGCAGCGCGTCCGCGCCCTTGTCCGCCAGGTCGCCCACCGCGGGGGCGGTGAGGCCGGACTCCAGCAGCCGCGCCCGCAGCCCGTACAGGCCGAGGGGTGTCAGCCGTACCATCCCGTACCGCGACACGTCGGCGTCGTCGGCGGCGGCCGGGGACTCCTCGTCGGTGTCCGCCATCAGGGTCTCGTCGACCGGCTGGAAGTCGACGAGGCCGACGGGTTCGAGCAGCCGGAACTGGTCGTCGAGCCGCATCATCGCGTCCGACACCTGCTCCAGTACGTCGTTGGTGGGCTCCCCCATGTCGTCCGGCACGATCATGGACGCGGCGAGGGCCGGCAGCGGTACGGGGCTTTCGCCGGCCCCGCCCTCGCCCACGGTCAGCAGGTACAGATTGCCGAGCACTCCGTCCAGGAACTCGGCCTCGGCCTCGGGGTCCCAGTCCAGCGTGGAGAAGTCGATCTCCCCGCCGTCGTCCACCGCGTCGACGAGGTCGTCGAGGTCGTCGAGGTCGGGCACGCTCGCGTCGGCCAGTACGGTCTCCAGGGCGGTGAGCCACACCCCGAGGACGTCCTGCGGCGCTCCGGAGGTGAGCAGCGCGAGGTCCGCGCCCGCGGTGACCGTGCCCTCCTCCTCGTCCACGATCTCGACGAGCCCGGTGTCGACGGCCACCCGCCAGGCCTCGCTGGCCGTCGCCGCCGCGTCGTCGCCGGTGAGCCCGAGCGCGTCGGCCGCCCCGGGAAGCTGTTCCTCGACGAGTTCGCCCCCGGCGCCGACCCGCGTGTCCGGGCCGGCCCAGCGGGCCAGCCGTGCGGCGCGGGAGAGCAGCGGTGTGGCGAGCGCGTCCCGCGCCAGCTCCGCTTCGGAAGTCAGCCGCACCGGCGGCAAGGGGGAGCTCTCTGACATCGGCTGGGTTCTCCTCCGAACAATCAGGACCCGAACAGCGGGATCGAACGGCCCGAACGAGCGGAACCGGGCGACCCGACCGGCGGGACCGACCAAGCATGACAAGCAGGAAACGCAGTACAAGCAGAACAAGCATGACGAGCGGAACAAGCGTGACATCCACCGGGGTCCGGCAGACCACCCACCGGACCCGGCATCACACCCTCCGGATCCGACGGATCACCACCGCGCCCCGGCGGCGCACTCCCCGGAACCAGCAGATCACCACCACACCCCGGCGGCACACCCCCGGCTCCGGCGGCACCCCCACCAGGGCCAGGCAACGCATGACCCAGCCCCGGCAGGACGCCCACCAGGGCCGACAGCACACCCGCCTGCCCCAGAAGTACGTCCACCGGGCCCGGCGACACATCCACCCGGCCCAGGCAGGACGCCCACCAGAGCCCGGCAGCGCATCCACCCGACCCGGCAGGACGCCCGTCAGAGCCCCGCAGAACGCCCACCGAGCCCGTAAGGACATCGCCCCGCAGGACATCCGGCGCGCCCGTGGACCGCCCCCGGACCCGAGGATCCGGACGCCGCACCGGAAAGCCGCGTCGACGGCTCAGCCTAGACGGATTTCCACCCATGCCGCCCGGTTCATGTCCCTGTCAGGAGTTGTACATCACTCCATCCTTGACAACTCCCCTTCCCACACACGAGATTGACGCGCGTAGAAGTTCAGAGGGGCACCCGTCTCACCAGCTTCTACGCGCGTCACCGACCCGCACACAGGTCGCGCTACCCCCACACGTTCCACCCTCGTCCCGGCGCTCATGTAAGTCCCCGGAGGGATTCCCTTGCCGAGCAAGAGAACCGCGCGCATCGGCGCGCTGACCGTAGCCGCGGTCTGTTCCACCGTCTCCGCCGTGGTGCTGACCGCACCCGCCCACGCGGACACCGTCCACATCCACGACATCCAGGGCACCACCCGGACGTCCCCCTACGCGGGCCAGAAGGTCACGGACGTGGCGGGCATCGTCACGGCCTTGCGGACCTACGGTTCGTCCCGGGGTTTCTGGATCCAGGACCCGACCCCGGACAACAACCCGGCCACCAGTGAGGGCGTCTTCGTCTTCACCAGCTCCACCCCGAAGGTCGCCGTCGGCGACTCGGTCACCGTCACGGGCACCGTCTCGGAGTACGTGCCCGGCGGCGCCTCCTCCGGCAACCAGTCGCTGACGGAGATCACCAAGCCGACGATCACGGTGGTGTCGTCCGGCAACGCGGTCCCCGCGCCCACGGTCATCAACAGCCGTTCCGTGCCGGCCGCCTACACCCCCGCCGGTGACACGGCCGCGAGCGGCTCGATCAACGCGCTCACCCTGGAGCCGGCCAAGTACGCCCTGGACTACTACGAGTCCCTCGAGGGCATGAACGTCCAGGTCGCCGACACCCGCGTGGTCACCGCCACCGACCCGTACAGCGAGCTGTGGGTCACGGTGAAGCCGCACGAGAACGTCACCCGCCGCGGCGGCACGATCTACGGCGCGTACACCTCGCAGAACACCGGGCGCCTGCAGATCCAGTCCCTCGGCTCGACCGCCGACTTCCCCGTCGCGAACGTCGGCGACAAGCTCGCCGGCACCACCGCGGGCCCGCTCGACTACAACCAGTTCGGCGGCTACACGCTCGTCGCGAGCCAGTTGGGCACCCTGGAGAAGGGCGACCTGAAGCGCGAGACGACCCGCAAGCAGTCGCGGAGCGAGCTGGCCGTGGCGACGTACAACGTCGAGAACCTGGACCCGGGCGACGGCACGTTCGCCGCCCACGCGGCCGCGATCGTGAACAACCTCCAGTCGCCCGACATCGTGTCCCTGGAGGAGATCCAGGACAACAACGGCGCGACGGACGACGGCACGGTCGCCGCCGACCAGACGGTGAACAAGCTGATCGACGCGATCGTCGCGGCGGGCGGCCCGAAGTACGACTGGCGCTCCATAGACCCGGTCAACGACAAGGACGGTGGCGAGCCCGGCGGCAACATCCGCCAGGTCTTCCTCTTCAACCCGGAGCGGGTCTCCTTCACGGACCGCGCGGGCGGCGACTCGACGACCGCCGTCGGTGTCACCAAGGTGCACGGCAAGGCCCAGCTGACGGCCTCCCCCGGCCGCATCGACCCGGCCAACACGGCCTGGACTTCCAGCCGCAAGCCGCTGGCCGGCGAGTTCGTCTTCCGTGGCAAGACGGTCTTCGTGATCGCCAACCACCTCAACTCCAAGGGCGGTGACCAGGGGCTGACCGCGCAGTACCAGCCCCCGGCCCGCAGCTCGGAGACCCAGCGTCATCTGCAGGCGACGGCGGTGAACTCCTTCGTCAACGAGATCCTCAAGGCGCAGAAGAACGCCGACGTGCTCGCCCTCGGCGACATGAACGACTTCGAGTTCTCGGACACCACCAAGATCCTCGAGGGTGACGGCGAGCTCTGGTCGGCGATCAAGTCGCTGCCGAAGAGCGAGCGTTACACGTACGACTACCAGGGCAACCAGCAGGTCCTGGACCAGATCCTGGTCAGCCCGTCGATTCGCAGGGGCTGCGACTTCGACTACGACAGCGTGCACATCAACTCGGAGTTCTCCGACCAGATCAGCGACCACGACCCGCAGGTACTGCGGTTCCGGCCGTAGGTCTGTAGGGGCTGTGGATGAGGCCACAGCCCCGAAAAGGGAAGAGCCCGGCCCCGTCGTCCGGGGGGCCGGGCTCTTCCCTTGCCCGATGTCAGGCGGCGAACGTCTCGTTCAGCCAGCCCTTCCAGGCGGTCTCGTTGTGCTTGGCGTCGGCGTCGGACGCGAAGTCGTGGACGCTCATGCCGACCGGGGCGCCCCAGTGATTGCGCCCGAAGAAGCGGATGAGGGCGTTGTCGGTGCGCAGCCCGATGAAGTACGGGGTGCGGTAGTCGACCACGGCGTCGAGGAGCTGCCCCTCGGGTCCCCGAGCGTGCACCCGCGCACCCTCGGCCGTGTCGTCCGCGAGGCCGAGCGCCCGCCCGACGGCGGCGAAGGCGTCGGACGCCGTGGACGCGCCGGGCCCGTCGAAGGTGGCGAAGGCGACCGGGCGCCCCGCGAAGTGCGTCACGTACTCGCGCAGGGTGTGCAGGTAGAAGTCCGTGTGCTTGCTCGCGCCGTCGTACTGGTTGTCCCAGTCCTCGACGAAGATTCCACTGTGCACGTACCGCATCCATGACCCTCGGCCGTCGTCGCGCGGCTCGATGGTCTCGTCGATCTGGTTGAGGGTCTGCTGGGAGATGCCCTCGACGTTCTCGACCAGGCTGGTGAGGCGGTGCGGCGGGTCCCAGTTGGTGAGCGTGGAGCCGAAGGGCCCACTCCCGCCCTGGCGCGGCTCGAACTCCATCGGCCACAGCCAGCCGCCGGTACCGGTGGTGATCGCCTCCCACATCTGCTCCGGGGTGGCGTCGACCTCGAACTCGCGGGCGATCTCGAATTCCTTGGACATGGTGGTGGTTCTCCTGTGGTTCAGTCCTGGCCGGGCGGCGTCGAGTCCACCGCGATGGCATCCGGCTCGGCGGTGACTTCCGGCTTGGCGAGAGCTTCCGGCTTGGCGAGAGCTTCCGGCTTGGCGAGGGCTTCCGGCTTGGCGAGGGCTTCCGGCTTGGCGAGGGCTTCCGGCTTGAGCGTCGGGTGGACGGCGACGACGATCCGGTGGTCGCGCCCGCCCTCCGCGTTCCCGTCGTGGTACTTGCGGATGAGCGCGCCGACCCCTTGCGTCAGCTCCTCGATGAACGCGGCCCGGTCGGCGGCGGAGGCGAAGGTCACCTCACCGTCGAGCGCGTAGGTGGCGAGCCGCTTGCGGGCCTTCGCCGCGCCGGTGATCAGCGCCCCCACGTCCCGGACCAGCCGGGCACCGACGGCGAGCAGCCAGCGGGCCGAGAGCTGGTCCCGGAAGCGGTCCGGGTCCGGCTGCACGGCGGCGAGGGCGAGCGGCGAGATGACGTACGATGCCGCCGTCGCGCGCATCAGCCGCTCGGTGACATTGCCCTTGCGGCGCTCGCCCGCGAGCTCGACCAGGCCGTGCCGCTCCAGCGCCTTCAGGTGGTAGTTCACCTTCTGCCGCGGCAGTCCGACCTTTCCGGCCAGCATGGCGGCCGACGCCGGCCCGGCGGCCAGCTCGGCCAGCAGCCGGGCCCGTATGGGGTCAAGCGAGACGGCGGCTGCCTCGGCGTCCTCGATCACGGTCACGTCCAACATGACTCCACGGTCTCACCGAAAACTTTTTTTGTCCAGACGAGTCAAGTCGTCGGAGAACAAGTCGCCGGAGAAGGCGGCTCAGCCCTGCGGGCCACCCTCGTCGAGACGTGCCAGTTGGGTCTGGAACCAGTCCAGCCGGGCCTGCAGCAGCGCCGCCTCGGCCACGAGTTCGGACACCCCGAGCCCGGCGGGCAGATCCCCGACCACGGCCCCGCTCCCGGCGCGGACCCGCAGCCCGTCACCGGCCAGCCGCGCGAACCCCGCCAACGACAGGGACGTACGACCGCGTACGCAGCCCGCGCAGGCCGCCGCGAGGGCGCGCCAGCCGGGGCGTCCCCAGCCCGCGTCGGCGAGCGCGGCGGCCACCGCGCCGCAGGCACAGGGACCGACCGCCGCGCTCCGCACCCGCTGGCGGGCGTAGCGGAACCCCTGTTCGAAGCGGATGTAGGAGCCGAGGACGGAGACCTCCAGGAGGACGGCCGCCCGGTGCTCGGCGGTGCAGAGCATGGCCTCGGCCGCGGCCGAGTCGTGCACGCAGTGGAAGCCGCAGTCGCAGCGGCGGTGTGGCGCCCGGTGCCGCAGCCCGTAGACGCAGCGCGCCTCGTCCAGCACGCCGTACGGCACCGCGCCACCCAGCGAGACGCCGGTGAACCCGGCCCGGGTGCCGTCCTGGGACAGCACCGGGTGGGCGATCTTGTATCCGGTCGGCGGCTCCGTCGGGCGTTCCTCGGGGAGCCGCAGCCTCATCGGCCGACCGGGACCTCTTCGGGCGCGGACGCCTCCCGCTCCTCGATCGCTTCGGGAAGCTCCTCGGGAAGTGGGAGATTGTCTTCGTCCGCGCGAGTCCGCTCTTCCGCGACTCCGGTGGCGAGTGCCTTGCCCAGCCTCATGACGCCTCCCGCGATCTGCCGTCGACTTCCGTCCCCGCCATGGTGACCCATGAGGGGCCGGGTTGGCACCAGGGCCTCACGAAAGCGGCCACCTGGTAGCAACGCTTTCCTTTACCTCGTAGAAGAATTAAGTGGAGCTTCACAGTGGAGATGCCGAGACTACGCATATGACGACCTCGGCCCCCTCCGCCCCTCCCCCCGCTTCTTCCCCCACCCCTCCCTTCGGCCGTGCGCTCTGCGCGATGGTCACGCCCTTCACCGACGCGGGCGCGCTCGACCTCGACGGGGCGGGGCGGCTCGCCGACCGGCTGGTCCGCGCGGGCTGCGACGGCCTGGTCCTGTCCGGCACCACGGGCGAGTCCCCGACCACGACCGACGCCGAGAAGTCCGCGCTCGTACGCGCCGTGCGCGAGGCAGTCGGCGACCGGGCCGTGATCGTCGCGGGCGTCGGCACCGCCGACACGCGGCACACCGTCGAACTGGCCCTGGCGGCCGAAAAGGCGGGCGCGGACGGCCTGTTGGTCGTGACGCCGTATTACAGCAGGCCTCCGCAGGACGCCGTCGAGGCCCACTTCCGGGAGATCGCCGACGCCACCGGACTGCCGCTCACGCTGTACGACATTCCCGGCCGCACCGGCACCCGCATCGAGCCCGACACCCTGATCCGGCTCGCCGAGCACCCCCGGATCGTGGCCGTCAAGGACTGCGCGTACGACCTCCTCGGCACCCAGAAGGTGCTGGCCCGCGCGGAGTTGGCGTACTACGCGGGCTGCGACGAGCAGGTGCTCGCGCTGCGGGCGGTCGGCGGGACCGGGTACATCAGCACGGTGGCGAACGCCGCCCCCGGCCCCTTCCGCGCGATCCTCGACGCGTTCGAGGCGGGGGACACGGCGGAGGCGGCCCGTCGGCAACAACGCGCCGTCCCGCTCATCGAGTTGATGATGTCCTCGGGCCTGCCTGGCACGGTCACGGCCAAGGCCCTGCTCGCCCGGCTCGGCCTGCCCGCGGGTCCGGTCCGCCCGCCGCTGCGGGCCGCCGGCCGGGAGGTGACCGACGGACTGCTGGCGGCGTACGAGGAGTTGGCGGCCGCCTGATCAGCGCTTGGCGAAGACCGGTGTCCAGCGCCCGGCGGCGCCGTCCTGGCCACCCCGGAATCCGCTCAGCGGTACCTCCTTGCCGCTGCCCAGGGCGACGACCACGAGCCGGTTGTGGAACTCGTTCGAGCCCGGCGTGATGTCCCAGGCGATCAGGCGCTTGTTGTCGACCCAGGCGAGCAGTTCCTGCCCGCGTACGGTCGTGATCCGCCTGCCGGTGACGGGGTCCAGGATCGCGGAAGCGGTGTTCTCCGCGCCGCCCGCGAAGTCGCCCGCGGCGTGCCTGCCGTCCGGGGACAGCCGCGCGTCGACGTACCAGGGCAGGTGCTTCTCGTGCGCGGGTGCTGGAACCTGGTGGCCCCGGAAGTCGTAGAAGTACTGGCCCGGTGTCGTGGTGAACCCGGTGTAGACCAGGTTTCCGTCGTGGCTGAAGCCGAAGTCCTGGCGGTCGTTGAGGCCGCTGCCGTCGCCGGGCGACACCTCGTTCCAGGACGCCGCCTCACCGGAAGCGACATCGACGACGTAGAAACCGGTCCGGCCCGGCTCCTGGAAGTTCGGCCAGGGGCTGCCCTGATCGCCCTTCGGCGTGACATGCAGATCGGGGTTCTTCTTGTAGGTCGTCGCGACGAGTTTGCGGCCGTCGGGCGAGAACGCGACCGCTCCGACGGTGTGGTCGACCGGAATCCAGCGCTCCACCTTGCCGGTGAGCAGGTTGAGCAGACCGATCCGCTGTGCGGGCAGTGTCCGCTCCAGGACGGCGGCGGTCCGCAGGCCGGGGGCGACCGCCACGAACGACCACTTCGTCTTCTCGTACGTACGGGTGCGCGCGTCGAGGAGCCAGTACGTGCGGACGTCGGCGTGGCGCGTGGCCGACAGCTTGACGTTCGTCTGGGTGTAGTACGCGGCCAGCGCGACTCCCCCGGCCGCGATCAGGTCGCGCGGTGGGGTCTGGCCGGGGTGGGCGATGATGTCGTTCTCGTTCAGGACGTTCGCCGGACGCACGTCGTCCTTGCCGGTGCCCAGCACGGGCATCGCGACGGCGACGGCGACCGCCGCGGCGGTGGCCACGGCGGCGGACACGATCGTGCGGGTCCGGCGGCGCCGTCGCACGGCCAGTACCCGGTCGGCGAAGTCCACGGGCGGCGGGGCGAGATCCGCGACCTGCTCGTGGAAGGAGTCTCGGACGAGGTCGTCGACGTTCACGGGCGCACCTCCAGCGGCGAGAAGTCACGGGACGACGGCCGCTCGTCGTCGCCCGGGCCGAGTGCGGCCAGTTCGGGGGCGAGGGCGCGCAGCCGGGCGAGCGAGCGGTGGGTGGTGGACCGTACGGTCCCGACGGAGCAGCCGAGGAGGCGGGCCACGTCGGCCTCGGGCAGGTCCTCGAAGTAGCGCAGGACGAGCACGGTGCGCTGCCGGGCGGTGAGCCGGGCCAGCGCCCCTCGCATCACGACCCGCAACTCCGCGGCGGACGAGGCGTCCGCGTCGTGGAACCCGCCCTCGGGCGGCTCGGCGACGCTCAACTCGCGCCGGGGCCACTTCAGCCGCCAGCGGCTCACCTGCTGGCGGTACAGGACCTGCCGTACGTACGCCTCGGGTTCGTCGATCCGGTGCCATCGCCCCGCGGCTTTGATCAGGGCGTTCTGCAGCAGATCCTCGGCGGCGTGCCGGTCGCCGCCGCTGAGCAGCACGGCCGTCCTCAACAGCGTGGACGACCGATTCGCCACGAAATCCCGGAAGCTCTTCTGCGCTTCGGCATCCATCGTCACCTACGTCTTCCCCGAGGGTCTGCTCCGACGGCCCTCACGGCCCGCCCCTGTACCCCCTTGTGACGCGTGTGACCGGCCGCCGCTATGCCCCGGGGCCACGATCAATTCCACGGCGGATGAAGGAGAAAGGCGACAAGAGAAAAGGCAAGGAGGTGATGACCCACTCCTTGCCACTCTCAACTTATAGCGCACCGGGGGGCTTGCGGCAAGGCCCCCGTCGTGCCGCAGAATCTCCGGCCGAGGCCGGAATCGACGAGGAGTCGGTAGCGCCGCATGTCCGCATGAACCCCACGGGACCGCCCCGTCACAACCCCGCGCACGAGAACCCGCACACACCGGTCCACACGCCTTGCCGCGCGCAAGGGTCACGAGCGACCTCACCTTCGCAGCATTCGGAGCCAACGACGTGAACCCCCTGACCACCAGCGCGTTCGACCTTCCCGACCGCCTCTCCGCCAAGGCCGACCCGACACTGATCGCCGGCGACGAACAGCACTTCGCGGCCCTCGCGGGGTGCCTGGAGCAGTCGATCGCCGAGCTGACCGACCGCCTCGACGCCGCGCGCAGGGCGCCCGGCGGCCTCGGCCGGCAGGCGATGGACCGGGACAGCGAGATCCACCGGCTGACCGCTCGCCTGCGCGCACTGCGTCGCTTCGGTCTGGACCTGTGCCTGGGGCACATGGTCGGCGCGGACAGCCCCGAGCCCGTGTACGTCGGACGACTCGGCCTTACGGACAGCACGGGTCGTCGGCTGCTGACCGACTGGCGCTCCCCTGCCGCCGAGCCGTTCTTCGGAGCCACCCACGCCAACCCGATGGGGCTGGCGAGCCGCCGCAGGTATCGCTGGACGCGCGGCCGGATCGGCGACTACTGGGACGAGGTGTTCACCTCGGACGGGTTCGCCGGGCACGCCGCGCTCGACGACCAGTCCGCCTTCATCGCCAGCCTGGGCGGCGACCGGTCGGGGCGGATGCGGGACGTGCTCGGCACCATCCAGGCCGACCAGGACGCCATCATCCGCGCGGGATCACGCGGCGCTCTCGTCGTCGACGGCGGCCCGGGTACGGGTAAGACGGTCGTCGCCCTGCACCGCTCCGCCTACCTCCTCCACTCCGACCCGCGCCTCGGTCACCGCCGGGGCGGCGTACTGTTCGTCGGTCCGCACCGGCCCTACCTGGCGTACGTCGCCGACGTCCTGCCCAGCCTCGGAGAGGAGGGCGTGCAGACGTGCGTCCTGCGGGACCTCGTCGCCGAGGGAGCCGCGGCGACGATCGAGGCCGACCCGGACGTGGCCGCCCTGAAGTCGTCCACGAACCTGGTGAAGGCGATCGAGACGGCCGTCAGGTTCTACGAGGAGCCGCCCACCAAGGGGATGACGGTCACGACCCACTGGTCCGACATCTGGCTGAGCGCCGACGACTGGGCCATGGCGTTCGAAGCGGCGGAACCCGGTACTCCGCACAACGAGGCCCGCGACCAGGTCTGGGAGGAACTGCTCACGATTCTGATGGACAGGCACGACGACGCCCCGGCGCATGACGACGACGTCTCGGCCGACCTGCTCCGCACGTCGCTGCGGCGGAACAGGGAGCTGCTCCTGGCCTTCAACCGCGCGTGGCCGCTGCTCGAAGCGGCCGACCTCGTGTCAGATCTGTGGTCGGTACCCGCCTACCTGCGCAAGTGCGCACCCTGGCTCGGCCCCGACGAGGTCCGGAAGCTGCAGCGCGCGGACGCCCAGGCCTGGACGGTGTCCGACCTGCCGTTCCTGGACACGGCACGGCAGCGGCTCGGCGACCCGGAGGCGGCGCGGCGCAGGCGTCGCAACGAAGCCGCCGTGGCCGCCGAACGCGCGCGCAGGGCCGACGTCATCGACAGCCTGCTGCAGAACGTCGTGATCGACGAGAGCGAGGGCGCGCTGGGCATGCTGCACGGACAGGACCTGCGCGACACCCTGGTCGACGAGAGCGCGCTGCCCGGCACCGAACCGGACCTGCTGGCGGGCCCGTTCGCGCACATCGTCGTGGACGAGGCCCAGGAGCTCACCGACGCTGAGTGGCAGATGCTGATGCTGCGGTGCCCGTCCCGGAGCTTCACCATCGTCGGGGACCGCGCCCAGGCCAGGCACGGTTTCACGGAGTCGTGGCGGGAACGGCTCGAGCGGATCGGGCTCGACCGGATCGAGTCGGCCTCCCTGAGCATCAACTACCGCACTCCGGAAGAGATCATGGTGGAGGCCGAGCCGGTCATCCGGGCCGTGCTCCCGGACGCCAATGTGCCGACGTCGATCCGCAGCGGCGGCGTTCCCGTCGTCCACGGATCCGCCGCGGATCTGGGTTCGATCCTCGACACCTGGCTCGCCACGCACGCCGACGGGATCGCCTGCGTCATCGGTGATCCCTCCTTCCGGACGACGTCCCGCGTCCGTTCGCTGACCCCGGAGCTGTCGAAGGGGCTCGAGTTCGACCTGGTCGTCCTCATCGACCCGGAGGCGTTCGGCGAAGGCATCGAAGGAGCGGTCGACCGCTATGTCGCGATGACCCGAGCGACCCGGCAACTCGTCGTCCTCACGAGCTGATGAAGCCGTTCCCCGCACCCGATGACGAACCCTCAGTGCCCGCGGGCTACTTTGCAGGCAGGGCCTCCCGCATCGCCTTTGCGGTGGCGGTCGGGTCGTAACCCTCGGGGACTCCTTCGACCAGGATGATCTCGCCGTCGATGTGCCGCGACCGCAGCGGTGCGATCTCCTGGTATGCGGGTGAGTCCCACCAGGCCCGCGCTTCGGCGATCCCCGGGAACCCGATCACGACGACGTGCCCGGGCCAACTGCCCTCCTTCACCTCGTGCTGCGCGGCGTGCACGAGAAAGCGTCCGCCGTACGGCTCGAAGGTGGTGGGGATGCGCTCGATGTACTCGGCGATCTCCGGGTGCGGGGCGGCCTCTTGCAGGTGAGCAATGGCGTAGGCGGGCATGGTGGTCCTTCCGGTCGGTCGGGCTCCGTACGCCGGAAGCCTGGCATGCGGGCGCACCCCGGTCGATGACCTGAGAGGTAAGCGGCCCCCGCCCGCGGCGCGGACTGCCGGCGCGCATGCCCGGGCGTACCCGATCCGACGGCGACCAACAGGGAACGTGCTCTTGCGAACTGGTGCGGCGCAGCCGCTAGGGTCGGCCCATGACGTCACATCAGGCGGATGCCGCGTAGGTCGCCGCGCGCGCTGAGGGCCACCGTGCCCGACGGGCCAAGCGATGGCGCCGCGAGCACGCTGCTCATCAGCGCGTGTCCTGGGCCGCCGGCGTGTGCTGCCGTGCACACGTACCTCTTCGTCGACGGCCTCGACATGGTCGCGCGCAGCGCCGGCGGAATGGCCGGCCTCGATCCGAGGCGGCTGCTCCGCCCGGGCGGACCGCTCTGTCCGACGGACAGGCCGCGCACGGTGGAGGTGGCGGCCCAGGAGCAGCCCGAGGCAGGGCCGGACAGGCTGACCATCCGGGTCCGGCTCCGGGGCGAGACGGTCCTCTGGTCCGACCTGATGTACCCGGGCCTCGATGGCACGGTGGTCGAGGAGGCTCGCTTCCGCCTGGAGCAGTACCTGGGCGAGGTCGAGCGCGCATACGCGGCGTTGAAAGATCCGCGTGCCGTGCCGGCTGAGCCGCTCCGGCACCGCTGAGGTCGAGCCGGCTCAGGTATGAAGACGGGTGCCTGGAGTGGCAACGAACGCCCTCCCGGCCGACCTGGGGCCGTGGAAGGGCGCTCGATGGTGACCAGCGTCGACAGCCGCCGACCGCTCGGCAGCAGGTCGGGGCGTTGATCGAGAGGGCTGCCGCAGGTCACGGCCACCCGTGATCAGTTGTGGCTGTGCAGAATCTCGTTCAGGCCGCCCCACACCGCGTTGTTCGGCCGTGCCTCGACGGTTCCGGTCACCGAGTTGCGGCGGAAGAGGATGTTCGACGCACCGGACAGCTCGCGGGCCTTGACGATCTGCCCGTCGGGCATGGTCACGCGGGTGCCCGCGGTGACGTACAGCCCCGCCTCGACCACGCACTCGTCGCCGAGGGCGATACCGACGCCCGCCTCGGCGCCGATCAGGCAGCGCTCGCCGATGGTGATGCGGACGTTGCCACCGCCGGACAGGGTGCCCATGGTGGAGGCGCCGCCGCCGATGTCGGAGCCGTCGCCGACCACGACACCGGCCGAGATGCGGCCCTCGACCATCGACGTGCCGAGCGTGCCCGCGTTGAAGTTCACGAAGCCCTCGTGCATGACGGTGGTGCCCTCGGCGAGGTGCGCGCCGAGCCGGACGCGGTCGGCGTCGGCGATCCGGACGCCCTTGGGGGCGACGTAGTCGGTCATGCGCGGGAACTTGTCGATGGACGTCACCTGGAGGTGCAGGCCCTCGGCGCGGGCGTTGAGGCGCACCTTCTCGACGTCGTCCACCGCGACCGGGCCGAGCGAGGTCCAGGCGACGTTGGCGAGGTGACCGAAGATGCCGTCCAGGCTCTGGCCGTGCGGCTTCACGAGGCGGTGCGAGAGCAGGTGCAGGCGCAGGTAGGTGTCGTGCGCGTCGATCGGCTTCTCGTCCAGTGAGGCGATGACCGTGCGGACCGCGACCACTTCGACGCCCCGGCGGGCGTCGGGCCCGATGGCTTTGGCGGCGCCTTCGCCGAGCAGTTCGACGGCACGCTCGGCGGACAGCCGCTCGGTGCCGGCCGGGCCGGGTTCGGCGGACAGCTCGGGCGCGGGGAACCAGGTGTCGAGGACGGTGCCGTCGGCCGTGAGGGTGGCGAGGCCGGCGGCGACGGCGCCGGTGGTGCGAGTAGCAGTCGTGTCGGTCATGGGTGAAACCTAACGCGGCCCGGGGCGCACGAGCGAACCGGTACACCCGCCATCTCACGTGCCGGGCGCCCCGTACGCCCCCTCCACGGGACGCCCGGCAGGACCCGGCCCTCGCACCCCGCGCGTGCCCCCGCGCCGGCCCCTCCCCCTCAGCCGATCACCCGCCCCAGCACCTCCCGCGCATACCCCTCGTCGTACGAGGCCCCCGTCAGCAGCACCTGCAGACAGATCCCGTCCACCAGCGCCACCAGCGCCCTCGCGGTGACGGGGTCGGTACGGCGGGCGAGGGGTTCGGCGAGATCCTGGACCCATTCGGCGGCGACGGGGCGCAGGGCGGGTCGGCGCAGCGCCGCGAGGTAGAGCTCGTACTCCAGCTCCACCCCCGTACGGTCGCCCGCGAGCCACTCCCCCATCAGCCCGGCGAGTTCACCGGCGAGGTCGGCTCGGGGGTCCTCCAGCGCGCCGCGCGCGGCGATCACCTTGGCGAAGCCCTCGTTCGCCTGGCGCAGCGCGGCGACCATGAGCTCGTCGAGGGTCTTGAAGTGGTACGTGGTGGAGCCGAGCGGCACATCGGCCTCGGCGGCGACGGTGCGGTGGCTCAGCCCGGCGAGTCCCTTGGCCCCCACGACCCGGATCGCCGCGTCGATGATCCGCTGCCGCCGCTCGGGGTCGTAGCGGCGCGCCGCCATCAGTGGGCCCCACCGAGGTTCAGCACCACGACCCCGCCGATGATCAGCAGTATCCCGGCGACCTTGGTGAGGTTGAGCGCCTCGCCGAGGAACACCATGCCGATCGCGGCGATGACGGCGGTGCCGGCGCCGGCCCAGATCGCGTAGGCCGTGCCGACCTGGACGGTCTTGAGGCACTGCGCGAGCAGCACGAAGGCGATGACGTATCCGAGGACGGTCACCAGCGAGGGCCAGAGCCTGCTGAAGCCCTCGCTGTACTTCATGGCGGTCGTGGCGGCCACCTCGGAGGCGATGGCTCCGGCGAGCAGTGCGTATCCCATGTGTACGAGTGTACGCATCGATGCGTACGCACGTACACAACGAGCGCGGGCCCCCTCGCCACAGCTCACCCCGCGGCCGGTCGGCAGGCCACCGGCCCCGGTTCGCGTATCCGCACCAGGCGGTCGAGCGTCCGCCGCTTGGCGTGGGCGGCCCGGCGCAGCACCTCCACCCGCCGGTAGCGCAGCAGTTCGGCGGGGTCGGGACGGACGGCTCCGGCGAGTTCGTAGCCGTACGAGGTCAGCCGTTCGCCCAACACGGCCTCGCTCAGCCGTATTTGATCGGGTGTCAGCCCGGTGGTCCAGGTGCCCGCCCGGGAGGTGTCCAGTGCGCCGCGGGTGCGCCGGTGCCAGGTCTTGCGGGCAGGTACGGCCATGCCCGCGACGCGGTGCGGCTCGGTCATCCCGGGGGCGTACTCCTCGCCCAGGAACCCGCACACGCCCCGGAGTTGACCCGCGGGATCGGCCACGAGGTCCTCGAAGCGAAGTTCGTACCAGCTGTCCGGGCCCCGTTCGCGCGCGTACTTGCGGGTGGTGTCCACGACCTGTGCCCAGGTCGCGACGGCCTCATGAAATCCCCGGTGCCACCAGGGCATCCGGAGCAGTGAGGCGACGCAGTCCCGGCCGTCCCGTACGAGGTGGACGAACTGTGCGTCGGGGAACAGCCGCAGGATCTCCGCCACGTGCAGGGCGTACGCGGGCCGCTTGTCGCCCCAGCGCACCTTGCCGTGCTCCTCGGCGTACGCCCGGAGCGCGATCCCGAGGGCCGAACCGAGGGTCGGCGGCCCGTCGGTGATCCGCTCGGCCACGCGACCGGCGTCCAGCCCGAGCTCGTGGAAGCGGGTCTCCCTGCGGCCCGTGATCCAGCGCGCGAGCCCGGCCCGGTTGTCGCGCTCCGCCAGATCGCCGAACGCCAGCCTTCCTTCGTAGGCGGGGAGCACGAAGCGGGTTTCGGGCGGCAGGGCGATCCGTGGATGGGCGTGCAGCATCAGCTGGAGAAGCGTGGTTCCCGAGCGGGGGCAGCCGAGGACGAACACCGGACGTGTGGGGGTGGGTTGCACAGAAGCGGACACGACCTCACGCTGTCGCGCCCCGATGAGCCCGGACTTGGATCACACTGAGAATGCCATGTGAAGCCACCACGCCCATGAAATCCCACGAACCCCCATGAATCCCCGTGGGGCCACCGGGATCAGTGGGGAAACGGCTGCTCAGAAGTCACCAAGTCCACTACTGTTTCACCAGTCGCGCACCGGGTTTCCACGGCTACCGCCGTTCCGTGTGCCTGCGCCCCCTCTTGTGCTGAGACCAGTAGACGAATCCGCGTGCGCCTTGGGCGACGCTGGAGGAACGCGCATGCCAGAAACAACGCCAGAGTCCGAACCCGAGCCCGGGCCCGACCAGCCCGTGCCCACTTCGGAGGAACCCGCCTGGCGCCCCACCCCCCAAGGCACTCCCTATCCTGCGGAACTGCCTCCCTTCGTCGAGCCGCCGGTGCCCTGGGAGTCCGGGGAGTTCCCGGACGAGGGACGGCTGCCCGGAACCCGACGGCTGTGGATGGCCGGCGGACTCGCGGTGGCGGTACTCATCGCCACCGCGACCGCGATCGCCGTACTGGACAGCAACACTGACGCCGCGTCGAAGAACCGGGCGGACCACACCGCCTCCGACACCGACGTCCCGTTCATACCCGGCTTCTCCGCCTCGGCCGACGGCAGCACCACGGCCCCGGCAGGCAAGAACGCCCTGTCCTCCCCGCGGCACTCCGGCTCCACCTCCACCGCGTCGGACCCGGCCTCACCGGGGCCCTCGGAACAGGGGTCCGACGACAAGCCCGTCGCCGGCACCACCGAGCCGTCGAAGACCGCCTCGTCCAGCAAGCCTCCCGAGTCCAAGCCCGTCTCCTCGCGGAAGTCGCTCCAGTCGGTCAACTACCCGAACCGCTACTGGCATCTGAGCAACGGCTTCGTACGGCTCGATCCGGTGGATTCGGGCAGTTCGGGATCGACCAAGCAGGACGCGAGCTTCAGGGTGGTGGCGGGACTCGGCAACTCCCACTGCTACTCCTTCGCCACCGCCGACGGCGCCTATCTGCGCCACCGCAACTTCTATCTGCGCGCCGACCGCAACGACGGCTCCGACCTCTTCAGGAAGGACGCCACCTTCTGCCCCCGGACGTCCCCGTACGCCGGTGGCGTCATGCTGGAGTCGATCAACTACCCGGGCCGCTATCTGCGCCACCGCAACTTCCAGCTCCGCCTGGACAGAGACGACAACAGTCAGCTCTTCCGCGCGGACTCGACGTTCCGTGTGGTGAACGGCTGGTCCTGAACGCAGGAACACCTGTGGCCCCCGGCGAACCGCCGGGGGCCACAGACGTGTGCGAGGGTGTGCGCGGACTCAGACGTTGAACCCGAGCGCCCGAAGCTGCTCACGCCCGTCGTCCGTGATCTTGTCCGGGCCCCACGGCGGCATCCAGACCCAGTTGATGCGCAGTTCGTTGACGATGCCGTCCGTGGCGGACTTGGCCTGGTCCTCGATGACGTCGGTGAGCGGGCAGGCCGCGGACGTCAGGGTCATGTCGATCGTCGCGATGTTCGCGTCGTCGATGTGGATGCCGTAGATCAGGCCGAGGTTGACGACGTCGATGCCCAGCTCGGGGTCGACGACGTCGTACAGCGCCTCACGGACTTCTTCCTCCGAGGCCGGCTTCATCGTCAGGGTCTCGTTCTCGCTCATGCCGTCTTCCTCACTGCCTTCTCGGGCCCGTCGCCCAGCGCCTGGGCCGTCGCGTCCTTCCATGCCATCCAGCTCAGGAGGGCGCACTTGACCCGGGCCGGGTACTTGGAGACACCGGCGAACGCGACCGCGTCCTCCAGCACCTCCTCCATCGCGTCGTCGGGCTCGATCCTGCCCTTGGACTGCATCAGCTCCAGGAAGGTCTCCTGGATCTTCTGCGCCTCGGACACGTCCTTGCCGACGAGGAGCTCGTTCAGCACGGACGCCGAGGCCTGGCTGATGGAGCAGCCCTGCCCCTCGTACGAGATGTCCGCGATCTGCTCGCCGTCGTACTTCACGCGCAGCGTGATCTCGTCGCCGCACGTCGGGTTGACGTGGTGCACCTCGGCATCGCCATCCCGCAAGCCTCGCCCATGGGGGTGCTTGTAGTGGTCCAGGATGACTTCCTGGTACATCGAATCAAGCTTCACGTCTCAGCCAGCCCCTCAGCCGAAGAAGTTCCGGACGTGCTCCAGGCCGTCCACCAGTGCGTCGATCTCGGCCGGCGTGGAGTACAGATAGAACGACGCTCGCGTGGTCGCAGGAATTCCGTACCGCAGGCAGACCGGGCGTGCGCAGTGGTGTCCGACCCGGACCGCGATGCCCTGCTCGTCCAGGACCTGGCCCACGTCGTGCGGGTGGATGTCACCCAGGGTGAACGAGATCGCGGCGCCGCGGTCCTCGGCCGTGGTCGGGCCGATGATCCGCAGGTCGGGGACCTCGCCGAGCCGCTTCACCGCGTACTCGGTGAGCGCGTGCTCATGGGCGAGGATCTTGTCCATGCCGATCGCGTTCAGATAGTCGATCGCCGCGCCGAGGCCGACCGCCTGCGCGATCGGCGGGGTGCCCGCCTCGAACTTGTGCGGCGCCGGGGCGTACGTCGACGAGTGCATCGACACCGTCTCGATCATCTCGCCGCCACCGAGGAACGGAGGCAGGTCCTCCAGGAGCTCCTGGCGGCCCCACAGCACGCCGATGCCCGTCGGACCGCACATCTTGTGGCCGGTGAAGGCCACGAAGTCGGCCTGGAGTGCCTGGACGTCCAGCGGCATGTGCGGCGCGGCCTGCGAGGCGTCGATGCAGACCAGCGCACCGACCTCCTGGGCGCGGCGGACTATGGCCTCGACCGGGTTCACGGTGCCCAGGATGTTCGACACCAGCACGAAGGAGACGATCTTCGTCTTCTCGGTGATGATCTCGTTGATGTTCGACAGGTCGAGGCGGCCGTCGTCGGTGAGACCGAACCACTTCAGCTTCGCGCCCGTGCGCTGCGCCAGCAGCTGCCACGGCACGATGTTGGAGTGGTGCTCCATCTCGGTGATGACGATCTCGGTCTCGTGGTCGACCCGGTAGGGCTCGTCGGCCCAGCCGAGCATGTTGGCCACGAGGTTGAGCGACTCGGAGGCGTTCTTGGTGAAGATCACCTCGTCGCGGCTCGGCGCGTTGATGAACGCGGCGACCTTGTCGCGCGCACCCTCGTACAGCGCCGTGGCCTCCTCGGCGAGCACATGCACACCGCGGTGGACGTTGGCGTTGTAGCGCTCGTAGTACTCACTCAGGGCGTCCAGCACCTGGCGCGGCTTCTGCGAGGTCGCCGCGTTGTCCAGGTACACGAGCTTCGCGCCGTCGTGGACCTGACGGTCCAGGATGGGGAAGTCCTTGCGGATCGCCTCGGTGTCGAGGAGGCCCGGCAGCTGTGTCACGCGGATGCGCCACCCTTCGTGTCGACTTCATGCTTCGCATAAGCCTCGTAGCCCTCGTTCTCCAGCTTGTCGGCGAGCTCGGCGCCGCCGGACTCGACGATGCGGCCGCCGGAGAAGACATGGACGAAGTCGGGCTTGATGTAGCGCAGGATGCGCGTGTAGTGCGTGATCAGCAGGGTGCCGACCTCGCCGGTCTCGCGGACGCGGTTGACTCCCTCGGAGACGACGCGCAGGGCGTCGACGTCCAGGCCTGAGTCGGTCTCGTCGAGGATCGCGATCTTCGGCTTGAGCAGCTCCAGCTGGAGGATCTCGTGGCGCTTCTTCTCACCGCCGGAGAAGCCCTCGTTCACGTTGCGCTCGGCGAAGGAGGGGTCCATGGAGAGGCGCTCCATGGTCTCCTTGACCTCCTTCACCCAGGTGCGCAGCTTGGGGGCCTCGCCGCGGACGGCCGTGGCGGAGGTGCGCAGGAAGTTGGAGACCGAGACACCGGGGATCTCGACCGGATACTGCATCGCCAGGAACAGGCCCGCGCGGGCGCGCTCGTCGACGGACATCTCCAGGACGTCCTCGCCGTCGAGGGTGACGGTGCCGCCGGTGATCGTGTACTTCGGGTGGCCCGCGAGGGAGTAGGCGAGGGTCGACTTGCCGGAGCCGTTGGGGCCCATGATGGCGTGCGTCTCGCCCTGCTTCACGGTCAGGTCGACGCCCTTGAGGATCTCCTTCGTGGCGTTGTCGGCCTCGACGGTGACGTGCAGGTCGTGGATTTCAAGCGTTGCCATGGGTTCCTCAGGACTCCTGGGTGAGGGAGACGAGTACGTCGTCCCCTTCGATCTTTACGGGGTATACGGGGACGGGGCGCGTCGCGGGAAGGCCGGACGGCTTGCCGGTGCGCAGGTCGAACGCGGAGCCGTGCAGCCAGCATTCGATCTGGCAGTCCTCCACCTCGCCCTCGGAGAGCGAGACGTTCGCGTGCGAGCAGATGTCGTTGATCGCGAACACCTCCCCCTCGGTCTTCACGACCGAGACCGGCGTGCCGTCGAGTTCCACCCGCTTCGGGGTGTCCTCCTCCAGCTCGCTCAGCCCACAGGCGCGTACGAACGTCGACGAGGCAGTCATCAGACGGACGCCTCCAGCTCCTCGTCGATCTTCACGAGGAGCCGCTCTTCGATGTCGTCGACACCGATCTGTTGCACGAGCTCGGCGAAGAAGCCGCGGACCACCAGTCGGCGGGCCTCGCCGGCGGGGATGCCGCGGGCCATCAGGTAGAAGAGCTGCTCGTCGTCGAAGCGGCCGGTCGCGGAGGCGTGTCCGGCGCCGACGATCTCGCCGGTCTCGATCTCCAGGTTCGGCACGGAGTCGACGCGGGCGCCGTCGGTCAGAACCAGGTTGCGGTTCATCTCGTACGTGTCCGTGCCCTCGGCCTTGGCCTCGATGAGGACGTCACCGATCCACACGGCGTGCGCGCCGTCGCCCTGGAGCGCGCCCTTGTAGGCGACGTTCGACTTGCAGTGCGGGGTGTTGTGGTCGACCAGCAGACGGTGCTCCTGGTGCTGGCCCGCGTCCGTGAAGTACAGACCGAACAGCTCGGCCTCACCACCGGTGCCGGCGTAGGCCACGCGCGGGTGCAGGCGCACGAGGTCGCCGCCGAAGGTGACCACGAACGACTTGAACGTGGCGTCCCGGCCGATCAGCGCGTTGTGCTGGCCCACGTGCACGGCCTTGTCGTCCCAGTCCTGGACGGAGACGACGGTGAGCTTGGCGCCGTCGCCCAGGATGTAGTCGACGTTGGCGGCGAGCACGGCGTCACCGGTGTGGTCGATGACGACGACGGCCTCGGCGAAGGCTCCGAGCTCCACGACCTGGTGGCCGTAGGCGACCCCGCCCTCGCCGTGCACCGCGACGCGGATGGGCTCGGTGAGCACCGTCTCCTTGGGGACGGTGATCACGCCGGCCTTCTCGAACGCGGAGTACGCCTGGGCGGCGACGCGGTCCACCGGGGTGCCCGCCCGGCCGAGGCGCGCGTCGTCACGGCCGACGGTCTCCACGACGACGCCCGCGGGCGCCTCCACGTCGACCTTCAGGCCGTCGCCGTTCGCGACCGCGGTCCCGTCGTGCAGCCCGCGCAGGCGCTCCAGCGGGGTGAACCGCCACTCCTCCTCGCGGCCGTGGGGGACCGGGAAGTCCGCCACGTCGAAGGACGGGGGCGCGCTCATGCGCGTGGCGACGGTCGACTCGGCGGCCACCGCGATCTGTCCGGCGGTGGTGGAACCCACCGGGATGTTCTGAGCCTCAGCCATGGCTGTCGGTCTGCTCTCTTTCCTGCGTCGGTTGAGATCCTCGGGCCCGCCGGAAGGGGCGGGCCACCAGCTGTTTTCCGGGCGGCGGGTCTTAGCCGACCGCGCCTTCCATCTGCAGCTCGATCAGCCGGTTGAGTTCAAGCGCGTACTCCATGGGCAGCTCCTTGGCGATCGGCTCGACGAAGCCGCGCACGATCATCGCCATCGCCTCGAACTCCGTCAGACCGCGGCTCATCAGGTAGAAGAGCTGGTCCTCGGAGACCTTGGAGACCGTCGCCTCGTGACCCATGGACACGTCGTCCTCACGGACGTCGACGTACGGGTAGGTGTCGGAGCGGGAGATGGTGTCGACGAGCAGCGCGTCGCACAGCACGTTCGACTTCGAACCGTGGGCGCCCTCGCCGATCTCGACCAGACCGCGGTAGGACGTACGACCGCCACCGCGCGCCACGGACTTCGACACGATGTTCGACGACGTGTTGGGCGCCATGTGGACCATCTTGGAGCCCGCGTCCTGGTGCTGGCCCTCGCCCGCGAAGGCGATGGAGAGGGTCTCACCCTTGGCGTGCTCGCCCATCAGGTAGACGGCCGGGTACTTCATGGTGACCTTGGAGCCGATGTTGCCGTCGATCCACTCCATGGTCGCGCCCTCGTACGCCACGGCGCGCTTGGTGACCAGGTTGTAGACGTTGTTCGACCAGTTCTGGATGGTCGTGTAGCGGCAGCGGGCGCCCTTCTTCACGATGATCTCGACCACCGCGGAGTGCAGGGAGTCCGACTTGTAGATCGGCGCCGTACAGCCCTCGACGTAGTGGACGTAGGCGTCCTCGTCGACGATGATCAGCGTCCGCTCGAACTGGCCCATGTTCTCCGTGTTGATACGGAAGTAGGCCTGGAGCGGGATCTCGACGTGCACGCCCTTCGGCACGTAGATGAAGGAGCCACCGGACCACACGGCGGTGTTCAGCGAGGCGAACTTGTTGTCGCCGACCGGGATGACGGTGCCGAAGTACTCCTTGAAGAGCTCCGGGTGCTCCTTGAGGGCGGTGTCGGTGTCGAGGAAGATGACGCCCTGCTCCTCCAGGTCCTCGCGGATCTGGTGGTAGACGACCTCGGACTCGTACTGGGCCGCGACACCGGCGACGAGGCGCTGCTTCTCCGCCTCCGGGATGCCGAGCTTGTCGTACGTGTTCTTGATGTCCTCGGGCAGGTCCTCCCAGGACTCCGCCTGCTTCTCCGTGGAGCGCACGAAGTACTTGATGTTGTCGAAGTCGATCCCGGACAGGTCCGAGCCCCAGTTGGGCATGGGCTTCTTCTCGAAGAGGCGCAGGCCCTTGAGGCGGAGCTTGGTCATCCACTCCGGCTCGTTCTTCTTCGCGGAGATGTCGCGGACGACGTCCTCGTTGATACCGCGCTTGGCAGAGGCACCGGCCACGTCGGAGTCGGCCCAGCCGTATTCGTACGTACCCAGACCCTCGAGCTCAGGGTGGGCAGTCTCCTCGATGGGGAGCGTCATGCGGGGTTCCTCCCGGCGGTACTTGCAGATGCGTTGTGGCTAGGAAAATCAGATTCGGAAATCTTGGAAATCTTGGGGATGAACGTGGTGCACACACCGTCGCCGTGGGCGATGGTGGCCAGCCGCTGCACATGGGTGCCGAGCAGCTGGGAGAAGATCTCGGTCTCCGCCTCGCACAGTTGCGGGAACTGCTCGGCGACATGAGCGACCGGGCAGTGGTGCTGGCAGAGCTGCTCGCCGACCGGTGCGCTACGCGCTGCAGCAGCGTACCCGTCCGCACTCAAGGCCTTGGCCAACGCTTCGGTGCGCTGCTCCGGCGCGGCGGCCTCGACGGCCCTGCGGTACGCCTCGGCCTGGGCGGCCATCCGGGCGCGGGCGAACGCGACGACCGCCTCGTCCCCGCCCTCGCGCGCCGCGATCCAGCGCATCGCGTCCGCGGCGAGCTTGTCGTAGGACTGGTCGAAGGCGTCCCGGCCGCAGTCGGTCAGGGCGAACACCTTGGCGGGACGGCCGCGTGTACGCGCTCCGTAGACCCGCTGTTCCCGTGCTTCCACGACGTCGTCGGCGACCAGTGCGTCGAGATGACGGCGCACGGCGGCCTGGGTCAGGCCCAGCCGTCCCGCGAGGTCGGTCACGGTCGACGGGCCGTGATCCAGGATGGACCGCGCGACACGGTTGCGCGTCGAGCGCTCACCGGTCGCGAGTTCCTCCTGAGGGGCCCCCGTGGGGGTCTCCCGAGCCTCGCCAACGTTTTTCACAACGCCATTGTTGCGTAATTCCCTGGAGCCTGACAAGCCGCACCCCCCGAGGCGGGCGGTGCGCTACATCACTTAGGTATACCTAAGGTGACCTGCGGAAACGATCTTTGATCGATCAATTCACTGGCTTCGGGACCCGCGCTCCGCGAGACTCGGGAACCATGTCGACACCCCCTCCGACCGGCCCACTCGTCACACGCGAGACCCTCGCCGCGCACCTTCTGGAGCTGGGCGTCCAGCCCGGAGAGACGCTTCTCGCGCACACCTCCCTGAGGTCCCTCGGCTGGGTCAACGGCGGCGCCGTCGCCGCCGTCCAGGGACTGCTCGACGCCCTCGGTCCCGACGGCACCCTGGTGGTCCCCACCCAGTCCGGGGACCTCTCCGACCCGGCGCTGTGGAGCAATCCGCCCGTACCCGAGGAGTGGTGGTCGCCCATTCGGGCGACGATGCCCGCGTACGACCCCCTCGTGACGCCCAGCCGCGGGGTCGGCGTGATCCCGGAGACCGTCCGCACCTGGCCCGGCGCCCTGCGCAGCGCCCATCCGCAGACCTCCTTCGCGGCCCTCGGCCCCCGCGCGGCGCAGATCGTCGAGGGACACGCCCCCGACTGCCGGCTCGGCGAACACAGCCCACTGGCCCGCCTGGAGACCCTCGGCGCCCGGGTGCTCCTGCTCGGCGCGGGCTACGACACGTGCACCAGCTTCCACCTCGCCGAATACCGCATACCGTCCCCGCTCGTCGAGGTGGGACGCCCGGTGCGCACCCCGCGGGGAGCGACCCGCTGGGAGGTCGTCACGGAGGTCTCTGTCGACTCCGACCGCTTCGACGAACTGGGCTCCGACTTCGAACGCGACCGCCCCGTCGTACGGGGCCGGGTGGGCGCGGCCGACGCACGCCTGTTCCCGGTGGCCGACGCGGTGGCGTACGCGGAGCGCTGGCTGGCACTGCACCGCCCCCGCGACGCATGGGTCGTACCCAGGACCGCCTCCTGAACCCCGCCCGACCGATCACCCGACCGGCTCCCTAGACTTGCGCCTCATGCGAAGCGAGCCCGTGGTCCAGGTCCAGGCCCTGGTGAAGCGGTACGGCGACAAGACCGCGGTGGACGGCCTCGACCTGGTGGCCGAGGCGGGCATCACCGCCGTACTGGGCCCCAACGGGGCGGGCAAGACGACCACGGTCGAGACCTGCGAGGGGTACCGGAAGCCGGATTCGGGCACGGTACGCGTCCTGGGCCTCGACCCGGTGAGACAGTCCGGGCAGCTCCACTCCCGCATCGGAGTGATGCTCCAGTCCGGCGGGGTCTACTCCGGTGCCCGCGCCGACGAGATGCTCCGCCATGTGGCGAAGCTCCACGCCCACCCCCTGGACGTGGACGCACTCATCGAACGGCTCGGCCTCGACAGCTGCGGCCGCACGACCTACCGGCGGCTCTCGGGCGGCCAGCAGCAGCGCCTGGCGCTCGCGATGGCCGTGGTCGGCCGCCCCGAGCTGGTCTTCCTCGACGAGCCGACCGCGGGCCTCGACCCGCAGGCCCGCCGCGCCACCTGGGACCTCGTCCGCGATCTGCGCGCCGACGGCGTCTCGGTCATCCTCACCACGCACTACATGGACGAGGCCGAGCAACTCTCCGACGACGTCGCGATCATCGACGCGGGCAGGGTCATCGCGCAGGGCTCCCCCGAAGAACTGTGCCGCGGCGGCGCCGAGAACACCCTGCGCTTCACCGGCCGTCCCGCGCTCGACGTCGGCTCCCTGCTCAAGGCCCTGCCGGCCGACTGCACGGCCGCCGAGCTGACACCCGGCTCGTACCGGGTGGGCGGCAAGATCGACCCGCAGCTGCTGGCCACCGTCACGTCCTGGTGCGCGCAGCACGGGGTGATGCCGGAGAAGATCTCCGTCGAGCGCCACACCCTGGAAGACGTGTTCTTGGAACTGACCGGCAAGGAGCTGCGTTCGTGACCACCGCCGGTACCTACACCCCGAAGCCGGGGGCGGCCCCGCTGCCCCGGATGATCGGCGCGCAGGCCGCGCTCGAGACGAAGATGCTGCTGCGCAACGGCGAGCAGCTCCTGCTCACGGTGATCATCCCGACACTCCTGCTGGTCCTGTTCAGCTCGGTCGACATCATCGACACCGGCAAGGGCAAGTCGGTCGACTTCCTGGCCCCCGGCATCCTGGCACTCGCCGTGATGTCGACCGCGTTCACCGGGCAGGCCATCGCCACCGGCTTCGAGCGGCGCTATGGGGTCCTGAAGCGGCTCGCCGCCTCCCCGCTGCCCCGCTGGGGCCTGATGACCGCGAAGACGGCGTCCGTGCTGGTCACGGAGGTCCTCCAGGTCGTCCTGCTGACGGCGATCGCCTTCTCCCTGGGCTGGTCGCCGCACGGCAACCCGCTGTCCGTCCTGCTCCTGCTGATCCTCGGCACGGCCGCCTTCTCGGGCCTGGGCCTGCTGATGGCCGGCACGCTCAAGGCGGAGGCGACGCTCGCCGCCGCGAACCTGGTCTTCCTGCTGCTCCTCGTGGGCGGCGGTGTGATCGTCCCGATGGACAAGTTCCCGGCGGGCGCCCAGGACGTGCTCGGCCTGCTGCCCGTCTCGGCGCTCTCGGACGGGCTGCGGGACGTGCTCCAGCACGGGGCGGGCCTGCCGTGGGGCGACCTCGGGATCCTCGCCGTGTGGGCGGTCGTGGGCCTGGGAGCGGCGGGCAAGTTCTTCCGCTGGGAGTGACTCCGGGCGTGAGTGGCTCCGGGTGTTCTGGGTGTACGGGCCTCCGAGACGGACCGAGGTGGCGATTTGCGTAGGTGCGGGGGCCTCGTGAAGGCGTGCACAAGCGGCCGCCTACGATGGGGCGCGTGCCAAACGTGACCCGAGCCGACGCCGTAGCCTTCGCGCGCAACCCGCTCGCCCTCATCGCCGAACGCTGGACCCCGACCTCCCGGACGATTCGACGAGCGGCCCTCGCCGCGCTCGTCATGTCGGTCGTCATCGTGGTCACCGGCGGCGCCGTACGGCTGACCGGTTCGGGCCTCGGCTGCCCGACCTGGCCCAAGTGCACCGACGACTCGCTCACCACGACGAGCGCGATGGGCTTCCACGGAGTCATCGAGTTCACCAACCGCATGCTGACCTACGTGCTGTGCGCGGCGGTCGGCTGGGCGATCATCGCCGCGCGCTCCGAGAAGCCCTGGCGGCGCGACCTCACCCGGCTCGGCTGGGCGCAGTTCTGGATCGTCATGAGCAACGCGATCCTCGGCGGCATCGTCGTCCTGGTCGGCCTCAACCCCTACACGGTCGCCGCGCACTTCCTGCTCTCCACGGCGCTCATCACGGTGGCCACGGTGATGTGGCAGCGCACGCGCGAGGGCTCCGCCGAGCCGCGCCCGCTGGTCGGCAAGGCGGTGCAGCAGCTCGTGTGGTGCCTGGTCGCTGTCACCGTCCTGCTGATCGCGGTGGGCACGGTGGTCACCGGCGCGGGTCCGCACGCGGGCGACTCCAGCGAGGTCGAACGCATGGCCGTCAACTGGGAGACCGTCACCAAGCTGCACGCCGTGCTGGCCTGGATCGTGGTCACGTTGACTTTCGCCCTGTGGTTCGTCCTCAAGGCCGTCGACGCCCCCAAGGGCCCGCTCGACCGCACCCGCGACCTGTTCCTGATCCTGCTCGGCCAGGGTGTCATCGGCTACGTCCAGTACTTCACGGACCTCCCCGAGGCCTTGGTCGGCCTCCACATGTTCGGCGCCTGCCTGGTGTGGATCGGCGCCCTGCGGGTCCTGCTGTCGCTGCGCGAACGCCCGGAGGCCGCGGCGGAACTGCCGGGTCCGGCCGCGGAATCGGCGCTCACGCGCGCGTAGCCTCAATCCACGCCGTACACCCGCCGCGCGTTCCCCGCCGCGATCAGCCCGGCCACCCGCTGCGCGTCCACCAGCGACCAGGCGCCCTCGGCGACCCAGGCGCCCAGTACCCGGGCCAGCGCCTCACGGAACAAGCGTGCGCCGACGACGTGCAGTTCGGGCAGACCGTGCGCCCCGCTGGAGAACAGGAGCTTGCCGAAGGGGGCAAGCTCCAGGATCTCGGAGAGGACGGCCGCCGCCCGGGCTCCCGTACGCACCAGCGCGGCACCCAGATCGGCGTAGACGTGCGGGAAGACCCCGGCGAGGTGCGCCGCGTGACGGTGGTACGGGTAGCCGTGCAGGAGGACGAGATCCGTGCCCAGCCCGGCCGTGGCACGGGCGAAGTCGGTGAGCAGGACGGGGTCGGTGCGGTCGATGCGCAGACCGGGTTCACCCAGGCCGGCGTGGAGCTGGAGAGGCAGCCCCGAGGCGACCGCGATCCACAGTAGGTGGCGCAGCAGAACCGGGTCGCTCAGCGCCCCGCCCACCCGGCGGCCCGCGAGCCAGCGGCCCGCCGCGCCCCGCACCTCTCCCGGTCCTGGCGGCTCGGGCGCGAGCGCCAGACCGTGGCGTCCCCCCGCGACCGACGTGAAGGCGACCGCGTTCGCGGCGGCCCCGTGGACGGACTCGGCAAGATTGGCGAGGAAGGACTCGACGGTGCCCGAGGTGTCCGCGACCTGTTCCGCCAGCAACTCCAGGCGGACGATCTCATGGGCCTGGGCCGCGCCGGTCGAGGCCATCTCGCCCGGTCCCGTCAGGTCCCCGGGCAGCCCCGTGTCGACGAGGTACGTCGTGATACCGCTGCCGCGCAGAAGTCTGCGCCCCGACTCCAGGACGCCGAGCTCGCGGCGCCGGGCCAGATAGCGGGCGGGCGGACAGTGCGGTTCCAGGCCGAGCAGGGGCGGGCACCAGCGGCGTACCGCGAAGCCGGTCTGGGTGTCGAAGAAGGTGGTGCCGGGGGCCGGGGGGCCCTCGGTTCTGGCGAGGTGGGCCTCGAAGGTGCCGAGGCCCAGCTCCGTCCTCAGTACGCCGTGGCAGTACTGGTCCACCAGGGATGGCGTTTCGATCATCCGGACTCCCCGCGACTGGACCGTTGCGTTCTTCAGGTCCTAACGGGTGAGGCGGGCGTCAGGTGTTGGGGAAGCGCAAGGCGTACCAACAGCTGACGGATGACAGCCGACAGATGACAACTGACGGCCGACGGAAATCAGATGACCGATATCAGATGACCGATATCAACCGTCAGGTGACAGATAACGGATATGGTCAGCCGTTACTCGGCGCCCCAAGCTGGATCCCCGCCATCCTCTTCCACTCGTACGGCCCCGTCTTGACCTTCGCCGCGAACTCACCGTCGAACGTCTCGTGAACAGTGATCCCGGCCTTCTTCACGGCCTCTTCGGCAATCGTGAAGGTGGGCGCCACCACGTCCCCCCAGGCACCGTCCGCGCCGACGAGGACGATCCGGGCGCCGCGCTGTCCGATGTACTCGACGTGTCCCTCGGTCCCGCCGTGCTCCTTGGCGAAGGCGTTGATCCACTGGGCGAGCTTGGCCGCCTTGCGCTCGGCCTTGACGTCCTGGGCGGCGCCGGTGGTCTCGTCAACGTGCTGCGTGTCTGCCATGGCCAGGATGCTACCGACGGGTAGATCAAACGGCGACGGGCGGGGTACGTGGCTTAGCCCACGTACCCCGCCCGTGAAGACTCGCCGGACGGGCCCTAGCGCAGGAAGGGGTCCACCGCGACCGCCACGAACAGGAGCGAGACATAGGTGATGGACCAGTGGAACAGCCGCATCTCCTTGAGCTTCCCGCCGGTCACCTCGGCCTTGGCGCGGTTCTGCAGACCGTGCGCCTCCCACAGCCAGAACCCGCCCGCGCCGAGCGCGACCAGCGTGTAGAACCAGCCCGTGTAGCCGAGCGGGGTGAGCAGCAGCGAGACCGCGACCATCACCCAGCTGTAGATGACGATCTGGCGGGCGACCACCTTGTTGGAGGCGACGACCGGGAGCATCGGCACGCCCACGCGCGCGTAGTCCTCCTTCACCTTCATGGACAGCGGCCAGTAGTGCGGCGGCGTCCAGAAGAACATGACGAGGAAGAGGATGACCGGCGCCCACGACATGGAGTCGGTGACGGACGACCAGCCGATGAGCACCGGGAGGCAGCCGGCGATGCCGCCCCAGACGATGTTCTGGGAGGTGCGCCGCTTGAGGATCATCGTGTAAACGACGACGTAGAAAAGGAGCGCTCCGAGTGACAGCCAGGCGGACAGCCAGTTGACGGTCAGCCCGAACAGCAGGGTCGAGACGACCGCCAGCGTGATCCCGAAGGCCAGGCACTCGCGTGGGCTGACCATGCCGGTGACCAGCGGGCGCTGCGAGGTGCGCTCCATCAGGGCGTCGATGTCGCGGTCGATGTACATGTTCAGCGCGTTGGCGCCGCCCGCCGACAGAAAACCGCCGAGGCAGGTGAGCAGGACCAGCTTCAGGTCGGGTACACCCTGCTGGGCCAGGAACATCACCGGAACGGTGGTGATCAGCAACAGTTCGATGATTCGTGGCTTGGTCAGCGCCACAAACGCCTTCACACGGGCCCCGAACGGCCGGTGGCTCGGGCTGCTGCTCGTCCCGAGCACCCCCGCTGGACGGGATTCGACGGCCGTCACGCACACCCCTGACAGAGACATCCCAGCAAGCCCCCGGGTGTGAACTCCCCGTAAAGGCTCGCGCGTACCACGCCACTGTAGACGTTGCCTATACCTCGGCCTTCGCGGGGGTGGGGTCGTGTTGGGAGCGGCCGCACCAGGGCGGGAAGAGGGCGTGCACGACGGGCGCGACGGAGCTCGATTGAGCACTCTTACGAGCGGCTCCGTATTCACTTGCCGAACACGGAACGGACCAGTCGGGAGGCGGATCCCGGAGAGTCCCGGCAGTCTGGAATGACTCGAAAAAACGCACGTACCTACGGGGGTAGGCTCGACAACGGCCGGTGGGCGCCCAGTGCACCGGCATTCGACATGCGTGACATGTGGAGAGGAGCCCTGACCCAGGGTGAGCACCAAGCCGACCACCACAGACCTCGAGTGGACCGAGTTGGACCAGCGGGCCGTCGACACCGCCCGCGTCCTGGCCGCCGATGCCGTACAGAAGGTCGGAAACGGCCATCCCGGTACGGCCATGAGTCTGGCGCCTGCCGCGTACACCCTCTTTCAGAAGGTGATGCGGCACGACCCGGCGGATCCCGACTGGACCGGACGTGACCGCTTCGTGCTGTCCGCGGGCCACTCGTCACTGACCCTCTACACGCAGCTCTACCTGGCCGGGTTCGGCCTGGAGCTGGACGATCTGGAGTCCTTCCGGACGTGGGGCTCCCGCACCCCGGGCCACCCGGAGTACGGACACACCCCGGGCGTGGAGACCACGACCGGCCCGCTCGGGCAGGGTGTCGCCAACGCGGTGGGCATGGCGATGGCCGCCCGCTACGAGCGCGGTCTGTTCGACCCGGACACGGCGCAGGGCGAGTCACCCTTCGACCACTTCATCTACGCGATCGCCGGCGACGGCTGCCTCCAGGAGGGCATCTCGCACGAGGCGTCCTCCCTGGCCGGTCACCAGAAGCTCGGCAACCTCGTGCTGCTGTGGGACGACAACCACATCTCGATCGAGGGCGACACCGAGACCGCGGTCTCCGAGGACACCGTCAAGCGGTACGAGGCGTACGGCTGGCACGTGCAGCGCGTCGCGCCGAAGCCGGACGGCGACATCGACCCGCACGCCATCTACAACGCGATCGAGGCCGCGAAGAAGGTGACGGACAAGCCGTCGTTCATCGCGATGCGCTCGATCATCGCCTGGCCCGCTCCGCACGCACAGAACACCGAGGCCGCGCACGGCTCGGCGCTCGGCGAGGACGAGGTCGCGGCCACCAAGCGCGTCCTCGGCTTCGACCCGGAGAAGTCCTTCGACGTCGCGGACGAGGTCCTCGCGCACACCCGCCAGGCTCTCGACCGCGGCCGTGAGGCGAAGGCCGAGTGGGAGAAGGGCTTCCAGGAGTGGCGCACCGCTCAGCCCGAGCGTGCCGCCGAATTCGACCGGATCGCCGCGTGCGAGCTGCCGGCCGGCTGGGAGGAGAAGCTCCCGGCGTTCGAGGCGGGCAAGGGTGTCGCCACCCGTGCCGCGTCCGGCAAGGTGCTGCAGGCTCTCGGTGCGGTCATCCCCGAGCTGTGGGGCGGCTCCGCCGACCTCGCGGGCTCGAACAACACGACGATCGACCCGAACTCCTCGTTCCTGCCGGCCGACAACCCGCTGCCGGGCGCGAACCCGTACGGCCGCACGATCCACTTCGGCATCCGCGAGCACTCCATGGCCGCGGAGATGAACGGCATCACGCTGCACGGCAACACCCGTGTCTACGGTGGCACCTTCCTGGTGTTCTCCGACTACATGCGCAACGCCGTGCGTCTGTCCGCGCTGATGCACCTGCCGGTGACGTACGTGTGGACGCACGACTCCATCGGTCTCGGTGAGGACGGCCCGACCCACCAGCCGGTCGAACACCTGGCCTCGCTGCGCGCCATCCCCGGCCTCAACGTCGTCCGTCCCGCGGACGCCAACGAGACCGCGATCGCCTGGCGCGAGATTCTCAAGCGCTACACGAAGGTCTTCGGCAAGGGCGCCCCGCACGGCCTCGCGCTGACCCGTCAGGGCGTGCCGACGTACGAGGCCGACGAGAACACGGTCAAGGGCGGTTACGTCCGGTTCGAGGCCGAAGGGCCCGACGGGCAGAGCGCGGAGCCGGAGGTCATCCTCATGGCCACCGGTTCCGAGGTGCACGTGGCGGTGGAGGCGCGCGAGCAGCTCCAGGCCGCGGGCGTCCCGACGCGGGTCGTGTCCATGCCGTGTGTGGAGTGGTTCGAGGAGCAGGACCAGGGGTACCGGGACAGCGTCCTGCCGCCGTCGGTGAAGGCGCGCGTCTCGATCGAGGCCGGTATCGGTCTGACCTGGCACCGGTTCGTCGGGGACGCGGGACGCATTGTTTCGCTGGAGCACTTCGGTGCTTCGGCCGACGGCAAGGTCCTCTTCCGTGAATTCGGCTTCACTGCCGAGAACGTCGCCGACGCCGCCCGGGAATCGATCGCCGCAGCCCAGCGCTGACGCTCATATACGACACGTAGGAGATGCAATTTCCATGACAGACGCACTCAAGCGCCTCTCCGAGGAAGGCGTCGCGATCTGGCTGGACGACCTGTCGCGCAAGCGGATCACGTCCGGCAATCTCGCCGAACTGATCGACCAGCAGCACGTCGTGGGCGTCACCACCAACCCGTCGATCTTCCAGAAGGCGATCAGCAGCGGTGACGGCTACGAGCAGCAGCTCGCCGATCTCGCCGCCCGCAAGGTCACCGTCGACGAGGCCATCCGCATGATCACGACGGCGGACGTCCGTGACGCCGCCGACATCCTGCGCCCGGTCTTCGACGCGACGCAGGGCCAGGACGGCCGGGTCTCCATCGAGGTCGACCCGCGCCTCGCCCACAACACCGGCGCGACCATCGCCGAGGCCAAGCAGCTGGCCTGGCTGGTGGACCGCCCGAACACGCTCATCAAGATCCCGGCGACCAAGGCGGGCCTGCCCGCGATCACCGAGGTCATCGGCAGGGGCATCAGCGTCAACGTCACGCTGATCTTCTCGCTGGAGCGCTACCGCGAGGTCATGGACGCCTACCTGGCGGGTCTGGAGAAGGCGAAGGCCGCGGGCCTGGACCTCTCCAAGATCCACTCGGTGGCGTCCTTCTTCGTGTCCCGCGTGGACACCGAGATCGACAAGCGGCTCGACGCCCTGGGCACCTCCGAGGCCAAGGCCGCCCGCGGCAAGGCGGCTCTCGCCAACGCCCGGCTCGCCTACGAGGCGTACGAGGAGGTCTTCTCCTCCGACCGCTGGGCCGCCCTCGACAAGGCGCAGGCCAACAAGCAGCGCCCCCTGTGGGCGTCGACCGGCGTCAAGGACCCGGCGTACAAGGACACCCTGTACGTCGACGATCTGGTGGCGCCGAACACGGTGAACACCATGCCGGAGGCCACTCTGCAGGCCACCGAGGACCACGGCGACATCACCGGTAACACCATCGCCGGTACGTACGAGCAGTCGCGCGCCGAGCTCGACGCGGTCGAGAAGCTCGGGATCTCGTACGACGACGTGGTCCAGCTCCTGGAGGACGAGGGCGTCGAGAAGTTCGCGGCGTCCTGGAACGACCTGCTCAAGTCCACAGAGGCGGAGCTCAAGCGCCTCGCCCCTTCGGAGGGCTGAAATCTTGTCAAGCAGCAACCCGCTGCGTGACCCCGCAGACCGACGGCTCCCGCGTATCGCGGGGCCGTCGGGCCTGGTCATCTTCGGCGTCACGGGCGATTTGTCACGTAAAAAGCTGATGCCCGCCGTGTACGACCTCGCCAACCGCGGGCTGCTGCCGCCGGGCTTCTCGCTCGTCGGCTTCGCCCGCCGCGAGTGGAGGAACGAGGACTTCGCCCAGGAGGTCCACGACGCCGTCAAGGAACACGCCCGTACGGAGTTCCGCGAGGAGGTCTGGCAGCAGCTCATCCAGGGGATGCGCTTCGTCCAGGGCACCTTCGACGACGACGACGCGTTCGAGCGGCTGCGCGCCACGATCGACGAGCTGGACAAGGCACAGGGTACGGGCGGCAACTTCGCCTTCTACCTCTCCGTGCCGCCGTCTGCCTTCCCGGTGGTCATCCAGCAGTTGAAGAAGCATCACCTGGCCGACCAGTCGAACGGCTCCTGGCGGCGCGCGGTCATCGAGAAGCCCTTCGGCCACGACCTGAAGTCGGCCGAGGAACTCAACGCGATCGTGCACGAGGTCTTCGCCTCGGACCAGGTCTTCCGCATCGACCACTACCTCGGCAAGGAGACCGTCCAGAACATCCTGGCGCTCCGCTTCGCCAACACCATGTTCGAGCCGATCTGGAACCGGTCCTTCGTCGACCACGTGCAGATCACCATGGCCGAGGACATCGGTATCGGCGGCCGGGCCGGCTACTACGACGGCATCGGCGCCGCCCGGGACGTGATCCAGAACCACCTCCTGCAGCTGATGGCCCTGACCGCCATGGAGGAGCCCGCCTCCTTCGACGCGGACGCCCTCGCTGCCGAGAAGACCAAGGTTCTCGGCGCGGTCCGGATCCCCCGGGATCTGGGCCGCGACACCGTCCGCGGGCAGTACGCGGCCGGCTGGCAGGGCGGCGAGAAGGCCGTCGGCTACCTCCAGGAAGACGGCATCGACCCCAAGTCGAAGACCGACACCTACGCCGCGATCAAGGTCGAGGTGGACAACCGTCGCTGGGCGGGCGTCCCCTTCTACCTGCGCACGGGCAAGCGGCTCGGCCGCCGCGTCACCGAGATCGCGGTGGTCTTCCAGCGCGCCCCGCACTCCCCCTTCGACCACACGGCGACGGAGGAACTGGGCCAGAACGCGATCGTCATCCGCGTCCAGCCCGACGAGGGCATCACGGTCCGCTTCGGCTCCAAGGTGCCCGGCACCTCGATGGAGATCCGGGACGTGTCCATGGACTTCGCCTACGGTGAGTCCTTCACGGAGTCGAGCCCGGAGGCGTACGAGCGCCTGATCCTGGACGTCCTGCTGGGCGACTCGAACCTCTTCCCGCGCACGGAGGAGGTCGAGCTGTCCTGGAAGATCCTCGACCCGATCGAGCAGTACTGGGACAAGCACGGCAAGCCCGCGCAGTACCCCTCGGGCACGTGGGGCCCCGTCGAGGCCGACGAAATGCTCGAGCGAGACGGACGGAGCTGGCGTCGCCCATGAAGATAGACCTCACGGACACCACGGCCAGCAAGATCAACAAGGCGCTGGTGCGGGGCCGCCGCGCCATCGGCACCCCCGCCGTCGGCATGGTGCTCACCCTCGTCATCGTCACCGACGAGGAGAACGCCTACGACGCTCTGAAGGCCGCCAACGAGGCGTCCCGCGAGCACCCCTCCCGCACCCTCGTGGTCATCAAGCGCGTCTCCCGCTCGCCCCGCGACCGCACGAAGTCGCGCCTCGACGCCGAGGTACGGGTCGGCGCGGACGCGGGCACCGGCGAGACGGTCGTGCTGCGGCTGTACGGCGAGGTCGCCGACCACGCCGACTCGGTCGTCCTGCCGCTGCTGCTGCCGGACGCGCCGGTCGTCGTCTGGTGGCCGGTGAGCGCGCCGCTCGACCCGGCCAACGACCCCCTCGGAAAGCTGGCCCAGCGCCGCGTCACCGACACCTACGCCGCCGAGGCGCCCGTACGCGAGCTCAACGCGCGTGCCGACGCCTACACCCCCGGGGACACCGACCTCTCCTGGACCCGCATCACGCCCTGGCGCTCGATGCTGGCCGCCGCCCTCGACCAGGTCATCTGTGACGTGAACGCGGTCGAGGTGGAGGGCGAGGAGTTCAACCCGAGCGTGGAGCTGCTCGCCATGTGGCTCGCGGACCGACTGGACGTCCCTGTCAAGCGGTCCAAGTCCTCCGGCCCCGGCCTCACCGCCGTCCGCATGGAGACGAGCTGCGGCCCGATCGCCCTGGACCGCGCCGACGGCACCCTGGCGACCCTCTCCATCAACGGCCAGCCCGACCGTGCGGTGGCCCTCAAGCGCCGCGACACCTCGGAACTGATCGCGGAGGAGCTGCGCCGGCTCGACCCTGACGACACCTACGCGTCGGCGCTGCGGTACGGGGTGGACCGGCTGAACGGGGCGGCGGCCGAGGCAGTCGCCGTCGAGGAGGAACCGGCCACGGCGAAGGCGGCCGTCAAGACCGTCGCCGCCAAGGCACCCGCGAAGAAGGCCCCCGCGAAAGCCGCCGCGAAGGCCCCTGCGAAGAAGGCGGCCTCCGAGTGAGCACTCCGCAGCTCGTCGTGCACCGCGACAAGGAGCTGATGGCCCAGGCCGCCGCGGCCCGGCTGATCACCAAGGTCGTGGACGCGCAGGCCTCGCGCGGCTACGCCTCGGTGGTCCTCACCGGCGGGCGCAACGGCAACGGGCTCCTCGCGGCGCTCGCGACCGCGCCCGCCCGGGACGCCATCGACTGGGGCCGCATCGACCTGTGGTGGGGTGACGAGCGGTTCCTGCCCGAGGGCGATCCGGACCGCAACGACACCCAGGCCCGTGCGGCACTGCTGGACTCGGTGCCGGTGGACCCCGCGCGCGTGCATCCGATGCCCGCGTCCGACGGTCCGTACGGTACCGACGTGGACGCGGCGGCGGAGGCCTACGCGGCCGAGCTCGCGAAGGCCGCGGGCCCCGAGAACCACGCTTCCGTGCCCTCGTTCGACGTCCTGATGCTGGGCGTCGGCCCGGACACCCACGTGGCCTCGCTCTTCCCGGAGCTGCCCGCGGTCCGTGAGACGGAGCGGACGGTGGTGGGTGTGCACGGCGCCCCCAAGCCCCCGCCGACCCGGGTCACGCTCACCCTGCCCGCGATCCGTTCCGCCCGTGAGGTCTGGTTGCTGGCGGCCGGCGAGGACAAGGCGCAGGCGGCGGCGATCGCCCTCTCGGGCGCGGGCGAGGTGCAGGCCCCGGCGGCCGGCGCCCACGGGCGCTCCCGCACCCTGTGGCTCCTGGACTCGGCGGCGGCCTCCCAGCTGCCGCGCTCGCTGTACCCGCCGGCTTCGGCCTGAGCCCAGGGGTTGGGCCCCCGCCAGGAGACCGCGCGGTCTTTTGGCGGGGGCCCGAGGGCGCGGCCCCTCACTTCACCGACCCGGCCATCACCCCTTGCACGAAGTGCCGCTGGAACGCGAAGAACACCAGCACCGGAACGATCAGCGACAAAAACGCCCCCGGCGCCAGCACATCGATGTTGCTGCCGAACTGTCGTATCTGGGACTGGAGTTCGACCGTCAATGGCTGCGAGGAACTGTCGGCGAACAGCAGGGCGACCAGCATGTCGTTCCACACCCACAGGAACTGGAAGATGGCCAGGCTCGCGAGGGCCGGGCGTCCGACCGGCAGCACCAGCCGGGTGAAGATGCGCCACTCGCTGCCTCCGTCCATCCGGGCGGCCTCCAGCATCTCCTTCGGCATCTCCGCGAAGTAGTTGCGCAGCAGGAAGATGGCGAACGGCAGCCCGTAGGAGACGTGGAAGAGCACCACACCGGGAATCGTGCCGAACAGTCCGAGCGCGCCGAAGAGTTTGGCGACGGGCAGCAGCCCGATCTGGACCGGCACCACCAACAACGCCACCACGACCAGGAAGATCGTGTCCCGGAAGGGAAACTCCAGCCAGGCGAAGGCGTATCCGGCGAGCGCCGCGATCACCACGACGAGAACGGTGGCCGGCACGGAGATCAGCACGGTGTTCCAGAACGCCCGCGTCATCCCCGCATTGCCCAGGAGGGCTGAGTAGTTGTCGAAGGAGAGCTGACCGGGGCTGGTCAGCACCGTCCACCAGCCTCCTTCGGCGGTGTCGTGCGCCGAGCGCATCGAGGAGAGGAAGAGCCCGGCGAGCGGGGTGACCCAGACCAGGCCGACGATCACCAGGAACGCCTGCACCAGGCCGTTGCCCAGCCCCCGCCTGAGCGCGTTCATCGTTGACTCCTTCGGAAGCGGCGGACGTTGAAGACCATGGCGGGGACGACCAGGAGCAGGAGGAGCACACCGAGTGCGCTGCCCAGTCCCTGGTTGTTGCCGCCGCCGAAGGACACCAGCCACATCTGGGTGGCGAGCACGGTGGCGTCCTCCTGCACGGGGCCGGGCGCGATGATGTAGACGAGGTCGAAGACCTTCATCACGTTGATCACGAGCGTGACGAAGACCACGGTGAGCACGGGTGCCAGCAGCGGGACGGTGATCCGGCGGAAGATCTGCCACTCGTTGGCGCCGTCCATCCGGGCCGCCTCCAGCGCGTCGCGCGGCAGGGCGGCGAGTCCGGCGCCGATCAGCACCATGGCGAAGCCGGTCCAGATCCACAGGTACGCGCCGATGATGGCGGGGGTGACCAGCGCCGGACCGAGCCAGGACACACCCTCGTACGGCGGGCTGAAGTTCGACGCGGGCAGCCGCACGGTGTACGAGCCGGGGTCCAACCCAAGGAAGTGGAAGGAGCCGTCGGCCGCGGTGGTCGTGCTCGCGACCGTCTTCCCGTCGCGCGCCGCCTCGACCTTCATCTCGGGCAGTCCGCTCTCCCCGCGGTCGACCTGGCCCTGTTTTCCTCCCCCGCCGGGTGTGAAGTCCAGGTAGACGACACCGCGCAGCTCGTCCCGGGCCGCCTTCTGCCCTGCGGCCGTGTAGGCGGGCTTCGCGTCCTTCGGCAGATCCTTGGGCAGGACGCCGACGAGGCCGAGGCCGACCGAGTCGCCGGGCGAGGCGGAGGCGGTCGTACGGTACGAACCGTCGGCGCCCTTGGCGAGGCCTCGGCCGTCGCGGGCGCGGGCGGTCGGATAGGACGAGGTTCCCTCGAACGCGTCGTGGACGCCGACCACGGCGGCGTTCAGGACCCCCTTGTCGGGGTCCTCGTCGTACGCGAGCCGGAAGATGATGCCGGCGGCCAGGAAGGAGACCGCCATGGGCATGAACAGCAGCAGCTTGAACGCGGTGGCCCAGCGGATCTTCTCGACCAGGACGGCGAGCACCAGGCCGAGCCCGGTGAGCAGCGTCGGCGCGACGACGACCCAGATGGCGCTGTTGCGTACGGCCTTGAGCGTGGCCGGGTCGCGGAACATCTCGGTGTAGTTGTCGCCGCCCACGAACCGGCTGCCGGAGGCGTCGAAGAAGCTGCGCCCCACGGAGAAGACCACGGGATAGACGACGAGCGCGCCGAGCAGGAGCAGGGCGGGGAGGACGAAGACGAGGGCGATGATCCGGCCGCGGCGCCTGGCGCGCCGTCTGTGGTCGGCCATGCCGACGGCCGGAGGTCTCGCCTCTTTCACGAGGGTGGCGGTCATGGCGATCAGCCCTGGTACGCCTTGGCCGCGGCCTTCTCCAGTTCGGCCGCGGTCGCCTTCGGGTCCGAGGGGTCACGGAGGAAGTCCTGGAGGATCTTCCACTCGCCGGCGCCCTTGGTGCCGCCGAACGCGGCGGGGGCCTGGTCGGACATGTCGAAGCGGACCGAATCCCCGGCGGCGACCAGGGACTTGGCGGTCTCGCGGGCGATGTCGTCGCTGTAGGAGGCGAGGTCGAGCTTCTTGTTCGGGGAGAGGAAGCCGCCCGCCCCGGCCCAGACGGCGGCCGCTTCGGGGGTCGCCAGGTACTCCAGGAACGTCATGGCGGCCTTCTGGTTCTTGCCGTCCTTGAGGACCACTGCCGCGTCGCCGCCGCTGACCACCGGCGCCTTGCCGCCGTCGACCGCGGGGAAGGGGAAGAAGTTCGCGTCCTGGCCGATCTTCTTGCCGAACTGGTCCTTGGCGACCCCGGCGACGAAGTCGCCCTCGTAGACCATGCCCGCCTCGGGCTTGGGTCCGAAGACCTTCTCGACGGAGCCGGGGAAGTCCGTGTTCAGGGCCCCCTTCTGGCCGCCGGCCATCAGTTGCTTGTCCTTGAAGAGCTTGCCGAGGGTGGTGAGCGCCCCGACCACCGTCGGGTCGGTCCATTTCAGCTGGTGGGCGGCCAGGGCGTCGTACTTCTCAGGGCCCGCCTGGGAGAGGTAGATGTTCTCGAACCAGTCGGTGAGCGTCCAGCCGTCCTGTCCGGCGACGGAGAAGGCGGCGAGGCCCGAGTCGGAGACGGCGTGTCCGGCCTTCAGCATGGCGTCGTAGGTGGTCGGCGGCTTGACACCCGCCTGGTCGAGCGCGTCGGGGCTGTACCAGACGGTCGACTTGTGGGCGGCCTTGAAGTACAGGCCGTACAGGGTGTCGCCGACGCTGCCGTACTTCTTCCAGACGCTCGCGTAATTGGTGTCGACGGACTGTTCGGTGGTCTGGGAGAGCGGCTTGAGCCAGCCCTCCTTCGCGAACTGCTGAAGGACGCCGACCTGCGGGACCATCACCACGTCGGGGGCGTTGCCACCCTCGATCTTGCTGCCGACGACCGTGGAGACGTTGTCGCCGGTGGAGACGAACTGAGTCTTGGCGCCCGTCTTCTCGGTGAAGGCGTCCAGCACCTTCTGGAAGTTCTTCTGCTCGCTGCCGGACCAGACACCGGCCACGGTGATCGTCTGGCCGCTGAGCGACTTGCCGCCGCCTCCGGCGGCTACGGGCCCGCCTCCGCAGGCGGTGGCGCCGAGGGCCAGGGCGAGGGCGGTGCAGCTCGCGAGCAGGGTCGTACGTCGTCGCATCATCATTGATGTCCCTTTCAGGGCAGGGGAATTGACGGAAGCCGGAGGATGGGAAGGCAGAGGAGGGGACGGTCAGGGATTCGTGCGGTCGCTGATCCACCAGGCGGCCGTCGAGCCGGGCAGCACGCCGGCCGGGCAGGGGCCGCTGGACAGCAAGGGGGTGCCGGAGACGGGCGCGGGCGTGGGGGCCGTACCGAAGTTGACGGCGCACACCAGGCCGTCGCCGCGGACGAAGGCGAGGACGCCGGGCGGCGCCTGAAGCCAGCGCAGCGCGCCCTCGCCCAGCTGCGGGAGTCCGGCGCGCAGCTGGAGCCCGTCGCGGTAGAGGTGCCAGAAGGAGCGGGTGTCCGCGAGCGCGCGGTCGGTGGCGTACTCGGCGAAGTAGGCGGGCTGCGGCAGCCACGGCTTGGCGCTCTCGGCGCCCGAGGTGAAGCCGAACGGCGAGGCGTGCCCGGACCAGGGCAGCGGCACCCGGCAGCCGTCGCGGATACGGGCGCGGCTGCCCGTGCGGCGGAAGATCGGGTCGGTCAGCACGTCGTCGGGCAGGTCGACGACCTCGGGCAGCCCGAGCTCCTCGCCCTGGTAGATGTACGCGGCTCCGGGCAGCGCCAGCATCAGCAGTGCGGCGGCGCGGGCACGGGCCGTGCCGAGGCCGCTGCCCTCGGTGCCGAGCTCGCCGTAGCGGGTGACGGTGCGGACCTGGTCGTGGTTGTTGAGGACCCACGTGACCGTCGATCCGGTGCCGGCTATGTCCTGCATGGCCTCGGAGATGACCTTGCGGAAGGCGTCGGCGTTCCAGGGCGCGCTGAGCAGGTCGAAGAAGAAGGCCTGGTGGAGCTCGTCCGGGCGTACGTACTGGGCGTGTTCGCGGGCCGTCGGTACCGAGACCTCGCCGACCAGCAGCCGGTCGCGGCCGTCGCGCCCGGTGTACTCCTCGCAGACGGACCGCCAGTGGCGCCACACGTCGTGCACCTCGGGCCGGTTCCAGGCGAGCGGGTTGACCGAGTCGCGGGTGCGGGCGTCGGCCTCCGGGTCGGGCGAGTCCGGCAGGTCGGGGTGCTTGAAGAGGCCGGCGGCGACGTCGATGCGGAAGCCGTCGACGCCCCGGTCGAGCCAGAACCGCAGCACGTGGTCGAAGTGCGCGCCGACCTCGGGGTTGCGCCAGTTCAGGTCGGGCTGCTCGGACGTGAACATGTGCAGGTACCACTGGCCGGGGTTGCCGTCCGCCTCGGTGACGCGGGACCAGGCGGGTCCGCCGAACATGGCGTGCCAGTTGTTGGGCGGCTCGGCGCCGTCCGGGCCGCGTCCGTCGGCGAAGTGGAAGCGGGCGCGGGCCGCGCTGCCCGGCTCCGCCGCGAGCGCGGCACGGAACCACGGGTGCTCACTGGAGCAGTGGTTGGGGACGATGTCCAGGAGCACCTTGACGCCGAGGCGTCGGGCGTCGGTCATCAGCAGGTCGAACTCGGCGAGGTCGCCGAAGAGCGGGTCCACGTCGCAGTAGTCGGCGACGTCGTAGCCGTGGTCGTGCTGCGGCGAGGGGTAGAAGGGGCTCAGCCAGATGCCGTCGACACCGAGCTTCTTGAGGTACGGCATACCCGCGCGAACCCCGGCGAGATCGCCGATGCCGTCACCGGTGCTGTCCAGGAAGCTGCGGACGTACACCTGGTAGATCACTGCGTCGCGCCACCAGCGGTGCGTGTGGAGGGTCACCCGTTGGACCTGTCTGTGCGTGCCTACGGTTATGCATGCATGTTAGGTAGGCGTGTCGCGTGGGTGTCAACGAGTAGGCAGCATCAACCCGGCATCGACCGAGGAGTTGGTCAGTTATGTGCGGACTTTTCGGGCACAGAATCGGGAGATGGGATACTCCCGTTACCTAACAAGTAACTAGCAGGACGCCAATGAGGCACCGCCGGGTGCTAGCGGCGCGGGATGGCCGCCAGCTCGCGCGCCAGCCGCCGTACCGCCGCGGAAGGCGTCTCGTGCCCCGTCATCGCATCGTGGACCACGGCCTGCACGACCAGGCTGACCTGGTCGTAGCGCGGGCTCTTGGGGCGTGGGGCGGCCGCGAGGACGCTGGCGCGCAGCGTGGGCAGATAAGGGAACTCCCGGATCAGTTCCGGGTCCTGGTACAGCGCCGCCCGTACGGGCGGCAGCGCACCCTGGGTGAGGACCTGGCGCTGCGCCCGCTCGGTCGTGAGGTACGCGATCAGGCGCGCGGCCGAATCGGGGTGCCGCGCATGCGTGTTGACGGCCAGGTTGGAGCCGCCCAGCACGCTCGTGCCCGGTCCGTCGGGTCCGGGCAGGGGGACCGCGCCGACCTTCCCGGCGACCGCCGACCCCTTGCCGGAAGCACCGACGTAGGCGTAGGGCCAGTTGCGCAGAAAGAGGAGATGGCCGTCCTGGAAGGCCTGTTTGGACTCCTCTTCCTTGTACGTCAGCGACTTCTTCGCGATCCAGCCGTCGCGCACGCCGTCGGCGAGGAACCCGATGCCCTCGCGGGCCGCCTCGGAGTTCACGGTGACGCGCTCGCCCTCGTCGCCGAGGATCGTGCCCCCCGCCGAGTAGACCGCCTCCGCCGCGTTCACGGTGAGACCCTCGTAGGGCAGGAACTGGCCGGCGTAGCCGTCGAGTCCGTACTTCGGGGCGATGGTCCTCGCCTGTCGCTCCAGCTCGGCCCAGGTCCGCGGCGGCGCGACGCCCTCCTTGGCGAGGACGTCCTTGCGGTACAGGAGGAGTCCCGCGTTGGTGACGTACGGGACCGCGTACAGCCTTCCGTCGTACGTCGCCGTGTCCACGACCGGCGGCAGGAAGCTGTGGAGCGGGAAGCGGCCGCGGTCCAGCGGAGAGATCCAGCCCGCGGCGGCGAACTCCGAGGTCCAGGCGACGTCGATGTTGAGGACGTCGAAGCGGCTTCTGCCGCCGCCGCGCAGGTCGGTCGTCATCTGCGCGTGCGTCTCGTCGGCGGAGTCCGGGAGTTCGACGAGGGTGACCTTCTCGCCGGGGTGGGTACGGTTCCACCCTTCGAGCAGTGGCCCCAGATAGCCGGTGAGGTCCCCCGCGGTCGCCAGGGTGAGCGGGCCGCGACCGGCGCCGTGCGCCCCGTCGGCGGGGGTGCCGGAGGCGACGTAACCGGTCAGGACCACCGCCGCGACCAGGAGGCCCCTACCGGCGGCACGTATCCACCGCATAGGTTCCTCCCTGTACACCGGCGTCGGGCACCCTCGCCCGGCGTCAGTGGCCATGTATACCTGTTAGGTATGGGCGATACTAGGGCCTGCGACACATTGGTCTCCGGCCGCATCGACCGGGCAACGGCCTGACATCGGTATGACATCGGTCTGCGGCACATGACGAGGACGCGGGGAGGAGAGCACGGGTGCGGCTGCCCCTCCTGGCCCTGCTGGCGCGAGGCCCGGCCCACGGGTACGAGCTCAAGCAGGACCTTGAGCAACTGCTGGGCTCCGCGTACCCTCAGCCCAACGTCGGCCAGATCTACGTCACGCTCGGCCGCCTCGAGAAGGCGGGACTGATCGAGGGCGAGGAAGTCGAGCAGTCGAGCCGGCCCAACAAGAAGATCTACCACCTCACCGAGACCGGGCGCGAGGCGCTGGATGCCTGGTACCAGGAGACGGCGGACGAGCCTCGGGTACGGGACGAGTTCTTCATGAAACTCGCGCTCGCCCCGACGACCGGCCTGGCCGACCAGATCGCGCTGATCAACAGGCAGCGGCGGCAGTATCTGAACACCATGCGCAACCTGTCGAAGCTCGCCGCGGCCGAGGACCGGGACAACCGCATCTCCCAGCTGCTGATCGAGGGCGCCATGCTGCACCTTCAGGCCGATCTGGACTGGCTGGAGCGCTGCCAGGAGGAACTGGAGGAGCTGGAATGAGCCACACCGCTCCTGTGCCGCGCGCCGAGGGTTCGCCTCCCTTGCTGCGCGCCGAGGGTCTGGTCAAGACCCACTACGGCGAGGGCGCCCCGGCGTATGCCGTGCGTGGAGTGGATCTTGCCGTGCGCCAGGGCGAGTTCGTGGCCGTCACCGGCCCGTCCGGCGCCGGCAAGTCCACGCTGCTGCACCTCCTCGGCGGCCTCCAGCGGCCCGACTCCGGCAGCGTCTGGCTGGACGCCGAATGCACGGACGCGTACAGCGAGGCGCGCTGGGCGGTGGAACGGCGACGGCGCATCGGCATCGTCTTCCAGTTCTTCAACCTGGTCTCCAACCTGTCGGTCGCCGACAACGTGGAGCTGCCCGCCCTGCTCGCCGGGGTCTCCCCCAAGCAGGCGCGCGCCGAGCGCGAGCGGCTGCTGTCCGAGCTGGGTCTGGCGGGCAAGGGACGCAGCATGCCGGGTGAGCTGTCCGGCGGCGAACAGCAGCGCGTCGCCCTGGCCCGGGCGCTGGTCAACCATCCGTCCCTGCTGCTGGCCGACGAACCCGCGGGCAGCCTGGACAGCAAGGGCACCCGCGAGGTGATGCGGCTGCTGTCCCGCTTCCACCAGCGCGGTCAGACCATCGTGCTCGTCACCCACGACGCCCGGCTCGCCAGCGCCGCGGACCGCGTGATCAGCTTCTTCGACGGCCGCATCGCCGACGACGCGGAACTCGACGGCACGCCGTCACGCGGCGCCGGGATATCCGGCGTGCTGGAACTGAGGGACTGAGCGGCGTGCGGGCCACTCTGCGCTGGGCGCATGCCGATCTGCGCACGCACCGGGGCGAGGCACTGTTCATCGTGCTCGCCACCGCGGGAATCGTCACCTCGCTGCTGCTCGCCGCGGCGCTCTTCGGATACGCGACGAACCCCTGGCAGCGCGTCTTCACGCAGTCGCACGGCGCGCATGTGTGGATCCACACCGGCGCGTCCGCCGACGCCGGGCGGCTCGCGCGGCTGGACGGTGTCGCCTCCGTGGCGGGCCCGTACCGCACCGCGTCCGCCACCGTCGAGTCACGCGGTACCCGTGCCTCCGTCGAACTGCGCGGCGCCGTCGAGCCGCCCGCCACCGGTCGGCCGCTGCTCGTCTCCGGTCACTGGCTCGACCACGCCCGGCCCGACGGAGTCGTCCTGGAGGAAAGCCTCGCCCGAGCGCTGTGGGCCGAGCCCGGGGACACCCTCACCGTGCCCGGCACCGCACGCACCCTGACCGTCCTGGGCGTGACCGACAGCGCCGAGCCCCGCTACCGCCCCGGCGAGCGGTCAGGGGTCGTCTGGGCGCTGCCCTCCACGGTGCGGGGCGCGGACGGGCCTACGGGCCAGATCATCGGTCTGCGCCTGACCGATCCCGGAGACACGGACTACGCCGTGCAGCGCGCGGTGACGACGCTCGGCTCCGGCGCGGTCACCCAGGTGTCGAACTGGCAGCAGGCCCGCGCCGAGGCTCAGGGCGACAACCGGCTGCTGGGACAGGTGCTTGGCCTGTTCGGCCTCGGCGCGCTCCTCGCCGCCGCGCTCGCCGTGCACGGCGCGATCGGCACCCGTATCCGCGGCCACCTGCGGGACATCTCGGTACTGAAGGCGATCGGGTTCACGCCCGGCCAGGTGGTGCGCATCTTCCTGATCCAGCACGTGGTGTACGCGTCGCTGGGCGCCCTGGTCGCCGCCACGCTCACGCAGGCGCCGGGGAGCCGGATCCCCGGCCGCCTCGGCGACGCCTTGGGTGTCTGGCAGGGACTGCCCGGACACACCGCGGCACTCTTGGCGGTGCCGGTGGCCGCGGTGCTCTTCATCGGCGCGACGACCGGGATCGCCGCGTGGCGGGCGGGCCGGGTGCCCCCCGTGCCGGTGCTGCGGGCCGCGGCACCCCCGGCCGGCCGCCTGTCGGGCGTGGCCCGCCGGGCGCTCGGACTGCGACTGCCCCCCGCGCTCGTGCTGGGCTGGCACCAGGCCTTCCCGCGGCGACCACGCTCGCTGGCCACGGTCGCCCGGCTCGCCCTGCCGCTGCTGCTGATCGTGGTCGCGCTGAGCGCCTGGACCACCATCGACCGCTTCCACAGCGAACCCGAGCGGATCGGCCTCGCGGCCGCGCTCACGGCGCACCCGGACGAGAGCCTCGGCGATCCCGCAGCCCGCGCCCTGCTCGCCCGGAACGCGCAGGTCACCGCCGTGCACCCGGGCGCCGAGGTGGCCGCTCTGGTTCCGGGCCAGACGGCGACGATCGCACTGCGCGGGCTCGGTACGCACCAGGACCCGTACCCGTTCTCGCTGGCCGAGGGCCGCCCGGCCCGCGGGCCCGACGAGGCGGTGGCCGGTCAGGGGCTGCTCGACCTGCTGGATGTGCGCGTCGGGGACTGGGTGCGGATGACCGTCGGCGCGCGCCCGCAGATCCTGCACATCGTCGGCCGCAGTATCGAGCCGGAGAACGGCGGCCGCGTCATCTCCACCTCGCTCGACACCCTGCGCGAGAACGACCCGGAGCTGCGCCCGACCCTCTACCAGCTCCAGTTGCGCCCCGGCTCCGACCCGGGCAAGGTCGCCGCCGCGCTGACGGCGGCCGGGCACGGGCACCTGGACGTGCACGCCGTCACCAACCCGGCCGACGGTCTCTCGCCGTTGCGCGGCGTCGTCGTCGGGCTGATCGCCGTACTGGCCCTCATCGGACTCATTGAGCTGCTGACCGCGGTCGGCGGCACCGTGCGCGAGGGCGAACGGGATCTGCTGGCGCTCAAGGCCATCGGGCTGTCCCCGCGGCAGATCACGGCGGTCACCGTCACGGCCACCGCCTGCACCGCGCTGGCCGCGGTCCTCGCGGGTACGGCGCTGGGGCTGCCTCTGGCGCACTGGCTGATCGACGTCCAGGGGAAGTCGAGTGGGATCGGTGCCGGTATCGCCCGGGGGCCGTCCCCCCTCCTGCTGTCGCTGTTCGGTCTGGCCGCGGTCCTGGGCGCCGCCGCCCTCGCCGCGCTCCCCGCGGGCCGCGCCGCCCGACGACGACTCGCGGACACCCTGAGCGCGGTGGCCTGAGCCCGGGACCCGCGCGCGGTCAGAACCCGTGCGGGTCCTGCTGGTTGTAAGGGTTCCGCGGTCCTTGGTTGTACGGGTTCTGCGGTCCCTGGTTGTACGGGTTCCGCTGCCCCAGCGCATAGGGGTTGCCCTGGTTGTACGTGTACGCCGGACCCGGCCCGTACGGGTTGCCCTGCGGCGGTATGTACCCGTACGGCGGGGCAGGCGGAGCCGACGGGACTGGCGGAGGCAGTGTGGCCGGATGCGCCCTCAGCCGTATCCCGTGCCGCCTGCGCAACCGGTACATCTCCAGCGCGGCAATCCCCGTGACCGTCACCGGCGCCCCCAGAATGAAGACAACCCCCATCCCGAGACTGAGCCCGTGCAGATCCCCCGTGGCGAGGTCCGGAAGGGCCATCAGCCACGTCGTCACGGTGGCGAGCAACGGCGGCAGACACCGATGCACCGCGGCCGTACCGAAGAAGTTGCCGGACACCTTCACCGCACCCGAGCCGACGAACCCGGTCAGCCAGATCGCCACCAGCCCCAGCACCAGGGCGAACCCTCCGACCCCGGCGGCAAGCCACCACATCAGCACGGTCAGGACGATGGACCCGACGAAGGCCAGCAGCAGCTTGAACGAGTTGCCGAGCGGCACCCGCAGCTGCCGGACCGTCCCGGTGCGCCGCCAGACGAAGAGCATCGCCCCGACGGTCAACGGGGTGATGAACAGCAGCACGGCGGACGCCGTCAGCATGTTCTGCAGCATTTCCGTGAAGGCGAACCCGCCTTGCACGAAGGTGTAGACACCGACCGCCGCGACCGCCCCGGCGATGACCCGTACCCGCTTGAGCCGCTCCACCCCCGGATCGACCGCCTCCGGGATCCACGCCGGATGGAACACCGCCTCCGCGACCCGCTTCGGCCTCAGAAACGACCTCGCCGTCAGCGTGCCGCCCGTCCAACTCCCTCGCGAACCAGTCAACTTCCGCTCCCCCGAGCCTTCATCCGCATGATCGCCCGGGAGTCTACGGGAAGCGGGCGGACTCCCACCGCCCGCTTTCCGTGACTCACGCGCGACCGCGCCTACCGGCCGCGCAGCTCCCGGTACTTCGCGACGAGCGCCTTCGTCGACTCGTCCAGACCCGGCACGTCCGCACCCTCGGTCAGCGCGGGTTCGACCCGCTTGGCGAGGACCTTGCCGAGCTCGACACCCCACTGGTCGAAGGAGTCGATGTTCCAGACCGCCCCCTGGACGAACACCTTGTGCTCGTAGAGGGCGACCAACTGGCCGAGGACCGAGGGCGACAGCTTCCTCGCGAGGATCGTCGTCGTCGGGTGATTGCCCTTGAACGTCTTGTGCGGGACCAGTTCCTCGGCCACGCCCTCGGCGCGCACCTCGTCGGGCGTCTTGCCGAAGGCGAGGGCCTGGGTCTGCGCGAAGAAGTTCGCCATCAGCAGGTCGTGCTGGGCGACCAGGCCCGGCAGCAGATCGGCGACCGGCTCGGCGAAACCGATGAAGTCCGCCGGGATCAGCTTCGTGCCCTGGTGGATGAGCTGGTAGTAGGCGTGCTGCCCGTTGGTGCCGGGCGTCCCCCACACGACCGGGCCGGTCTCCCACTCCACGTCGTGCCCGTCGCGCTCCACGGACTTGCCGTTGGACTCCATGTCCAACTGCTGCAGATACGCCGTGAACTTCGAAAGGTAGTGCGAGTACGGCAGTACGGCGTGCGACTGGGCGTCGTGGAAGTTGCCGTACCAGATGCCCAACAGGCCCATCAACAGCGGCACATTGGTCTCGGCGGGCGCGGTGCGGAAGTGCTCGTCGACGAGGTGGAACCCGTCGAGCATCTCCCGGAAGCGGTCCGGCCCGATCGCGATCATCAGGGACAGACCGATCGCGGAGTCGTATGAGTACCGTCCGCCGACCCAGTCCCAGAACTCGAACATGTTGGCCGTGTCGATACCGAAGTCGGCGACCTTCTCGGCGTTCGTCGACAGCGCCACGAAGTGCTTGGCCACGGCCTCCTGACCGGCCTTCAGCTCGGTCAGCAGCCAGTTGCGCGCGGAGGTCGCGTTGGTGATCGTCTCGATGGTGGTGAACGTCTTCGACGCGATGATGAACAGCGTCTCGGCCGGGTCGAGATCGCGGACGGCCTCGTGCAGGTCGGCGCCGTCCACGTTCGACACGAAGCGGACCGTGAGGTCGCGGTCGGTGAAGGAGCGCAGCACCTCGTACGCCATCGCCGGGCCGAGGTCGGAGCCGCCGATGCCGATGTTCACGACGCTCTTGATGCGCTTGCCGGTGTGGCCGGTCCACTCGCCGGCGCGGACCCGCTCGGCGAAGCCGGCCATCTTGTCGAGCACGGCGTGCACGGCCGGGACGACGTTCTCCCCGTCGACCTCGATCACCGCATCGCGCGGGGCGCGCAGCGCCACGTGGAGCACGGCCCGGTTCTCGGTGACGTTGATCTTCTCGCCGCGGAACATGGCGTCCCGCAGCCCGAAGACGTCGGTCGCCGCCGCCAGCTCGCGCAGCAGCCCCAGCGTCTCGTCGGTGACCAGGTGCTTGGAGTAGTCGACGTGCAGATCGCCGACCTGGAGGGTGTACCCGGTTCCGCGCCCGGGGTCGGTTGCGAACAGGTCCCGCAGATGGGTCTCCGCGAGCTCCTCGCGGTGCTTGGCCAGAGCGGTCCACTCGGGCGTCTGGTTGAGCCTGGCACGGCTGTCTGCGTTCATCTCTGGCTTCCGCCTTCTTTCCTGCGTGTGCTGCTGCTTGCCTCGCCCCACTGCCGGTCCCAACCTAATTGATCAGGGCTTGACGTGAGCTGTCGTAGCGCCGTCGTCCGGCTCAACAACAGATACGTCCGGCAGCCGCGCGGGTATCAGCGAGGTGACGGCGAGCCCGAAGAGGACGGCCGCGAACAGCGCGGGTCCGTTCAGCCCGTAGGCGCCCGCCACGGTGCCGCCGAGCAGGGCGCCGACCGGGGCGCCGGAGGTGGAGGCGGTGCGGAACGCGGAGCTGACGCGGCCCACCATGGCTGCCGGGCTGCGCTGCTGCATCAGCGTGACCTGGTTGACGTTCCACACCATGCCCATCAGTCCGAGCAGTGCCATGCCCGCGAGGAGTGCACCCAGGTGGCGGACGGTACCGAGGAGTACAAGGGCCGCCGTCTGGACGCAGCCGCACAGGAGCAGGCTCCGTACCCGCCCGATCCGGCGCGCGATCCACTGGGCCGGCACTCCCCCGGCCAGGGATCCGGCCGAGTAGGCCGTCATCGCGGCCGCGAAGCCCGCGTTTCCCGCGTGCAGCCAGCCGGTCACGTGCAGGACCAGCGTGGCGATCAGGGCGCCCATGCCGATGTTGCACAGCAGTGTGGCCGTGCAGACCGCGCGCAGCACCCGGTCGTGCCACAGGGTGCGCACTCCTTCGGCCACCTCCGCCCGCAGGGTGCTCCCGGCGGGCCGGGGCTCCCGCTCGGGCCCCCGGATCCGCAGGGAGGCCACGAGGGCCGCGGCCAGCAGATAGGTGATCGCGTCGGCCGCGAACGGCGCGGCGGCCCCGAGGGTGAGCAGCAGGGGCACGAAGGGGCCGGCCAGGAAGCCGCCGGCGAGCTGCTGGCCGGTCATCAGCCTGGCATTGGCGCTGCCCAGGGTCTCTTTGCCCACCAGGGAGGGCAGCAGTGCCGTGGACGCGTTGTCGAACAGCGTCTGGAGGGTGGTCAGGGCGAAGGCGAGTGCGATCAGCAGGCCGATCGTGGCGTGGCCGAGCCCGACGGCGAAGGCGAAGCAGGCCACCAGCCCGCCTCGTACGGTGTCGACGGCCCACATCGCCCGCCGCTGGTCCACCCGGTCCGCGACCGCGCCGCCCAGCAGCCCGAAGAGGAGCCAGGGGAGGTAGCCGCAGGCCGTGACGGAGGCGATGACGAGCGGATCGTCCGTGAGCCGCACGGCGAGCAACGGGAGCGCGGCGGTGCGCAGGGCGTCCCCGAAACGCGACACGACCGCCGCGCTCCACAGCCGCCCGAATCCCCCGCGCCACGCGGGTGCACGTACCCCCGCCGCCTCGACCGTCGTCACAACGCCCCCTCTGGTTCCGCCACTTCAAGAACGGTAGAGGGCACCACTGACAATCGGCTCGCGACGGCGCCGCGGACGCTCCGTGACCGGGTCGGCACGCTGACGCGCCCCGGCGGCGCGCCCGCGCGCGACCCGGCGTACGAAACACGTCCGGCCAGGCACCTCGGTGCCCGGCCGGTTCTCAACTCCTAGATTTCGCCCCGCAGTTTGGCGAGCGCCTCGGCGAGGATGGCCTCGCCGTCCGCGTCGCTGCGCCGCTCCCGTACGTACGCGAGGTGCGTCTTGTACGGCTCGGTGCGCGGCGGGTCCGGCGGGTTGTCCTGGTCCTGTCCGGCGGGAAAGCCGCAGCGCGGGCAGTCCCAGGTCTCGGGAACCTGCGCGTCGCTGGCGAAGCTGGGCACCGTCTCGTGCCCGTTGGAGCACCAGAAGGAGATGCGCAGCCGCGGCGCGGACTCGCCGCGCTCGGCCTCGCCCATCGGCCCCGCCCCGACCCGGCTTCCTCGGATCGCGTTGCCACTTGCCACGGTCGTAACTCCCTGCGTGATGGTGCCGCGAAGCGAGTCGGCGTGACGCTTCGCTGCGAGCGCCTCAGTCTACGTAAGGCCCAACGCGCGTCCAGTGATTGGAGTTACACCCCGGCCCCTAGACGCAAGCCCCATGATAGGCCGCGCCTGGGGGCGCGCACCGGACATGGGGCCTTACGTGCGGATTGTGCTTGCGTAATGTGCAGTTGTGCTGCTGTACCGATGCCGGTCGGTGATCAGTTGTTGACCTTCATCAGGATGCCGAGCACGACAATGGACGCGAACCAGAGCAGACCGATCACCACGGTGATGCGGTCGAGGTTGCGCTCGGCGACCGAGGAGCCACCGACGGACGACTGCATGCCGCCACCGAACATGTCGGAGAGACCGCCGCCCTTCCCCTTGTGCATCAGCACCAGCAGCATCAGCAGCAGGCTGAAGACGATCAGGGCGATCGAGAACCCCAAAACCACGGCTGGACCAACTTCCTCGGAACTGAATGGACGACGGGGGCCGAAGCCTACTGGGTGAGCACCTCAAGCCCACTCCGAAGGCCCCGACCCCCGCAAGGGTACGACGAATCGCCGCTAGCGCATACTTACTGGTCGCGGAAGCGGACGATCTTGACGAACTCGTCGGCGTCCAGAGAGGCACCGCCGACCAGGGCGCCGTCGATGTCGGGCTTCGCCATGATCTCCGCGACATTGCCGGACTTCACGGAGCCGCCGTACTGGATGCGGACCTGGTCGGCCACTTCCTGGGAGTACAGCTCGGCCAGCCGGGCGCGGATCGCCGCGCAGACCTCCTGGGCGTCGTCGGAGCCGCAGACCTTGCCGGTACCGATGGCCCAGACCGGCTCGTAAGCGATCACGATCGACTCGGCCTGCTCCGCCGGGACGTCCTTGAGACCGCCGTCGACCTGGGAGAGCGTGTGCGAGACGTGGTTGCCCGCCTCACGGACGTCCAGCTCCTCGCCAACGCACAGGATCGGGGTCAGGCCGTGCTTGAAGGCGGCCTTGACCTTGGCGTTGACGATCTCGTCGGTCTCGTTGTGGTACTGCCGGCGCTCGGAGTGGCCGATCGCCACATACGTGCACTTCAGCTTCGACAGCATCGGGCCCGAGATCTCGCCGGTGTAGGCACCGGAGTCCTGCGCCGACAGGTCCTGCGCGCCGTACTTGATCTTGAGCTTGTCGCCGTCGACCAGGGTCTGCACGGAGCGCAGGTCGGTGAAGGGCGGCAGGACGGCGACCTCACAGGCCTCGTAGTCCTTGTCGGCCAGGGCGAAGGCGAGCTTCTGGACGTGCGCGATGGCCTCGAGGTGGTTGAGGTTCATCTTCCAGTTGCCCGCCATCAGCGGCATACGGGTCGTCATGCGGGGTCAGTCCTCCAGTGCGGCGAGGCCGGGGAGCGTCTTGCCCTCGAGGTATTCGAGGGAGGCGCCGCCACCGGTCGAGATGTGACCGAATGCCTTCTCGTCGAAGCCCAGGATGCGGACGGCCGCGGCGGAGTCGCCTCCGCCGACGACCGTGAAGGCCGGGGATTCGACGAGGGCCTGGGCGACCGCCTTGGTGCCCTCGGCGTAGTCGGGGTGCTCGAAGACGCCCATCGGACCGTTCCAGAAGACGGTGGCCGCGTCGGCGAGCTTCGAGGCGTACAGCTTGCAGGTCTCCGGACCGATGTCCAGACCCTCCTGGTCGGCCGGGATGGCGTCCGCGGCGACGGTGGTGGGGTTGGCGGGGGCCTTGGTCTTCAGGTCCGGGAACTCCGGAGCGACCAGGACGTCGACGGGGAGGACCAGCTCGACGCCGCTCTTCTCCGCGCGGTCCATGTACTCCTTGACGACCGGAACCTGGTCCTCCTGAAGGAGGGAGATTCCGACCTCGTAGCCCTTGGCCTTGAGGAAGGTGTACGCCATGCCACCGCCGATGAGCAGACGGTCGGCCTTGCCGAGCAGCTGGTCGATGACCGCGAGCTTGTCGGAGACCTTGGCGCCGCCGAGCGCGACGACATAGGGGCGCTTGACGTCCTCGGTGAGCTTCTTCAGGACGTTGACCTCGGTGGCGATGAGGTAGCCCGCGTAGTGCGGAAGGCGCGCCGGGAGGTCGTACACGGAGGCGTGCTTGCGGTGCACCGCACCGAAACCGTCGCCTACGTAGACGTCGGCCAGGGCGGCGAGCCGGTCGGCGAACTCGCCGCGCTCGGTGTCGTCCTTGGACGTCTCGCCCGGGTTGAAGCGCAGGTTCTCGATGACGGCGACCTGGCCGGGCTGGAGGCCGTTCACGGCGTCGTGGGCGGCGGGGCCGACGGTGTCCTGGGCGAACGCCACGGGGGCACCGAGCAGTTCACCGAGACGCTCGGCGGGCTGCAGCAGGGAGAACGCCGGGTCCGGGGCGCCCTTGGGGCGGCCCAGGTGCGAGGCGACGACCACCTTGGCGCCCGCTTCGGCGAGGGCCCTGATGGTGGGCAGGACGGCGCGGATACGGCCGTCGTCGGTGATGAGGCCGTCGGCCAGCGGCACGTTGAGGTCGGCGCGGACGAAGACCCGCTTGCCGTCCACGCCTTCGGCGAGAAGTTCGTCGATCGTCTTCATAAAGGGACTCCTAGGAGGGCTCTGTTGTCCGGGAGGGCTGATCGATCCGTGCACAGAGCAGGGCTCGGACAACGCGGCGGTGCGCTGCCCGAGCCCTGCTCTCACATCAGAGGTGCCTGCTCCGGGACTTAGAGCTGACCGCCGACGAAGACCGTGAGGTCGACGAGGCGGTTGGAGTAGCCCCACTCATTGTCGTACCAGCCGAGGATCTTCACCGAGTTGCCCTCCTGGACCATCGTCAGGGAGGAGTCGAAGGTGCAGGAGGCCGGGTCGCCGACGATGTCCGAGGAGACGATCGGGTCCTCGGTGTAGGCCAGGTAGCCCTTGAGGTCGCCGTCGTCGGAGGCCTTCTTGAACGCGGCGTTGACCTCGTCCTTGGTGACCTCGCGCTGCAGCGTCACGACCAGGTCGGTGGCCGAGCCGGTCGGGACCGGGACGCGCATCGCGATGCCGTCGAGCTTGCCCTTGAGCTGCGGGAGGACCAGGGCGGTGGCCTTGGCGGCACCGGTCGTGGTCGGGATGATGTTCTCGGCGGCGGCGCGGGCGCGACGCAGGTCCGAGTGCGGGAAGTCCAGGATGCGCTGGTCGTTCGTGTACGCGTGGACCGTCGTCATCAGGCCCTTGACGATGCCGAAGTTCTCGTCGAGCACCTTGGCCATCGGCGCCACACAGTTGGTGGTGCAGGAGGCGTTGGAAATGATGTTGTGCTGCGCCGGGTCGTACTGGTCCTGGTTGACGCCCATCACGATGGTGATGTCCTCGTCCTTGGCCGGAGCCGAGATCAGGACCTTCTTGGCGCCGCCGGCGATGTGCTTCTCGGCGTCGGCCTTCTTGGTGAAGATGCCGGTCGACTCGATGACGATGTCGACGCCCAGCTCGCCCCACGGGATGTCGGCGGGGTTGCGCTCGGAGAGCACCTTGATGGTGTGGCCGTCGACGGTGATCGTGTCGGCGGTGTGCGACACCTCGGCCTTGAGGCGGCCCAGGATGGTGTCGTACTTCAGCAGGTGAGCGGTGGTCGCGGTGTCACCCAGGTCGTTGACAGCCACGATCTCGATGTCAGCACCCTGCTCCAGCAGCGCGCGGAAGTAGTTACGACCGATGCGGCCAAAGCCGTTGATGCCTACGCGGATCGTCACGAACCGATCTCCTCGTTAGGTACGCCGACTCAGTGCCGGCGAGTTGTATGGGATGTCCCCGACCGCCTACGACCCTACCTCCCCGGGGCGTCTGCGGTGACATCGAGATACCCCATACACGGCAGGGCGTTCCGTACCCACCAGTAGGGGTACGGAACACCCTCGGTGTTGACGAGATAGTCACACCGGGTTAGCTGTTCAGCGCCCCGAGCGCCTTCTTGACGAGGGCCGCGCGGTCGGCCGCCGCGGTGACGTGCTCCAGGCCGAAGCCCAGCAGCACCGTGTCGTGCGTGGTGACTCCGCCGTACGTCTTGAACAGTTCTCCGTAGCGCGCCCAGTCCTTGAGCACGGAGGGGCTGCCCGGAGGCGGCCCGGAAGCGCTCCAGGGCCCGAGGGAGGTCTCGAAGCCCTCGGTCTCGGTGGCCGCCCCGCCGACGACGAGGGAGGCGTTGTCCGCGAGGACGCCGTGACCGCCGGTGTTCGGGTCGGTGATGTAGCTCAGCGACACCTCGACCGACTTGCCGGCGTACGCGCTGAGGTCGAAGCCGACCTGCTGCCAGCCGCTGGAGGCACCGGTGAAGCTGTTCCACGCCCCGCTGGTACCGGTGTTGGCGCAGCCGGTGGAACTCACGGTCAGGTACCGCTTGAGGAAGGGGTGCTCCCTGACCAGGAATCCGGCCTCGCACTCCGCCGGGACCGTGGTGCTGGTGGCGCCGCCCGCCTCCGGCAGCGTCGTCCAGTCGTCGGCCCCGGTGGTGTGAGCCTCGAGCACCGCGTGGTCGTAGCCGGGCTCGGTGTCCCACAGGAGCTGGGTGCGCAGCGTCGGCTTGTCGGCGGCGCTGACACCGGTGAGGTCGATGGTCCGGGTGAGGCGCTTGTAGGCGTCGTCGGTGTGCACGGCGGCGGCCATGTACGAACCCGCGTAGGGCCCGTACGGGTTGACGGTCCCGGCGAACTGGCCCGCTCCCGCGCTCGAGGCGAACTGCGGGTACTGCGCGGGCGCCAGCGAGTCCGAGGTGACGCCGTAGGTGCCCGCCGTGTTCAGCGGATTGCCGGGCGCGTCGCCGAGCGCCCCCGTGAAGCCGGTGAGCTTCCCGGCGCCGGAGAATCCGTTGGCCCCCGGAGTGGACGTACGGGAGTAGGCACCCAGGTAGTACTGGCTGAAGTCGTTCGAAAGGGTGCCGCCGCCGAGATCGACGTTGCCGCCGGCCTGCTCGCCCGCCTCGATCAGCTTGCCGCCCTCGTTGAGGAAGGCGCGCAGCTGGAGCTGGGTGGCGTTGCCCGGCCGTGCCGCGCCGGTGTAGTGGACGACCGTCTTGAAGTGATCGAGCACGCCGAGCGCGTCGGGCGCGCCCAGGGTTGCCACGTCCCAGACGAGGGGCTTCTTGCCGTTGGCCTTCAGGGCGTCGACGTAGGCCTGGGACTGCGTGGCGGTCGCGCCCTCCTCGGCGACGACCAGCGTGTCGGCGCTGGGCCGCTGGGCCACGGTGTACGTGAAGTGCGTACTGGAGGTCTTCTTGCCGCTCCTGGTCTCACCGGTGAACCAGACCTCGACCTTGTCGCCGGGGTCGCCGTCCTTCACCTTGGCGCGGTACTCGTCGAAGTAGAGGTTGTCCTTGCCGCCGTAGGTCTCGCCGCCCTTCCAGGCCCTGAGGGCCGTGTCCAGCGTACGGCCGCCGTTGACGCGGTACTTGAGCTCCTTGTCGCGTACGGACTTGCGGACGACGACGGAGACCTCCTGGTCGGCCCCGCGGGAGTACGACGTCGTGAAGGGGGCCGGGGTGAAGTCGGCCGCGTTGAGGCCCACCGAGGACGACGGCTGGTCGGGGTGGGCCGCGGTCTCGGCGACGGAGAGCGCGAACGGAACGTTCTTCTCGAACTCCTGCTCGATCAGCTTCTCGTCGTCCGGGAAGGTGAAGACCGAGGCGCAGTCGGCCGCGTTCCAGGCGTCGTTCGGGTCGATGTCCGAGGCGGTCTCACAGGTCGACATCTCGGGGGTGAACATCGCCATGCCGTTGACGTTGCCCGCGTGGCCGTCCGCCTCGCCGTTGGTCGTGTAGAGCTCCGAGGACACCTGGGGGTGGTAGCCCGGGATCGCGGAGTGCTCGGGGGTTCCGGCGAGCGCCTTGTAGAGCACGTCGTCCGGGGTGGGCGTCGCCACCTGCCAGCCCACTCCGTAGAGGAGCAGTTCGGCGGCGGAGTGGTAGTTGATGCCGTACGTGAAGCCGATCCGCTGCTCGAAGGCGTCGAGCGCCCTGGTCTCGGGCTCGGAGCCGGGGCTCGCGCCGCGGTAGGTCTCGTTGGTGGGGTTGGGTGACGAACCCTCGTCGTCGTAGCCCCACTTGTAGGCGAAGTTGCGGTTGAGGTCGACGCCGTCACCGGTGGAGATGACCCCGTCGCCGTTGACGTCCCGCAGGTTCTTGCGCCACTGGCGCGCGTCGGCGTCCTTGAACGTGTAGTCGTAGCCGTCGGGGTTGGCCGACAGGACGAACCACAGTTCGGTGGAGTCGACCATCTTCTTGATGCGTTTGTCCGTGGAGTAGTTGTCCAAGTAGTAGTGCATCAGACGCCGTGTCATCTCGGGCGTGATCCACTCGCGCGCGTGCTGGTTGGACATGTACAGCACGGACGGCTTGGAGCCGTCCTTGGACTTCTTCGCGCCCTTGGTCAGTTTGAGCGCGAGGATGTCCTGGCCGTTGACCGTCTTGCCGATGGAGACGACCTTGGTGAGGTCGGGGTGGGCGGCGCCGGTCTTGACGATCTCCTCCTGGAGATTGCCCTTGCCGCTGTACGGGCGGAACACGCCCTGGGCCGCGTTCTCCACCCGCGCCTCGGCCTTGGCCGTCAGGGTGTGCTCGGTGAGGTCGACGCCCTGCTTCTCCAGCTTCTTGGCCTGCTGGTCGGTGACGTAGACCTCGACCTCGCTCTTGCCGTTCTTCCACGTCGTGTCGCCGAGTTCGTGGCCGTCCTGCCCGGCCGCCAGCAGCAGGGGTATCTGCTGCTTCGTGATCTCCGCGTGGAACACCTTCACGGCGTTCGCGCCGGGCTTGGGTGAACCGCCGTTCTGCGCCTGGGCGATGGGCGCCATGCCCGCACCGCCCAGCAGGAGCGCGCCGGTAGCGAGGATCGCTCTCGCTCTTCGTCTCATGAGCCCCCCTTGCGTGAGTCCGCCACAGCAGCGAACAGATGCCAGGCTCATGACACTTCATGGTCAAGTCAAGGGTGCCTCACAGGAACGCAAACGCCGGTGCCGACGTCCCAAGTGGACATCGGCACCGGCGTGTTGGGCTTCCGGCGATCGGTCGGACGGGTCATCCCGCGAGGTTGTCCGCCATCTCCTCGGTGAGGTTCGACTCCGTCCCGGGGATGCCGAGATCCTGGGCCCGCTTGTCGGCCATCGCGAGCAGCCGCCGGATACGGCCGGCGACAGCGTCCTTGGTCAGCGGCGGGTCGGCGAGCGCGCCCAGCTCCTCCAGGGAGGCCTGCTTGTGCTCCATGCGTAGCCGTCCGGCGGCCGCGAGATGCTCCGGCACCTCGTCCGCGAGGATCTCCAGGGCACGCTGCACGCGGGCTCCGGCGGCGACGGCGGCACGGGCCGAGCGGCGCAGGTTGGCGTCGTCGAAGTTGGCGAGCCGGTTGGCCGTGGCGCGGACCTCGCGGCGCATCCGCCGCTCCTCCCAGGCCAGCACCGACTCGTGCGCTCCGAGCCGGGTGAGCAGCGCTCCGATCGCGTCTCCGTCACGGACGACCACGCGGTCCACGCCGCGCACCTCGCGGGCCTTCGCGGCGATCGAGAGCCGGCGGGCGGCGCCGACGAGCGCGAGCGCGGCCTCCGGACCCGGGCAGGTCACCTCCAGGGAGGAGGAGCGCCCCGGCTCGGTGAGCGAGCCGTGCGCCAGGAACGCCCCGCGCCAGGCCGCCTCGGCGTCGCAGGTGGCCCCCGAGACCACCTGCGGCGGGAGGCCCCGGATCGGGCGCCCACGGCCGTCGACGAGCCCCGTCTGGCGGGCCAGCTGGTCGCCGCCCGCGACGACGCGTACGACGTACCGGGAGCCGCGGCGCAGACCGCCGGGCGCCATCACGATCAGTTCGGAGCTGTGGCCGAAGATCTCCAGAATGTCCCGCTTCAGCCGGCGCGCCGCCATCGCGGTGTCCAGCTCCGCCTCGATCACAATCCGGCCGCTCACCAGGTGGAGGCCGCCGGCGAACCGCAGAATGGCGGAAACCTCCGCCTTTCTGCAGCAGGTCCGGGTGACGGGGAGCCGGGAAATTTCATCCTTCACCGCTGCCGTCATCGCCATGGGCCGATCCTTCCATGCATCCGAAAAATACGGTCGTACGCGGCAGCCAACAGCTCCGGGTCGTGCCGCGGAGATCCGTCGGTCCGGGCCACCGGCGCCAGCTCGACCGCGGCGCCGAACCGCTGGGCGGCGTCGGTGAGTGAGTCGCGATCGGGCACGGCGGCCTCGTCGGCCAGCACCACGTCCAGGGCGAGTTTAGGGGCGTGTCGTCCCAAAACCTCCAAATGACGCTGCGGGGAGAAGCCCTCGGTTTCTCCGGGCTGCGGGGCGAGGTTCAGGGAGAGTACCCGGCGCGCCTTCGTCTCGGTGAGCGCATCGAGGAGCTCGGGCACGAGAAGGTGCGGAATCACCGAGGAGAACCAGGAGCCGGGGCCGAGGACCACCCAGTCGGCGTCGAGGACCGCCGCCACTGCCTCGGGGACGGCGGGCGGGTCGGCGGGGACGACGTGCACGGACTGCACCTCGCCGGGGGTGAGGGCCACGGTCGCCTGTCCCCGTACCGTGTCCACGTCCTCGGGCCGCTCCGGGTCGTGCCCCTTGACCAGGGCCTGGAGCTCCAGGGGTACGGCGGACATGGGCAGCACCCGGCCGTGCGCGCCGAGGAGCCTGCCGACCAGGTCCAGGGCCTGGACATGGTCGCCGAGCTGTTCCCACAGGGCGACGATCAGCAGATTGCCGACCGCGTGCTCGTGCAGATCGCCCTGGGACTGGAAACGGTGCTGGATGACGCGGGCCCAGGTCTGGCCCCAGTCGTCGTCGCCGCACAGCGCGGCCAGGGCCTTGCGCAGGTCGCCGGGCGGCAGCACGCCCAGCTCGTCGCGCAGGCGCCCGCTGGATCCGCCGTCGTCGGCCACGGTGACGACGGCGGTGAGATCGCCGGTGATCCGGCGCAGCGCGGCGAGCGAGGCGGACAGCCCCATGCCGCCGCCGAGGGCGACGACCTTGGGCTGGGCACCCCGGCGGCGCGGCTTCCCGCCGCGCGCCTCGGCGGGCCTGTCGCCGCGTCCCTCGGAGGCGACCCGGCGCAGCCTGCTCAGCCGCAGTGCGGCACGTCCGGTCACTCGCGCCCCATGTCCCGGTGGACGACCACGGTCTCCACGCCCTGCGAGGCGAGGCGGGCGGCGAGCTTCTCGGAGGTGGCGACCGAGCGGTGCTTGCCGCCGGTGCAGCCGACCGCGATGGTCACATAGCGCTTGCCCTCGCGGCGGTAGCCGGCGGCGATGAGCTGGAGCAGCTCGGTGTAGCGGTCGAGGAACTCCTTGGCGCCGGGCTGGTTGAAGACGTACGCCGACACCTCCTCGTTCAGGCCGGTGAAGGGGCGCAGCTCCGGGACCCAGTGCGGGTTGGGCAGGAAGCGCATGTCCACGACCAGGTCGGCGTCGACCGGAAGGCCGTACTTGAAGCCGAAGGACATGACGGTGGCCCGCAGCTCGGGCTCCTCCTCGCCGGCGAACTGGGCGTCCATCTTGGCGCGCAGCTCGTGCACGTTCAGGCTGGAGGTGTCGATGACCAGGTCGGCGTCGCCGCGCAGCTCGCGCAGCAGCTCGCGCTCGGCGTCGATGCCGTCGACGATGCGGCCGTCGCCCTGGAGGGGGTGCGGACGGCGCACGGACTCGAAGCGGCGCACCAGGGCCTCGTCGGAGGACTCCAGGAAGACGATCCGCCGGGTGACGTTCTTCGCCTCCAGGTCGGCGAGGGACTCGCGGAGGTTGTCGAAGAAGCGGCGGCCTCGTACGTCGACGACGACCGCGATCCTCGCCACGTTGCCCTGGGAGCGGGCGCCGAGCTCCACCATGGTGGGGATCAGCGCGGGCGGCAGGTTGTCGACGACGAACCAGCCGAGGTCCTCCAGACACTTGGCGGCCGTCGAACGGCCCGCCCCGGACATCCCGGAGATGATCACCAGCTCGGGGATGGCGGCTTCGGGCACCGCGGGCGTCTCCATCGTCGTACCCCCCTGGGTCTCGTCGGCGGCCTGTGGTGATGCCGTCTGCCCGGTCTGCGGTCCGGCCATCTGTTCAGCCGGTTGTTCGGCCGATTGTTCGGCCGGTGCTGGGATCTCTTGTCGTTCGTTGTCGCTCATGTCTCCTGCCCCCGTCGCTCGTGTGAGGCGCCCGCGGACACGGGCTCCTCGGGGGAGCCCGCGGTCGTACCGGACGCCCCGACTTCCTCGTCTTCCATGATCTCTCCAGTCGCCGTGTTCACGGCGGGTGCGGCCGGAGCCGCCTGGGCGAGGACCACGGCGACCGCCTCGGCCGTCTTGCGGCCTATGCCGGGGACCTCGCAGATCTGGTCGATGGTCGCGGATCGCAGCTTTTTCACCGAGCCGAAGTGCTTGATCAGCGCCTGCTTGCGGGTCTCGCCGAGGCCCGGCACCTCGTCCAGTGGGCTCGCCTTGAAACGCTTGGCCCGCTTGGTGCGCTGGTAGGTGATGGCGAAGCGGTGGGCCTCGTCACGGACCCGCTGGAGCAGGTACAGGCCCTCGCTGGTGCGGGGCAGGACCACCGGGTCGTCCTCGTGCGGCAGCCAGACCTCCTCCAGGCGCTTGGCGAGGCCGCAGACGGCGATGTCGTCGATGCCCAGTTCGTCGAGGGCCCTCTGGGCCGCCGCGACCTGCGGCTGGCCACCGTCGACGACGACGAGCTGCGGAGGGTAGGCGAAGCGCTTGGGGCGGCCGTCCTCCTCGGTGAAGGCGTTCCCCGCGAAGGCGTTCCCCGTGGTGTCACCTTCCAGAGCGGTGTTCCCCGGGGGAGCGCTTTCGGTGGAGGTCCCGTCGCGGGAAGTCCCGTCGGCGGAAGCCCCGTCGGCGGAGGTCCCGTCGGCGGAGGTCCCGTCGCTTGAGACGTTCTCGCCGTCCGTCCACTCGCCCGTCCGCTCCTTCTCGGCGAGATAGCGCCTGAAGCGGCGGGTGATCACCTCGTGCATGGAGCGGACGTCGTCCTGGCCTTCGAAGCCCTTGATCTGGAAGCGCCGGTACTCGCTCTTGCGCTGCAGCCCATCCTCGAAGACGACCATGGAGGCGACCACGTCGTCCCCCTGGAGGTGCGAGATGTCGTAGCACTCGATCCGGAGCGGGGCACTGTCCAGGTCGAGGGCTCCGGCGATCTCCTCCAGGGCGCGCGAGCGGGTGGTCAGGTCGGAGGCGCGCTTGGTCTTGTGCAGGCCGAGAGCCTGGAGCGCGTTGCGCTGCACGGTCTCCATGAGCGCCTTCTTGTCGCCGCGCTGCGGGATGCGGAGGGAGACGTTCGACCCGCGGCGCTCGGTCAGCCACTCCTGGACGGGTTCCACGGGGTCGGGCAGTGCCGGGACGAGCACCTCCTTGGGGACGGAGTCACCCGTCTCCTCCCCGTAGAGCTGCTGCAGCGCGTGTTCGACCAGGTCACCGGTGGTGACGGCCTCCACCTTGTCGGTGACCCAGCCGCGCTGCCCGCGCACCCGGCCGCCGCGTACGTGGAAGATCTGCACGGCGGCTTCCAGCTCGTCCTCGGCGACGGCCATCAGGTCGGCGTCGGTCGCGTCGGCGAGCACGACCGCGTTCTTCTCCATGGCCTTCTTCAGGGCCTCGATGTCGTCGCGCAGACGGGCCGCCCGCTCGTACTCCATCTCCTCGGCCGCGTCCGTCATCTGCTTCTCGAGGCGGCGGATGTACGTCCCCGTACGGCCGGCCATGAAGTCGCAGAACTCCTCGGCCAGGTCACGGTGTTCCTCGTCGGAGACCCGCCCGACACAGGGGGCGGAGCACTTGCCGATGTAGCCGAGGAGGCAGGGGCGGCCGGTGCGGGCGGCGTTCTTGAAGACGCCCGCCGAACAGGTGCGGACCGGGAAGACGCGCAGCAGCAGGTCGACGGTGTCGCGGATCGCCCACGCGTGTCCGTACGGACCGAAATAGCGCACGCCCTTGCGCTTGTGGCCGCGCATCACCTGCACACGCGGGAACTCCTCGTTCATCGTCACCGCGAGGTAGGGGTAGCTCTTGTCGTCGCGGTACTTGACGTTGAACCGGGGGTCGAACTCCTTGATCCAGGAGTACTCCAGCTGGAGCGCCTCGACCTCCGTGGACACCACCGTCCACTCCACGGACGCGGCCGTGGTGACCATGGTGCGGGTGCGGGGGTGCAGGCCCGCCAGGTCCTGGAAGTAGCTGGCCAGGCGCTGGCGCAGGCTTTTCGCCTTTCCGACGTAGATCACCCGGCGGTGCTCGTCGCGGAATTTGTACACCCCGGGAGAGTCCGGGATCTGTCCCGGCTTGGGGCGGTAGCTGGAGGGGTCGGCCATGTCACACACCCTACTGGCGAGGGCTGACACCGCGACGACCTCCCGGCCCGCCTGTGGACTCAGCCGCCGGGACCGCGATCGCAGATCGGCCAGAGGGCGGTACGGCAGGTTGAGTAGGTTGCGTATCAGGTGTTGTCGGGGCTTGGTCAACACGCTTCAATGCGTGGGAACTCGGGGTCGTGGACGGCGACAGGCGCGTGTGAACAAGCCCCGCGCGCCGACCGGGCGCCCCCGACGACCTACATCCAACGGTCTGACCAGCCGTTGTGAACATTCACAGAAAGGCCCTGCATGCGGTACGGCACACAGCACGCGGACGTCGCCATTGCGGAACTGGAGACGGCCCTGGCGGGAGGCCCCTTCCATGTCGCGCTGCGCGCCGCGATCGCCGCACGCGGCCTGCCCCTGCAGCGCGTACAGCACCACCTGTCCCGGTACGGGGTCAAAGTCGGGGTCACGAGCCTGAGTTACTGGCAGCAGGGCGCCCGGCGCCCACAGCGCCCCGAGTCGCTGCGCGCCGTACGCGCCCTGGAGGAGATCCTCCAGCTCCCGGACGAGTCACTGATCCGGCTCCTGGCCAAGGCCGACCAGCGCTGCGACCCCCAGCGCCCCACCGGCCGCTCGTACCGCTCCCTGGTGGAGGCCTCCGGCGTCCTGGAGCGGCTCCTGGCCGAGCTGGAGTCACCGCTCGACGGCGGGCTGCACACCCTCGGCCACCACGAACTCGTCCGGATAGGCACGCACCGCGAGCTGCTCGCGCGTGAGTCCCACCACATCGTGCGGGCCTACAAGGACGGTGTGGACCGCTATGTGGCCGTCCACCACGGTGACCCTGGCTGCGCCCCGGAGCGCACGGCGGTCCGAGCCCTGGAAAACTGCCGCACGGGACGGGTGCGCTGGCACCACGACACCGGAGTGCTGGTCGCCGAGCTGCTCTTCGACACGCGGCTGCGCGCAGGAGATACGTTCCTCTTCCGCTACGGCTTCGAGGACGGCACGGCCGGTGCGTCCAGCGAGTACGTACGCGGGTTCGGCTTCGCGGGCGGGCAGTACGCCCTCCAGGTGCGGTTCGCCGAGGATGCGCTGCCCGTGCGCTGCCACCGGTTCACCCAGCACTCGGCGGCGGCGCCACGCAGCGGCCGCCAGGAGCTCCCCCTCAGCGGGCGCCATCGCTCGGTGCATCTCGTCGAGCCGCGGGTGCGGTCGGGCATCGTGGGCATCGGCTGGGACTGGGAGTGACCCCGGCCGGCCGGGGACGCGGCGTCACCGCGCTCCCGGTCAGGGACCCGCGACGATCCTGCCGCCCTTGGCCTGCACGGACAGCTCCTTCAGCGGCTCGGTGGCAGGGGCCTGCAGCACCTTGCCCGTCGCCGCGTCGAATTCACTGCCGTGGCACGGGCAGATCAGCGTCGTGCCCTGAAGCTTGTTGATGGCGCACCCGGCGTGCGTGCAGATCGTGCTGAACGCCTTCAGGGAGCCGTTCTCGGCACGGCTGACCACGACGTTCTCTTCCCGGTACAGCTGGGCGCCGCCCTTGGCGATCTCGCTCTCCGCGCCCAGCTCGACCGGCGCGGTCGGCGCCGCCGGCGCCCCGCCCCCGCTGCCACCGGAGCAGGCGCTGACGGCGATCCCGGCGACCGGGGCGAGCGCCGCTCCTCGCAGGACGGTACGGCGGGCAGGCATGGCGTCTCCACAGGTCGGGGCCGGGTGTGTGTCGACGATACCGGTAGGGATGATTCCGCCCCGAGGGTGTCCTCAATATGTGCGGGCGACAGGACGTAAACGTTTGCGCAAGCGTTTACGTGCACCGTCGAATGCGATACGTTCCCGCCGGAGCAGGCCGAGAGTTCGGGGAGGGCCCCCGTGGGTCGCCCCGGGAGAGGCGAGGCAGGGCGATGGCAACGATGGTCGACGTGGCGGCGCACGCGGGAGTGTCCGTGGCGACCGTCTCCCATGTGCTCAACGACACGCGCCCCGTGCTGCCCCACACCCGCCAGGCCGTCCTGGACGCCATCGACGCGCTCGGCTACACGCCCAACACCCTGGCCCGTTCGCTGGTCACCGCGCGCACCCGGTCCATCGGCCTCGCGGTGTCGGCGATCAGCAACCCGTACTTCACGGAGATCCTCCAGGGCGTCGAGGCGAGCGCCCTGGAGCACGGGTACGGGCTGCTTCTCGCCGATCCGCACGACGATCCCCAGCACGAGCGGAAGGTCGTCCAGTTGCTGCACGAGCGACGCGTCGACGGTCTGATCGTCGCGCCCTCCGCCGATCCGGACGCGCTCCTGCGCTATCTCGGGCAGCACCACGTGCCGACCGTCTTCCTGGACCGCCTGGTCGAGGCCCCGGCCGACCACCCCTCCCGCTTCGACCAGGTCTGCGCCGAGAACGCCGAGCCGATGGCACGGCTGGTCGGGCATCTCGCCGAACGGGGTCACCGGCGCATCGGGCTCGTCGCGGGCCTGCCCGGGCTCAGCACCACGAACGAGCGGATCTCCGGCTACCGCCACGGCCTCGCGGGCGCCGGGCTCCCCTATGACGAACGGCTCGTGGCGCACGGCGACTCCCAAGCGACGGCCGCCGAACGCGCCACCGACGCGCTGCTGTCCCTGGCGGCGCCCCCGACCGCGATGGTCACCGGAAACAACACGATGACCATCGGGGCCCTGCGCACCCTGCGCGAACGCGGTCTGTCCGTGCCGGACGACCTGGCGCTGTGCTGCTTCGACGACTTCGCCTGGGCGGATCTGTTGACGCCCCGGCTGACCGCGATCTCCCAGCCAAGCAAGGAGATCGGCGCGCAGGCCGTCCGGCTGCTCCTGGAACGGCTCGCCGCGCCGGACCACCCGGCCCGCACCGTGCGGCTCCCCTGCGCCTTCGTCCACCGCACCTCGTGCGGCTGCGCCGAGCCCCCCGGGACATCGGGGGCCTCCCCCACCGCCCTGAGTCAGAAGAGTCCCGCGAAAGGATCCCTGTCGTGATCGTCGTCGCCGGTGAGGCCCTGATCGACCTGGTACCGCAGGGCGCGGGAGCGCTCGTCGGCCTGCGGCCCGCACGCGGCGGCGGCCCCTACAACACGGCGGTGGCGCTGGGCCGCCTCGGCTCCCCCACCGCCTTCTGCTCCCGGGTCTCGTACGACGCCTACGGCGAGGCGCTCCTCGGCGGGCTGCGCGAGGCGGGCGTCGACGTGTCCTCCGTGCAGCGCGGGACGGAGCCGACGACCCTCGCGCTCGCCTCCCTCGACGCGGACGGCTCGGCGTCGTACTCCTTCTACGTCGAGGGCACGGCCGACCGCCTGTTCACCGCGCCGGAGCGCCTCCCGGACGCCACCCGGGCGGTGTCCTTCGGGACCTGCTCGCTGGTCCTTGAGCCCGGCGCCAGCGCCTACGAGGAGCTGATGCGGGCCGCCGCCGCGCGCAGGGTGTTCACCACGCTCGACCCGAACATCCGGGCCGTACTCATCCCCGACGCGGACGCCTATCGGGCCCGCTTCAAGAACTGGCTGCCGTCGGTGTCGCTCCTCAAGCTCTCCGAGGAGGACGCGCTGTGGCTGGGCGGCACCCCGCGCGAGTGGCTGGCGTCCGGCCCCGCGGCCGTCGTGATCACCCAGGGCGGCGACGGCCTGACGGTGTTCACCCAGGACGGCTCCGTCCACTCCGTGCCCGGTGAGCCGGTCGAGGTCGTGGACACCATCGGCGCCGGAGACACGGTGAACGCGGCCCTGCTGCACGGCCTGGCCGCACGGGACGCGCTGTCCCCGGCGGCGCTGGCCGAGCTGGGCCCCGACGGCTGGAGCGAGCTGCTGCGGTTCGCGGCACGCGCGGCGGCGATCACCTGCTCCCGAGCGGGCGCGGAGCCGCCGTTCGCCGCGGAGCTCGACGCCCCTTGAAGCAGCTGGCCGCTCTGGAACCGAAAGCTGGACCTCTGAGACCGATGCGGTCCAAGGGCGGCTGACCGTGCAACGGGCGGTGCCCCATGGGGAGTTCCCATGGGGCACCGTGTTCTTCGCGATGTGTCGGGCCCGGCCCGTCCGGCCGGATCAGGCCTTGCGTGCCCGCGTGGTCTTCTTCGCGGGGGTCGCCTTCTTCGTGGCCGTCGTGCCGGCGGCCGCGGCTGCCTTCTTCGTGGCCGTGTTGTTCACGGCCTTCGTGGTCGTCTTCCTGGCCGTCGACTTTGCCGCGACCGCCTTCTTGGCCGCCGCCTTGCGGGGAGCCGGTACGGAGGCGGCGTCGCTGATCCGGTCCGCGCCCAGGACCTCGCGCAGGAACTTGCCGGTGTGGCTGGCCGGAACCCCGGCGACCTGCTCGGGCGTGCCCTCGGCGACCACGAGACCACCGCCGTTGCCGCCCTCCGGGCCCATGTCGACGACCCAGTCGGCGGTCTTGATGACGTCGAGGTTGTGCTCGATGACGATGACCGTGTTGCCCTTGTCAACCAGACCGGAGAGCACCGTGATCAGCTTGCTGATGTCCTCGAAGTGCAGACCGGTGGTCGGCTCGTCCAGCACGTACACCGTGCGGCCCGTGGAACGCTTCTGCAGCTCGCTGGCGAGCTTGACACGCTGGGCCTCGCCGCCGGACAGCGTCGGCGCGGACTGGCCGAGCCGGACGTAGCCGAGACCGACGTCGTTGAGTGTGCGCAGGTGGCGGGCGATCGCAGGGACGGCCTCGAAGAAGCCGAGAGCCTCCTCGATCGGCATGTCGAGGACCTCGGAGATGGACTTGCCCTTGTAGTGGACCTCCAGGGTCTCCCGGTTGTAGCGCGCCCCGTGGCAGACCTCGCAGGGGACGTACACATCCGGCAGGAAGTTCATCTCGATCTTGATGGTGCCGTCGCCCGAGCAGTTCTCGCAACGTCCGCCCTTGACGTTGAAGGAGAAGCGGCCGGGCATGTAGCCCCGCACCTTCGCCTCGGTCGTCTCGGCGAACAGCTTGCGGACGTGGTCGAAGACTCCGGTGTACGTCGCCGGGTTCGACCGCGGGGTGCGGCCGATGGGCGACTGATCGACGTGCACGACCTTGTCGACGAGGTCGTCGCCGTCCACGCGCGTGTGCCGCCCGGGAACGCTCCGGGCGCCGTTGAGCTCGCGCGCCAGGTGCGTGTACAGGATGTCGTTGACCAGCGTCGACTTGCCGGAACCGGAGACACCCGTGACCGCCGTGAGCACACCCAGCGGGAAGGACACGTCGATGTCCTGGAGGTTGTTCTCACGGGCGCCGTGCACGGTGAGCCTGCGGCCCGGGTCGGCGGGACGGCGGATGTCCGGGAGCGGGATCTCTCGCTTGCCCGACAGGTACTGGCCGGTCATCGACTCGGGGTTGGCGAGCAGCTCCTTCAAGGGGCCGCTGTGCACGACCTTGCCGCCGTGCTCACCCGCGCCGGGGCCGATGTCGACGACCCAGTCGGCGACCTTGATGGTGTCCTCGTCGTGCTCGACGACGATGAGCGTGTTGCCCATGTCTCGCAGCCGGACCAGGGTCTCGATCAGCCGGTGGTTGTCGCGCTGGTGCAGGCCGATGGACGGCTCGTCGAGGACGTACAGGACGCCGACGAGGCCGGAGCCGATCTGGGTGGCCAGGCGGATGCGCTGGGCCTCGCCGCCGGAGAGCGTGCCGGCCGCGCGGTTGAGCGACAGGTAGTCGAGGCCGACGTCGACCAGGAAGCGCAGCCGTTCGTTGACCTCCTTCAGGACACGCTCGGCGATCTTCTTGTCACGCGCGTCGAGCTTCAGCTTGCCCAGGAAGTCCGCGCAGTCGCTGATCGACATCGCGGAGACCTCCGCGATCGACTGCTCCATGACGGTGACGGCGAGGATGAGCGGCTTGAGGCGGGTGCCCTCACAGGTGGGGCAGGGCACCTCGCGCATATAGCCCTCGAAGCGCTCGCGGCTGGCGTCGCTCTCGGACTCGCTGTGCCGCCGCTTGATGAAGGGGACGGCCCCTTCGAAGGGGGTGGTGTAGACACGCTCGCGCCCGTACCTGTTGCGGTAGCGCACCTCGATCTGCGTCTTGTGGCCGTAGAGCAGGGCCTTCTTGGCGCGCTGCGGGAGACCGGCGAAGGGGATGTCGGTCCGGAATCCCAACGCGTCGGCGAGGGCTCCGACGAGCCGCCCGAAGTAGTCCTTGGTGTGCCCGTGCGACCAGGGGTGGATGGCGCCCTCGTCGAGGGACTTGTCCTCGTCCGGGACGATCAGCTCGGGATCGACCTCCATGCGCGTACCGATACCGGTGCACTCGGGGCAGGCGCCGAAGGGCGAGTTGAAGGAGAAGGAGCGGGGCTCCAGCTCCTCGAACGACAGGTCGTCGTACGGGCAGTACAGGTGCTCCGAGTACATGCGCTCGCGCTCGGGGTCGTCCTCGGGGAGGTCGACGAAGTCGAGCACGACCATGCCGCCGGAGAGCCCGAGGGCGGTCTCCACGGAGTCGGTGAGGCGGCGCTTGGCGGAGTCCTTCACCGTGAGGCGGTCGACGACCACCTCGATGGTGTGCTTCTCCTGCTTCTTCAGCGTGGGCGGCTCGGTGAGCTGGATCGTCTGACCATCGACCCTGGCCCGGCTGTACCCCTTGGTCTGGAGATCGGCGAAGAGGTCGACGAACTCGCCCTTGCGCTCGCGCACCAGCGGCGAAAGCACCTGGAAGCGGCTTCCCTCGGGCAGCTCCAGAACCCTGTCGACGATGGCCTGCGGCGACTGGCGCGTGATGGGGCGGCGGCACTGGGGACAGTGCGGCTTGCCGATGCGCGCGAAGAGCAGACGCAGGTAGTCGTAGACCTCGGTGATGGTGCCGACCGTCGAGCGCGGGTTGCGCGAGGTCGACTTCTGGTCGATGGAGACCGCCGGGGAGAGGCCTTCGATGAAGTCGACGTCCGGCTTGTCCATCTGGCCGAGGAACTGCCGGGCGTACGAGGACAGTGACTCCACGTAACGCCGCTGCCCCTCGGCGAAGATCGTGTCGAAGGCCAGCGAGGACTTGCCCGACCCCGACAGGCCCGTGAAGACGATGAGCGAGTCGCGCGGGAGGTCGAGCGAGACATTCTTCAGATTGTGCTCGCGCGCTCCACGGACGATGAGACGGTCGGCCACGCCGGTCCGCACCTTTCTTGAGAGAAGTGACAGGGGCCGAGGCCCCCGTCTTTCCCAGACTAGGGGGAGCCACTGACAGCGCCGGTTGCTTTCCCTGGTTCACAACAATCCCGGGCCATCCAGCATGCCCGACGCCACGGTCGAGGGTATAGCACGTGCATTCGATTTGCGGGCACGGCCGACCACCTTCACCCGAACGTGTGGCGGGGCTAGGGTCGTCCGCATGATGGATCACGCGCGCGACCTGGCGTCTGTACGTGACGCGACCGAACGGCTGCTCAACGCAGCCGCCGAACTGGACAACGCTTCCGCGGCCGAGCCGTCACGGCTGCCCGGCTGGAGCCGCGGCCATGTGCTCGCCCACCTCTCCCGTAACGCGGACGCGCTCGTGAACGTCCTCGACGGACGCCCGATGTACGTCTCCGGGGAAGCCCGGGACGCCGACATCGAGCGGGACGCGCCGCGCCCCCTGGACGGACAGCTCGCGGACCTGCGGAAGAGCGCGGCCCGGTTCCAGGACGCGGGGGCGGCGCCCGCGGACTGGTCGCGCACGGTGGAGCTGCGCAACGGGGTCACGGACTCCGCGGCCCGGGTGCCGTTCCGGCGCTGGGGCGAGGTCGAGCTGCATCACGTGGACCTGGGGATCGGGTACGAGCTCGAGGATCTCCCGGAGGAGTTCGTGGAACGGGAGATCGCCTTCCTCGCCGATCGGTTCAGGGGGCACCCCGAGGTGCCCTCCACAGGGATCACCGACACCACGCGCGCGTGGAGCACGGGACGCGATGCTGAGGGCGGACCCGAGGTCACCGTGACCGGTTCCGCACCGGCGCTGCTCGGCTGGCTCTGCGGACGGCGCGACGGCTCGGGGCTGAGCGTCGATGGCGGGCCACTCCCCGCGCTCCCCCCGCTATAGGCTGCCGTCATGACCTACAGCGGAGCGGTGAAGGTCGGCGGACCTGCCGATGTGCACGAGCTGCAGAACCTGATGATCTCCAAGGTCGCGGTCGGCCCGATGGACAACAACGCCTATCTGCTGCGCTGCCGGGCCACCGACGAGCAGCTGCTGATCGACGCGGCCAACGACGCCGGCACCCTGCTCACGCTGATCGGTGACGACGGCATCGCGTCCGTCGTCACCACACATCAGCACGGCGACCACTGGCAGGCGCTCGCGGAGGTCGTGGTGGCCACCGGCGCCCGCACCTACGCGGGCCGGGACGACGCCGAGGGCATCCCCGTGCCGACCGACGTCCTCGTGAGCGACGGCGACACGATCCGGGTGGGGCGCGTGGAGCTCACCGCGCGCCACCTCGTGGGCCACACACCGGGCTCGATCGCCCTCGTCTACGACGACCCGCACGGGCACCCGCACGTGTTCACGGGGGACTGTCTCTTCCCCGGCGGTGTGGGCAACACCCGCAAGGACCCGAAGGCGTTCGCCAGCCTCATCCACGACGTCGAGACGAAGATCTTCGACGCACTGCCGGACGAGACCTGGGTCTACCCGGGGCACGGCAACGACACGACGCTGGGCGCCGAGCGCCCGCACCTTCCGGAGTGGCACGCGCGCGGCTGGTGACTCCGGGCCGCACGACGAACGAACCCGACCGGTCATAGTCGGACGACGAACGAAGCCCGACCGGTCCGGGTCGCACGACGAACCCCGGCCGGGGGCGTGAAGTCCGCGAACACGCGCCCCGTGTGAATGGAGCGCACGCGCCGGTGCCCTGCGCGCGCTCCCGGCGCGTGCGGTGGTGCAGTCCACTGGAAGCAGCCCCGCTCAGGTCGACGGCTCCTGACGCGAAACGGGCCGCCGGCCCATTGATCCCCGCCCTCGGCCGGCGGCCCCGGCAAAGCCGTCGGCAGGCCGCTCAGCGGCTCTTCTCATCGAGCGTTCACAGGACCGCAACACACGTTCCCACTATGCGGACTTTTACCGTTGTGACCTCGACAAACGGCATGCCTCGCTGTCACTCTCCCGCCATGCATCTCGCCCAACGCACCCTGCGCCGCGCCGCGTCCGCCGCCACCGTCGCCCTGCTTGCCGCCGCCGTGGGCTGTGCCCCGCAGCCGGAGGACAATGCCTCCGCCAAGGCCTCCGGGACAACCGGAGAAGCCTGCGCGAAGGGCGCGTTGGGCACCCGGACGTCCGGCAAGCTGACCATCGCCACCGACGAGCCCGCGTACGAGCCGTGGTTCAAGGACGACAAGCCCGCGAACGGCAAGGGCTTCGAGTCCGCGGTCACGTACGCCGTGGCCAAGCAGCTCGGCTACGACAAGAGCGACGTCGTCTGGCAGACCGTCCCCTTCAACAAGGCCTTCGCGCCCGGCGTGAAGACCTTCGACTTTGACATCAACCAGGTGTCGATCAGCGCCGAGCGCAAGAAGGCGGTGGACTTCTCGTCCGGCTACTACGACGTCCGCCAGGCCGTCATCGCGCTCAAGGGCTCCAAGGCCGCGCAGGCGAAGAGCATCGCGGACCTCAAGGACGTCAAGCTGGGCGCCCAGGTCGGCACCACCAGCCTGAACTACATCGACGACGTGGTGAAGCCGACCCGGCAGCCGGCCGCGTACGCGAAGAACGACCAGGCCAAGTCCGCTCTGAAGAACGGCCAGGTCGACGCCATCGTGGTCGACCTGCCGACCGCGTTCTACATCACGGCGGCCGAGGTGACCGACGCCAAGATCGTCGGACAGTTCGAGAACACCGGCGGCACACCGGAGCAGTTCGGACTCGTCCTCGACAAGGGCAGCGCCCTGACCCCGTGTGTGACGAAGGCCGTGGACGCTCTGCGCCAGGACGGCACGCTCGCCTCGATCGAGAAGCAGTGGCTGTCCGAGGCCGTCGACGCTCCGGTGCTCAAGTGACCGTCACCAAGGAGGAGTCGGAAGGGGAGCCGGGAGAGGAGCCGGGCGCGGGCTCCGGTGAGGGCGACATGCCCGAGGCGTACGTCCCCTCGCAGCGGCGGATCGAACGGGAGCGCCACAAGCGCGCCCGCGCCCGCCGCGCGACGGCGATCGCCGCGCTCTCCACCCTGGTCACCGGCGTCGTGCTGTACCTCGTCGTCGTCAACGCGCCCGGCTGGTCGCGCACCAAGGAGACGTTCTTCAACGGGCAGTACGCGCGCGAGGCGTTCCCCAAGGTCCTGGAAGGGCTGTGGCTGAACGTACGGCTGCTCCTGATCTGCGGCGCCGCGGTCCTCGTCCTGGGCATGCTGATCGCCATCGCCCGCACCCTGCGCGGCCCGGTGTTCTTCCCCCTACGGGCGCTGGCCGCCGCGTACACGGACTTCTTCCGCGGCCTCCCGCTCATCATCAACCTGATGATCGTGGTCCTGGGCGTCCCCGCGCTGCGGCTGCAGGGCGTGACCGTGGACCCGGTCCTCCTGGGTGGTACGGCGCTGACGCTGACGTACTCGGCGTACGTCGCCGAGGTGTTCCGCGCCGGCATCGAGTCCGTCCACCCCTCGCAGCGCGCCGCGGCCCGCTCGCTCGGGCTCAGCAACCGGCAGGCCCTGCGCTACGTCGTCCTCCCCCAGGCGGTACGCCGCCAGGTGCCGCCGCTCCTCAACGACCTGGTGTCCCTCCAGAAGGACACCGGGCTCGTGTCGATCGGCGGTGCGGTCGACGCGGTGCGGGCCGCCGACATCATCGTGGGCCGCAGCCTCAACTACACGCCGTACATCGTCGCGGGACTGGTCTTCGTCGCGCTGACCATTCCGATGACCCGCTTCACGGACTGGATCACGGCCCGGATGGACCGTCAGCGGGCCCAGGGAGGGACCATATGACCGGCACACCGGTGCTGCGGATGGAATCCGTCCGCAAGACCTTCGGCGACTCCGTCGTACTGCGGGACGTCGACCTGGAGGTCGCCCCGCACACGGTGACCGCGCTGATCGGCGCCTCCGGCTCCGGCAAGTCGACCCTGCTGCGCTGTGCGAACCTCCTCGAGGAGATCGACGACGGCGCGATCTGGCTGGACGACGAGGAGATCACCGACCCGCGGGCCGACCACGACGCCGTACGCCGTCGGATCGGCGTGGTCTTCCAGGCGTACAACCTCTTCCCGCACATGACCGTGCTGGAGAACATCACGCTCGCCCCGCGCCGCGTGCACGGTGTGAGCCGCGCGGAGGCCGAGGCACACGCGCGTGAGCTGCTCGACCGGCTCGGCCTCGGCGCGAAGGCGGGCGAGTATCCCGACCGGCTGAGCGGCGGCCAGCAGCAACGGGCCGCGATCGTCCGCGCGTTGGCCGTACGTCCCCGGCTGCTGCTCCTCGACGAGATCACCGCCGCCCTCGACCCGGAACTCGTGGGTGAGGTCCTGTCCGTCGTCCGGGACCTGAAGGACGAGGGGATGACCATGGTGCTGGCCACGCACGAGATGGGCTTCGCCCGCGAGGTCGCCGACCAGGTGTGCTTCCTGGACGGCGGTGTGGTCCTCGAACGCGGCACGGCCGAGGAACTCTTCGGGAGCCCGCGACAGGAGCGCACCCGGCGGTTCCTGCGTCGGATCGTGGAGGCGGGGCGGCTCTGAGTCAGGCTTGCGCCTGCCCCGTCCCCGCCAGCGCCGCCACCCGCTCCACCGCGAACGCGTACCCCTGGACCCCGCACCCCGCGATGACCCCGTCGGCCCGCTGCGAGACGTACGAGTGGTGCCGGAACGCCTCGCGCTGGTGGATGTTGGAGATGTGGATCTCCACCACCGGAAGGCCGTCACAGGCGTTGAGCGCGTCCAGGATCGCGACGGAGGTGTGCGAGTACGCGGCCGGGTTGATCACGATCCCCGCGTGGTTCAGGCGCGCCTCGTGGATCCAGTCCACCAGCTCGCCCTCGTGGTTGGACTGACGGAAGTCCACCGTGCCGCCGTGCGCGGCGGCCGCCTTGGCACACAGGGCCGCCACGTCCGCGAGCGTGTCCGAGCCGTAGATCTCCGGCTGACGCTGCCCGAGAAGGTTCAGATTGGGCCCGTTGAGGATCATGATCGGGGCGTTGGCGAGGGTGCGGGGCACGGTTCCTCCGGTCCTTCCAGATCTGCCGGCCCGTTGTGGACCGCTGCTCGGACCCGGTCTATCACGCTACGGCGCGGTGGTGACGGGCCGTCCAATCCGTGATGAGACCCGCCTTTCCCTGATGACACCCGCCGTTCCGTGACGAGACCCGCTCCGTGCAGTACGAGGTCGGGCCGCTCCGGCGCATCGCGATCAGCCGCCGACGCGCACCATGCTCCCGCGCGCCCCCGTAACCGTCCGTCACCGTGGGTAGTTGACGCGGCATGCACGACGTACACACCGTAAGGGCGCCCTCCATGCTCCGGCTCGCGGCCGCCTCGCTCGCCGGAACGGCCATCGAGTTCTACGACTTCTTCGTCTACGGGACCGCGGCCGCCCTGGTCCTGGGACCGTTGTTCTTCCCGACCTTCTCACCGCTGGCGGGAACGCTGGCGGCCTTCGCGACGTTCGGCGTCGGATTCGTCGCCCGCCCGCTCGGCTCGATGCTGTTCGGGCACATCGGGGACCGGCGCGGACGGCGTCCGGTGCTCGTCGCCTCGCTGTTGCTGACCGGCGCCGCGACCGTCGCGGTCGGGTGCGTGCCGACGTTCGACTCGATCGGTACGGCCGCTCCCGTGCTCCTTCTTGTACTGCGTTTCCTTCAGGGGCTCGGGCTCGGCGGGGAGTGGGGCGGGGCGGTGCTGCTGACCGCGGAGCACGCGCCCGCCGAGCGGCGCGCGCTGTGGTCGAGCTTTCCGCAGATCGGCCCCTCCCTGGGGTTCGTGCTGGCCAACGGCGTGATGCTGGTGCTGTCGACAACGCTGTCCGACGCACAGTTCGCGGCATGGGGGTGGCGCGTGCCGTTCTGGGCGGCGGGCCTGCTCGCCGCCGCGGGGCTGTGGCTGCGCAGTTCGCTCGCGGAGAGCCCCAGCTTCCTCGAAATGGAGGACCACGCGCGTGTGCCGCTCGCCGAGGTGGTGCGCGACCACTGGCGGCTCGTCCTGCTGACGGCCGGTGGACTCGCGGTGGGCTACGCCGTGTTCTACGCGGTGACGACCTGGGCGCTCGCGTACGGCGTCGAGCGGCTCGGGGTGAGCCGTACCGTCATGCTGTCCTGCATCATGGCGGCCGTGGTGGTGAAGGGCTCCCTCACGCCCGTGATGGCCCTTCTCGGCGACCGCTACGGACGGCGGCCGCTGTGTCTGGCGGGGTGTACGGCCTCGGCACTGTGGATGTTCCCGATGATCGCGCTGCTGTCGACCGGCGAACCCCTGTTGATGTTCCTGGGCTTCCTGGTGGCGCTGCTCGCGTTCATCATGATGTTCGCCGTGATCGCCGCGTATCTGCCGGAGCTGTACGAGCCTCGGGTGCGCTGCACGGGGGCGGCGGTGGGTTACAACCTGGGCGGGGTGCTGGGCGGCGCGCTCACGCCCATCGTGGCGACGGCGGTGGCCGAGGGAGAGCGGGTGCCCTGGGGTGTGGCGGCGTATCTGACGGGGATCGCCCTGTTCAGCCTCGGGTGTTTCGCACTGCTGCCGGAGACCCGGCCGGTGCCCCGGATGGCCGTCGCCCCGGCCACGGAGTGAGTGGCGGCTCCACCGGCTGAGCGGTGGCTCCACCGGCTGAGCGTCGGCTAGGGAGTGACCGCCAGCTCCAAGTACGCCGCGAACACCACCAGATGGACACCTCCCTGGAGGGGGGTCGCGCGTCCCGGGACGACCGTCAGGGAACTCACGACCACCGTGAGCGCGAGCAGCACCATATGGGTGGAACTGAGGCCGAGTACGAGCGGTCCGGAGAGCCAGACGGAGGCCAGGGCAACCGCGGGAATCGTCAGACCGATGCTGGCCATCGCGGAGCCGAGGGCGAGGTTCAGACTGGTCTGCACCCGGTCGCGGCGTGCCGACCGGACCGCGGCGATGGTCTCCGGAAGCAGCACGAGCAGCGCGATGATCACACCGACCACCGACTGCGGCATACCGGCCGCCTCGACGCCGGACTCGATGGTGGGCGACACACCCTTGGCGAGGCCGACCACTCCGACGAGGGCCAGGGCGAGCAGGCCCAGGCTGATCCCAGCGGCACGGGCGGACGGGGCGTCCGCGTGTTCGTCCACGTCGATCACCTCGCCCAGACGGGTGATCGGGAGGAAGTAGTCGCGGTGCCGCACGGTCTGGGTCGTCACGAACAGGCCGTACAGGACGAGTGAGGCGAGCGCGGCGAAGGTGAGCTGGACCGTGGAGAACTCCGGGCCCGGCTTGCTGGTGGTGAAGGTCGGGAAGACCAGGCTGAGCGTGGCCAGCGTCGCGACGGTCGCCAGGGCGGCGCCGGTGCCCTCCGCGTTGAAGACGGCGAGCCCGTGACGCAGGGAGGCGACGAGCAGGCACAGTCCCACGATGCCGTTGCACGTGATCATCACGGCCGCGAACACCGTGTCACGGGCGAGCGTCGAGCTCTTCGGGCCGCCGTCCACCATCAGGGTGACGATGAGCGCCACTTCGATGATCGTGACGGCGACGGCCAGGACGAGGGACCCGAAGGGTTCACCGACCCGGTGCGCGATCACCTCGGCGTGGTGGACCGCGGCCAGCACCGCCCCGGCCAGGACCAGGGTCACCAGTGCGACGATCGCGGCGGGCAGGTCGCGCCCCCAAGTGAAGGCCAGCAGGACCACCGCGACCACGGGCACGACGGCCGTCCACTGCGTCAGGAGTGACCGGAGCCGAACGATCATGCAGCGATCGTCGCAGGCACGGACGGGCCCCGCATTCCGATGGCCGCCCGAGCGAACACCTGGCGGGGTGGGCGGCCCCCCCCCGGCCCCCCCCCCCCCCCCCCCCGGGGGGGGGGGGGGGGGCCCCGGCCCCCCCCCCCCCCGCCACGAGGCGGCTGTCGCCGCCTCCGACGTGATCAGACGTCGATGCTGTTCGTCGGGGACTTCTCGGACGTCGGGGTCTGCGAGGCGCCTTCGGACGCTTGCAGCGCCGCCTGCTTCTTGGAGGCGATCAGGCTGGTGATCGTCGTGACGACCAGGACCGCACAGATCACCCCGAGCGAGACCGGGATGGAGATCTCGGGAACGTGGACGCCGGACTCGTGCAGTGCGTGCAGCACCAGCTTGACGCCGATGAAGCCAAGGATGACGGACAGGCCGTAGCTGAGGTGGACCAGCTTCCTGAGCAGGCCACCGATGAGGAAGTACAGCTGGCGCAGACCCATCAGCGCGAACGCGTTGGCCGTGAAGACGATGTACGGGTCCTGGGTCAGGCCGAAGATCGCGGGGATCGAGTCAAGCGCGAAGAGTACGTCCGTGGTGCCGATCGCGAGCATCACGACCAGCATCGGCGTCATGACGCGCTTGCCGTTCTGCTGGATCCACAGCTTCGTGCCGTGATACCGGTCAGCCACACCGAAGCGCTTCTCGGCGGCCTTGAGCAGCTTGTTCTCCTCGAACTCCTCCTCCGGCTCGTCGGCCCGCGCCTCCTGGATCAGCTTCCAGGCCGTGTAGATGAGGAACGCGCCGAATATGTAGAAGACCCAGGCGAAGTTGGAGATGATCGCGGCGCCCGCGGCGATGAAGATCGTGCGCAGGACGAGCGCTATGAGGACGCCGACGAGAAGTACCCGCTGCTGGTACTGCGTCGGCACGGCGAACTTCGCCATGATCAGGACGAAGACGAAGAGGTTGTCGACGCTCAGCGACTTCTCGGTGATGAAGCCGGCGAAGAACTCGCCGGCGGGCTGGCCGCCGGAGAACACGAGCAGTCCCAGGCCGAACAGTCCGGCCAGAGCGATCCAGACGATCGTCCAGATTCCGGCTTCCTTGATCGATACGTCGTGCGGCTTGCGACCGATGAAGAAGTCGACCGCGATGAGGGCGGCGAGGCCCACGATCGTGAGGACCCAAAGGGTCACGGAAACATCCACTGCGCCTCCGGCAGTCGTAACGGCAAATACCAGCGTCGTCGCTGCCGGAGGTCTCTTCCACCCGCGACCGAGGGGACGCGTGATGCGTCCGCGGTCCACGGGCCGACGCCCCGGGATCTGGTCGGATCCGTATTGACGGGAACGCCGCTAGTGGTAGGGAGTACTCCCCTCCGTACGGAAAACAGTACCCGAAACACCAAGGAAAGGTAAAGCGATTAGTAAAAGAAAGACCAAACTGCCTGGTCAGATGGCTTTACTGATGCTTGGCAAAGTCCTCTGTGGGGTCAGCGGTTCCATGCGCGGCGGGCCGCCGCCACCTGGGAGAGCACCTGCTGGAGCACCTGACTGCCCGGCGGGACGAGCGCGGGTTCGTACGTCCAGGCGTGTCCCACCCACGGGTCGGCGAGATGGTCGTCGGGCACCGGGGTGAGTCGCAACAGCGAACGCCAGAGAGGATCGAGCAACGGCCCGTAGGCGGCGGCGTCCTCCCGGTCCGCGACCATCATCAGATGGACGCCGACGGCCGGTCCCTCGTCCGCGAGATAGCGCAACTGCGTCACGGCGCGGTCGTCGAAGCCGTGCGGGAAGTCGTTGACGATCAACAGTTGTTCGGCGGTGTCGAGGTCCGGCGGCAGCGAGTCGGCCACGCCGCCACGCACCGCCATCTGCACCAGGTCGACACGCTGGGTGAGCCAGGCCAGCACCTCGCCCACCCCCGCGGCCCCGGCGGCGGGCGGAGCGTCGAGCACTCCGGAACGCACCAGCGGCGCGAGACACGAGGCTCCCGAACCGGCCGGGTCGATCACATGCACCGTGAACTCACCCGCGGGATAGACGGCGAGCAGCCGGGCGGCGTGTGCCACTGCCGTGTCCATGGCGAGTCGGCGCAGTTCGTCGGAGTCGGCGAGCGGGTCGTCGAAGCCGGCGCGTCCGCTGTCGATCCACAGGCCACGTTCGAGCGGAAGCCGGACCAGCATCGGGATGCTCAGGTTCTCGCTCTCGGGCAGCCGGAGGTCGCCGAGGCGCAGGGCCATGGGGATCTCCATGGGCACCCGGTAGCCGTGCCAGACCGGGTTGTCCCAGGACGCGTACGCCGCGGGCAGCGCGGGCTCGACCACCTCGGCCTCGGCCGCGAGCTGGGCGAGGTCCCGGTCGAGCGCGGCGCGGGCCTGGTCGACCAGGCCCGCCCGCTTGGCCTGGGCGGCCTCACGCGCGGCGTCGCCCTGCCCGCCGATCCGGCTGCGCGGGTCGGACAGGACCTGGTCGAGCTCCTGCTCCAGGCGCGAGTCGGCGAAGTCGACGGCGCTGCGGTACGCGGCCGTGGTGCGCGCCAGGTCCTCGAACATGCCCCACACCTGGTTGTAGAGCCGCTCCTCCATGGACCAGCCGGTCGCGTCACCGGCGACGGGCTGGGCGGGCTGTCCCGGCGCGGCCGGTGGTGCGGTCGGCGCAGGCGGGGGCGGCGCGGCGGCCTGTCTGCCGGGGTGGCTGTAGTTGACCGGGCCGCCCGTCGGGGCGGACGGCTGGGTGACGGCGGAGGGGTCGGGCTGCGCGGGGCCTCCCGGGTAGCCCGTCTGCGGCACCGTGGCTCCTTGCGGACCCGGCGCGTCGTACGGGGACTGCGGCGGTACGGTCCCGGAGGCGCCCTGCGGTCCGGCGTACGGCTGGTCCGGTCCCGGCGCCGAGGCGGCCGCCTGTCGTGAGCGGTCCGTGTCCGCCGTACGCGGCGGGGGTGCCGACACCGAGCGGGCCAGCCCCTGGGCCACCGCTTCGTTGATGCTGCCCGCGAGCTGCCGGGCCTCGGACAGGCCCTGGTCGGTGAGGAGTTCGGCGAGGCCGCCCGCGTACCCCTGGCCGACCGCGCGTACCTTCCAGACGCCCTGTCTGCGGTAGAGCTCCAGGGCGACGACGGCCGACTCCGCGTCCAGGCCGGTGATGGTGTAGCTGGCGACCTCGGAGCCGTCGAGGCCGGTGACGGCGACGAAGGGGGCGGCGACGGCCCCGAACCGGACAGGGCCACCGACACCGGTCGGCAGTGCGAGCAGCACGCTGACGCGGTGCACGGTCCCCGGCAGGGCGTCCAGGTCGAACGCGAGACGGTGGTCGGCCGCCGCCTGCTTGGAGACCTCGAGTCCGGGCAGGGTCGGCGCGCCCGGGTGAGCCACCCATTCGACGCCCCGGACCCGGCCCTGCTCGTCGCTCAGCGTGGCCCCGGCCACGATCGGCCGGCCGGCCGATACGCGGACCTCAAGACGGGCCTGGGAGAGCGGGTGGTTCTGCCCCCGGACCAGCTCGGCCGTCATCGCCTTGTCCCCCCGTGTCGCTTCGTGTGCCGGGCGCCGCGCTGCCTACAGGTGCGGCAGGATCGCGGGCATCAGGTCCTGGAAGGTACGGCCGTTGGCCGGTGTGCCCAGCGCCGTCATCTGCCAGCCGGGGCCCGCGCGGTGCACCTTCGCCATGATCTGCGCCGTGTACTGGCCGCCGCCCGCGAGCGTGTAGCGCGCGAGCTCCTGGCCGTTGGTCTCGTCGACCAGACGGCAGAACGCGTTCTGCACTTCCTGGAACGTCTGGCCCGTGAAGGAGTTCACGGTGAAGATGATCTGGTCGATGTGGACCGGGATGCGCTGGAGGTCGACGAGGATCGCCTCGTCGTCGCCGCCCTGGCCCACGCCGCCGACCAGGTTGTCACCGGTGTGCCGCACGGATCCGTCGTCGCTGACGAGGTGACGGAAGAACACCACGTCGACGGGCTGCTTGTCCGCGAACAGCACGGCGGACGCGTCGAGGTCGATCTCCCGGGTGCGCGAGCCGAACAGGCCGCGCCGGGGGGCCGCCTGCCAGCCGAGCCCCATGCGCACCGCGGTCAGGGTGCCCCCGTCGTTCTTCTGCAGACTGATGGCCTGACCCTTGGTCATGTTGACCGTCACGCGCTGTTCCCCTCTCGAGCTGTCCCCTGTTGCCGCGGAGTCCGCGGATGTCCAGCACCCTACGCAGCGCCGTCGACCGTGCCGAACCCTGGGGCGCGCTTTGTGTCGGTGTTGCAACACAGCGCGCATCCACCGAGGTCCGGCACGGTAGGCGGGGGCCTCAGGCCAGGCCCGCCTCCTTCATCTGGCGCAGCTCCTTCTTCATCTCCGACACCTCGTCGCGCAGCCGTGCCGCGATCTCGAACTGGAGGTCAGCCGCGGCGGCCCGCATCCGCTCCGTCATCTCCTCGATCTGCCCGGTGAGTTCGGCCGCGGGGCGGTCGGTCGGCACCGTCTCCTTGGCCTTGCCCTTGGCGGACTTGGCCGCCTTGCCGCCGAGCGAGGGCACCGGGGCCTTGGCTCCCGTGCCGTCCTTGCCCTTGCGGTATCCGGAGCCGAGCAACTGCTCCGTGTCGATGTCCTCGCGGGCGATCTGGGCCACGATGTCGTTGATCTTCTTGCGGAGGGGCTGCGGGTCGATGCCCCGCTCCTCGTTGTAGGCGACCTGCTTCTCCCGGCGGCGGTTGGTCTCCTCGATGGCCTTCTCCATCGCCGGGGTGATCCGGTCGGCGTACATGTGGACCTGGCCGGAGACATTGCGCGCCGCACGGCCGATGGTCTGGATCAGCGAGGTGCCCGAACGCAGGAAGCCCTCCTTGTCGGCGTCGAGGATCGACACCAGGGAGACCTCGGGCAGGTCGAGGCCCTCGCGCAGCAGGTTGATGCCGACCAGGACGTCGAACTCGCCCGAGCGCAGCTCGCGCAGCAGCTCGACACGGCGCAGGGTGTCGACGTCGCTGTGCAGATAGCGCACCTGGATGCCGAGCTCCAGGAAGTAGTCGGTGAGGTCCTCGGCCATCTTCTTGGTGAGCGTGGTCACCAGGACGCGCTCGTCCTTCTCGGTGCGCGCCCGGATCTCGTGCACCAGGTCGTCGATCTGACCCTCGGTGGGCTTGACGACGACCTCGGGGTCGATCAGACCGGTGGGGCGGATGATCTGCTCGACAAAGCCGTCCCCGCGGGAGAGCTCGTACTTGCCGGGCGTCGCCGACAGGTAGACGGTCTGGCCGATGCGCTCCTGGAACTCCTCCCACTTCAGAGGGCGGTTGTCCAGGGCAGAGGGCAGCCGGAAGCCGTGGTCGACGAGGGTGCGCTTGCGGGAGGCGTCACCCTCGTACATGGCGCCGATCTGCGGCACGGTGTTGTGCGACTCGTCGATGACGAGCAGGAAGTCGTCCGGGAAGTAGTCGATCAGCGTGTTCGGCGGGGAGCCTGGTTCGCGGCCGTCGAAGTGCATCGAGTAGTTCTCGACGCCGGAGCAGGAGCCGATCTGGCGGAGCATCTCCAGGTCGTACGTCGTACGCATGCGCAGGCGCTGGGCCTCCAGGAGCTTGCCCTGCTTCTCCAACTCGGCGAGGCGCTCCCCCAGTTCCTTCTCGATGTCGTTGACCGCGCGCTCCATGCGCTCGGGGCCGGCCACGTAGTGGGACGCCGGGAAGACGTAGACCTGGTTGTCGTCGCTGATGACCTCACCCGTGAGCGGGTGCAGCGTGGAGAGTGCCTCGATCTCGTCGCCGAACATCTCGATGCGGACGGCGAGCTCCTCGTAGACCGGGAAGATCTCGATGGTGTCGCCGCGGACCCGGAAGGTGCCGCGGGCGAACGCCACGTCGTTGCGCGTGTACTGGATATCGACGAAGCGGCGCAGCAGGTCGTCGCGGTCGATCTCGTCGCCGACCTTGAGGCTGACCATCCGGTCGACGTACTCCTGCGGCGTGCCGAGGCCGTAGATACAGGAGACCGAGGCGACCACCACGACGTCGCGGCGGGTGAGCAGCGAGTTGGTCGCGGAGTGGCGCAGGCGCTCGACCTCCTCGTTGATCGAGGAGTCCTTCTCGATGTAGGTGTCCGACTGCGGGACGTAGGCCTCGGGCTGGTAGTAGTCGTAGTACGAGACGAAGTACTCGACCGCGTTGTTCGGCAGCAGCTCGCGGAACTCGTTGGCCAACTGGGCGGCCAGTGTCTTGTTCGGTGCCATGACGAGCGTGGGGCGCTGGAGCTTCTCGATCATCCACGCGGTGGTGGCGGACTTGCCGGTGCCGGTCGCGCCCAGCAGGACGACATCCTTCTCACCCGCGCGGATGCGCTTTTCCAGGTCGGCGATGGCCGCCGGCTGGTCACCGCTCGGCTGGTAGGGGCTGACGACCTCGAAGGGCGCCACCGAACGTTCGATCTTTGATACGGGCCGCATGGGTTCCACCGTACGACCCCGCACTGACAACGGGCCCGGATCACCGGTTCTGGGGGGTGCGCGAGCTGCGGTGGCCGCGCTCCCGGCCGGCGCGCGGCAGGGGGCGGCGGCCGACGTACTGGACCGTGGAGTGGGCCGGGACGCCGGGCCGGTGCTCCGCGGGCCTCCAGTCGGGCTTGCCCATGACCATCAGCGGGTCGAACATCACGACGACGCCCGCCAGACACAGGAAGACCAGCGGGCCGATCATCATGGGCGCGAGCAGTGCGGCGGCCGAGTCGCCGCCGGGGCTGCTGGACGTGCCGTGGAGATGGACGCTGAGGGCGGCCATGCCCGTGTAGTGCATACCCGTGACGGCCAGGCCCATGACGAGGCTGGCGCCCACGCTCCACAGGAATCCCCGGACCTGCCCCGCCGCCCACAGAGCGGCGGTGGCGGCGACGACGGCTATGACCACCGAGGCGGAGACGGTGAGGGTGTTGTACTCGAGGTTCCCGTTGAGGCGCATGCCGGCCATGCCCAGGTAGTGCATCGAGGCGACTCCGAGACCGGTGATGGTGCCCCCGGTGAAGAGCGCCGTACCGGTGGCGCCCCGGTAACCCACGATGAAGATCCCGATGCCGACCATCACGATGGCCACGCCCAGGCTCGCGAATGTCGTCGGCTTGTCGTAGTGGACCGGGGTCTCCTTTACGGCGAACCCCATCATGGCTATGAAATGCATGGTCCATATGCCCGAGGCGATCGCCACCGAGCCGAGCGCGAGCCAGCCGGCCCGCCAGGAGTGGGCGACGAGCATCGATCTGGTGGTGCAGCGCAGGCCGAGCGCTCCGCCCAGGCAGGCCATGAAATACGCCACCACCGGTGTGACGAGTCCGTAACTGAAGCCGTCGACCGTGCCCTGCATGCGCGGCTGCCCTTCCCGCCCTTTTACGCCAGAAATTCCCGGAAATGCCCCCCACCCTCGGGACCGAAACAACGGCCAGGGTCGAGGCAGAGAGTATGACCCCCACCTGAATGGTCGAACGATTTTCCGGCAAAGAATCACAACCTCGCCGCACCTGTGTGATGCCAGTGAGCGAACTTGGTCAACTCCATTCAATCCGTGTCCATCCCGTACCCCTCCGTCGTTGACTCTCTGCTGTCACTCTTGATCTGTCTGTGATCGCTCGACGCGAGGAGTACGTATGCACGCGCGCGTTGCCGCCGCCACGACCGCCGCGTTTATCGGGGGAACCATCCTGATACTGCCCACCTCCCACGCACAGGCCGGCTCCCTGCGCAAAGCTCCGTTGATCGTCTCGCACCGCGGAGCGTCCGCCTACGCGCCCGAGAACACCCTCGCCTCCATCGACAAGGCGGCCGCGATGGGCTTCGACTGGGTCGAGAACGACGTCCAGCGCACCAAGGACGGCGAGCTCGTCGTGCTTCACGACGCAAGCCTGGCACGTACGACCGACGTCAAGAAGGTCTATCCGCACCGCGCTCCCTGGAAGGTCAAGGACTTCACCGCGGCGGAGATCGCGCACCTGGACGCGGGGAGCTGGTTCGGTCCCCGGTACGCGGGCACCCGTGTGCCGACGCTGAAGCAGTACATGAACCGCGTCTCGCACAATCACCAGAAGCTCGTGCTGGAGATCAAGAACCCCGAGCTCTATCCGGGTATCGAGCGGCAGACCCTCAAGGTCCTGAGCAACGAAGGCTGGCTGGATCCGGACCATCTCAGGAACCGGCTGGTCGTCCAGAGCTTCAGCGAGCAGAGCGTGCGGACGGTCCACGAACTGCGCCTCGGGATCACGACGGCCTTCCTGGGCAAGCCGTCGGTCGCGCGCCTGCACGAGTACGCGCGGTTCGCCGATCTGATCAACCCGGACCACGCCTCCCTCTCGGCCGGCTATGTCTCCGCGGTCCACTCGCTCGTCGGACCGCACAGCCGGCCGATGGAGGTCTTCGCCTGGACCATCGACGACGCGAACACCGCACGGCGCCTGGCGGGCTACGGCGTGGACGGCGTGATCACGAACAAGCCCGACGTGATCCGGAGCGCTCTGCAACAGACCTGATCGGTTGTCGGCGGGTCTCTTCGCCCGTGGTGCGGACGCCGGGCGGCGTCCGTGCCGCGGGCATTGTCAGTGGCGGATCGTACGGTGGATCGCATGAACAGCGATGGGCAGGACGAACAGCGGGTGGTGTGGGCCGTCGTCGGCACGGACATCGGTCCGCTGCTGCTGGCGGCGACACCGGACGGCCTGGTGAACGTGGTGTTCCACGCCACGGACGCGGTGCGTGACAAGGCGCTCGAGCGGCTGGCCGCGCGTCTGGGCACCCAGCCGGTCGAGGCACCCGGGTCACCGCTCCTGGCCGAGTCGATACGCCAGGTCATGGCTTACTTCGCGGGCGAGCGGCGGGACTTCGAGCTGCCGCTGGACTGGTCGCTGATCTCCGGGTTCAACCGTCAGGTGCTGCGAGAGCTGGCCGCGGGAGTTCCGTACGGCGGGGTCGTGGGCTATGGCGACCTGGCCCGGCGGGTCGGCCAGCCGGGCGCGGCGCAGGCCGTGGGCGTGGCCATGGGCTCGAACCCGCTGCCGGTCGTCGTGCCGTGCCATCGGGTGGTGGAGAGCGACGGCGGCATCGGGGGATTCGGGGGCGGCCTGGAGACCAAGCGGAAGCTGCTGGCACTGGAAGGAGTGCTGCCGGAGCCGTTGTTCTGACGGGCGGCGCTGGCGGCTGACGGCTGACGGCTGGCGGCTGGCGGCTGGCGGCTGGCGGCTGGCGGCTGGCGGCTGGCGGCTGGCGGCTGGCGGCTGGCGGCTGGCGGCTGTGTACGGTGCCTGCCGTGCCCGGTGCGGGCTGCCGTTATCTGCCCGCACCTGCCGTACCTGCCGTACCTGCGGAGCCGACAGCGCTCATGGCTCGCGACAACCCTTGTTCATGTGGGGGCGCGGGCTGGAAACTGCGCCGGTGACCCGAGCCGATTCCAGCGCGTCCGAGTGTTCGCCGTGACCGCCGTCGAGCGGCAGCTCGCCGTGCCCGTGGACGCCGAGGAGATACCGGCGTTGCGGCGCCGCATCACCGCCGTACTCATCGCCGGTCAGATCCTCGGCGGGCTCGGCGTCGCCACCGGCATCGCGCTGGCCACCGTGCTGGCCAAGCAGGTCAGTGGCACCGAGTCGCTCTCCGGGCTCGCGCCCACCGCGACGGTCACCGGGACGGCGGTACTCTCCGTGCCGCTGGCCGCGCTGATGACCGCGCGGGGGCGCCGCCCGGGCCTGGTGCTGGCCTACCTCATCGGGGCGTCGGGAGCGGGCGTCGTCGTGGTCGCCGCGTGTGTGGGGAGCTTTCCGCTGCTGCTGCTCGGCATGGCGGGCTTCGGCGCGGCCTCCTCGGCGAACCTCCAGGCGCGGTTCGCGGCCGCCGATCTGGCCGAGCCGCAGCGGCGTGCCCGGGCCATCTCGAACGTGGTGTGGGCGACCACGATCGGAGCGGTGCTGGGGCCGAACATCGCCGCGCCCGCCGGACGCAGCGTCTCCGGGCTCGGGATACCCGAGGCGGCGGGGCCGTTTCTCTGGGCGGCCGGGGTCTTCCTCCTCTCCGCCCTGCTGGTGGCCGTGCTGCTGCGGCCCGATCCCCTGCTGACCGCCCGGGCGCTGGCACCCGTCGAGGAGCAGTCGGCTCAGGCGCGTTCCATCCGCGCCGGCTTCGCCGCGGTCGCCGCCTCACCGCGGGCCAGGCTGGCGCTCGTGACCGTGGCCGTCTCGCACACCGCGATGGTCTCGATCATGTCGATGACCCCCGTCGACCTCGGACACCACGGGGCGAGCATCGATCTGATCGGGCTGGTGATCAGTGGCCACATCGCGGGCATGTACGCGTTCTCGCCCCTCATGGGGCGGCTCTCGGACCGGCTCGGGCGGCTCTCGGGGATCGGACTCGCCGTGGGCCTGCTGGCCTGCGCGGCGCTCCTCGCGGGCACGGCGGGCGGCAGTCACGGACAGATCGCCGCGGGGCTCTTCGTCCTGGGCCTTGGCTGGTCGTCCGGGCTCGTGTCCGGCTCGGCGCTCCTGACGGACTCGGTGCCCCAGGCCGCGCGGGCCGCCGCCCAGGGAGTGTCCGACCTGACCATGAACACGGCGGCCGGCCTCGGTGGGGCGACCGCCGGTCTCGTCGTCGCACAGGCGAGCTACGGGTGGCTGAACCTCCTCGCCGCGTGCCTGCTGGTGCCGCTGGGCGGGCTGGCGCTGTTCACGCGGCGCCGAGGCCAAAGCCGCCGGTGAGCGCCGACGGGGCCTCAGAGGCTGCTTCAGAGGCTGATGTGGTACGCCTTGCGGAGTGTCTCGTGCACGGTCCACGTCGTACGGTCGCCCTCGCGCAGCACGGCCGCGTCGCCCGGGCCCACCTCGATCACGTCGCCGCCCTCGACCTCGATCGTGGCGCGGCCACTGACGACGACGAAGAGTTCGTTGGCCTCGATGTCCGTCACCACGCCGGGCGTGATCTGCCAGATGCCGCGCAGTTGCTTGCCGTCGGCCGCCTCCCACAGCACCTTGCCGCTCACCACCGGATCACCGGAGACGATCTGAGCCGGGTCCAGGGGTTCCGGTTCCAGCTCGGCGTCGGGGATGTGTACGGCGAAGGACGGGGTGGCCTGTGTGTTCGTGGTCATGAGCGGTCACCTTAAGGGCATGCGCGAAAGCCTCACGCGGAGGGTGGTCCGAAGGCCCGGAACCTAGTCGTAGTGGCGCGCCTCGAACACGTTTCCGTCCGGGTCCTGGAAGTAGAAGCTGCGCTTGGCCATGCCACGGGCGCCGAAGGAGTCGTACGAGAAGCCCGAGAGGGGGACGGACCGTTCCTCCAGACGTGTGTGCAGCGCGTCGAAAGCGGCTTCCTGGAGGGACAGGCATACGTGGTTGACCGGGTGCCCCGCGCTGTCCGCGGCGCCCGGGATCATGTTCATGTAGGCGGCCATGGGGAGGGCCATGAGGTCGAGAATGGTCTCTCCATTGAGGCGCACGGAGGGAAACGGTGCCTTCCCCTCCGCGTATTCGGCGACCCTCACGGGTTCCAGGCCGACCGACTTCTCGTAGAAGTCGGCCGAGGCGACCGGATCGCGCACCCACAGAACGACATGGTCAAGACGTGCCGAGTTGTCCGTCATGCCCCCAGGCTGGTGTCGTACGCCGCAGGCCGCAAGGGTTTGACCGGGCGCGCCGTCCGCCAGAGATGAGGAAAGGCGACAGACAGGAGGCAGGCACGTGATCGTGGTGTCCGAAGAGGTGCGGGAGGCGCTCGACGCGCGCCGGCCGGTGGTGGCCCTGGAGTCGACGATCATCGCGCACGGGCTGCCTCGCCCGCGCAATCTGCAGGTCGCGCTGGAGCTGGAGGACGTCGTACGACAGGCGGGCGCCGTACCGGCGACGATCGCCGTGCTGGACGGGCGGCCCCATGTCGGACTGGACAAGGAGCAGCTGGAGCGGGTCGCCAACGAGGACGGGATCCGCAAGCTGGGGCACCGCGATCTGCCGCTCGCGGTGGCGGCGGGCGCGAGCGGCGCGACGACCGTGTCCGCGACAGCGTTGCTGGCCTCTCTCGCGGGCGTCCGCGTGTTCGCGACGGGCGGCCTCGGCGGGGTGCACCGGGAATGGACGGTGACGCAGGACGAGTCGGCGGACCTGGGCCTGCTGGCGCGGACCCGGATCACGGTGGTGTGCGCGGGCGTCAAGTCGATCCTGGACGTGCCGGCGACGCTGCAGCGCCTGGAGACACTGGGCGTCGCGGTGGCCGGGTACGGCACCGGCCGCTTCCCCGGCTTCTATCTGTCCGACTCGGGACATCCCGTGGACTGGACGCTGGACTCCCCCGGGCAGGTGGCGGACGTCATGCGCGCGCAGGACGCGCTCGACGGCCCGGAATCGGCGCTCATCGTGGCGAACCCGGTCCCCGAGGAGGAGCAGCTCGATCCCGCGCTCCACGCGCGCGTGCTCGCCGAGGCGTTGCGGGCGTGCGAGGCGGAGGGCGTGAGCGGGCAGGCCGTGACGCCGTTCCTGCTCGACCATCTGGTGCGGCACACCGACGGCGCTTCGCTGAGCGCCAATCTGGCGGCGGTGCGCGGCAACGTACGACTCGCGGGACGGATCGCGGCGGCCTGGGCCGGGGCGTGAACGGGACGGATCGAGGCGGCGGCCTGGGCCGGGACGCGAACCGGGCGGACCGGGGCGGTGCCGGGCGGGACATGGGCCCGGCGACGGGAGCGCTGCTCGTCGTCGGTGACGTGGTCACAGACATCGTCGCCCGGCACCGTGGGCCGCTCGCGGCGGGCACCGACACGGCCGCCGCGATCCGGACCCTGCCGGGCGGAGCCGGCGCCAACGTCGCGTGCTGGGCAGCGCATTGGGGCCTCGCCGAGGTGCGGTTGCTGGGCCGGGTGGGGGCGGATGCCGCCGCTTGGCACGAGCGCGAGCTGGTGGCATGTGGCGTGCGCCCCCTCCTCGTCGTCGATCCGCAGGCGCCGACGGGGACGGTGATCTGCCTGGTGGACCAGGGTGCCTCGGCCGAGCGGACGTTCCTCACCGACAGCGGGGCCTCGCTGCGGCTCGACCCCGACGACTGGTCGCCCGCGCTGCTCGACGGTGTCGCGCGGCTGCATCTGTCGGGCTATCTGTTCTTCTCCGAGCCGAGCCGGGCGCTGGTGTCGGTGGCTCTGGAGTCGGCACGCGCGCGTGGGGTACCGGTCAGCCTGGACCCCGCGTCGGCGGGGTTCCTCACGGAACTGGGCGCGGATCGTTTCCTCGCGCTCGCCGAGGGCGTCGACCTGCTGCTGCCCAGTCGCGACGAGGCGTTCCTGTTGACGGGACTGCCCGATCCGGCGGACGCGGCGGCCAAGTTGAGCCGCCACGTCCCCCTGGTCGTCGCGAAGCAGGGCCCTGACGGGGCCTTGGTGGCCCGCTCGGGCACCGTACAGGCCCACGTCCCCGCGGTGCCCGCGGACCCTCGCGACACCACGGGCGCCGGCGACGCCTTCACCGGAGCGTTCCTCGCCGCCCTTCTCGCAGGCGCCGAGCCCGAGGCGGCGGCGGTGGAGGGGTGCAGGGCGGGGGCGGTGGCGGTGGAGCGGGTCGGGGGCAGGCCCGAGGGGGCGCGGGTCCGGTAGTGGCGCTACTTGCGCCCCCAGGCCGAGATCATCGGCGCGGTCGCCAGGTCCATCGAGCCGGAGGCCACGCTGGCCAGGTGACGGTCGATGTCCTCGTTGGTGGCGATTCCCGCGGTGACGAGCTGGTCGCGGATCTGACGGACCGTCGCGGACTCGAGGTCCGCGCAGGCGGTCGAGGTGACGGGGAAGTACGCGTCGGCCTCCACCTCACGCAGCCCTGCTTCCCGCAGCAGGCGAGGGAGTTTGCGGCCGTAGGAAAGGTCGGCGCCGCGCTCGGCGAGCAACTTGCGGAAACCGTGCCTCAGCCGGTTCGCGAGCTGTTGCTCGGGACCATGCTCATCGGGGCAGAGCAGCGGTTGCAGCGCGGGGTCGGCGTCCTCGATGAGCAGCCGCCCACCGGGCCGAAGCGCCTTGACCATCGACCGCAACGCCCGCTCCCGGTCCGGCACATGGACCAGCACGAGCCGTGCGTGCACGAGGTCGAAGCCCTCCCCCGGCGGTTCCTCGGCGCCCACGTCGTGCACCCGGATCTCGACCGGCGGGCGGGCCGCGGAGGCCGCCCACGACGTGTCGATGTCGGTCGCGACGACCCGCCCGGTCGGGCCGACCTTCTTGGCGAGCCAGGACACCACGGACGTGCCACCCGCGCCGACCTCCCAGCAGCGCCACCCGGACCCGATGCCGAAGCGCTCGATGTGCCGGAAGGTGGTGGGGTCGAAAAGAGTGGCGAAGGCGTCGAAGCGCTGCCCCGCCTCGGTCTGCCGGTTGTCGAGGAGATAGCCGTCGGTTTGCGTCATACAGCGATCATCCCAGTTGACCCGCTTGTCCGGAATCGCCGACGCTCCCGTTCCCCTCACCCGTGCGTCACCGCGGGCACCGCACGCCTCTGAGGCTCGGACAGCGACCCTGCCGGTCTGGTCCGATGTCGCCCGGCACCACCGAAACGAAGTGGAACATTCCGTTCCCACAGGCTTTCCCGGCGAGCGAAAGGGACTGGCAGACTTGCACGCCAGGGCGCAAAGTGCGGCGCGAGGAGATCCACGCAAGGAGTTCCGGATGTCCATGGCAGGGAATCTGCGGAAGGTCACGAGCCTCGGCAAGGTCGGTGGGCTCCGCAAGGTGGCGCGGCTGGCCCGGCGGCGTACCCGTGTCGACCTGAGTCACCACGCCCGGTCCCCGCTGGGCACGGCGGTGGTGAACTGCGTGGCGTATCAGGACGGCGCCAGGGTCCCGGGCGGACGTGATCTCGTCGAGACCGTGGAACGGATCCGCAAGAGCGACGAGGGTTTCGTCTGGCTCGGACTCCACGAGCCCACGGACCTGGAGTTCGCCGGCATAGCCGACCTCTTCGACCTGCACCCGCTGGCAGTAGAGGACGCAGTGGAGGCCCATCAGCGGCCGAAGCTGGAGCGGTACGGCGACACACTCTTCGCGGTGTTCAAAACGGTCTGCTACGTCGACCACAAGGAGCTGACGGCGACCAGCGAGGTGGTGAACACCGGCGAGATCATGGTCTTTGTCGGGTCCGACTTCGTCATCACCGTGCGGCACGGACGGCACGGGTCGCTGGGGCCGCTGCGGGAGGAGCTGGAGGCGGACACCCGTCAACTCGCCAAGGGCCCGGCCGCGGTGCTGCACGCGATCGCTGACCATGTGGTCGACGACTACGTGCATGTGACGGACTCGGTCCAGGAGGACATCGACCAGGTCGAGGCCGATGTGTTCGCCGAGAACGGCGCGCTGGCGGACGCGGGCCGCATCTACCAGCTCAAGCGCGAACTCCTGGAACTGAAGCGGGCGGTGGTGCCACTCACCCGCCCCGTCCAGGAGCTCGCCACTCGGCCGATTCGGGTGATCGCCCCGGAGATACAGGCGTACTTCCGGGACGTGTCCGACCATCTGCTGCGGGTCACCGAGCAGGTCGCCGCCTTCGACGAACTGCTCAACTCGATCCTGCAGGCACACCTCGCGCAGGTGACGGTGGCGCAGAACGAGGACATGCGGAAGATCACGGCATGGGCGGCGGTCATCGCTGTACCGACGATGGTCTGCGGGCTTTACGGCATGAACTTCGACCACATGCCGGAACTGCACTGGCGGTTCGGTTACCCCATAGTCATCGGCGTGATCACCCTCGCCTGCCTCGTCCTGTACCGGGGGTTCCGGCGCAACGGCTGGCTGTGAGAGTGGTGAGCCGCCCCTCGCCCGGCACGGCCGGCCGGGCGGGAGTGCGCGCTCATGACCCTCCCGGTCGGGAGAGTCCGCGCGGTCAGCGCATCGCGCTCCTCGAGTAGACGCTCTCGACCCACGCGGCAAGCTGTTCGTCCGTCAGATGCTGGGCCAGGTCGGCCTCGCTGATCATGCCGACAAGGCGTTTGTTCTCGATCACGGGAAGCCGGCGGATCTGGTGCCCCTTCATCTCCTGGAGCACCTCGCCGACATCGGCGCCCGACTCGATCCAGCGCGGGGTGCCCTGGGCCATCTCACCCGCGGTGACCTGGGCCGGGTCGTGGCCCATGGCGACACAACCGACGACGATGTCGCGGTCGGTGAGGATGCCGCAGAGCCGTTCGTTCTCGTCACTGATGGGCAGCGCGCCCACGTTGAGCTCACGCATCAGCTGGGCTGCGCGGTCCAGGGTCTCGTGAGCGGGGATCCACTGGGCACCACGGTGCATGATGTCTCCGGCGGTGGTCATGAAGTACCTCCCGATGCCGGACGGCCGGCGCGGCGCGGAACACACCGCTAGTCCCGGCGCCCTACATTCTCGCCGTGTCCCCAGGCACGCGCACCCGGAAGTCCGGGATGCGCTTTCGTGGCCGCCGCTCAGCCGTTCCAGGCGGGGTGGCGTGGATCGTCGGCGCGGACCAGGACGTCGGCCGTGGCGCCCGGGTCCACCTCCGTCTCGTAGCGCTCGAAGGCGGGCAGGGTCCAGTGCTCAGGTTCCGGAGTGCGGCGGCGAAGGGCGCCCGGGGAGAGGAGGACGTGGACGCTCAGGTCGAACGGGAACCAGTGCCGAAGCAGGAAGGGGCCTTGGAGCAACAGCACCCCGCCGGGTGGGAGCTGGACATAGGGGCTGCGGGTGGCGCGGTCGGTGACCGGGTCCCAGAGGTCGGGCAGGACGCGGCCGTCGCCGCCGGGGTCGAGCGGGCCGAAGACCTCGCGCCGCAGGGCGCCGGTGTCGACCCAGCCGTTGTAGTACGCCTCGGCGTCCTCGTGACCGTATTCGAGCCGGAGTGACGCGGGGCGCATGAAGCCCTCCGTGCCGACGACGAGCGAGGACCGGCCGCGTATGCGCAGCGCCTCACAGACGCGGTGGGCGAGGTCACCGGGGTGGGCGGCGGGGGCTCCGTCGAAGGCGATCCGCGGCCACGGACTGCCGTCGTCCGGTTTCAGGTCGAGCAGACGCTCGGCGAGGAGGTCGCCGAGCCGTTCCCAGGTGATCGCTTCGAGTCGCACAGGCCCATGATGCCGCGATCACGCGTCGCTCTCGTGGGGCGGCGAGGGGCGAGGGCGGACAGCGACGGCGGACGGAGGCTGCGCGCGACTCCGGGCGTGGGCCGCGACCGGGGAGGGAGGCGTCAAGGAGGGCGGATGTGGCCGGGAGGGGTCGCGCCAAAGAGGAGGGCCGTGGCCAGGAGGGAGGCACATCGAGGAGGGGGGTGTGGGCCGGAGGCGGCCGCGTCGGTCAAGAGGCGGCGCCGAGAACAAGGCGGGGCTCGACGAGGACGCGGGGGGGGCGAGGAGGACGCGGGGGGGCGAGGAGAAGGCGGCGTCGAGAAGGGGGCGGCATCGCGTAGGGAGCCGCCCCGGACGGGGGAATGAACGACCTATGGCACCGATCGCAACTCCCCCGCCCCATGGCGGACTTCTCGTCATCCAGCCACTCAAGAAGCGCCGCTGTGTCGAGTGCCGGAGTGGGCCGTTGGCGCTGCTGGTGCTGGAAGAGGGGGAGTCACGCTGTCTGGACTGCGCGGACCTGGGACACCTGGTGTTCCTGCCGCGGGGCGACACCGCGCTGACGCGCAGGTCGCGGGAGGGCAGCGCGCTGTCGGCGGTGGTGGTGCGCTTCAACCGGCGGCAGAGCCGGTACGAGCGGCAGGGCGTCCTCGTCGAGGAGGCGGCGCTCGCCCGGGCCGAGGAGCGGTGCCTGGCGGATGCGGAGGCGCGACGGCGGCGTCGGGCGCGGGACGCGCGTCGGCGGGAGGCAGAGGATCTGCGGTTCACGGAGGCGTTCGCGCGGGAGATACTCGGGCTCTTTCCCGGCTGTCCCGCCGACCGGGCGCACGCGATCGCCGCGCACGCCTCGGTGCGCGGGAGCGGGCGGGTGGGGCGCAGCGCCGCGGGCCGTGCGCTGTCCGAGGCCGCCGTGACGGCCGCGGTCCGTGCCGCCGTACGGCACACGGACACTCCGTACGACCAGTTGCTGATGAGTGGCGTGCCGCGGCACGAGGCGCGCCGGCGGATCGCGGCCGCGGTGGAGGCGCGGCTTGAGGGGTGGCAGGACGAGCTCGCGGCACGCGCGTGACGGCGTGCACCTGGAGACGGCGTGCCCGCGAAGACGTGCCACCCGGTTCTGGACGCTCACGCATGCCGCCGCGTCCCTCGGCCATGGTCACTGTGACAGTAAGGGGTTTCACTTGTGGTGACGGTGGGTGGGGTGCAGGATCTCGGAATCTCAGGATCTTGGACTTCGGCTTCGGCTTCGGCTTCGGCTTCGGCTTCGGCTTCGGCTTCGGCTTCGGGGAGCTACGGGGGAGTTGTCATGATCGATGGACCGTATTTCGTGCTGACCGTGCTGGGGGTGCTCGGCTGCGGGCTGGTGGCCGGGGTGTTCTGCGGGTTCTCGACGTTCGTGATGCGGGGGCTCGCCGAGTTGCCGCCCGCGCAGGGCGTGGCGGCGATGAACGCGATCAACGTGGCCGCGGTGCGCCCGCCGTTCATGCTCGTGTTCGTCGGGTCGGCGGGGCTGTGCGCCGTGCTCGCCGTGGTCACCTTCGTGCTGCTGCCCGACGAGGGGACGGTGGAGCTGTTGCTGGGCAGTGCGTTGTATCTGTTCGGGACGTTCGGGGTGACGGTCGTCGCGAACGTCCCGCGCAACGACGCGCTGCTGAAGCTGGCCCCGGGTACGCCGGAGGCCGCCGTGTACTGGCGCTCGTATGTGCGCGAGTGGACGATGTGGAACCACATCCGCGCGGTGGCGTCGGCCGCCGCGGCGGTCTCGTACACGCTGGCGCTCACGTGAGGCCGGCGGCCCCCGCGACGGGGCCCGCAGCTGAGCGGCAGGGTACTCGGAGGCGACGTATCGTGGCGGGAAAGGAGTGCCGCCCAGGACCGTGGGCCGAAGGCGTTCGATGGTCTCGCGGCCCCGTACCGGTACGCGTACGTGAGGGAGACGGCCATGGCCGATCCCAAGGGATTCATGACCACTCCGCGCGAGGAGTATCCCCGTCGGCCCGTCGAGGAACGGGTGCGGGACTGGAACGAGGTGTACGTCCCCGGTGCGCTGCTGCCGATCATCAGCAGGCAGGCCGATCGTTGTATGGACTGCGGTATCCCGTTCTGTCACGACGCCTGCCCACTGGGCAATCTGATTCCCGAGTGGAACGACCTGGTCTCGCGCGAGGACTGGCGGGCGGCGAGCGACCGGTTGCACGCGACGAACAACTTTCCCGAGTTCACCGGCCGGCTGTGTCCCGCGCCCTGCGAGGCGGGCTGTGTTCTCGCGATCAACCAGCCCGCGGTGACCATCAAGAACGTCGAGGTCGCCATCGCCGACCGCGCCTGGGCGGACGGTTTCACGCCGCCGCGTCCACCGGACCGGCTCTCGGGCCGTACGGTCGCGGTGATCGGGTCGGGGCCCGCCGGGCTCGCCGCGGCGCAGCAGCTGACCCGGGCCGGGCACACCGTCGCCGTGTACGAGCGGGCCGACCGGATCGGTGGGCTGCTGCGGTACGGGATCCCCGCGTTCAAGATGGAGAAGCGGCATCTGGACCGGCGGCTGGAGCAGATGCGGGCGGAGGGCACGAAGTTCCGGACGTCCACGACGATCGGCCGGGACCTCGGGGCGGCCGAGCTGCGGGCGCGCTACGACGCCGTCGTGCTCGCGGTCGGTGCCACGGCCTGGCGCGAACTGGACGTTCCGGGGCGGGAGTTGGCCGGCATCCAGCAGGCGATGGAGTACCTGCCGTTGGCCGACCGGGTGTGCGAGGGGGATCTGGAGGTCTCCCCCTTGTCCGCGGCCGGGAAGCACGTCGTCATCGTCGGCGGCGGTGACACGGGCGCCGACTGTCTGGGGACCGCCGTGCGGGAGGGCGCCGCGTCCGTGACCCAGCTCGACATCTATGCGCAGCCGGAGGCCGAGCGCGACGAGGACGTCGAGCCGTGGCCGACATACCCGAAGATCTACCGGCTCTCGGCCGCGCACGAGGAAGCCCGCGACCTGGAGACGGCGCCCGCCGCGGACGCGGACGCGCGCCTCTTCGCGGCGTCCACGCTCCACTTCACCGGGGACGCGGACGGGCATGTGCGCTCCCTGCACCTGGTCGAGGTCGACGAGCGGCGCCGCCCGGTCCCCGGCTCCGGGCGGACCCTCCCCGCCGACCTCGTGCTGCTCGCTCTCGGCTTCTCGGGGCCCGACCGGCACGACGGGCTGATCGACCAGCTCGGCCTGGTCCTCGACGCGCGCGGCACGATCGCCCGCGACACCGACTTCGCGACCAACGTGCCCAAGGTGTACGTCGCCGGGGACGCGGCCCGCGGGCAGTCGCTCATCGTGTGGGCCATCGCCGAGGGGCGGGCGGTGGCGGCCGCCGTGGACCGCGCGCTGGCCGGGACATCGCAGCTGCCGGCGCCGATCGGACCGTACGACCGCCCCATGACCGCGTAGGGCTCCGCCGGTCGGTGCACGAAACACCGGGCCCGCGTTGCCGTGCGGGTCAGCGGCGTTCGTCCGTGCCCGCCACCTTCGCCGTGGCCAGCGCGACCCGGTTCCAGGTGTTGATCGTGAGGATGAGGGCCAGGACGTGGGCCAGTTCCTGGTCGTCGAAGTGGGCGGCGGCCTCCGCGTAGACGTCGTCGGGCACGCCCGCGTCGGCGATGCGCGTGACCGCCTCCGTGAGGGCGAGGGCCGCGCACTCCCTCTCGGTGAAGAAGTGCCGGGCCTCGCGCCACACCGGGACCATGTGCAGGCGGTCCTCGCTCTCGCCGGCCTTGCGGGCGTCGTTGGTGTGCATGTGGAGGCAGTACGCGCAGTGGTTGAGGTGGGAGGCGCGGATCTGGATCAGTTCGACGAGGGCCGGGTCGAGCCCGTCGCGGGCCGCCGCGTCGAAGCCGACGAGGGAGCGGAAGACCTTCGGGGCGGACTTCGCGAAGTCGAGGCGAGCGGGAACGGTGGCCGTCGTGTTCATGGTGTCCCTCGCGTTCGTCGTGTTCGTGTTCGCGTTCGTCGCGTTCGTCGCGTTCGTCGCGTTCGTCGTGTTCGTGTTCGTGTTCGTCGTCATGACCATGAATCTACGGACTGGAAAGACCGACTGTAGGGTGCATTTTCATGGCGGAATCATGGGTCAATTCTGCGGAGCGGATCGGCGCCGACCTGCATCTGGAGCTGTCCGGACCGGGCGGACGGCGGGCCGCGCTGATCCGGGCGCTGCGCGAGGCCGTACGCGAGGGCAGGCTCGCCCCGGGCACCCGGCTGCCGCCGTACCGTTCGCTCGCCGCCGACCTGGGCGTGGCCCGCAACACGGTCGCCGACGCGTACGCCGAACTCGTCGCCGAGGGCTGGCTGACCGCCCGGCAAGGGTCGGGCACCCGCGTCGCCGAGCGCGCCGAACCGCTGGGGGCCCCGGAGCGCGTACCGAAGGCACCTCCACGCGCGCGTGGACCCCGACACGATCTGCGGCAGGGGACACCTGACGCCTCGTCGTTCCCGCGTGCCGCCTGGCTCGCCTCGTACCGGCGGGCGCTCCAGCAGGCACCCAACGCGGCCTTCGGGCCCGGCGATCCCGCGGGCCGCCCGGAACTGCGCGAGGCCCTCGCCGAGTACCTGGCCCGCGCGCGTGGCGTGCGCACCGAGCCGGAGCGGATCGTGATCTGCTCGGGCTTCGCGCACGCCCTGCGGCTGCTCTTCCCGGGCGTGTTGCGCGGGCCGCTGGCGGTCGAGTCGTACGGCCTCGGCTTCCACCGCGAGTTGCTGGCGGCCGCGTCGGTTCGGACCGTGCCGCTGCCGCTGGACGAGGACGGCGCCCAGGTGGGCGAGTTGGGCCGGGAGCGGGCGGTCCTGCTCACGCCGGCGCACCAGTTCCCGACCGGTGGTCCGCTGCACCCGGAGCGGCGGGCCGCCGTCATCGACTGGGCACGCGCGCGTGGCGGCGTGATTCTGGAGGACGACTACGACGGCGAGTTCCGCTACGACCGCAAGCCCGTCGGCGCCGTACAGGGACTGGACCCCGAGCGGGTCGTCCTCATCGGCTCGGTGAGCAAGAGTCTGTCGCCCGCGCTGCGGCTCGGCTGGATGGTCCTTCCGCGCCGTTACGTCGACGCCGTCCTCGCCGTCAAGGGCGAACGGGAGGCGTGGGCAAGCGTCCTGGAGCAGCTGACGCTCGCGGACTTCCTCGCCTCCGGGTCGTACGACCGTCATGTCCGCCGGATGCGGCAGCGGTACCGCGGGCGGCGTGACCGGCTCGTCGCGGCTCTCGCGGAGCGGGCGCCGCACATCGAGGTGACGGGGATCGCGGCCGGGCTGCACGCGGTGCTGCGGCTGCCGCCCGGGACCGAGCGGTCGGCCGTCAAGGCCGCGACCTGGCAGGGTGTCGCGCTCGACGGACTCGCCGAGTTCCGGCATTCGGAGGCGACGATGTCCGCGCCGGACGGGCTGGTGGTGGGTTACGCGACGCCCTCGGAACATGCGTACGGGGCGGCGTTGGAGGCGTTGTGCGGGGCGCTGCCGCCGGGTCCTTGGACACCTCGTGGCCGACGCCCCGCCAGGTAAAGCGACGTTTGTTGTCGTGGTCCTACGGTCTCGATCCCGGTCTCGGTCCCGGTCTCGGTCTTCTACCGCTGCAAGTAATCAATTCAGCACCAATTTATTCAGCACCCATGTCAAGAGAGTTCAGGAAAGAAGGAAGTCAGCCACCCCTTCCTTGGCGCCTTGGATGAAGGCGGTCATCTCGCCGGGTGTGTAGATCAGCGCGGGCCCGTCCGGGTCCGCCGACTGGCGGACGGCGATACGCCCGTCCGCGAGCTTCATCGCCTCGAGGCAGTTTCCGCCGTTGCCGCCGCTCCACGGCTTGTGCCAGCCCTCGCTGCCCAGTTCACGGGCGGGCATCCCGTTGTAGATCCGTTCATTGCAGATCCGCTCATTGCGTATCCGCTGCTTGATGTTGTCCATTCACAACTCCTTGCGGAAATCCCGGAGGATCTCCTTCGTGCGATGTGCCGTGGCGGCCTGAGCCGCCATGCGGTCCATGACCTCGAGGTGGGTCGCCACCTCGGAACGCTCGTCCAGATAGACGGCGCCGGTCAGGTACTCGCTGTAGACCATGTCCGGGAGTTCCGGCATGGCAAAGCGAAAGAGCACGAAGGGCCCGTACGTGCCGGGGTGCGGCCCCGTGGAGAACGGGACGACCTGGAGCGTCACGTTGGGCAGCTTCGTGGCCTCTATCAGCTTGTCGATCTGGGCGCGCATCACCTCGGGACCGCCGACGGGCCGGCGCAGGGCCGTCTCGTCCATCACGGCCCAGATCCGGGGTGCGCCTTCACGAGTGAGCAGATTCTGGCGTTGCATGCGTAGCGCCACATGGCGCTCGATGTCCTCGGGTCTGGTCTGGCCGACGGCGCCCGACTTCAGGACCCCACGGGCGTACTCCTCGGTCTGCAGGATTCCGGGCACGAAATGGGGTTCGTACGAACGGATGAGGGTGGCCGCGCCCTCCAGGCTGACGTACATCGAGAACCAGCCCGGCAGGATGTCGTGGAAGCGCTGCCACCAGCCGGGCCGGTTGGCCTCCTCGGCCAGTTGGACGAAGGCCTCGGCCTCCTCGTCCGACACCCCGTACGACTTCAGCAGGAGCTGCAGGTACGGGATTTTGAGGGCGACTTCGGCCATCTCCATCCGGCGGACCGTGGCGGGTGCGACACGCAGGATGCGCGCCGCCTCCTCACGCTTGAGACCCGCGCGTTCTCGCAGGTCCAGTAGGCGCCGGCCGAGGACGACCTGGCCGACCGTCGGCGCGGACCGCGGTTCGCTCACGTCCCACCTCCACTGAGTCCCGAACAGGCGCCGCCGCGGCGGTCGGATGCCGTGGTGAGCGGTCCGACGCCGTTCTGAACGCTTCTGAACAGGTACTGCGTCCTGACAGACCGGACGGCGCCGTTCGGGGTCCGCCTCGTCTTCTTCGACTTCTTCGACGATCCCAACTGGCGCCGCTCGGCGTGCTGTTGCCAGCAGTGTGCCACGGCCCTTCTCAGAGTCACACGGCACTCTGCAATTTTCAGAGTGACACTTGCCAAGTGTTCACGGCGGGGAGATAGTGGCAAGCGTGATTCCGTCCGCGCCCTTAGGAACAGACGCCGCCGAGGACCGCTCCGGTCTGCGTGCCGCCGCAGGGGTGCGCCCCGGCGCCGCCGCCGCGCGCCGGTTCCGCTTCGAACTGGCCGCACACCCGGGTTCCGTGGCTCAGGCCCGGCATCTGACGCGCGCCCGGCTCTCCGGCTGGGCCGTGTCCGACGACACCTGTGACACGGCGGTCCTGGTCGTCTCCGAGCTGGTCACCAACGCCATCGTGCACAGCGCGAGCGCGCGCGTGGTGTGCGAACTGCACGACGGGGACGACCTGGTGCGGATAGCCGTACGTGACGAGGGATGCGCTCCTGACGAGCCGCACCCCTCGCCGCAGCGTCCCGATGAGGAACACGGCAGGGGGCTGCTGCTCGTCGCGGCCGTGTGCCGGTCCTGGGGCGCCCAGGACACCGCGCCGGGGTTGCTGGTCTGGGCGGATCTCCCCCGCTCCCCGGCGGCCGACGCCACCGGTGCCGGGGCGGCCCGCTCCGACCTCGGATGGGGCGCGCGGAAGCCACCGGCCGACGGCCGGGGCACCGGGACGGAAGGGTCCTGGGGAACGGAAGCATCCCCGGCGACGGAGGCCTCCTGGCGGAGGGAATCCTCCTGGGGTAAGCGGACCATGGGGATCCCCCCGATCGGGCGAAGCCGGGATCGGGGAAGGCTGTGAGGAGTACGTCGGCGACAGGACCCGGTGCTCAGGTCCTGAGCCTGGACACACTGGTCCGCCTGAAGCGCGAGCAGACGGTGTCCAGGGCGCTGCGGCGTCTGCCCGTGCCCGAGGGCATGACGGTACCGCTGGGCTGCGACGCGGTCGCGGTGCCCGCCCGGTTCGGGCCCCTGCTGATGACCCGGCTGCCCCGGGTGGGCTGTGTGTACGCCGACGGGGCGCACTGGTGGTGGCTCGTGCCCTCCGAGTCCGATGTGGCCCTGGACTGGCCCGCGCCCGCCCACTACGCCGCCGGCGCGGTCGTACCGGACACCCCGCACGCCCCCGGCCTCATCCACAGGCCGGCCGGCACCCTTCCGTACACCCCGCCGATCCCCCTCTATCTGGCCCTGTGCCGCGTCACCGGTACGACACCCGTCTGGTCGCGTCCGATCAGCGCGTGATCCTCCGCTCGGCGAGCGGCGCGTGACCCTCCCGTCGGCGAGCGGGCGCGTCATACGGCTCAGGGGCCGGCGAGTGTGTCCGAAGTGCGCCGGTCGCCACCCGCACTCCGCCCTCACCACGAGTGGAGTGCCCTGTTCCTGGGGAGGGCACCGTTCATCCGTTCCCGGGGAGGCCGATGGTGGGGAAATCCACAGGGAAAGCGCGCAAGAAGAAACGCGACGACGACAAACCTGCGCCGTCCGCCTCCGAACACCTGCTCTTCGGCGGCCCCCTGCGCTACGACATGGGCTGGTCGCAGCACTCCGAGGCGTTCCTCGAGTTGAACTTCCGCGCGATGGTGACGCGGCTGCCGTCCCTGCTCGCCTCCAGTTTCCGGCTCGCCTGGACCGCGGACCGCCGCGCCGCCCGGATCGTGGTGTCCGCCGAACTGGCCCGGGGCGCGGCGCAGGCGGTGAGCCTGCTGGCCGTCAACATCGTGCTGGGCCGGCTGATGACGAGCGGCTCCGTCGGGGACCGGCTGCACGGCGCGGTCCCTGCGCTGATCACGGTCGCCGCCGTCATGCTGCTCGGCGCGCTGCTGCGGGCGGCCTCGACGTATGCCACCGGGCGCCTGGAACCCAAGGTGGAACGCGTCGCCACCGAGCTCTACCTGGAGCGGGCGGCGGCCGTCGAACTGTCCGCGATCGAGGACGACGCCTTCCACAAGCTGCTGGACACCGCGCAGTACGGTGCCTCCTCGGCCCGGCGCATGATCGCGATCGCCACCCGCGTGGTGAACGCGATGATCTCGCTCATCGCGGCCGCGGGCGTGCTGACCGTGCTGCATCCCGCCCTGCTGCCGTTGCTCGTGACGATGACCCTGCCCAGTGCCTGGAGTTCCCTGACGATCGCCAGGCGCCGCTACGAGTCCTTCCACACCTGGGTGCAGCACGCCCGTGCCGGGCACCTGATCAGCAGTCTGCTCACCGAGCCCGCCGCGGCCCCGGAAATCCGCGTGCACGGCGTCGGCCCGTTCCTGCTGCGTCACTTCCGCTCGATGTCGGAGACCGCCGAGGCGGAACAGGCCCGCCTGGCCCGTCTCTCCGCCCGCACCGGCCTGGTCGCGGCGGGCTGGACGGGCATCGCCACCGTGGCGACGTACGCGACGCTAGGCGGACTGCTGCTCGCCGGCGCGATGGCACTCTCCGTCGCCGGTACGGCCGTGATCGCGATCCGAACCGGCTCCGCGAGCCTCGACACGCTCGTCCTGGAGGTCAACTCCCTCCATGAGGAAGCCCTGTTCGTGGGCGATCTGCAGCGCCTGTACGTGGAAGCGGCCGAGCGCGCGATCCCGGTGGGCGGCGAGCCGCTCCCCGACGATCCGAGCGAGATCCGCTTCGAGAACGTCACGTTCACCTATCCGGGCGCCTCGACCCGGCCGGCGCTCGCGGACGTCACCCTGCGTCTGCCGATCGGCAAGATCGTGGCGCTCGTCGGTGAGAACGGCTCGGGCAAGACGACCCTGGTGAAGCTGCTCGCGGGCCTGTACGCGCCCGAGCGGGGCCGGATCCTGTGGGACGGCGTCGACGCGGCGACCGCGGACCGGCAGCAACTCGCCGAACGCATCGCGATGGTGGCGCAGGACTTCAAACGATGGCCGTTCACGGCCCGCGTCAACGTGGCGGTCGGCCGCGCCTCGGCGCCGCTGACGGACGAGCGTGTCGCCTCGGCGGTGACGGACGCCGGGGCCGAGGACGTGGTCGCGGACCTGCCCCGCGGCCTGGACACGCTGCTCGCCCGCGGGTTCAGCGGTGGGCACGAGCTGTCGGGCGGACAGTGGCAGCGGTTGGGCATCGCACGGGCCGCGTACCGCCGTGGTCGCATCCTGATCGTGGACGAGCCGACCGCGGCGCTCGACGCCCGGGCCGAGCTGGAGGTCTTCGACAAGATCAGGGCCCTGGCGGGCGGTGGCCAGACGGTTGTCCTCATCACCCACCGGCTGGCCTCGGTCCGCCACGCCGATCTGGTGCATGTCCTCGAACAGGGCCGCCTGGTGGAGTCCGGCAGTCCGGACGAACTGCTGGCGAAGGGCGGTGTCTACGCCGAGCTGTACTCCTTGCAGGCCGAGCAGTTCACGACCGAGCAGTTCACGACGAAGGTGGCGACGAAGATTCCTGCGCAAGCGCCCACGAAAGCGCCCGCTCCGAAAGCGCCCGCTCCGAAAATGGGCTGATCTCGGCCGACCTCACTCGACAAGTTCCCCGGCGCGCACGATCACCAGGAACGCGTCCGAGGCGAGGTCCATGACGACCTCGGCGGCCTGCCCCTGAAGGCGGCACGCTTGCGCGAACTCCTCGGCGGGCCACGAACCGCGCGGTCCACCGGCGGGAAAGCGCTCCAGCACCATTCGCCCGTTCACCCTGCACCTCCATGTAGCGCCGTACTCATGACGCGTACTCATAGAGTTAAACGCCAAAGGCGGGGTGAAGGGCTCGGTCAGTGACGGTACTGAGACATAGTCAACACTCGTTCACTACTCTGCTGTGAGGGAGCTCTCGGCCCGTGCGCGTTTCATTTCGTGAGTTTTCCTTTCTCGTACTTTCCTGTCATTCCTCGTACTCGTCGTGGTAGCGGATCCGCTCGCTGCCCGCCGGCGCCCCCAGTGCCGAGGCGCGCCCCCGGGGCACCTCCCACTCCTCCTGCCTGCCGAGTGCCGTCAGATCCAGCAGGGTCGTCGTCGAGCCGAGCCCGTCGAGGCCGCGCTCGTACGTCGAGTAGGTGTGGAAGACCCGGTCACGGTCCCGCAGGAAGCAGCTCACGCCCGGCCGCTCGTAGGGCTCGTCGTCGACCTCGACGGACACCCTGAAGTCGTGGTTGAAGTCGCTGTCGTGCGACGAGTACCAGGGCACCGTCCAGCCCATCCGGGCCTTGAAGGGCAGGATCTTCGTGTACGGCGCCCGGGACACGGCGGCGAACTCCGTACCCCGGGCGCGGAGATGGGCGAGGTGGCCGATCTGGTCGAGGAAGGCCGAGCAGCTGCGGCAGCCCGCGTCCCACTCCGGCGCGAACATGAAGTGGTAGACGACGAGTTGGTGGCGCCCCTCGAAGAGGTCGAGCAGGGCCGCCTTGCCGTCACCGCCCTCGAACACGTACTCCTTGTCGATCTCGACCATCGGCAGCCCGCGCCGCTCCGCATTGAGCGCGTCCCGTGCGCGGGTCGCCGCCTTCTCCTTGACCAGTAGTTCCTCGCGCGCGGCGCGCCACTCCTCGCTCGAGACGATCTGCGGAAGCGTCATGTGCCCCTCCTACGAAACGGTGCCTTCGCAGTGGTGACCGGGCGCGGCAGCGGAACTCATCGGCGTCGGCGGAGAATTTCCGGATTCAGTACGTCACCGGGAGCGCGAGCAGGCCACGGGCGCGCAAGGAAGGCCGCCACCTCAGTCCGGCCGGGTCGGCGGCGAGCGCGAGGTCCGGAAGGCGTTCCAGGAGCGCGGACACGGCGATCTCGGTCTCCAGGCGGGCCAGGGGCGCGCCCACGCAGTAGTGGATGCCCCGGCCGAGGGCGAGATGGCCGGAGGCGTCCCGGTCGAGGTCGAGGCGCTCGGGGTTGGGGAAGCGGGCCGGGTCCCGGTTGGCCGCGGCCAGGGACAGCAGGACGGTCTCGCCCGCGGGCACGGTGACCTCGCCGATCTTCACGTCCTCCACGGGGAAGCGCCGGATAGCGAGCAGCGCGGGCCCTTCGTGGCGCGCGAACTCCTCGACGGCGTCGGGGAATCGCTCCGGGTTCGCGCGCAGGGCGGCCAGCTGGTCGGGATGGGTGAGCAGTCCCAGGATGGCGTTGCCGATGAGCTGCACGGTGTTCTCGTAGCCCGCGAAGAGGATGAGGAAGGCGAGCGACGTCAGCTCGTCCTCGGTGAGCCGGTCGCCGTCGTCGCGCACCGCGATCAGGTCGGAGAGCAGGTCGTCCGCCGGCTTCTTCCGTTTGTCCGCGAGGAGTTGGGTGAGGAACCCGAGCATGGCCACGACCGCCTCCTTGACGGCCCGGGGACGCGTCGGGTCCGGCGCGACGAGCACGTCGGTCCAGGCCCGGAAGTCCCGGCGGTGCTCCCCCGGAACGCCCAGCAGGTCGCAGATGACGGTGATCGGCAGGGGTGCGGCGTACGCGGTGATCAGGTCGGCGCTGCCGTGCGGTCCGAGCGCGTCGAGGAGCCGGTCGGCGGTTTCCCGCACGGGTGTGCGCAGTTGCTCGACGCGGCGCGATGTGAAGGCGCGGACCACCAGGCGCCGGATGCGGGTGTGGTCGGGCGCCTCCATGTTCAGGAGGTTGGCGTCGAGGGCGGGCGGCAGCGACAGCCCCTGGTAACTCCCGGGCAGCGCGCGCTTCTTGTCCATCGAGAGCAGCGGGTTCGCGAGCGCCTCGCGGACATCGTCGTACCGGGTGACGAGCCAGGCGGGGTTGCCGTCGGTACCGGCGACGCGATGCACGGGCGCGGTGTCGCGCAGGCGGTCGTAGACGGCGTACGGGTGGTCGATGAGGCCTTCTGCGGGGTCCATGCCCGTCAGCCTAGGCAGAGTGGATCAGGTGTCGTACTCCTGAATCCGCCTCCCGTGGCCCCGGTCGACGAGCGCGGGCAACCGCTCTCCCAACTCCGCGACGGTGGCGGGCAGATCGAGTGTCAGCAGCTCGCGGTCGCGCATCAGGACACGTCCGTCGACGATCGTCGTCGTCACGTCCCCGGCGCGGGCGCTGTGGACGAGGGTGGCGGCGAGATCGTGCACGGGCTGGGTGTGCGGGCCGCTGAGGTCGACGAGGACGATGTCGGCCCGCCGCCCCGACGCGAGGCTGCCGATCCGCTCACCCAGGCCGACGGCCCGCGCGCTCTGGAGCGTCGCGTGGTGCAGGGCTTGACGGGACGTCAGCCATCGTGGGTCGCCCTCGGTGGACTTCTGCACGAGTGAGGTGAGCGCCATCGACTCCCACACGTCCAGGGAGTTGTTCGACGCGGCTCCGTCCGTGGCGAGTCCGACGGGGACGCCGATCTCGCGCAGGGCCCGTACCGGGGTCGGGCCCCAGGCGAACTTGAGATAGCCGCGGGGTGCGGTCGCGACGGCCACGGGTCCGCTCGCGCCCGCCAGCACCGGCAGGTCGCGGTCGACGATGCCGGTGCCGTGCGCGATGAGCAGACCGGGTTCGTTGTCCAGGAGCCCGGCGCGCTGGAGGATCTCGATGGGCGTCCGGCCGTACCGGGCCAGGCTGGTGTCGGTCTGGCCCCGGCTCTCGGCCGCGTGCAGGTGCACGGGAAGGCCGTGCTCGCGGGCGAGGGCGGCGGTCGCCGCGAGATCGGCGTCGTCCACGGTGTACGGGGCGTGCGGGGCGAGGGCGGTGGTGATACGGCCGCCCGCGGCGCCGCGCTGCCGCAGGGCGAACTCCAGGGACCTCTCCCGGCCTTCGGCGCCCTGCGAGGAGAAGAAGGCCTCGCCGAGGTGGGCGCGCAGCCCGCTCTCGCTCACCACGGCGGCGACCGCGTCCATCGAGAAGTAGTGGTCGGCGAAGCAGGTGACGCCCCCGCGGATCATCTCGGCGCAGGCGAGCCTCGCCCCCAACTCCACGTCCTGCCGCGTGAGGTTGGACTCGATGGGCCAGATGAGGTCGTTGAACCACTCCTCGGCGGGCAGGTCCTCGGCGATCCCGCGCAGGGCGACCATGGGGGTGTGCGTATGGCAGTTGATCAGGCCGGGCATCGCCACCTGGCCGCGCGCGTCGATGCGCAGGGCGGCGTCCGGAAGGCGCGCCTCGCGCGTGACCGCCTCGATGACCCCACCCCGTACGACGATCGAGGCGTCCTCGACGAACGCGATCTCCTCGTGCCCGTCGTGCACGAGCGCGGTGCATCCGGTGATGAGGAGGTCGGCGGGGCCGACCTCGAAGAGGGTGGCGGCGGACGGGGCCGGGACGGACGGCGTCATGGCGTCACCGTACGACGGGTCGGGCTCCGGTGCTCAGCCCGCGAGCGGAACGGGGAGCGCCTGCCCCTCCTTCACCACCAGCCCCGCACGTTCCCGCCCCTCGGCCAGCTCGTCGAGGAGTTCGGCGATGCGTTCGGTGTGCCGGGAGGTGAGCCGTCCGGTGTCGTCGAGCTGTACGGCGCACGCGGTCGTGGTGTCGACGAGGCGTTCGAGGGTGGCCGCAACCTCGTCCGTTCCCTCGGCGTGCCGGGCCAGCGCGGGGAGTTCGGCGGCGGCGAGGTCGATCGAGGCGCGGGCCTCGGCGAGCGCGCGGTAGGCCTCGCGGCGCAGGGTCCAGCGGCCGGCCCGGTCGTCGGCCGTGCCGTCGTCCAGTACGTGGGCGAGGTAGACGTGCGCGGCCTCGGCGGCGTGGGTGAGACGGGCCCGTACCCCTCCCCCGCGCTGTCCGAGCGTGGGCAGGTGACCGACGATCAGCACGATCGCGCAGGCCAGCAGCGTTTCGCCGATCCGGCTCCAGGAGGCCCCGGGTTCCCCGCCCACCATGACGAGGGAGAGCACGAGCACGGTGACGACGGCGGTCTGCGCCGCGAAGTGCCGGGTGGCGACGGGGATCAGGGCGCCGCACAGCGCCACCAGGGCGACCAGCCCGGCGGGGCGCGGGAGCAGCGCCGCGCACCCGGCGAAGAGCGCGGCTCCGAGCACGGTCCCCGCCGCCCGGCAGATCACGCGTGAGGCGAGCGGTCCGAGGTCGGGCTTGACCAGGAAGACGGCGGTCGCGGGGAGCCAGTACCAGTGGGAGTGACTGCCGTACCAGCGGGCGTGGTGCAGGGCTTGCGCCACGGCGACGCCGGCGCCGAAGCAGAGGGCGACCCGCAGCCCGTACTCGCGTCCTGCGGAACCGAGGACCGTGCGGGCGAGGGACGTGGCGGTACGGCGCCGCGTGTGCAGCGCGGTGTCGTCGCCACCCCCGTCGAAGGCGTCGGCCGCGTGCAGGAGTGCGTCGTCGAGGGCGCGCAGGGCCGGTGCGGAGCGTTTGGGCGCGGGCAGCGGCCCGGTGTGCGTATCGGTCCGTACGGCGACGGCGAGCCGCCGCGGCCCTTCGACGGCCCGTGCGGGCACCGCCTCGCCCGCCCAGGCGAGCGCGGTGGCGGCCTCGGCGAGCGGAAGCGCGGCGGCGTACTGCGCGTGCAGCCGCCGCTCGGCCGCGGAACTGGCGTACCGCCGCAGCCGGGGCCCGCCGAGCGCGTCCTGGGCGTGGTCGAGCGCGGCGGTGAGGACGACCCGCCGACCGGGCGCGTCCGGCCCCCCGACCGCTTCGAGCAGCGCGGCGACGGCGTCGTACACACCCCCGACGGCGTCCCGCTCCCCGTCGAAGCGATAGTCGCCGGCGGTGGCCCCGGGGGTGGGCAGCGCGAGCCGCAGCACGAGCAGCCATCCGGCCCCGCCGACGAAGAAGAGCGCACGCTGCCAGCCGGGCTCGGGCAGCGGCATCCCGGCCCCGATGGCGGCGGCGACGAGCAGCTGTGTACCCGCTCCGCTCGCGACGGGCCCGACGGCGCTGACCGCTCCGGCGAGCAGCCCGAGGACGGTGAGGAGAAGGGTGAGCGTCACCGCGCCGACGTGCTGTCCCGCGTACGACCCCACGAGCAGCCCACCGGCTCCCGCGAGCGCCGGCACGCCGAGCCGCCTGACCGCGGCCCTGCGGCTGCCCGGCCGGTCGTTGATCCCGGCGAGCATGGCCCCCAGGGCTGCGACGACACCGACGGACGTACGCCCGCTCAGTACCGCCACGAGCAGCAGCGGTCCGGCGGCGAGAGCGCCCCGCACGACCGCGCTCCAGGGCACGGGGCCGCGCTGTGCGCGCAGGGCGTGGGCGAGCCAGGGCGGTACGGCGGCGCTGAGGCGGGACACGGGACTCCTGTCGGACGAGGGCGGGGGCGCCTTCGGGCGACGTCGGCCGGGCGGTGTACTGCCTACGGTAGATCGCGTTGCTGGAGGAAATGGAACGTATGTATTTCCGGAAGGTGACACATCACAGGGATGCCGCGTTCTTTATGAACGCAACTGCCGACCGGGGACGAAAGGGAGCGGGTCCGAGGGCGTAGCCGGCCCCCGGACCCTTGTGATGCCACCCATGTCACACGCCGGCACGCTTGAGAACCCAGGTCAGTCGTTATGTCGCCGCGTCCTGCCTTTGGACCACCACGCATCGAGCTGCGCGGACCGGACTTGAACCGGCATTTCGGCGTCCCGGGGCCTGGGCCCGGTCGATCCGGCGATCGGCGGCGAATGCTGAGTCTGGAGCAAGAGTCTGAGATTGATCACGGTCTGCCTCTGCCGAATTGGGCTACCGCGGCGCGTGGGCACTCCGTGGAGTGCCGTGTGGTGCCGCGGGGAGGACTCGAACCTCCACTGGAACCGTGCATTCACGACAAGCTTCAGGTTCAGCTTGCGCTCCTCGCGCACCCCGGCCGTGGTGCGTTGTGGCCGGGGAGTTTCAGAGGCTACCCGAACAGGTAGCCGAACACGGGGTCTCCGACGCGCTGGTCGACGACGTCCACGCCGTTCGCCTCTTCCCGGGCGAACTTGACGGCCTGCTGCAACTTCTCGACCCGGTCGAGCAGTTCGTTCACGCGTCGCGCGGGCAGGGCGCCGGAGAACTTCACGGTCGTCCAGTACCCGACGGGAATGTCCTCGTAGTACACCTCGACCTGGGCCGGATGCTTCTCGGTGGCCTCGGCCTTGACGTGGTTGCGCGGCACCTTCTTGGTCCGCAGCGTCCTGACGGGCTCGGTCTTCCACGCGTCCGTCGAAGGGTCCTGCACCCACGACTCGGAGGCGTCGAGAACGGGCAGCTTCCTGACGAAGGTGTTGAGATCGGTGAGCTGCTTCTCGAGGAAGAGCAGATACGACACGGGTACGTCGGCGACGAGGACCCGCCCGTCCACCTTCACATCCGCCCGTGCCGCGCAGTTCGCCCAGTCCTTGGTGGCGGTCACATCGAACAGCCGGGTGAGCGTCCCCGCGGTCTCCCGCAACACGTCCTCAGCCTGCACCTGCACCCGTGTCGACTCGGGCGGCAGCTGCTCGCCCTCCTCGTCCTTCGGCTGATAGGTACGCGAGATACCGGCCAGCAATGCGGGCTTCTGCAGCCCGTGATGAGCGGCCGTCAGGTCCTGATGGGACTTGGACTTGATGCCCTTCTCCACTGCGATGATCTGATTGAGTTTCGCCACGTCGGTGACGGTAGCAGTGGCGGCGGGGGCATTTCGAAGGGTTATTCGACGCCGGGCCGTGTAGCGATCTCGATGGCAGCCAGGAAAACAGCGTGCGACCGCCCTTCGTCCGCCCACACCATAGGGAGGTTGCCCGCCCAGTCGAGGATTCCTGGAGTTCCCGTGCCCACACGCGTCACCGTCCCCAGTCTCTTCCCGCCTCCCGGCTACGCTCACGCGTCGGTCGTCGAGGCGGGTGCGCGGCTCGCCTTTCTCGCCGGGGCCGTGCCGCTGGACGCGGCGGGGAAGATCGTCGGTGTGGGGGATCCCGTGCGGCAGGCCGAGCAGGTGATCGCCAATCTCGGCGAGCAACTCCGCGCGGTGGGCAGCGACTTCGCGCACGTGGTGGCGACCGATGTGTATGTCGTCAGCGGTGAGCCGAGGGTGCTGTCCGACGTGTGGGGTGTCGTCGAGGCGTCCGGGCTCAGTACCGGACCCCACTCGTCGACGCTGCTCGGCGTGGCCTGCCTCGGGTACACGGGGCAGTTGGTGGAGATCACGGCGACGGCGGTTGTGCCCGAGTCGGCATCAGAGGCAGAAGCAAAGGTTGAAGCAGAGGTCGACGGCCGTTGTTGAGGGGGCGGACGCGGTCCCCCTTCTCCGGGAGTGCGCCGTCGTTTCTGTTCAGCCCCGGCCACCGCCCCACACCCTCCACTTCGGCAGCGGTCGCGCATAGCTGCCCACCCGGCTCGTCCTGAAGGCCAGGGAGACCAGCGACTCCGCGAGTTTGACCGCGGCGGCGACGCCGTCGACGACCGGGAGGTCCAGTTTCTCCCCGACCGCCCGTTGCAGGCCCGTCATGCCGGCACAGCCGAGGACGAGGACCTCGGCGACAGCCAGGCCAACTACCGGTCGACGGTGCGGCATCTCCTCGGCGACGCAGAGGCTCCCCGAGCCTGAATCCGCCAGGGTCTAGCGCAGGGCGTACTTGTCCGTCGCCGCCACCAACGCGTCCACCACGCCCGTCGCCCCCATGGTGTGCCCCACGTCGTCCACGACGATCAACTCACTGTCGGGCCAGGCGTGGTGGAGCCGCCACACCGTGCCCAGCAGGTTCCCGAAGTCGAGACTGCCCTGGACGAGGGTGCCGGGGATGCCCTTCAGCAGGGGCGCGTCGCGGATCACGACGCCTTCGTCGTTGCCTTCCCCCAGGAAGTGGTCGTTGCCGAAGTAGTGGGTGACGGTCCGCGCGAAAGCCATGCGGAACTCCGGGTCCTCATAGCGCTTCTCCGACCGCGGCGGCGCGGGAACGATCGCCGTCTCCCAGTCGGTCCAGGCCCGCGCCGCCCGTGCCCGCACCTCGGGGTCGGGCGATTCGAGCAGCCTGCTGTACGCGGCGGCGAGGTTCCCGTCCCGCTCCCCCTCGGGCAGTTCGGCGAGGAACCGCTCGAAGGCCTCGGGGAAGAACCGCCCAAGTCCCCTGGTCAGCAGGGCCACTTCGGGGTTCGATCCGGTACCCAGCGCGGTCAGCACCAGTTCGGAGACGACGTCCGGATGCGTCTGCGCGTACCGCAGGCCCAGCACCGACCCCCACGACACACCCCACACCAGCCACCGCTGGATGCCCAGGTGGCGTCGCAGCAGCTCCAGGTCACCGATCACATGCGCCGTCGTGTTGACGGCCATGTCCGTCCCGTACGCGGCGGCGTGCGGCGTGGAGCGTCCACAGCCACGCTGGTCGAGCAGCACGATCCGGTACTCGGCAGGGTCGCAGTAGCGCCGGAACCAAGGACCGCAGCCGGACCCCGGACCGCCGTGCAGCATGACGGCGGGCTTGCCGTCGGGGTTTCCGCAGACCTCCCAGTACACGTGGTTGCCGTCGCCGACGTCGAGCATGCCGTGGTCGTACGGTTCGATCTCCGGATACAGGCTCATCGGGCGAGGTTAGCCGTCGTACGGTCGCGTCGTCAGCCCCGCCGCCCCGGCCGCCGTACGCAGCACGTCCCGCAGCATGGCGGGCGTCAGCCGTCCGGTGAACGTGTTCCGCTGGCTGACGTGGAAGCACCCGAACAGCTCGACGGATCCCGCCGCCGGCCCGTCCTGCGCCCCCAGCGAAACCCTCGCCCCGTGCGCGAACACCGGCCTGGGCCGGGGCACCGCCCATCCCGCCGCGGCGAAGGCGGGCAGCGCGGCCTGCCAGCCGAAGGCTCCCAGCACGACCACCGACCGGAGCGTGGGCCGCAGCAGCTCCAACTCCCGTACGAGCCAGGGGCGGCAGGTGTCCCGTTCGCCGGGTGTCGGCTTGTTGGCGGGCGGCGCGCAGTGCACGGGCGAGGTGACGCGTACGCCGTACAGCTCCAGTCCGTCGTCCGCGCTCACCGCGGTCCCGCGCGAGGCGAGCCCCACGTCGTGCAGCGCCGCGTAGAGCACGTCCCCGGAGCGGTCCCCGGTGAACATCCGTCCGGTCCGGTTCCCGCCGTGGGCGGCGGGTGCGAGCCCGACGATGAGCAGCGAGGCGTCGGCCGGTCCGTAGCCGGGGACCGGGCGGCCCCAGTACGTCTGGTCCGCGAAGGCCGCGCGCTTGGTGCGGGCGACCTCCTCGCGCCAGGCGACCAGCCGCGGACACGCCCGGCATCCGGCGATCCGGGCGTCCAGATCAGTCAGTGCGTCCAGGCCGTCCAGATCAGCCAGTGCGTCCAGATCACCGACTGCGCCCAGGCCGTCCGGGGCACCGACGATGCCGGGATCGCTCCTGCCGTCCGGGCTGCTTTCCATGCCACCACCGTACGACCGGGCGCTCCGCCCCTCCCCCACCCGGCCCCGGTGGGTCAGCCCGCGGGTCAGGCAGGTCAGTCGGTGGGCTGTTCGGCGGGGCGCAGTCCGGCGGTCCACTTCTCCTCGATCCGGCCGAACTTCCACACCGCCATGGCGACGAGCCAGGTCACGAAGAACAGACCGACGATGACGAAGCCGAGCACGTTCAGGTCCAGACCCGCGACCCAGTCCCAGAAGACCCCGTGCAGAGCAAGCTTCTCGGTGAGCAGCCCCAGCAGTTCCACGGTGCCGATGATCAGGGCGACGGCGACGGACAGACCCGTGATGGTGAGGTTGTAGAAGACCTTGCGGACCGGCTTGGAGAACGCCCAGCCGTAGGCGAAGTTCATGAAGGACCCGTCGATGGTGTCCAGCAGCGACATGCCCGCGGCGAACAGCACCGGCAGACACAGGATCGCGTACCAGGGCAGGCCGGAGGCGGCGCCGGAACCGGCGAGGACCAGCAGGGCGACCTCCGTGGCGGTGTCGAAACCGAGGCCGAAGAGCATGCCGAGCGGGTACATCTGCCAGGGCTTACTGATCGACTTCATCAGCCGGCCCAGGAGGCGGTTCATCAGCCCGCGGTTGTTGAGCTGCTCCTCCAGCGCCGCCTCGTCGAAGTGCCCGGTGCGCATCTGGCGGAACACCTTCCAGATCCCGACGAGGATGAGGAGGTTGATCCCGGCGATGAGGTAGAGGAAGACCCCGGAGACGGTCGTACCGATCACGCCGGTGACGCTGTGCAGCTGGGAGTTGTCGTCCCGGACGGGTCCGGCCAGCGCCTTGACGCCCAGCGACAGCAGGAGGGCCAGCGCGAAGACGATGCTGGAGTGCCCGAGCGAGAACCAGAAGCCCACGGAGAGCGGGCGCTTGCCCTCGCCCATCAACTTGCGGGTGGTGTTGTCGATGGCGGCGATGTGGTCGGCGTCGAAGGCGTGCCGCATACCGAGGGTGTAGGCGGTGACACCGATCCCGATGCCGAAGCTCTTCGTGCCGATGCTGTAGTGCTCCGGCGCCACGATCACCACCAGGATGAACCAGCCGATGACGTGCAGCGCGAGGACGAAGGCCGCCATGCCGCCGAGCCGGGCCCACTCCCTGCGGGTCATCGAGGTGCGGATCCGCTGCCAACGCGAACCCGTCGAGGCGACGGGCTGCGGGGAGGTGGGAGCGGGGACGGTGACCATACGTGCCTGTCCTTACTTCCTCTTACAAGTACCGAAGTCACTCTCTGGCACAGATGTCGCAGCTGCAACCAACTCGCAGTAAAGCCATCGGGGCGCACCGGGCCAGGACTCTTCTAGAGTCGAGGCATGGCTTCTGAGGGTGCGGACGTCGAGCGGAACGACGAGAAGGTCGACGAGAGGGTCGACGAGGAGAAGGCGGTGGCCGCCGCCGAGGCCGCCCGTCCGGCGGGCGGCGAGAGCGTGCGGGTCGACAGCTGGATCTGGTCCGTACGTCTGGTCAAGACCCGCTCGGCGGGCGCGACCGCGTGCCGGGGCGGACACGTCCGGGTGAACGGGGACCGCGTCAAACCCGCGTACGCCGTGCGCGTCGGCGACGAGGTGCGCCTGCGGCAGGGGATCCGGGAACGGGTCGTCGTCGTGAAGCGGGTGATCCGCAAGCGGGTCGGCGCGCCCGTCGCCGCCGAGTGTTACATCGACAACAGCCCGCCGCCCCCGCCGCGCGAGGCGATCGCCCCGGCCGGCGTCCGCGACCGCGGAGCGGGCCGCCCGACCAAGCGCGACCGCCGAGAGATGGAACGCCTCCGGGGCCTCGGCGGCCCCGACTCGCCCTGACCCGAGGCGTCGTCGTACGACGTCGGGGGCTCCCCGTGGTCACTGGGGAAGCCCCCGACGTCGTACGGTCGTCGTGCGCCGTCACCGTGTCATGCCCGTCGCCGCATCCACCGGACCAGCTCGGTGGTGTGGTTCCTCCTGGCCCACGCGATCAGCGCGAGCGGCAGGATCAGGATGAGCGGAGTCGCCACGTACGGCCCGTGGATGACGGTGACGTTCACGACGAAGGCACCCACCATCAGCGCGCCGAGCGCCACCGCCGCCACCGAGGACAGCAGCGGGACCAGCAGGGCGAGGCCTCCGGCGAGTTCGAGCGCGCCGATGAGGTACATCCCCGTGCTGCCCCAGCCGAGCTTGTCGAACGCCTCGGCGGCCGACGGGTGCGCGATCAGCTTGGGCAGCGCGCTCGCGAAGGCGTAGAAGAGTCCGAGCACGATCTGCAGCGCGCCCAGGGAGATCCGGGCGCCGCGGCCACGGGTCTTCAGCGAAGAGGTGGCGGAGATGGAGGCGGAGGTGGAGGTGGAGGCGAGGGTGGTGACGGGGACGGTGGTCTCGGACATGAGGGTCTCCTGTGCGAAGCGGTACGCGTTGCTGTCGCAGGGGTGGACCGGGGGCGCGTCCGGAACTCATCGCCGTGGACCGGAAACGGGCTACAGCGCGAACCAGCCGTGCCCGACGTACCAGTGCCCGCCCGCGCGCAGATGGTCCCCCACCGCACGCTCCACCGCGCTCCGGCGTGGCAGCGTGCGCGTGGGCAGCTCCGGATCGCCGAAGACGAAGCCGACCGGCACCCCGTCGTCCGGGGTCGTCTCCTGGTAGGCGATCCGGAAGCGTTCCTGGAAGCGGATGATGTTCGAGTCCGCCGGGAGATACCGCCCGAGCTGTGGATCGAGCAGCCAGGAGTGGCACACGGCGACTTCATGGCGCTCGTCGGGATAGTGCCGGGCGAAGAACTCCCGTGCCAGCGCGAGCGACCGCGCGCAGGCGGCGGGTGACAGCGGCCCGTGGAAGTCGGGTATGTGCAGGCTCAGACACGCGTCGCCGGGGCCGGCGTCGAGGCCCGCCGCCGCCACGGCCCGCCCCGTGCGCCGGCCGAGCCGCGACCGCTGGAACTGCAGCCGACCCAGCTGGAACAACTCACCGTGGAAGTGCAGGGCGATCCACCAGGGGAACAGCAGCCCCGGCGTCCCGAGCCGTCTGTGGTGCACGGACACATGCCGGCCGAGGTCGGCCAGAGTGCGCCGGGACACGTCGTCGGTGATGCCGAGCTCTCGGTGGTAGGCCCGGACGTACGGGAGCGCCGCGATGAAGACGTACAGGTGGAAGCTGCGCCCGAGCGGCCCCGCCGACACGGGGAACGCGGGCGGCTCCCACCCCTTCCCGATCTCCCCCATGTCCCGTACGAAGCGGCCGACGCACCGGGCGAGGAGCGTCATCGCCTCCGGGTCGGCCGCCAGCCGGCCGCGCAGCGCGACGAGTTCGTTGATGTGCTCGTGGGCCACGGTCAGCTCGAGCAGGAGGTCCGCCAGCTCGTCCGCGTCCGGGAGCACCGCCTCCAGCCGGGGAGCGCTCTCGCTCTCCAGGTCCCTCAGCCACTCGGCGAGTCTCGCGTCCGCCCGCAGCGCCTCCAGCAGCACCCGCGCCTCCCGTCGGTCCGGCCGCCGCTCGCTCTCCGCGGCCCCTTGGTCAACGTGCACGACGAAGAGTACGTTTCCAGTAGGAGCGATGGTCACGGATCAGCGTCACGGAGTAGTGATCCGGATGCGTACAGGCAGTGAACCGACGACGGCGCGCAGCGCCCTGCGCATGCGCTTTTGGCTGAGTGTCTGGGGCCTGGTCTGGACGATCTTCGGTACGGCCGCGTTCGCGCTGGTCGGACGCCCCGGCTGGGCGGCCGCGTGCGGGGTGCTGTGGCTGATCGTCACCGTGGACATGACCATGATCCTGCGCCACATCCATCAGGGGCCGCACTACCAGCCGGGCCGCGACATCCCGCCGTACCGGCCTCCGGAGCACCGTCACCCGTAGCGGATCGGCGACGGCCACGACGAGTCACGCCTGACGACCTACGAGTCGAAGCGCGCCGCTTCCAGGTACTGGGGCTTCGGGTCGAGCGCCGCCGCCAGCCGGAAGTGCCGCTTCGCCTGGTCGGGGCGGAGCTGGCGCTCATAGGTGCGGGCCAGCGCGAAGTGCGCGAACGCGTTGTCCGGCTCGCGCTCCAGGACGATCGTGAACTCCAGCTCGGCGGGCCGCAGTTGCGCGGCGGCGAAGAAGGCACGCGCGCGCAGCAGTCGGGCGGCGGTGTTCTCCGGGTGCGCGGCGATCACTGGGTCGAGCAGCTTCACCGCGCCCCGCGGGTCCCGCGCGGCGAGCAGTTGCTCGGCGGCACGGAAGTCGATGACATGCGTCTCCGGAGTACGTCCGGTCGATCCGCTGGTCTCGGGCACGGCAGAGTCCTTCCCTCGCTGAACGGGTTCAACGCCCCCGTCCGGGGCGGCTATTCCTTGCGGGCATGCGCCCGGCGCACGAGATCCGCCCAAACCTCCCGTACGCGCCCCTCGAGCTCCACCAGGGGGACGTCGTTGTCGATGACGACGTCCGCGATCCCCAGCCGCTTCTCGCGGGTGGCCTGGGCGGCCATGCGGGCGCGGGCGTCCGTCTCGGTCATGCCGCGCAGCCGCACGAGTCGGTCGAGCTGGGTCTCGGGGCTGACGTCGACGACGACCACGAGGTCGTACAGCGGTCCGAGGGCGTTCTCGGCGAGCAGCGGGACGTCATGGATCACGACGGCGTCCTCGGCCGCGGCACTTTCCAGCTCGCGGGAGCGGGCGCCCACCAGGGGGTGCACGATCGAGTTCAGGACGGCGAGCTTCGCCGGGTCGGCGAAGACGATCGAGCCCAGCTTGGGGCGGTCCAGACCGCCGTCGGATGCGAGCACGTCCTGCCCGAAGGCGTCGACGACGGCCGCGAGCCCGGGTGTTCCGGGTGCGACGACCTCCCGCGCGATCAGATCCGCGTCGATCAGCACCGCGCCGAGCCGTACGAGCTGCCTCGACACCTCGCTCTTGCCGGCGCCGATACCGCCGGTCAGGCCAACCTTCAGCATGACCGAGAGCTTAGAGCCTGCCGGTGACGAGCCCCCCACGGCCCCCAAAGGGGCCCGTGCGTAGGCACGCAGGGGCTACCTGCACCCTCGCCCTACCGCGTCGTCCCCTACGGGGTCACCCCTCCCTACGCGTCGCCTTCGCGCTCCGCCAGGAAGCGCTCGAACTCCAACCCGATCTCGTCCGCCGACGGGATGTCCACCGGCTCCGCGAGCATGTTGCCCCGCGTCTCGGCGCCCGCGGCGGCGTCGTACTGGTGCTCGAGGCCCTGGACGAGGGCCACGAGCTCCTCGTCGCCCTCCTGGATCTGCCGGTCGATCTCCGTCTGGGTGCGGTGCGCCTCGGTGCGCAGGGAGTGCGCTATGGCGGGGAGCACCAGGCCCGTGGCGCCCGTGATGGCCTCCAGGACGGTCAGCGCCGCGTCCGGGTACGGGGAGCGGGCGATGTAGTGCGGGACGTGCGCGGCGACGCCCAGGACGTCGTGTCCGGCCTCCATGAGGCGGTACTCGACGAGGGATTCGGCGCTGCCGGGGACCTGCGCCTCGTCGAAGGGGCTGCGGTGGCCCGGCACCAGGTCGGTGCGGCTGCCGTGCGGGGTGAGGCCCACGGGGCGGGTGTGCGGGACGCCCATGGGGATGCCGTGGAAGTTCACGGACAGCCGGACGCCGAGCCGCTCCACGATCTGCTGGACGGCGACGGCGAAGCGCTCCCACTCGACGTCCGGTTCGGGTCCCGACAGCAGCAGGAAGGGCGCGCCCGTGGCGTCCTGGACGAGCCGCACGTCGAGCGTGGGCTCCTCGTAGTCCGTCCAGCGGTCGCGCTTGAACGTCAGCAGCGGGCGGCGCGCCCGGTAGTCCACGAGCCGGTCGTGATCGAAACGGGCCACGACCTGGTGGGGCAGCGAGTCGAGCAGACGGTCGACGATCTGGTCGCCCGTCTCACCCGCGTCGATGTATCCGTCGAAGTGGTAGAGCATGACCAGACCGGCCGACTCCTGGGCGAGTGCCATGTCCACCACGGCCAGGCCCTTCGGCTCCCATGCGTACAAACCCTGCGGATCAAGCACTGTGACCGCTCCTCCTCGTGTTCGTACTCCACAACGTGGTGAGGATCGCGAGCATTCCCCGGACCGCTCCTTTTACGGCTCGGTTCGCCTCCGGGTTCGTTGTCCCGCACACCTACGCCGACAGCACGCGTGTGTGCAGCGCGGTGACCGCCTTGCGGGCGGAGGTGAACGCGCCGTGCTGCCAGGCGCGGTGAAGCTGAGCCAGTCGCCAGCGGTGCGAGACGGAGGACGCGAGTTCGGTGCGGTGCTTCTCGCCGTAGTCGCCCCAGTCCTCGATGAACTCGACCAGCTCTCCTGGTCGGTGGCGGTCAGCTCCTTGGACGTTGGTGAACACCTCGATGGGGACGTCGAGTTCGTCGGAGGCCAGGCCTGCGATGCCGCCGCCGACGATGACCACCTTGGCGACGCGACGCACTGCGGGCCCGCACCCCGAAGGGTGCGGGCCCGCAGTCACGTGCTACTGGCTAGCGGTGAGCTTTCAGCTCTGGCCGCCGGCGAGCTTCTCGCGGAGGGCAGCCAGGGCCTCGTCCGACGCCAGGGCGCCGGAGGTGTCGTCCGACTCCGAGGAGTAGGAACCGCCACCGGAGGCGGCCGGAGCCGCACCCGTGGACGTGGCACCCTCGGCCTCGGCCTGAGCGTCGGCCTCGCGGGACTTGATGACCTGAGCCTGGTGCTGCTCGAAGCGCGTCTGCGCCTCGGCGTACTGCGTCTCCCACACCTCACGCTGGGACTCGAAGCCCTCGAGCCAGTCGTTGGTCTCGGGGTCGAAGCCCTCGGGGTAGATGTAGTTGCCCTGGTCGTCGTACGACGCGGCCATGCCGTACAGGGTCGGGTCGAACTCGACCGAGGCCGGGTCGGCACCGAAGGCCTCGTTGGCCTGCTTCAGCGAGAGGCTGATGCGGCGGCGCTCGAGGTCGATGTCGATGACCTTGACGAAGATCTCGTCGTTGACCTGGACGACCTGCTCCGGGATCTCCACGTGGCGCTCGGCCAGCTCGGAGATGTGGACCAGGCCCTCGATGCCCTCGTCCACGCGGACGAACGCACCGAACGGAACGAGCTTGGTGACCTTACCCGGGACGACCTGACCGATCTGGTGCGTACGGGCGAACTGCTGCCACGGGTCTTCCTGCGTCGCCTTGAGCGACAGGGAGACGCGCTCGCGGTCCATGTCGACGTCGAGGACCTCGACGGTGACTTCCTGGCCGACCTCGACAACCTCGGAGGGGTGGTCGATGTGCTTCCAGGAGAGCTCGGAGACGTGCACGAGACCGTCGACGCCACCCAGGTCCACGAAGGCACCGAAGTTGACGATCGAGGAAACGACGCCGGAGCGGACCTGACCCTTCTGGAGGGTCGTGAGGAACGTCTGGCGGACCTCGGACTGGGTCTGCTCGAGCCAGGCACGGCGGGACAGGACCACGTTGTTGCGGTTCTTGTCCAGCTCGATGATCTTGGCCTCGAGCTCCTTGCCCACGTACGGCTGGAGGTCGCGGACGCGGCGCATCTCGACGAGGGAGGCCGGCAGGAAGCCACGGAGGCCGATGTCGAGGATGAGACCACCCTTGACGACCTCGATGACGGTACCGGTGACGATGCCGTCTTCTTCCTTGATCTTCTCGATCGTGCCCCAGGCACGCTCGTACTGAGCGCGCTTCTTGGACAGGATCAGGCGGCCTTCCTTGTCCTCCTTCTGGAGAACCAGGGCCTCGATCTCGTCGCCGACGGCGACGACCTCGTTCGGGTCGACGTCGTGCTTGATCGAGAGCTCGCGGCTCGGGATCACGCCTTCGGTCTTGTAACCGATGTCGAGCAGGACCTCGTCCCGGTCGACCTTCACGATGACGCCGTCGACGATGTCGCCGTCGTTGAAGTACTTGATCGTCTCGTCGATCGCGGCGAGGAAGGCTTCCTCGTTACCGATGTCGTTGACCGCTACCTGCGGCGTGGTAGAGGTGGTCTCGGTGCTGCTCGTCATGTGGGAAAGGGCTCCGGTACGGACAGTGAGTCGTAGGTACTGCTTACGCCGGGAGCCCGTTTCGCCCTGTAGAAGCCGGACAGCCAAGGAAGCGCCGAACCCGGTTACCCGGTGGCGCCTCGAAAGCCGAGGGGACATACATACAGATGCGAGCGCAGCCTGCTACGTCTGAGGCGCGCAGGCCCGCAGCGCAACTTGTAGCATACGGGGGCAGCCGGGCAGGGTCAATGCGCGAAGGCGCACACCCGGGGCGGATCGCCGCATTCCCGGCACAAAACCTGTCTCACGAGGCCACGCGGGCCATAGGCGGCCCCTGCCGTGACACTCCCGAGACCGGTTGGAGCCGCAGACTAATACGAGGGAGCCGATCATCCAAGAGCCCCAGATCCACGAACCGGAACACTCCGAGGTCCGGGAGCCCGAACCCGCCGAGCCGGAGGCGACCCGGCGCGACGCGGGCGTCACGGAGAGCTCCCGCGCCAACCGCGGCTGGTGGGACCGGAACGCGGACGACTACCAGACGGAACACGGCACGTTCCTCGGGGACGACCGTTTCGTATGGGGCCCCGAGGGCCTCGACGAGGTGGAGGCCGAGCTGCTCGGCCCGCCGGAGGACCTCAAGGGCAAGGACATCCTGGAGATCGGTGCCGGCGCGGCCCAGTGCTCGCGCTGGCTGGCCGCCCAGGGGGCCCGTCCGGTCGCCCTCGACCTCTCCCACCGCCAGCTCCAGCACGCGCTGCGCATAGGCGGCGGGGTGCCCCTGGTGGAGGCCGACGCGGGCGCGCTGCCCTTCGCCGACGGCTCCTTCGACCTCGCGTGCTCGGCGTACGGCGCGTTGCCGTTCGTCGCCGACCCGGTGCGCGTCCTGAAGGAGGTCCACCGGGTGCTGCGCCCCGGCGGCCGCTTCGTCTTCTCCGTGACGCACCCGATCCGCTGGGCCTTCCCGGACGAGCCCGGCCCCGAGGGCCTGTCCGTCTCCTCCTCCTACTTCGACCGCACTCCCTACGTCGAGCAGGACGAGGAGAGCCGCGCGGTGTACGTCGAGCACCACAGGACGGTCGGCGACCGGGTACGGGACGTGGTGGCCGGGGGCTTCCGGCTGCTCGACCTGGTCGAGCCGCAGTGGCCCGCCTGGAACACCCAGGAGTGGGGCGGCTGGTCCCCGCTGCGCGGAAACCTGATCCCCGGTACGGCGATCTTCGTGTGCGTACGAGACTGATCGGGTGATCCGTTACGACGCCCTGGACGCGCTGCCCGTACGCGGCGCCCTGCCCGCCCTGGACGACGCCCTGGAGGACGGCGGCAGCGCCGTGCTCGTGGCCCCGCCCGGGACGGGCAAGACGACCCTCGTGCCGCTGGCGCTCGCCGGACTCCTCGGCGGCCCGGGCGACGGGCGGCCGGCGCGCCGGGTCGTGGTCGCCGAACCGCGGCGGATCGCCGCCCGGGCCGCGGCGCGGCGGATGGCGTGGCTGCTCGGCGAGAAGGTCGGCGAGAGCGTCGGGTTCACCGTGCGCGGGGAGCGGGTCGTGGGGCCACGCGCGCGGGTGGAGGTCGTCACGACGGGTGTCCTCCTGCAACGGCTCCAGCGGGACCAGGAGCTCGCGGGCGTCGACGTGGTGGTGCTCGACGAGTGCCACGAACGTCATCTGGACGCCGACACGGTCGCCGCGTTCCTCCTGGACGTTCGGACCGCGCTCCGTCCCGAGCTGCGGCTCGTGGCGGCGTCGGCGACCACGGACGCGGCGGGGTGGGCGCGGCTGCTCGGCGACGCGCCCGTCGTCGCGGCGGAGGGCGTCTCGTATCCGGTGGAGGTGGAGTGGGCGCCTCCGGTACGTCCGGTACGGCCGCCGCACGGCATGCGTGTCGACCCGGCGCTGCTGACGCATGTCGCGTCGGTGGTGCGGCGGGCACTGGCGGAGTGCGAGGGGGACGTCCTGTGTTTCCTCCCCGGGGTCGGTGAGATCGCGCGGGTGGCGGGCGGGCTGGGGGATATGGGCGGCCGGGTCGACGTGCTCCAGGTGCACGGGCGGGCGCCCGCCGCCGTGCAGGACGCGGTGCTGTCACCGGGGACCGGGGACCGGCGCCGGGTGGTCCTGGCGACCTCCGTGGCGGAGTCGTCACTGACGGTTCCGGGGGTGCGGGTGGTCGTCGACTCCGGGCTGGCGCGGGAGCCGCGGGTGGACCACGCGCGGGGGCTGAGCGCGCTGACGACGGTACGGGCCTCGCAGGCGGCCGGACGGCAGCGGGCGGGGCGGGCCGGGCGTGAGGCGCCGGGGCGGGTGTACCGGTGCTGGACGGAGGCCGAGGACGCCCGTCTGCCGCGATATCCCGCCCCGGAGATCAAGGTGGCCGACCTGACGGCGTTCGCCCTGCAGGCGGCCTGCTGGGGCGATCCTGGGGCGACGGGGCTGGCGCTCCTGGATCCGCCGCCGGGCGGGGCGATGGCGGCGGCGCGGTCCGTCCTGTCGGCGGTGGGCGCGGTGGACACGGCCGGCCGGGCCACGGAACGGGGCGTGCGCATGTCCCGGCTGGGCCTGCACCCCCGGCTCGCCCGGGCGCTGCTGGACGCGGCCCCCGTGGTGGGCGCCGACCGCGCCGCCGAAGTGGTCGCCCTCCTGAGCGAGGAGCCGCCCCGCGAGTACGGCGACGACCTGGCCGGGGCCTGGAGACTGGCCCGGCGCGGCGGCGACCCCTACGCGTCCCGCTGGCGCACCGAATCCCGGCGCCTGCTCTCCGCGTCGACGGGACTTTCCAGGCCACCCGCCCAGGACAGCGCCCGCGGTGAGGGGCTCGAAGGTGGTCCGTGGCCGGCCCGCGGGGGCGACGATCGGGTGGTCGCACTGGTGGCTGCCCTGACGTTCCCCGAGCGGCTCGCGCAGGCGCAGGGCGGCTCCTACCTCATGCTGAACGGCACCCGTGCCGACGTCGGCGACGGCTCGGCTCTGCGCGGCGCGCCCTGGCTGGCGGTCGCCGTGGCCGATCGGCCCGTCGGGGCCGGGCACGCGCGTGTGCGGCTTGCCGCCGTCGTCGACGAGGAGACGGCACGGCGGGCCGCGGCGCCCCTGCGCTCCGAGGGGGACGAGGTCCACTGGGCCGACGGCGACGTCGTCGCGCGGCGGGTCGAGCGGCTCGGGGCCGTGGAGCTGGCGGTGCGTCCGCTGAAGAACGCCGACCCCGCGCTCGTACGGGAGGCGTTGCTCGAAGGGTTGCGGGAGGACGGGTTCGGGCTGTTGCGGTGGTCCCCGGATGCCGAGGGGCTGCGGCGTCGGCTCGGGTTCCTGCGGCTGCACCTGGGCGACCCCTGGCCCGACGTGTCCGACGACGCGCTCCACGCGCGCGTGGACGAGTGGCTGGAGCCGGAGCTCGGCCGTGCCCGGCGGCGGGCCGATCTGGCGCGGATCGACGCCGGGCAGGCACTGAACCGGCTGCTGCCCTGGGCGACGGGAGACGCGGCCCGGCTGGACGAGCTCGCGCCGGAGCGGATCGAGGTGCCCAGTGGGTCCAGGATCCGGATCGACTACGCCAACCCCGAGCAGCCGGTGCTCGCCGTCAAGCTGCAGGAGATGTTCGGACTGCACGAGTCACCGGCCGTCGCCGGGGTGCCCGTGCTCGTCCATCTGCTCTCGCCCGCCGGGCGCCCCGCCGCCGTCACCGCCGACCTCGCCTCCTTCTGGAAGGACGGGTACAAGGCGGTGCGGGCGGAGCTGCGGGGCCGCTATCCCAAGCATCCGTGGCCCGAGGATCCGGCCACCGCCGAGCCGACCCGGCACACGAACGCACGGCTCAGGCGTTGACCGGCTCCGGTTCCACCGCCTCCGTGGGAGCCGGGTCGCCCGGGCGGCGGCTGCGCGCCTCGAGGTAGAGGGAGAGGGACAGCAGAGCCGCGCCGAGGACCAGGAAGCCCCACGGCAGATACGACGTCAGCAGCAGGATCAGGGTGCGGTTGGACTCGACCAGGGCGACGGTGTTCTTGATGTAGTCCTCACGCATCTTCACGTCACCGGCGAAGGCGGTCACCTTGTCGCGGCCCCCGAGGAGGGTGCCGCCCCGCAGCTCCTCCTTGTGGAGCTCCTCGCCATAGACCGGCGCTCCGGTGACCGGTTCCACCCAGAACTTGCGGACGGTCGTGTACCAGCGTGTCGTGCCCGTCTTGGCGACCGACTCCGGAGTGATGCCCTGGACGGGCATGACCTTGGGGAACTTGACCTTCGTCCAGGGGATGGTCTGCTCGAAGTAGTACACCTTGACGCCGCGGAAGGTCTGGGTGCCCTTGTAGTGGATGGGGGCCGAGGTGCGGGTCTGTGCGTCGAAGTACTCGTAGTCCCGCTTCTCCGTGTGGAAGGGCCACTTGAACTCGATGCCCTCGCGTGTGACGGGGTCGCCGTCGACGGACTCGCCCGTGGCGTGGACGGGGTCCTGGCTGTGCGCGTCGAAGATGTAGCGCTCGGGGAGCCTGGAGACCATCTTCCCGTCGGGGCCCCGCACATAGGAGAGGCTGTCCCAGACGACGACATCGCGGCCCGCCGTCTTCTCGATGCGGTCGGAGGCCTCGACGTTGCCCTTCAGGGTCTGCACGATGGTGACCTTGGGGACCTTCTTGGCCTGCATGGTGCCGTAGTCGAGCAGGGTCGCGTCCTTCGCCTCCAGGACCATGTCCTGGTACTGGTTGGCGGGGATCTTCGCCAGCCGCGGGAAGGCGTACCAGCGCAGCAGCGGGGACAGCGCCGCGAAGAACACGGCGAAGGCGAGCAGGATCAGGCTGGCCTTGCGACGCATCTCGGCGTCCCTCCCTGAGAGTTGCGGATGCCCTGAGCGCTACGGGTGCGCGGGCACGGTCGTCAGCAGCGGCTTGGGCGAGGTCTTGCCTGCCGGTGAGCCCATGGCCGTGATCGTGAGCACCAGGGCGAACGCCACGGCGAGACCGGTCGCGGCGGCGATGAGGGCGCGCATGCGGGGCCTCCGGGGGGACGGCGGATCGAGAACTGATACCTCGTCAGATCCGGCACCGTAGCAACGGCGGGGCGAGATGAGAACACCTTGCGCACACGAACGAGAACGCCCCTCCGCCGGTCGGCGGAGGGGCGCCCTTGACGCGCGTACGGCCTACGAGGCGGCCGCGGCGACCTTCAGCTCGACCGTCAGCACCGCGCCGCCCGTGGTGTTGACGCGGAGCAGGAACGTGCCGGTCGCGTCGTCCGCGTACAGTTTGGGGAGCTTGAGCACGCCGTCGGCGTCCGTCGTGAGGTCCGTGAGGGTGCGGATCGTCTTGCCGTCCGCGTCCTTGAAGTACGGGCCCTTGTCGTTCTCGGTCGCGTCGTCCGCCGACTTGATGAGCGTCGCGGTGGCCGCGACCTTGCCCGCGACGGCACCCTTGTAGGTGGCCTTCAGCTCGACCTGGTCGGCGAACTCACCGCCCGGCACGCAGGTCAGCGCCGTGTCGCTGGTGCGGATGAGGGTGTCGGCCTGGCGCGGGGTGACGGTGGCCGTGTAGTCGAGGCCGCCCAGCAGGCGGCCCACGACGGTGGCGCGGACGGTGAAGTCACCGGCCTTCTCCCCCGCCACGAGTGCGGGCGCGGTGGCCGTGCCCGCACTGCCGGTGACGACCGTGGCGACGCTCTCGCCGCCGGTGAAGGTGGCGTCCGTGTCGCCGATGATCGTGAACCGCACCCGGACCTTCGCCACGCCCTTGCTCGCCTTGGACTCGGCCCGCACGGCGACCTTGGCACCGAAGGCGCTGCCCGCCGTCGCCGTGAGCTTCCCGGTGTTCGCGTCCTCCAGATGGTCCACCGTCTGGGTGGGCGTGGGAGGCGTCGGGCTCGGCGCGGGCGAACTCGGCTTGGGCGGCTTCGGAGTGGGGCTCGTCGAGCCGCCACTGCCCGGCTTGGGCGAACTCGGCGTGCTCGGTGTGCTCGGCGCACTCGGTGTCGCGGGCGTGGACGGGCTGGGGCTCGCCCCGGGGTCGCTGTTGCTGCTGTGCGAGGGCAGGGTGCCCGTGCCGTCCGGGACCTCGTGGGTGCCCTTGCGGTAGTACTCCAGCCACGACAGAACCGTGTTGAGGTACTCCGTCGAGTTGTTGTAGTTCAGGATCGCGGCGTTCATCTGCGACTGCACGGACAGGTCCCGGTCGAACCGGCACAGGTAGTGGCCGGCCGCGAGCGCCGCGTCGTAGACGTTGTTGGGGTCCTTCTTGCCGTCGCCGTTGCCGTCGCGGCCCGCCCACTCCCAGGTGGAGGGGATGAACTGCATGGGGCCCACGGCCCGGTCGTAGGCGGGGTCGCCGTCGTACGCGCCGTTGTCGGTGTCGGCGATCAGCGCGAAGCCGTTGCCGTCGAGCTTGGGGCCGAGGATCGGCGAGTACGTCGTACCGCTCGCATCGACCCGGCCGCCGCGGGCCTGGCCGGACTCGACCTTGCCGATGGCGGCGAGGAGTTGCCAGGGCAGGTTGCAGCCCGGCTTGGAGGCGCGCAGCTCGGCCTCGGCCTTCTTGTAGGCGTCGAGGACGGTCGCGGGTATGCCGGCCTCGGCCTCGCCCACGGAGACGGTCGTGCCGGTGGTCGGACTCGCGGACGGGCTCGGGTTGGGGCTCTTCAGCGGCGGAAGGTCGGTGTAGTACGGCGAGTCGCCGGTCGCGCCGCCGCCTTCGCCGCCGGTCTTCGCGTCCCCCGATGGCTGGGCGGCGCCGGCGGCCTGTCTGCCGAGGTCGTCGGTGGTCACTCCGGGTGCCTGGGAAGCGGACAGGGCTGCGACCGCGACCGCGGCCACGGCGGTGGTCGTCGCCCCCTTGCGCAGTCTGCCGAAATGCGCCGCCATTGAGTGAACCCCTCCCGTGGACGACCGCCCGCGCACCGCGCGTTCGCTGGCTCAGTGACCCAGGCGACCCTACGACAACTTCCGTCGCCCGGGCACCCGTTCGTGCCCGATTTTCACCGGTTGGCCATGTGGGATTGTCCAAGAGAACACGCACCGCGGGGTGGAGCCCGCGGACATTTTCCTACGTCCCTCATACTGGGCGTCGGAGATCACCGGGGCCGACATATCAGACCAACGTCTGCCACAGGGGGACGCTTTGCCCTTCACCCTCAGCCACGCGGCAGCCGTACTGCCCGCCCTGCGCGGCGACGGAAGCGGCCGCGGCCGCCTCGCGCCCGCGGCACTCGTGGCCGGTTCCTTCGCCCCCGACATGACCTACTACGCGGCGAGCGTGGTCCCCGGAGCGATGGAGTTCGGCGACTTCACGCACTCGTTCACCGGTGTCCTCACCTTCGACGTACTCGTCGCCTGCGCGTTGGCGGGTGCCTGGCTGGTACTGCGCGAACCCCTGGTGGCACTGCTGCCACGGGCCCGTCAGGGCCGTCCCGCGGCTCTGCTGCGCTGCGGGACACCGCGCGGGCCGGTGCGCTCCCCGGCCGCACTGTGGTGGTACGCCTCCGCGGTGCTCGGCGCGCTGACACACGTCGTGTGGGACGCGTTCACGCACCACGACCGGTGGGGGGTTCGCCTGGTCCCCGTCCTGTCGCGGAACGCCGACGGCACGCCGGTGTTCACCTACGCGCAGTACGGCAGTTCGCTGGTGGGGGCCGTCGTGATCGTGGCCTTCGTGGGCATCGCGCTGCGCCGGGCGCCCTCGGCCGAACCGGTGGGGGTGCCGGTGCTGTCGCGTTCCGACCGGTGGCTGGCAGCCGCCGTCATCGGCGGCTGCGGGCTGGTGGGCGCCGTGCAGCGGGCGTCACGCTGGTGGGCCTACTGGGGCACCCGCGCGAAGCCCTGGGAGTTGATCCCGGCGCTCTGTTTCGGCGCGGGTGCGGGTCTCGTGCTCGGCCTCGCGCTGTACGCCGTCGGGGTCAGGGTGTGGCGCCCCGCTCCGGCTCGTCCCAGCCCGGCACCGGTCCGCGCGGCGCCGAACCGTCCGACACCTCGCTGATCCTGTTCTCCGGAGTGGAGCCCTGGACGACACCGCGCCGACGGTTGAGGCCGCGGTGGACGGCCTGGGCGATGCGCTCGATGGTGCGGACCCCGTACGTCATCGTCGGGTTGTCGTGCGACAGGACGACGATGCGGTACCTGCGGCCGGAGCCGGTGAACACGCCGACGCTGTGCACACGCCAGCCGTGGGTGGACCGGGGCAGCCAGCCGTTCTTGATGTGCGCCTGCATGCCGCGCGGCATGCCGGCGGGGACGCCCCAGCGCTGGTCGCCGCGGACCTGGCTGAGCAGTTTCAGGCCGTAGGCGCGGCTCTTCAGGAAGGAACGGGCGCCTGTGAGCACGCCCAGCAGCCGCATCTGGTCGGTGGCCGTCGTGCGGGTCAGACCCCAGTAGCCGGCCGCGCCGAGCTTGGTGCGGCGCGTTCCGACACGCTCCAGGAAACGGCCGAGGTAGGTGTGGCCCAGGTCGTTCCACAGATGCTGGGCCGCGGTGTTGTCCGAGATGGTGATCATGGGGCGTACGTTGGCGAGCTCCCAGTTCGTGAGGGGGCGGCGCAGCTCGTCCGCGCGGCGCAGGGTGGCCTCCATGATCGTGAGCTTGACGACGCTCGCCGAGTCGTACTGACGCTCGCTCGCGAGGGCGCAGGTCAGGTCGGTGTTGTCGTCGCGCACCGCCACGGCGACGGTGCCCTGGCGTGACGACAGTGCCGCCCCGATGTCGCGGGACATCCGGGCGGCGAGCTCGGGGTTGCGGGTGGAACGGCAGGCCGCGGGCACCTGGGCGGTGCTCGCGCTCGCGGCCACCGCGGGTACCGGCGCGAGCAGCGCCGAGACGACGGCTGTGGCCATGGCCGTGCGACGGTTGAGCATGCTTGTACCCATGCCCGCATCCTTACGGTCCCTTTGCACGGGGGGCGTCTTTGCGAGGGCCACGCGAGTGACGGTTCCCTCCGGGGGTTGAGCGGACCCCCTCCCCTGCGCCTCCGGCCCACCGGAAAGGGCTCATGCCCTACGAGCAGCCGACGCAGGGACTTCACCCTGCGGGCGGCTCGGAAGGCGGGGCGGGGGGCGGCTTGCGCCGCAAGCGGCCGCGAGGGGCGTGCCCCGTGGGCGGAGGCTTCCCCTGGCGGGGTGGGGCATCTGTCCACACCGGCGCACAGGCCGCCCGCAGGGCACCCGACGCCGAGAGCGGGCGGAGCCACGACCAGCTCCACCCGGGGCCGGACCCGCCCGGCCCGGCGCGGGGGCCGAGACCCGCGGCCGAAGCCCGGGACCGGGATCGAAGCTCGGGACCGGGATCGAAGCCTGGCCCGAGATCGAAGCCTGGCCCGGGGCCCAGGGCCGGGGGCCGGGACGCGAGGCCGGGACCGAACCCGGGCCCGAGGCCAGGACCGGACGCGATGTCGGGACCGGGCCCGAGGCCAGGACCGGGCCCGATGTCGGGACCGAGGCCGGGACCGACGTCGGGGCCGAGGCCGGAACCGGGGCCGGACCGACGTCGGAACCGGGACCGGGACCGACGTCGGAACCAAGGCCGGAAACCGCGACCGGCGTCGGACCCTGGGCCGGAGCCGAGGCCGGGACCGACATCGGGACCGAGGCCAGAAACCGGGACCGGCGTCGGACCCTGGGCCGGGACCGGAGCCGGGGTCGGGGCCGGGGTCGGGGCCGGGGCCGGGGCCGGGGCCGGGGCCAGGACCGGAGCCGGGGTCGGAAATCTGGGCCGGGGTTTCAGGGGCTCGGTCGCCGAGGGCTAGTGCGCTGCGGATTCCCAGTCGGGGCCCGCGCCGACGGAGACGTCGAGGGGCGCCCGGAGATGAACGGCGGACGCCATCTCGCGGCGGACGAGCTCCTCGGTCCTGGCCCGCTCTCCAGGGGCGATCTCCAGGACGATTTCGTCGTGGACCTGGAGGAGCATGCGGGACTTGAGCCCGGCCTCGCGCAGCGCCCGGTCCACGTTCAGCATCGCGATCTTGACGATGTCCGCGGCCGTGCCCTGGATGGGGGCGTTGAGCGCCATGCGCTCGGCGGCCTCGCGACGCTGCCGGTTGTCGCTGTTGAGGTCGGGCAGATAGCGGCGGCGCCCGAAGAGCGTCGCCGTGTAGCCCGTGGCGCGGGCCTCGTCGACCGCCCGGCGCAGATAGTCCCGCACGCCTCCGAACCGCTCGAAGTACGTGTCCATCAACGCGCGCGCCTCACCCGCGTCGATGTTCAGCTGCTGGGAGAGTCCGAACGCCGACAGCCCATAGGCAAGGCCGTACGACATCGCCTTGATCTTGCGGCGCATCTCCGCGTCGACCGCCGAACGCTCGACCGAGAACACCTGCGACGCCACCGTCGTGTGCAGGTCCTCGCCCGACGTGAACGCCTCCAACAGGCCCTCGTCCTCGGACAGATGGGCCATCACACGCAGTTCGATCTGGCTGTAGTCGGCCGTCATGAGGGACTCGAAGCCCTCGCCGACCACGAAGCCGCGCCGGATCGCGCGGCCCTCCTCCGTACGGACCGGGATGTTCTGCAGGTTCGGGTCCACCGACGAGAGCCGGCCCGTCGCGGCCACCGTCTGGTTGAACGTGGTGTGGATGCGGCCGTCCGCGGCGATCGTCTTGATCAGGCCCTCGACCGTCACCCGCAGCCTGGCCTGCTCACGGTGACGCAGCATGACGACCGGCAGCTCGTGGTCGGTCTGCGTGGCCAGCCAGGCCAGCGCGTCCGCGTCCGTCGTGTAACCGGTCTTCGTCTTCTTCGTCTTGGGCAGGTCCAGCTCGCCGAAGAAGACCTCCTGGAGCTGCTTGGGCGAGCCGAGGTTGAACTCGTGCCCGACGGAGGCGTGGGCCTCCTTCACCGCCTGCTGCACAGCGCCGGCGAACATCTGCTCCATGGCTTCCAGGTGCGCCCGGTCCGCCGCGATGCCGTGCCGCTCCAGCCGGGCCAGCAGCGCCGACGTGGGCAGCTCCATGTCGCGCAGCAACTCGGCCGCGCCGACCTCCGCCAGCTTCTCGCCGAACGCCTCGCCCAGGTCGAGGATCGTGCGGGCCTGCACCATCAGCGCCTCGGCCTCGGCCTGGTCGTCCGCACCGAAGGCCAGCTGGCCGTCGGCCGCCGCGGCGGGCCCCAGCTCCCGGCCCAGGTACTCCAGGGACAGCGCGTCCAGCGCGAAGGAGCGGCGGCCCGGCTTCACCAGATACGCGGCGAGCGCGGTGTCCATGGACACGCCCTCGATCGTCCACCCGTGCTCGGCGAAGACCCGCATCGCGCCCTTGGCGTTGTGCAGCACCTTGGGCTTCTTGGGGTCGGCGAGCCACTTCGCGAACGCGTTCTCGTCGGCCTCGTCCAGCCGCGAGGGGTCGAACCACGCCGCCGCCCCGTCCCCCGCGGCCAGCGCGACCTCGGCCACCGACCCCGAACCCAGCGCCCACGTGTCGACGGTGGCCAGACCCAGGACCGCCTTGCCGTCGTGCTCGGCGAGCCACGGCTTCAGCTCGCCCGCCCCCAGGACCGCCCCGTCCAGCTCGACCCCCTCGACGACCGGAGCGGCCGCCTCGGCCTCCGCCGTCCCCGGGTCGACGGCGAAGAGCCGCTCACGCAGGGAGGGGTTGCGGATCTCCAGGGTGTCCAGGACCATCACGACCGCCGTACGGTCGTACGCCGCGCGCTCCAGGTCGGTGACCGTCTTCGGGAGCTCGACGTCCTTCACCATCTCCGTGAGACGGCGGTTGAGCTTCACCGCCTCCAGGTGGTCGCGGAGGTTCTGCCCGGCCTTGCCCTTGACCTCGTCGACGCGCTCGACGAGGTCCGCGAACGAACCGAACTGGTTGATCCACTTCGCGGCCGTCTTCTCGCCGACGCCGGGGATGCCCGGCAGGTTGTCCGACGGGTCGCCGCGCAGCGCCGCGAAGTCGGGATACTGCGCCGGCGTCAGCCCGTACTTCTCGACGACCTTCTCCGGAGTGAAGCGGGTCAGCTCGGAGACGCCCTTCGTCGGGTACAGCACCGTCGTGTGCTCGGACACCAGCTGGAAGGAGTCGCGGTCACCGGTGACGATCAGCACCTCGAAGCCCTCGGCCTCGGCCTGCGTGGCGAGCGTCGCGATGATGTCGTCGGCCTCGAAGCCGTCGACCGCGAACCGCTGCGCGTGCATCGCGTCCAGCAGCTCGCCGATCAGCTCGACCTGCCCCTTGAACTCGTCCGGGGTCTTCGAACGGTTCGCCTTGTACTCCGTGAACTCCTCGGAGCGCCACGTCTTGCGCGAGACGTCGAACGCCACCGCGAAATGCGTGGGCGCCTCGTCGCGCAGCGTGTTCGCCAGCATCGACGCGAAACCATAGATCGCGTTCGTCGGCTGACCCGTCGCGGTCGTGAAATTCTCCGCGGGCAGCGCGAAGAACGCGCGGTACGCCAGCGAGTGCCCATCCATGAGCATCAGCCGCGGACGGCCCGCACCTGCGGTTTTCTCGGTCTTCTTCGATGCTGTTTCTGCCACGCCCCCGATCCTGCCACGCCCCACTGACAGTGCGGACCTCCCGGGACCGGCCGCCGTCATTGTCACCGGCCCGTGCGAGGATCCTCGATGTACTTCACACGTACAGGCGAAGGGGTTCAACGATGGCCAGCAAGCCGCCGGCAAGCGATCCGGTCCAGGACGCGCCACAGGTCACCGAGCCGAAGCGCGCCGCGGCCGGGCTGCCCGCCATCGGGCACACCCTGCGCATCGCCCAGCAGCAGATGGGGGTGAAGCGCACCGCGCTGACCCTCCTGCGCGTCAATCAGAAGGACGGCTTCGACTGCCCGGGCTGCGCCTGGCCCGAGCCGGAACACCGGCACACGGCGGAGTTCTGCGAGAACGGCGCGAAGGCGGTCGCCGAGGAGGCCACCCTGCGCCGGGTCACCCCGGACTTCTTCGCCGCGCATCCGGTCACCGACCTGCACGGCCGCAGCGGCTACTGGCTCGGCCAGCAGGGCCGCCTCACCCACCCCATGTACCTGCCCGAGGGCGCCGACCACTACGAGCCGGTCTCCTGGCAGCGCGCCTTCGACATCATCGCCGAGGAGCTCGCCGCCCTCGGCTCCCCCGACGAGGCCCTCTTCTACACCTCGGGGCGCACGAGCAACGAGGCCGCGTTCCTCTACCAGCTCTTCGCTCGCGAGCTCGGCACGAACAACCTGCCGGACTGTTCGAACATGTGCCACGAGTCCTCGGGCTCCGCGCTCTCCGAGACCATCGGCATCGGCAAGGGCAGCGTCCTGCTCGAGGACCTCTACAGGGCGGACCTGATCATCGTCGCCGGGCAGAACCCCGGCACCAACCACCCGCGCATGCTCTCCGCCCTGGAGAAGGCCAAGGCCAACGGCGCGAAGATCATCAGTGTCAACCCGCTGCCCGAAGCGGGCCTGGCGCGCTTCAAGAACCCGCAGACCCCCCAGGGCATGCTCAAGGGCGCCGCCCTCACCGACCTGTTCCTGCAGATCCGCCTCGGCGGCGACCAGGCCCTCTTCCGCCTCCTGAACAAGCTCGTCCTGGAGACCGAGGGCGCGGTCGACGAGGACTTCATCGCCGAACACACCCACGGCTACGAAGAGTTCGCGGCCATCGCCCGCGCCGCCGACTGGGACGAGACCCTCACCGCGACGGGCCTCACCCGCGAGGAGATCGACGAGACCCTCCGCCTCGTCCTGTCCTCCCAGCGCACCATCGTCTGCTGGGCCATGGGCCTCACCCAGCACAAGCACTCCGTGCCCACGATCCGCGAAGTGGTCAACTTCCTGCTGCTGCGCGGCAACATCGGCCGTCCCGGCGCGGGCGTCTGCCCGGTCCGCGGCCACTCGAACGTGCAGGGCGACCGCACCATGGGCATCTTCGAGCGCCCCGCCCCGGCCTTCCTGGACGCCCTGGAGAAGGAGTTCGGCTTCGCCCCGCCCCGCGAGCACGGCTACGACGTCGTACGGGCCATCCGCGCCCTGCGCGACGGCGACGCGAAGGTCTTCTTCGCCATGGGCGGCAACTTCGTCTCCGCCTCCCCCGACACCGACGTCACCGAGGCCGCCATGCGCCGCGCCCGCCTCACGGTGCACGTCTCGACCAAGCTCAACCGCTCCCACGTCGTCACCGGCGCCCGCGCCCTGATCCTGCCCACCCTCGGACGGACCGAGCGCGACCTCCAGGGCAGCGGCGAGCAGTTCGTGACCGTCGAGGACTCCATGGGCATGGTCCACGCCTCACGCGGCCGTCTGAAACCCGCGGGCGAGCACCTCCTGTCCGAGCCGGCCATCGTCTGCCGCCTCGCCCGCCGCGTGCTCGGCGAGGCCTCCCGCACCCCCTGGGAAGAGTTCGAGAAGGACTACGCCACGATCCGCGACCGCATCGCGCGCGTGATCCCCGGCTTCGACGACTTCAACGCGCGCGTCGCCGACCCCGCCGGCTTCGCTCTCCCCCACGCCCCCCGCGACGAACGCCGCTTCCCCACCGCGACCGGCAAGGCCAACTTCACCGCCGCGCCCGTCGAGTACCCGAAGCTCCCCGAAGGCCGCCTCCTCCTCCAGACCCTCCGCTCGCACGACCAGTACAACACCACCATCTACGGCCTCGACGACCGCTACAGGGGCATAAAGAACGGCCGCCGAGTGGTCCTCGTCAACCCCGAGGACGCCCGCGCACTGAACGTCACCGACGGCTCGTACGTCGACCTCGTCAGCGAATGGCGCGACGGCATGGAGCGGCGCGCCGCCGGCTTCCGCGTCGTGCACTACCCGACCGCCCGCGGCTGCGCCGCCGCGTACTACCCGGAGACCAACGTCCTCATCCCGCTCGACGCCACCGCGGACACCAGTAACACCCCGGCCAGCAAGTCCGTCGTGATCCGTCTGGAACAATCGGCCACCGACTGAGCGTTCGCTCAGCCAGTCAGCCAGAGAGATCGACGACGATCGGAGCCGGCCCCCATGGGCGAGCAGAGCCAAGTGAAGTTCCCGCAAGAGGTCATCGACGAGTACGCCGCACTCGGCGTCGACCTGCCCGCCCTCTTCTCGGCAGGCCACCTCGGCACCCGCATGGGCGTACAGATCATCGAGGCCTCCGCGGACCGGGTCGTCGGCACCATGCCGGTGGAGGGCAACACCCAGCCGTACGGCCTCCTGCACGGCGGCGCCTCCGCCGTCCTCGCGGAGACCCTCGGCTCGGTCGGCTCCATGCTCCACGGCGGCAGCTCCAAGATCGCCGTAGGCGTCGACCTGAACTGCACCCACCATCGCGGCGCCCGCTCCGGCCTCGTCACCGGCGTGGCCACCCCCGTACACCGCGGGCGCACGACAGCGACGTACGAGATCGTCATCACCGACGAGAACGACAAGCGCGTCTGCACCGCCCGCCTCACCTGCCTCCTGCGCGACGTCACCCCCACCGACACCGCCCGCACAAACCAGCCCTGACCCCACCCCCACTCACCACTCACCGACAGCCGAGTACGGCGACCGGGGGGACAGGAGACAACTGCCCCCCACTCACCGGCAGTCGGGACTCACCGGCAGTCGGGTACGGCGGGCGGGGGACGGGGCGGAGGTGTCCGCCCCCAGCGGCCGGCGCGTCGACACCGGCCCCTTCTGGGACCGACCGATTCCGCGCCTGACCGAGGACGGATACCTCCGCCCCGGCCCCGCCCTCACACACCCCTTGCGCACGCCCCCGGCCTCCGCCCCGCCCCCGCGCGCACCCACCCGCCGCAATCGCACTCCAATACGCCGGAGTTATCGGAAATCAGCGGCAACTCGCAACCCTTTCAGGCGACTTCACACGCCTTCACGAGACCCGCACGCCCGGACCGCACCGCATGCGCCCAAATTCCGTGTACACCGACCGAACTCCGCGTTCCCTTTTCTCGACGTAACGCTGCGTAACACGCACGCAATACGGCATCAGAGTTCCGTCTTCGACGGCCCGCACTCCCGCGACCCCTCCCGGCGACTCCACGCGACCTGCGACGCCGCCCGACCGCGACCTTCGCCCACGCGCAACCGGAAGTGCGGATTCTCAGCATGTGGAACGAGAAGAATTTCCGCCAAATCGGCCGAGAATACCCGTCCCTGAAGCCCACCAACCGGCACGTCATAACAAGAAAGTCACAAGCCAGCCCACGGCGATGCTCGGGCCCACAGACAGGCTTAGAGTCACGGCCAGTCACCGCGCCGCCGGGCGCGTCTGCAGCACGGCTCGGTATCACCCAGTACGGCCCGGCGAGACACACGGCAGCTCAGCAGGGCTGCTGCGCCAGGGAGAGGATTCAACGTGCGACAGCGTTCTTTGGTCATACTCACCTCCGTGCTCACCACCGGAGCACTCACGCTGACCGCCTGCGGTTCGCGTGACGACAGCGGGGACAAGAGCAGCAGCAGCAAGACCGAGATCATCATCGGCGTTGACGCTCCGCTGACCGGTCAGAACTCCGCAACCGGCCTCGGCATCCAGGGCGGCGTACAGATCGCCGTCGACGACGCCAACAAGAACAACACCGTCCCCGGCGTGACCTTCAAGGTCCAGGCGCTCGACGACAAGGCGATCCCGGCCAGCGGCCAGCAGAACGCCACCGCCCTCGTCAACAACGAGAAGGTCCTCGGCGTCGTCGGCCCGCTGAACTCCGGTGTGGCCACGCAGATGCAGCAGGTCTTCGCGACCGCCAACCTGGTCGAGATCTCCCCCTCCAACACGGCGCCGGAGCTCACCCAGGGCAAGAACTGGCAGACCTCGAAGACGCGTCCGTTCAAGACGTACTTCCGCACGGCCACCACCGACGCCCTCCAGGGCGGCTTCGCGGCCGAGTACGCGTCCAGCACGCTCAAGAAGAAGAACGTCTTCGTCGTCGACGACAAGCAGACCTACGGCGCGGGCCTGGCCAAGCTGTTCAAGGCCGGCTTCACCAAGAACGGCGGCAAGGTCGCCGGCGAGGACCACGTCAACACCGGCGACACCGACTTCTCCGCCCTCGTCACCAAGATCAAGAACTCGAAGGCCGACCTGGTCTACTACGGCGGCCAGTACGACGAGTCGGAGAAGCTCACCAAGCAGCTCAAGGACGGCGGAGTCAAGATCCCGCTGTTCGGTGGTGACGGCATGTTCAGCGACACCTACATCCAGACCGCCGGCAAGACATCCGAGGGTGACCTGGCCACCTCCGTCGGCCAGCCCGTCGACTCCCTGCCCTCCGCCGCGGACTTCATCAAGAAGTACAAGGCTTCCGGCCTCAAGGGCGACTACGGCACCTACGGCGGCTACTCCTACGACGCCGCGACCGCCATCATCAAGGCGATCGCCAACGTCGTGAAGGACGGCAAGATCCCCGACGGCGCCCGCGCCAAGATCGTGGACGAGGTCCAGAAGACGAAGTTCGAGGGCATCGCCGGCCCCGTCTCCTTCGACGAGTACGGCGACACCACCAACAAGCAGCTCACCGTCTACCAGGTCACGGGCGGCAAGTGGAAGGCCGTCAAGAGCGGCACGTTCAACGGCTGATCCGATCCCAGCTGATTTCCGCTGACTCCAGCTGATTCAGGCCAAGTCCAGCTGATCCCAGCTGATTCGAGATCCGCCGCTAGCTACACCCCAGGGCCGCGCGGCCAAGACCACACGTCACCGCGCGGCCCGCCCCATATCCCCCCGTTCACTCTCCCCACCCACATGGAGGCCATGCGGTGAACACCCTGCCGCAGCAGCTGGCCAACGGGCTGTTCCTCGGCTCGATGTACGGGCTGATCGCCATCGGCTACACGATGGTGTACGGCATCGTCCAGCTCATCAACTTCGCCCACGGCGAGATCTTCATGACCGGAGGCTTCGGCGCACTCACGGTCTACCTCTACGTCCTGCCCGACGGCACATCCATGTGGATAGCCCTCCCAGCGATGCTCATCGGCGGCGGACTCGTCGCCGTCCTCATCGCCGTCGGGGCGGAACGGTTCGCCTACCGACCACTGCGTGGCGCGCCACGCCTGGCACCCCTCATCACCGCCATCGGCCTCTCCCTCGCGCTCCAGCAGGCCGTCTTCAACTGGTACCCGAACGCCAAGACCGACCGCAACTTCCCGCAGATCGACGCCGGACCCTGGCACATCGGGTCCATCAGCATCAGCAGCGGCTCGCTCTTCGTCATCGTCGCCGCCCCGCTCTGCATGGCGGCCCTCGCCCTCTTCGTCAGCATGTCCCGCACCGGCCGCGCCATGCAGGCCACCGCCCAGGACCCTGACACCGCCCAGCTCATGGGCATCGACACCAACAAGATCATCGTGATCGCCTTCGCCATCGGCGGCTTCTTCGCCGCCGTCGCCGCCGTCTCCTACGGCCTGCGCTACGGCTCGATCCAGTACAACATGGGCTTCCAGATGGGCCTCAAGGCCTTCACCGCCGCAGTCCTCGGCGGCATCGGCAACATCTACGGCGCCATGATCGGCGGCCTCGTCCTCGGCCTCGCCGAGACCATGGCCACGTCCTACATCGACGGCATCCCCGGCATGCAGCAGCTCGGCGGCGGCGGCTGGTCCTCCGTCTGGGCCTTCGTCCTCCTCATCCTCGTACTGCTGTTCAGGCCACAAGGCCTGGTCGGCGAACGCGTCGCGGACAGGGCGTGACCACCATGGCAACCACCGAGAACACCTCCGAGATCACCGCCCCCGCGCGCGGCCTGATCGCACTCCCTCAGACCGCCGCGCGCGCCCTCGTCGCCGTCGGCGCCGTCGCCACCATCGCCAGCACCTTCATGTCGTGGACCTACACGGCCGACTTCCCCGGGGACCTCACCTACTACGGCTCCCCGGCCGGCCTCCAGATCCTCGACCTCGTCGCCGGCGCGATCACCCTGCTCTTCGCGCTCACCCTCTTCGGCGTCCGCGGCCTGCGCTGGCTCAACCCGGCAAGCGCCACCGCGCCCGTCGTCCTCGCCGCCGCCTCCGCGTTCGCCGTCAGCTGGTTCAGCGCCATCGCCATCGCGGTCGACCTCGAGGGCCTCGTCGCCCTCGACCCCGGCGCCTACGTCACCGCCATCGGCTCCCTGATCGCCCTCGTCGGCGCCCTCGCTCTCCCGAGCCCCGGCAACACCTTCAAGGACTGGGTCAGCAAGCCCGACCGCATCCCCGCGGCCGAGAAACTCCCCGGCTGGGCCGAACGCCTCGTCATCACCGGCGCCACCGCCGTCGCCCTGATCGTCTTCACGTACGGCATCGGCGTCGACCCCGACGCCAGCGAGACCTTCATCGGCTACCTGCTGCTCGTCGTCCTCGGCACCTGGGCACTCCAGGCCGCCGGACTCTTCGACCGGTTCGCCACGCTCAACGCCCGCCACAAGGGATTCGCCACCTCCATGGCGTTCCTCGCCGCGGCGATCTTCCCCTTCGTCGAGAACAACGAGCACAACGCCAACCTCGGCGTGAACATCCTCGTCGTCGCCACCGTCGCCCTCGGCCTGAACATCGTCGTCGGCCTCACCGGACTCCTCGACCTCGGATACGTCGCCTTCCTCGGCGTCGGCGCCTACGCCGCGGCCCTCGTCTCCGGCTCCGAGTTCTCCCGCTTCTCCGGCGTCCAGTTCCCCTTCTGGGCCGCCATGCTCACCGGCATGGCCGCGTCGCTCGTCTTCGGCGTCCTCATCGGCGCCCCCACCCTGCGACTGCGCGGCGACTACCTCGCCATCGTCACCCTCGGCTTCGGAGAGATCTTCCGCATCTCCGTCAACAACCTCGACGGCTCCTCCGGACCGAACCTCACCAACGGCCCCAACGGCATCTCGATGATCCCGGACCTCGACATCTTCGGGTTCAACCTCGGGAACTCGCACGACATCGGCTCGATCACCCTCGGCCGCTTCGCGAACTACTTCCTGCTGATGCTGATCATCACCGGCATCGTCGTGATCGTCTTCAACCGCGCCGCCGACTCCCGTATCGGCCGCTCCTGGATCGCGATCCGCGAGGACGAGACCGCCGCGACCGCCATGGGCATCAACGGCTTCCGCGTCAAGCTCATCGCCTTCGCCCTCGGCGCCTCCCTCGCCGGCCTCGCCGGCACGGTCAGCGCCCACGTCGGCTACAGCGTCAACCCGGCCCCGTACCAGTTCGCCGGCTCCGTACCACCCAACTCCGCGTTCCTGCTGGCCGCGGTCGTCCTCGGCGGTATGGGCACGGTCAACGGCCCCATCCTCGGCGCCACCCTGCTCTACCTCCTCCCCGAGAAGCTCGGCTTCCTGAAGGAGTACCAGCTCTTCGCCTTCGGCATCGCGCTCGTGATCCTCATGCGCTTCCGCCCCGAAGGCATCATCGCCAACCGCCGCCGCCAGCTCGAATTCCACGAGTCCGACGACAGCATCGACATCCCCGAACAGGGCCTGCCCGACTCCACCGTCGGCGTCACCAAGGCAGGGGCGTGACCCACATGACCACCACCACGGCCACCAGCCCCGTACTCGAGGCCAGCGGCGTCACCATGCGCTTCGGCGGCCTCACCGCCGTCCGCAGCGTCGACCTCACCGTCAACTCGGGCGAGATCGTCGGCCTCATCGGCCCCAACGGCGCCGGCAAGACGACCTTCTTCAACTGCCTCACCGGCCTCTACGTGCCGACCGAGGGCAAGGTCTCCTACAAGGGCACCGTCCTCCCGCCCAAGCCCCACCTCGTCACCAGCGCCGGCATCGCCCGCACCTTCCAGAACATCCGGCTCTTCGCCAACATGACCGTCCTGGAGAACGTGCTCGTCGGCCGCCACACCAGGACCAAGGAAGGCCTCTGGTCGGCCCTCCTGCGCGGCCCCGGCTTCCGCAAGGCAGAAGCCACCTCCCGCGAACGCGCCATGGAACTGCTGGAGTTCATCGGCCTCGACCACAAGGCCGACCACCTCTCCCGCAACCTCCCCTACGGCGAACAGCGCAAGCTCGAAATCGCCCGCGCCATGGCGAGCGAACCGGGACTGCTGCTCCTGGACGAGCCCACGGCCGGCATGAACCCCCAGGAGACACGCGCGACCGAAGACCTCGTCTTCGCCATCCGCGACAGGGGCATCGCCGTCCTCGTCATCGAGCACGACATGCGCTTCATCTTCAACCTGTCCGACCGCGTCGCCTGCCTCGTCCAGGGCGAGAAGCTCGTCGAGGGCACCTCCGAGGTCGTCCAGGGCGACGAACGCGTCATCGCCGCCTACCTCGGCACCCCCTTCGAGGGCGCCCCCGGCGCGGAGGAACTCGCCGAGGTCGAAGCCGCCGAGGCGGCGGAGACCACGGACACCCCCGAGCCCGCGGACACCCCCGAACCCACGGACACTCCCGAGCCCACGGAAGCCTCCGAAACCCCCGAGGCCACCGAGACTCCTGAGGCCGCCGACAGCGACGCCGCCGCGGAGGGCACCACCAGCAAGGAAGGAAACGCCCAGTGACCGCACTGCTCGAGGTCGAAGACCTCAAGGTCGCCTACGGCAAGATCGAAGCCGTCAAGGGCATCTCCTTCTCCGTCGAAGCCGGCCAGATCGTCACCCTCATCGGCACCAACGGCGCCGGCAAGACGACCACCCTGCGCACCCTCTCCGGGCTCCTCAAGCCCACCGCGGGCCGCATCACCTTCGACGGCAAACCCCTCAGCGGCATCCCCGCCCACAAGATCGTCTCCCTGGGCCTCGCCCACTCCCCCGAGGGACGCCACATCTTCCCCCGGCTGACGATCACCGAGAACCTCCAGCTCGGCGCGTTCCTGCGCACCGACAAGGCGGGCATCGAGAAGGACATCCAGCGCGCCTACGACCTCTTCCCCATCCTGGGTGAACGCCGCAAGCAGGCCGCGGGAACCCTCTCCGGCGGCGAACAGCAGATGCTGGCCATGGGCCGCGCGCTCATGTCCCAGCCCAAGCTGCTCATGCTCGACGAACCCTCCATGGGCCTCTCGCCGATCATGATGCAGAAGATCATGGCCACCATCGCCGAACTCAAGGCCGACGGTACGACCATCCTCCTCGTCGAGCAGAACGCCCAGGCGGCGCTCTCCCTCGCCGATCAGGGACACGTCATGGAGGTCGGCAACATCGTCCTCTCCGGCACCGGGCAGGACCTGCTGCACGACGAGTCGGTACGCAAGGCCTACCTGGGCGAGGACTGAGACCGGGCTCCGGCCCTACGACCGTACAGCCGCTGCACGAAGAGGCCCGCGGCCCCCACTCGGGGGCCGCGGGCCTCTTCGTCACTCGCCAACACCGCTCACCCGTACCGCTCGCCGGGGAATCAGCCGACGAAATTCTCGATCGGCCTCGAGAAGTCGGCACCGAGTTGCGACATCGCGTGGCCGAACTCCTTCTCACTGATCGCCTCACGGAGCGTGACCAACACGGCGCGGACGCCGCTGTCGGCCTCGTCCGGCCTGAGCACGTTGCGCTGGGCCACACGCCGCACGAGCTCGTCGTAGTCGAAGCGCTCGATCTCCGCCGTGGCACCCCGCCGAACGGACTCCGCCAGACCCTCCGGGAGCTCCAGCGCCAGGTTCCGCGCCTCACCCGAACTCAGCCGATGGGCGAGTGTCTCGAGCGTGGCACGCGTGAGATCGGCCGACTCCTGCCGAGTCAGGCCCGTACGTTGCGACACCGCTTGGACGAACGCCTTCTCTTCCACGCGCCGTCTCCTTTGCTGCCTTGCCGACCCGAAGGCCACGCGGCCCCCGAACCAGCCTGACACGCGCTCGCCGGGCTCGCGCGGGCAGCGGTGCGCGGCGCCCCGCCCTGCCTAACCCTTGGAGGACTTCTTCTCCTCGGCGTCCGCGATGACCGCCTCGGCGACCTGCTGCATGGACATACGGCGGTCCATGGAGGTCTTCTGGATCCACCGGAACGCGGCGGGCTCCGTCAGCCCGTACTGCGTCTGCAGCACGGACTTGGCACGGTCGACCAGCTTGCGGGTCTCCAGGCGCTGGCTGAGGTCCGCGACCTCCTGCTCCAGCTGCTTCAGCTCCGTGAACCGCGAGACGGCCATCTCGATCGCGGGTACGACGTCGCTCTTACTGAAGGGCTTCACGAGGTACGCCATCGCGCCGGCGTCACGGGCCCGCTCGACGAGGTCGCGCTGCGAGAACGCGGTGAGCATCAGCACGGGGGCGATGCTCTCCTCGGCGATCTTCTCAGCCGCCGAGATCCCGTCCAGCTTGGGCATCTTGACGTCGAGGATCACGAGGTCGGGCCGGTGCTCGCGAGCCAGCTCGACGGCCTGCTCCCCGTCCCCCGCCTCGCCCACGACGGCGTAGCCCTCTTCCTCGAGCATCTCTTTGAGGTCGAGACGGATCAGCGCCTCGTCCTCGGCGATGACGACACGGGTCGTCAGCGGAGGCACGTGCGACTTGTCGTCGTCGGCGACGGGCTGGGGCGACTCGGGGGCGGTCACGGGGGCTCCTCGTTCAGGGGCGAGTACTGCTCCCAAGAGCCTACCTAGCTGCGGTATGGTGGACAGGCAGCGGGTCGAAGTCAACCTTCGATTCAGTGGGCCCCGGTAGCCCAATCGGCAGCAGGCGATGCTCTCAAACAGCATACAGTGTGGGTTCGAGTCCCACCCGGGGCACTTTTCCTTGGATTCCAAGGTCGCTACCTAAAAGCGGATGTTCCCATTCTCGTGAACATCCGCTTTTTGCTGCGCACGGCCACGATCCGTGACACAGAGTGTCCGCATGATCTTTCACGGAACTGAGGTTCGACACCAGGCACTCTCATTGCTGCGCGACGGCGCGCGGAATGCAGACGTGGCGCGGCGATTCAACGTCCCGCTCGGGACGGTCAGTTACTGGAAGCACCAGGACCGCGCGAAACGCGGCGAGTGCCCAGGGAAACACGACCCGAAGTGCCCCCGCTGCGACGGCCGAGAGCTGGACGAGGCTGCCTACAGCTACCTGCTCGGCCTGTACCTGGGCGACGGCCACATCAGTCACCCCTCCGAGCACCGCGTGCCCAACCTCATGGTCACCTGCGCTGATTCGTGGCCCGGCCTCATGGAAGACTGCGAAAAAGCCATGCGGGCGGTCCTCCCAGACAACTCCGTCTGCCTCGTCCGCAAGACGGGCTGCCGCAACGTGAAGGTCTACTCCAAGCACCTGCACTGCCTCTTCCCCCAGCACGGTCCCGGCAAGAAACACGAGCGTCCGATCGTCCTCGAACCCTGGCAACAGGAAATCGTCGACGCTCATCCCTGGGAATTCATCCGCGGTCTCATCCACTCCGACGGCTGTCGCATCACCAACTGGACGACCCGCCTCGTCGCCGGTGAGCGCAAGCGCTACGAATACCCCCGGTATTTCTTCGCCAACAAGTCCGACGACATCCGGAAGCTCTTTACCGACACCCTGGACAACGTGGGCGTCGAGTGGACGACGCTGGCGCGCGGCAGCGACCCGTTCAACATCTCCGTCGCCCGCAAAGCCTCCGTCGCCCTCATGGACGCCCACGTCGGCCCCAAGTACTGACAGCGACACGGGCCTACTTGGGGCTGTCGTCCTCTCCGATGTGGTGGACGCGTACCAGATTCGTCGTGCCCGACACCCCGGGCGGGGAGCCGGCCGTGATGACCACGATGTCGCCCTTCTCGCAGCGGCCGTACTTCAACAACAGCTCGTCCACCTGGTCGACCATCGCGTCGGTGGAGCCGACGTGCGGTCCCAGGAACGTTTCTACGCCCCAGGTCAGGTTCAGCTGGGAGCGGGTGGCCGGGTCGGGGGTGAAGGCCAGCAGGGGGATCGGGGAGCGGTAGCGGGACAGGCGGCGGACCGTGTCGCCGGACTGGGTGAAGGCGACGAGGAACTTGGCGCCGAGGAAGTCGCCCATCTCCGCCGCCGCGCGGGCGACGGCACCGCCGTGGGTGCGGGGCTTGTTGCGTTCGGTCAGGGGTGGGAGGCCCTTGGCGAGGATGTCCTCCTCGGCGGCCTCGACGATGCGGGACATCGTGCGGACGGTTTCCACGGGGTACTTGCCGACGCTCGTCTCGCCGGAGAGCATCACGGCGTCCGTGCCGTCGATGACGGCGTTGGCGACGTCGGACGCCTCGGCTCGCGTGGGGCGGGAGTTGTCGATCATCGAGTCGAGCATCTGGGTGGCGACGATGACCGGCTTGGCGTTGCGCTTGGCCAGCTTGATGGCGCGCTTCTGGACGATCGGGACCTGTTCGAGGGGCATTTCGACGCCCAGGTCACCGCGCGCGACCATGATGCCGTCGAAGGCGGCGACGATGTCGTCGATCGCGTCGACCGCCTGGGGCTTCTCGACCTTGGCGATGACGGGGAGGCGGCGGCCTTCCTCGTCCATGATGCGGTGGACGTCGTCGATGTCGCGGCCGCTGCGGACGAAGGAGAGGGCGATGACGTCGAAGCCGGTGCGCAGGGCCCAGCGGAGGTCTGCTTCGTCCTTGTCGGAGAGGGCGGGGACGGAGACGGCGACGCCGGGGAGGTTGAGGCCCTTGTGGTCGGAGACCATGCCGCCTTCGACGACGGTGGTGTGGACGCGGGGGCCGTCGACGGCGGTGACTTCGAGGCAGACCTTGCCGTCGTCGACGAGGATGCGTTCGCCGGGGGTGACGTCGGCCGCGAGGCCGGAGTACGTCGTGCCGCAGGTGAGGCGGTCGCCCTCGGCGCCTTCTTCGACGGTGATGGTGAAGGTGTCTCCGCGTTCAAGGAGTACGGGGCCTTCGGTGAAACGGCCGAGTCGGATCTTCGGGCCTTGAAGGTCGGCGAGCAGTCCGATGCTGCGGCCGGTCTCGTCGGAGGCCTTTCGCACGCGGTGGTAGCGCTCCTCGTGTTCGGCGTAGGTGCCGTGGCTGAGGTTGAAGCGGGCTACGTCCATTCCGGCGTCGACCAGTGCTTTGAGCTGGTCGTACGAGTCGGTGGCGGGGCCCAATGTACAGACGATTTTTGCTCGGCGCATGGTGTGAGCCTAGGCCTTACCGGTCGGTAGAGAATTGGTCCAGCATGACTACTCAACAACCTTTACGTGAAGCCTTATTGACAACAGTTGAATTGTGCGCAGGGGTGCTCTGATGAGCGCGTCGGTACTTTATGGCGACCGGTCCGCGCTTTACAGTTCCGGCGGTGCCATCGTGAATCGGGCGTTGACCTGGGCGTAGACGTGTTGGCGCTCGGGTTCGAGGTCGAGGGGGGCGGCTTCTTCGGGGGCGCCGCCGGCGAAGGACATGGAGCGCATGGCGCGGCCGGGGGCCGCCGGGTAGGGCTGGGCGTTCTCGGCGCCGATGTCGGCGAGTTCGACGAGCGCGGCGAGGGTGGTGCCGAGGGCTTCGGCGTATTCGCGGGCGCGTTGGACGGCTTCGCGGACCGCCTGCTGTCGGGCTTGGCGGTGGGAGGGCGAGTCGGGGCGCAGGGCCCACCAGGGGCCGTCGACGCGGGTGAGGTCGAGGTCCGCGAGGCGTGTCGTCAGCTCGCCGAGTGCGGTGAAGTCGGTGAGTTCGGCGGTGAGGTGGACGCGGCCGTGGTAGGCGCGGATGCGTTCGCCGCGGCCGTGTTTCGTGAGTTCCGGGCTGATGGAGAAGGCGCCGGTTTCGAGGCGTTCGACGGCGTCTCCGTAGGACTTCACGAGGTCCATGGCCGTTGCGTTGCGGCGGGTGAGGTCGGTGAGGGCCTCGCGTCGGTCGGTGCCGCGGGCGCTGACGGTGATGCCGATGCGGGCGATCTCGGGGTCGACTTCGAGGTGGGCTTCGCCGCGGACGGCGATGCGGGGTGATTCGGGGGTTCCGTAGGGGACTGCGGGTCGGGGTTCCTCTGCGGTGGGGGCCATACGCCCCACTCTGTCACCGGAAGGGCGGGCGTGGTGCCCGGTGGTCACCAGATGGAAACCTCCCGGACCTGTTCTGGAGTGTCATGCGTAGGTCAGAATCTACGCGCGTCGTTGACCAATTCCCAAGGAGCCATAGACATGCCGTTGAACCGCCGGAAGTTCCTGAAGAAGTCCGCCGTGACGGGTGCGGGGGTGGCGTTGACCGGTGCGGTCGCGGCTCCGTCCGCGCAGGCGGCGACCTCGGCGGCGGCAGGGGGTAGGAAGAAGCCTGTGAAGCGGCACTCCCTCACCGTCATGGGCACGACGGACCTGCACGGACATGTCTTCAACTGGGACTACTTCAAGGACGCGGAGTACAAGGACACGGCGGGCAACGCGCAGGGTCTGGCGCGGATCTCGACGCTGGTGAACGAGATCCGCAAGGAGAAGGGGCGTTGCAACACCCTCCTTCTGGACGCGGGCGACACGATCCAGGGCACTCCGCTGACGTACTACTACGCGAAGGTGGACCCGATCACCGCCAAGGGCGGTCCGGTGCACCCGATGGCGCAGGCGATGAACGCGATCGGGTATGACGCGGTGGCGTTGGGCAACCATGAGTTCAACTACGGCATCGAGACGCTGCGGAAGTTCGAGTCGCAGTGCCGCTTCCCGCTGCTCGGTGCGAACGCGCTGGACGCGAAGACGCTGAAGCCGGCCTTCCCTCCGTACTTCATGAAGACGTTCCACGTGCCGGGCGCGCCGTCGGTGAAGGTGGCGGTGCTCGGTCTGACGAACCCGGGTATCGCGATCTGGGACAAGGCGTACGTCCAGGGGAAGTTGACGTTCCCGGGTCTGGAGGAGCAGGCGGCGAAGTGGGTGCCGAAGCTGCGGTCGATGGGTGCGGACGTGGTCGTCGTGTCGGCGCACTCCGGTTCGTCCGGCACGTCCTCCTACGGTGACCAGCTGCCGTACGTCGAGAACTCGGCGGCGCTCGTCGCCCAGCAGGTGCCGGGGATCGACGCGATTCTCGTCGGGCACGCGCACGTGGAGATCCCGGAGCTGAAGGTCACCAACGCCGAGACCGGCGGGACGGTGGTGCTGTCGGAGCCGCTGGCGTATGCGGAGCGGCTGTCGGTGTTCGACTTCGAGCTGGTCCTCGAGAAGGGGAGGTGGCAGGTCGAGTCGGTGGCGGCCACGGTCCGCAACTCGAACTCGGTGGCCGACGACCCGAAGATCACCCGGTTGCTGAAGGACGAGCACGACCTGGTGGTGGCGTACGTCAACCAGGTGGTCGGGACGGCCACGGACACGCTGACGACGGTCGAGGCGCGTTACAAGGACGCCCCGATCATCGACCTGATCACCAAGGTGCAGGAGGACGTGGTCAGGGCGGCGCTGGTGGGCACGGAGTACGCGTCGCTGCCCGTGATCGCGCAGGCCTCGCCGTTCTCGCGCACCTCCGAGATCCCGGCCGGCCAGGTGACGATCCGGGATCTGTCGAGCCTGTACGTGTACGACAACACGCTGGTCGCGAAGGTGCTGACGGGGGCGCAGGTGCGGGCGTACCTGGAGTACTCGGCGAACTACTTCGTGCGGACGGCGGCCGGTGCGGTGATCGACACGGAGAAGCTGACCAACGCGAACAACCGTCCGGACTACAACTATGACTATGTGTCGGGGCTCCGCTATGACATCGACATCGCGCAGGCGGAGGGTTCGCGGATCAAGAATCTGACGTACAACGGTGCGGCGCTGGACGACGCGCAGCAGTTCGTGTTCGCGGTGAACAACTACCGGGCGAACGGTGGCGGTGCCTTCCCGCATGTGGCGTCCGCGAAGGAGGTCTGGTCGGAGTCGACGGAGATCCGTACGCGGATCGCCGAGTGGGTGACCGCGAAGGGTGTGCTCGACCCGAAGGAGTTCGCTTCGGTGGACTGGAAGCTCACGCGGGACGGCACGCCGGTCTTCTAGCCCGTCTGTTCCAGCGTGCTTGTCTTGTGGGCCCCGGGCGTGTGTCCGGGGTCTTCTTCTTATCGTCCGTCGACGAGTGGGGTGAGGGTTTGGGTGGTGTGGCGGGCGGGCGGGACCTGGGACTGGGGTTCGAGTCCGAAGGTGGTGAAGGCCGTACGGCGCGGGAGCGGGTAGGGGTCTTTGCCGGTCAGTGAGTTGAGGATGGTTGCGCTGCGCCAGGCGGCGAGGCCGAGGTCGGGGGCGCCGACGCCGTGGGTGTGGAGTTCGGCGTTCTGGACGTAGACGCGGCCGGTGACGGAGGGGTCGAGGGCCAGGCGGAACTGGTCGTCGATGCGGGGGCGCTCGGCGCTGTCGCGGCGCAGGTGGGGGTCGAGTCCGGCGAGGATCTGGCCGAGGGGGCGTTCGCGGTAGCCGGTGGCGAGGACCACGGCGTCGGTGGTGAGGCGGGTGCGGGCGCCCTGCTGGCCGTGTTCGAGGTGGAGTTCGACCTTGGTGGTGGCGACGCGGCCCGCGGTGCGGACGGTGACGGCGGGGGTGAGGACGGCGTCGGGCCAGCCGCCGTGGAGGGTGCGCCGGTAGAGCTCGTCGTGGATGGCGGCGATGGTGTCGGCGTCGATGCCCTTGTGGAGTTGCCATTGGGCGGCGACGAGCCGGTCGCGTACGGGCTCGGTGAGGGCGTGGAAGTAGCGGGTGTAGTCGGGGGTGAAGTGTTCGAGGCCGAGCTTGGAGTACTCCATTGGGGCGAAGGCCTCGGTGCGGGCGAGCCAGTGGATGTTCTCGTGGCCGGCGGGCCGGTTGCGCAGGAGGTCGAGGAAGACCTCGGCGCCCGACTGCCCCGCGCCGATGACGGTGATGTGTTCGGCGGTGAGGAAGCGTGCGCGGTGGGCGAGGTAGTCCGCGGCGTGGATGACGGGGACGCCGGGGGCATCGACGAGGGGTTTGAGGGGCTCGGGGATGTGGGGTGCGGTGCCGACGCCGAGGACGATGTTGCGGGTGTACGTGCGGCCGAGGGCCTCGGCTTCTCCTTCGTTGTCGAGCTGGGTGAAGTCGACTTCGAACAGGGCGCGTTCGGGGTTCCAGCGGACGGCGTCGACCTGGTGGCCGAAGTGGAGTCCGGGGAGGCGGCCGGCGACCCAGCGGCAGTAGGCGTCGTACTCGGCGCGCTGCATGTGGAAGCGCTCGGCGAAGTAGAAGGGGAAGAGGCGGTCGCGGTCCTTGAGGTAGTTGAGGAAGGACCAGGGGCTGGCGGGGTCGGCGAGGGTGACCAGGTCGGCGAGGAAGGGGACTTGGAGGGTGGCGCCGTCGATGAGCAGACCCGGGTGCCAGTCGAAGCCGGGGCGCTGTTCGTAGAAGACGCTGTCGAGTTCGGGGAGGGGGTGGGCGAGGGCGGCGAGGGAGAGGTTGAACGGGCCGATGCCGATGCCCACGAGGTCGCGGGGCGCGTCGGGCTCGTGGGGTGGGGGGAGGGGCGTCGGGCTCATCGGGGTGTGTGTCCTTCCACCAGTTTCAGGAGCGCGGCCAGGTCGCCCGGCCGGGTGTGGGGGTTGAGGAGGGTGGCTTTGAGCCAGAGCCGGTCGTCGAGCAGGGCTCGGCCGAGGACGGCGCGTCCTTCGTGGAGCAGGGTGCGGCGTACGGCGGCGACGGCTTCGTCGGAGGCCTCGGCGGGGCGGAACAGGACGGTGCTGAGGGTGGGTGGGTCGTAGAGCTCGAAGCCGGGGTGTGCTTCGACGAGGTCCGCCAGCTCGACGGCGCGGGCGCAGACCTGGTCGACGAGCGCGCCGAGTCCTGCTCGCCCCAGGGTTTTGAGGGTGACGGCGACTTTGAGGATGTCGGGGCGTCGGGTGGTGCGCAGGGAGCGGCCCAGGAGGTCGGGGAGGCCCGCTTCGGTGTCGTCGTCGGCGTTGAGGTAGTCGGCGCGGTGGCTCAGGGCGTCGAGGTCGTGGGGGTCCTTGACGACGAGGAGGCCTGCGGCGACGGGCTGCCAGCCGAGTTTGTGCAGGTCGAGGGTGACGGTGTGGGCGCGGTCGAGTCCGTCGAGTTTGCCGCGGTGGTGGTCGCTGAAGAGGAGGCCTCCGCCGTAGGCGGCGTCGATGTGGAGGCGGGTGCCGTGGGCTTCGCAGAGGTCGGCGATGTCGGGCAGGGGGTCGATGAGTCCGGCGTCGGTGGTGCCTGCGGTGGCGGCCACGAGGAGGGAGCCGCGGAGGCCTTGGAGTTCGGTGAGGGCTTCGTCGAGGGCGGCGAGGTCCATGGTGCCGGCGGGGGCGGGGACGACGACGGGGTCGGGCAGACCGAGGAGCCAGGCGGAGCGGGGCAGGGAGTGGTGGGCGTTGGCGCCGTGGATGAGCCGTACGCCGGCGTGTGCTTCCCGGGCGAGGAGGAGGGCGAGTTGGTTGGACTCGGTGCCGCCGGTGGTGACCAGGGCGTCGCCGGCGCCGATCTCCTGGGCGAGGGCCCGGGTGACGAGTGCCTCGAGTTCCGAGGCGGCCGGGGCCTGGTCCCAGGAGTCCATGGAGGGGTTGAGGGCGGAGGCGGCGAGGTCGGCGGCGGTGGCGACGGCGAGGGGTGGGCAGTGCAGGTGGGCGGCGCACAGGGGGTCGGCGGGGTCGGCCGCGCCCTCGGCGAGAGCCCGTACGACGACGCGTAGGGCGTCTTCGGTTCCCTGCTCGGGCAGTACGTCGCCGAGCGCGTCCCGGACGCGTCGGGCCACGCTTTCCGGTCCGCCGGCGGGCAGCGGTCCTCCGCGTGCCTCGGCGCCTTCGCGCAGTGCGTCGAGGACGGTGTCGAGCAGCGGCCGCAGCGCGCCGGGACCTTCGGGGCCTGAGGCGAGGGGCGGCGTGCTCATGAGGTGTCCTCCGGTGGGCGCGCGGCAGGGGGAGTACCAGCCTGTACGGGGGTGGGCCTGCGCGCCCCGAAAGGTCAACGATCCGACCCGAATGGGGGTACTGGTGGGCGGAGGAAATGTGGGTGGGGGGTGAAGCTGCTAGACGCGGCGCCGGGCCGGGAACCGCCTTTCCGCGCCCCCGCCGCCCCTACTCGTCCTCGTCCCATCCCAGGGGCTCCGCCCCTTCCGCCCCGCCGGGGGCTACGCCCCAGACCCCCATCGGTCTGAACGGCCTCGTCCTCGAACGCCGGGCGGGCTGAAGGCTTTCGGGGGCGCGGGGAACCGCGCGACGAGCCACCATCGACCCGCAGCCGGGCGACCGGGGACGGGCGGGGAATCGGGGCGTAGTCCCGTCCAGCCCCCGGCCGCCCGCGGACCGAGGTCGTGTTATGCGGTTCGTACCTTCAAGGCTCGTGTCAGGTCGTCGAGTTGGTCGACGAGTTTGCGGCGGAGGGCGGGGATGGGGTCGGCGTCACGGAGGCACGCTTCGCCGAGGGCGAGGGTGTCGGGGGTGACGGCGTAGACGGGGAACGCGTAGCGCCCGGCGGCATCGGCGATGGCGGGGCCGCGACGCGCGGAGACGGCGACGGCGTCGGCCCAGTAGCGCTCGACGTACTCCCGGACGAGGTGGGTCTGTTCGGGCTGCCAGAAGCCCTGGGCGGTGGCGGTGAAGAGGTAGTTGGAGAGGTGGTCGGAGGTGAACATCTCCTCCCAGGCGCGGCGCTTGGCCTCGGGGTCGGGCAGCGCGGCGCGGCAGCGGGCGGCGCCTTCCTGGCCGGTGGCGCTGGGGTCCTGGACGAGTTCGGCCTCGATGACGGCGTCGTCGATGGCGCCGAGGACGGCGAGTCGGCCGAGGATGCGCCAGCGCAGTTCGGGGTCGAGTTCGGGTCCGCCGGGGACGGTGCCTTCGGAGAACCAGGCGCTGATGGTGTCGGGGTGGGCGGCGACGTCGATGTAGTGGCGCACGGCGGTGAGGCGCAGGCCGGGGTGGGAGCCGTCCTCGGTGCGGCGGATGAGGTCGCGGCAGAGGTCGGTGAGGGTGGCGAGGGCGGTGGGGCGGTCCTCGGCGGGGAGGTAGCGGTCGGCGACCTGGGCGGCGGCGAACGACAGGACGCCCTGGACGAGGGCGAGGTCGCTCTCGTGCGGAAGGTGGGCGCGGGCGGCGTCGATGTAGGCCATGGCGGGCAGTTCGCCGTCGCGGACGGCGTCGCGCAGGGCGTTCCAGACGACCGCGCGGGTGAGGGGCTCGGGCAGTCCGGCGAGGGCGGTGCGCACGGCCTCGAAGGACTCGGGGTCGAAGCGGACCTTGGCGTAGGAGAGGTCGCCGTCGTTGAGGAGGAGCAGGGCGGGGCGCTTGCCGATCACGGTCGGCTCGGTCCCCGGGACGTCGGCTTCGAGGCGGTCGCGCAGGGTGAGGCGGCCTTCGACGCCGAGGTCGTGGTCGTAGAGGCCTACGGCGATGCGGTGCGGGCGGCTGCCGTGGTGTTCGACGGTGAGGGTGTGGGTGCCGTCGGGTCCGGCGGTGAGGGTGGGGGTGAGGGTGTCGACGCCGGTGGTGCGCAGCCAGGAGTCGGCCCAGGCGTGGACGTCGCGTTCGGTGGCGGAGGCCAGGTTGTCGATGAAGTCGGCGAGGGTGGCGTTGGCGAACTTGTGGCGGGCGAAGTGGGTGTTGATGCCGGCCAGGAAGTCCTTCTCGCCGAGCCAGGTGACGAGTTGGCGCAGGGCGGAGGCGCCCTTGGCGTAGGAGATGCCGTCGAAGTTGAGCATGGCGGACGCGGTGTCGGGGACGGCGTCCGGGTCGGGGGCGACGGGGTGGGTGGAGGGGCGCTGGTCGGCGTCGTAGCCCCAGGGTTTGCGGGTGACGCCGAAGTCGGTCCAGGTGTCGGTGAAGCGGGTGGCTTCGGTGAGGGTCTGGTAGCCCATGTACTCGGCGAAGGACTCGTTCAGCCAGATGTCGTCCCACCAGCGCAGGGTGACGAGGTCGCCGAACCACATGTGGGCCATTTCGTGGGCGATGACCATGGCGCGGGTCTGGCGTTCGGTGTCGGTGACGGCGGAGCGGTAGACGAACTCGTCGCGGAAGGTGACGAGGCCGGGGTTCTCCATGGCGCCGGCGTTGAACTCGGGGACGAACGCCTGGTCGTAGGAGTCGAAGGGGTAGGGCTCGTCGAACTTCTCGTGGTAGCGGTCGAAGCAGGCGCGGGTGACGTCGAGGATCTCGTCGGCGTCGGCGTCGAGGTAGGGGGCGAGCGAGCGCCGGCAGTGGATGCCGAAGGGCAGGCCGCGGTGCTCGGTGCGGACGGAGTGCCAGGGGCCGGCGGCGACGGCGACGAGGTAGGTGGAGATCAGCGGGGTGGGGGCGGCCTGCCAGCGGCCCTCCCCCAGGTGTTCGGTGACGCCGTTGGCGAGGACGGTCCAGCCGCCGGGGGCGGTCACGGAGAGTTCGAAGACGGCCTTCAGGTCGGGTTGGTCGAAGGCGGCGAAGACGCGCTGGACGTCTTCCATGAACAGCTGGGTGTAGAGGTAGGTTTCGCCGTCGGTGGGGTCGGTGAAGCGGTGCATGCCCTCGCCGGTGCGGGAGTAGCGCATCGTCGCGTCGACGCGCAGTTCGTGCTCGCCCGCGGTGAGGCCCTTGAGGGGCAGCCGGTTCTCGTCGAGGGTCTCGGGGTCGAGGGGCTGTCCGTCGAGGGTGACGGAGCGCAGTTCGGCGGGCTTCAGCTCGACGAAGGTGTCCGCGTCGGCGCGGGCGGTGAACCGGATGACGGTCAGGGAGCCGAAGGTCTCGTCCCCGTGGGTCACGTCGAGTGCGATCCCGTAGTGGTGGACGTCGAGGAGCTGGGCACGGGTCTGCGCTTCGTCGCGCGTCAGTACGGACATGGGGGACATGCTGCCTGATGGCTCGGACAGGACACAGGGCTGGTCCGGTATGCGGTGTTTGTTCGGCACGGTCGCGGCGGGATCGGCGTACTCAGGCGGTGCGGTCCTGCTCCCGCGCGTTCCGTACCTCCCGTACCTCCCGTACCTCCCGCGACTCCCTCGGCTCCCTCGACTCCCGGGCGTCGGTGTGGCCGTCGCGTTGTGGGGGGACGCGGGTGTCGGGGTGGAGGCGGCCCGGGGCGGGCGGTGAGGCGCGTTCCGCGGTCCGGGCGCGCAACTCGCGCACCTCCGCCTCCAGGGCCCGGCGGCGCTGGTGGGTGTCGTACAGGTAGCGGACCTTGGTGCGCAGGGTCCAGGGGTCGACGGGTTTCATGACGAGGTCGGCGACGCCGAGGGCGAACGCGGTGGCGGACAGTTCGGTGTCCGGTCCGAAGCCGGTGAGCAGGATGACCGGGATGTGCTGGGTCTGTTCCACGCGGCGCATGTAGCGCACGACGTCGAGGCCGCTGACGCCGGTCATGCGCACGTCGAGGAGGAGCAGTCCGACCTGGCCGCGCAGCACTTCCTTGAGGGCGTCGTCGCCGCTGGTCGCGCGGGTCACGAGGTGGCCCAGCGGGGCGAGGGCGCTTTCGAGCGCGTACAGCGTGTCCTCGTGGTCGTCGACGATGAGGATCTTGGCATCCGACGGCATGGCCCGACGTCCCCTCGATCGGCCACATGCCGGCCCGGGCCGGTACGGACGGGGGGCGGGTGCCATGGATGACGGGTGCCCCGGGGCCCGTACGGACGGTCGGCCGGCATGTGCCAGTGGCCTGACACCTGACAGGGAGTGCTCACGCAGGATGCACGCTGGGAGCGCCCGGTGTCACTCCCCCGTGGCCGCCGCGCCCCGCCCGGCACCGTCCGCGATGCTCTCGTGGTGCCGGATGACCTCGGCGATGATGAAATTCAGCAACTTTTCCGCGAAGGCCGGATCCAGCTTGGCGCTCTCGGCGAGGCGGCGCAGCCGGTCGATCTGGTGGGCCTCGCGGGACGGGTCGGCGGGCGGCAGCTGGTGGGCCGCCTTGAGATGGCCGACCTGTTGGGTGCATTTGAAGCGTTCGGCGAGCATGTGGACGACGGCGGCGTCGATGTTGTCGATGCTGTCGCGCAGCCGGGCGAGTTCCGCGCGCACGGCGGGGTCGACCTCGCCGCCCGCCCCGTCGCTGGTGTTGCTGGTGTCGCTGGTGGTCATGAGGAGCAACTTTACGTGGCGTGCGGGGGCTCGATCATGGGCGGATCGTCGGGGTCGGGTATGCGGTCGCTCCAGCCGCCGGGGAGGGTGCGGCCCTGCTGTTCGCGGAAGCGGACGGGGGCCATGCCGACGCGGCGGGTGAACAGGCGGGAGAAGTAGGCGGGGTCGTCGTAGCCGACGCGTCGGGCGACGGCGGCGACGGGGAGTTCGGTGGCGGCGAGGAGTTCCTTGGCGCGGCCCAGGCGGATGCCGAGAAGGTAGTCCTTGGGGCTGCGGCCGGCACCGCGGCGGACGGCGGCGCGCAGTTCGGTGGGGGTCATGCCGTGCCGGGCCGCGTGCTCGGCGACGGACAGTGGCTGGAACGCGTCACGGGCGAGGGCGTGCAGGACGGGGTCGCCGTCGGGGGCGAGGTCGGCGCGGGCGCGGCGCAGGGCGACGAGGAGTTCGTGGACGGCGGCGCCGGTCTCGACTTCGAGGAGGGGGTTGCCGCGGCGGGCGGCGCGGGCGATGCGGCCGACGGTGGCGCGGGCACCGGTGGCGTCGGAGAGCGGCACGACGGGGCGGTCGGGTTCGATGTAGCCGAGTTCGGTGTACGTGGCGGTGGCGGGCCCGGTGAAGTCGACGAAGCACTCGTCCCAGCTGGGGTCGGGTCCGTAGTGGTGGGGCACGCCGGGGGTGAGCCAGAGCAGGGCGGGCGCGGTGACGGTGTGGTGGTGTCCGTCGGGGCCCCGGAACCAGCCGCCGCCCGCGCTGACGACGACGGCCACGTGGTGGTCGACGGTGCGGGGCCCGACGGTGGGCAGTTCGCCGTACTGCAGGCCTACGCCGAGGCAGGCGAGGCCGAGCCGGTGGTGGACGGGAGCGGGGGAGAAATAGCGCATCCAGGTGTGGTGCATCCGCGCGCCTCTCCTCCCTTGCGCCCTTGCCGCCGACGTCACTGTTTGGTCCAACCAGAGCTGATCTTTGTCCATGGACGTGGCCGCCGCCAGAGGTGAGGGTGAGCTCATGAGCGAGTTCACGGTGGGGGACACGGATTTTCTGCTGGACGGGCGCCCGGTGCGGCTGCTGTCCGGCGCGTTGCACTACTTCCGGGTGCACGAGGAGCAGTGGGGGCATCGGCTGGGGATGCTGCGGGCGATGGGGCTCAACTGTGTGGAGACGTACGTCCCGTGGAATCTGCACGAGCCGCGCCGGGGCGAGTACCGGGACGTCCAGGCGCTGGGCCGGTTCCTGGACGCCGTGCGGGAGGCGGGCCTGTGGGCGATCGTGCGCCCCGGCCCGTACATCTGCGCGGAGTGGGAGAACGGGGGGCTGCCGCACTGGCTGACGGGGCGGCTGCGCACCCGGGACGAGGAGTACGTGGGGCACGTGGAGCGCTGGTTCCACCAGGTGCTGCGCGAGATCGTGCCGCGGCAGATCGACCGCGGCGGGCCGGTGCTGATGGTGCAGGTCGAGAACGAGTACGGAAGTTACGGCTCCGACCAGGTGTATCTGCGGCGTCTGGCGGACGTGCTGCGCGCCGAGGGCGTGAGCGCCGCGCTGGTCACCTCGGACGGTCCCGAGGACTACATGCTCACCGGCGGTTCGATCCCCGGTGTCCTCGCGACCGTCAACTTCGGCTCCCGCGCGCGCGAGGCCTTCGAGGTACTGCGCCGGCACCGGCCCGAGGGGCCGCTGATGTGCATGGAGTTCTGGTGCGGCTGGTTCGACCACTGGGGCGGCGAGCATGTCGTACGGGATGCGGGGGACGCGGCACAGGCGCTGCGCGAGATCCTCGAGTGCGGGGCTTCGGTCAACCTGTACATGGCGCACGGGGGTACCAACTTCGCGGGCTGGGCGGGGGCGAACCGGGGCGGGGGCTCGCTGCACGAGGGCCCTTTGGAGCCCGACGTCACCTCCTACGACTACGACGCGCCCATCGACGAACTGGGGCGTCCCACCGAGAAGTTCTGGCGCTTCAGGGAGATCCTGGGCGCGTACGCGGACGGTCCGCTGCCGGAGCTGCCGCCGGCGCCCGCGGCGCTCGGTGCGGGTACGGCCGTCGATCTTCGGGAGTGGGCCGCCCTGGACGCGGTACTGGAGACACTGGGCGGCCGGGACGCCGAGTACCCCGTCCCGCCCACCTTCGAGGAACTGGACGTCGACCGGGGCCTGGTGAAGTACGAGGTGACCGTCCCCGGTCCGCGGGCGCCGTACCCCCTCCTGCTGCGTGGGCTGCGGGACCTGGCGGTGGTGTACGTCGACGGTGTGGCGGCCGGTGTGCTCACCGAGGACGATCCGGAGCTCAAGGAGCCAGTCGCGGGGCACGCGCGCGTGGAGGCGTGGGTGGAGTCCCTGGGGAGGGTCAACTACGGTCCGCGTTCGGGTGAGCCGAAGGGCATCACCGGGGGGATGCTGCACGAGCGGCAGTATCTGCACGGGGTGCGGGCGCGGGGGCTGCGGCTTGACGCGTTCGACGGTGAGGGTGTGGGACGGGTGCCGTTCGCGGGGCTGCCCGCGGAGGGCGGTCGCGGGCTGTACCGGGGCACCGTGGAGGTGCGTGGCGTCGGGGACGCCTTCCTGGAACTTCCGGGCTGGACGCGGGGGTTCGTGTGGGTCAACGGGTTCTGTCTCGGGCGGTACTGGTCGGTGGGGCCGCAGCGGTCGTTGTACGTTCCCGGGCCGGTGCTGCGTGAGGGTACCAACGAGGTGTGGGTCCTGGAGCTCCAGGAACCGTCGCCGACGGCGCCCGTCCTCAGCGTCCCGGTATAGCCACAACCGCCTCCCTCGCCCCGCCGCCCCCTACCCGCCCCATCCCCGGCCTGAGGGCTCCGCCCCCAGCCCCCCATCGGCCCGAACGGCCTCGTCCTCAGACGCCGGACGGGCTGAAGGCAGCGGGCCGGGGCGGGTGGGGTGCGGCCTTCGGCCACGGGCGCTGGGCGGCCTTCGAACCCCGGACGCCCGAGGCTTTCAGGGGCGCGGGGAACGGCGCGATCTGCCCCCTTCGTCCGACAGCCGAAGAACTCCGGCCGCGCGGGGAGGTGGGGCGCGGCCCCACCCTCAGGGGCGCGGGGAACGGCGCGATCTGCCACCGCCCACCCGCACCCGCACCCGCACCCGCACCCGAGAAACTCACCCGGGATCGGAGGGGCGCAGCCCCTACAGCGTGGACGCCGCTCTGGCTATGTCGGCGGCGAAGGTCGAGACCTCGGAGTACACCCCGGGATACCCCGGCTCCGCACAGCCCTGCCCCCAACTGACGATCCCGACCTGGATGAACGCCCCGGAGTCGTCCTTGCGGAACATCGGCCCACCGGAGTCACCCTGGCACGTGTCGACCCCACCCTGCTGCACGAACCCGGCACAGATCTCGTCGCCGGGCACAAGATCGCCGCCGTACGCCTGCTGACAGGTGGCGTCGCTGACGAAGGGGACGGTGGCCTTGAGGAGGTAGCGCTGCTGGGCGCCGCCCTCACGCGCGGCGCCCCATCCGGCGATGGTGAAGTTGCCGTTGTTGTACGCGGTGGTGGTGGCGATCTTCAGTGTGGGCTGGTTGACGGGCGAGGCGAGCTTGATCAGCGCCCAGTCCTTGCCCTTGCCGTTGTAGCCGGGCGCCTGGAGCACCTTGGTCGACTTGACCTTGGTCGCGCTGCTGCTCTGGAGGTCGACGACGCCGGCGGTGGCGGTGATGGAGGTGTTGTTGCCGGAGCCGCTCACACAGTGCGCGGCGGTGAGGACGATCTGCTGGGTGTAGAGCGCACCGCCGCAGCCCATGGAGAGCCGTACCATGAACGGGAACTCTCCCTGCGCCGCGCGGGTGCCGCCGACGACGGGCGTGGGCGCGGCCTGCGCGGAGACGGGCTGGAGCGAGACGGTGGCGAGGGTGACCGCGCCGAGGGCGAGGACTCTCTTGATGCCCGTGAACTTCTTCGAAGACTTCAACGTGCTTCCTCTCGTGGGGGGTTGGAAGCCCGACGGGGTCACACCGAGGCCGCGCGACACGACCGTCGTCGCACGCATCGAGTGACATGCACCCGCCAAGCCTTTGCGAATTATTTAGACACGGCAGCACTCCGACAAGGACCCCATTTCAGCCAGCCGCGCTCCGCCACCCACCGGAACGGCGCTTAGAGTGGAACGCAGGAGGCCCGGCGTCTTCAGGGGGTACGGACGTGGCGAACGGCGGACCCGTCGAGCACGGCTTCCCGCATCTGGACACGGTGCGGGCATCGATCACCGCGCTCTACAAGCGGCTCTCGTACGACACCATCCACACCTTCGCGACCAGCGTGGCCCCCGCCGACGTGGCCTTCGGCGACATCGACGACCTGCATCTGGGCGCGCAGCGCGTGGCCCGCGAGATGGTGCGCCACTACCACCTCCCGGACGCCCGGCTGATCATCGGCTTCCGCGAGATGACCCAGGCGGCCAACGTCGAACTCACGGCGGGCCCCGAGTACTTCGTCGAACTGAACGACCGCTTCCGCTCCCACCGCCGGGACATCGGCGCGGCCCTCGCCCACGAGGTGATGCACGTCTATCTGCACCGCCTCGACCTCTACTTCCCCGGCACGCGCGACAACGAGATCCTCACGGACACCGCGGCGACCTACCTCGGCGCGGGCTGGCTGCTTCTCGACGCCTACCGGGAGGACGCGGACTCCTCGCAGAAACTCGGCTACCTCACCCCGGAGGAGTTCGGCTACGTCCTCGCCAAACGCTCCCTGGTGTTCGGCGAGGACCCCTCGATCTGGTTCACCAGCCCGCAGGCGTACACGGCGTACACGCAGGGCATGGCGCAGGCCCGCCGTGACGAGCAGCAGCCCCCGCTGACCGCGGCCGGCTGGGCGGGCCGCCGCCGCTACGCGAAGGACCGACGGCACGCCCAGGACCAGCACGCACCGGGCCCGCACCCCGGTGTCCCCTACGCGTTCAGCCCCGACAGCCGCGGGCCCCTGCGCGTCTCCTTCCCCTGCCCGACCTGTCACCAGCGGATCCGCGTGCCGGTCCGGGGCCGGGTACGGGCGCGCTGCACGCTGTGCAGGACGGTGCTGGAGTGCGACACGTAGGACATGCGACGCACGCGGTGTGCGTGGGGGGAGGTGAGGCACAACACCCCCGAAGACTTTGCCTCTCGCGTCCTTCGCGAGCGAGGGTCGAGGGATGAGCACGAACGACCCCGCGGCACACCTCTTCACGGCTGTGCACGAGGGTGACGAGGACGCGGTGGTACGGCTGCTGCGCTCCGGTGTGAGCCCGGACGCGGTGGACGAGGACGGCCAGACGGCGCTGTATCTCGCGGCGGTGAGCGACCGGCCCGGCGTCGTACGGCTGCTGCTGGTGGCCGGGGCCGCGCCCGACCGGCTCAGCCAGGGCACGGACGCGCCGCTGTGCGGGGCGGCATGCGGTGGGCACACGGAGGTCGTACGCGCCCTGCTGGCGGCCGGGGCCGCGCCGGACACGGTGGAGGAGTTCGGGTTCACGGCGCTGACGTGGGCGGTGCGGCTGGGGCGGGTCGCGGTGGTGAGGGAACTCCTCGCGGCGGGCGCGGATCCCGACCGCCCGGGCCCGACCGGTGAGCCCCCGCTCGTCGCGGCCGCCCGCCGTGGTTCACCCGGCTGTGTACGCGCCCTCCTGCGGCACGGAGCGCGGGCGCGGTCGGCGGCGCTCGCCGAGGCCCACCGCCGGCTCACCGCCGATGTGGAGACCGAGGTGCGCGCGGGCCTGGAAGCGACCTGGGGCCCGGGCCATCCCTCCGTCACGCACCGCTACCCGCAGGACGGCGGCATCACCGTGGAGGTCCAACTCCTGGACCCGGCCGGGCATCCCGTCGCGAGCAACGATCAGCAGACGGGCCACGCCGCGATAGCGACCCTTCTCGAATCCGCCCTCGGCATCACCGCGCCCGCCGCCGAACTGGCCGCCCGCGCTCTGGGTCCCGCCGACCCCGGCAACGACGACTGGACCGAGGCGGCGACAGCGCTGGGCCTGCGCGGCGACGAGGAGACGTTCCGGGCGGCGGTCGAGTGGTGCGCCGCCCCCGCCCCCCTCCGCCAGGCCTTCGGCGCGGACGTACTGGGCCGCCTGGGCAACCCCCACGGCCTGCCGATCCTGCGCGTCCTCACCGGCGCGGCCGACCCCGTGATCCGCGACCGGGCGACGAGCGCGCTGACGCGGCTGGACTCCCCCGGCCCGTCCGGTCCTTGAACCACGCGCCCACGGGGACACGTCCTCGGGGATACGACCTCAGGGACCGTCTTCAGGGACCGTCTTCAGGGATACGTCCTCACGGATGGAGGCGTCCCCTACCCGGCCCCGTACACCGCCCCCGGAACCTCCGCCTGCGCCAGCAGCTTCAGGGCCGTGTCGCCGGCCTCGGACGGGGTCCAACGGGCGCCCTTGTCCGCGGTGGGGCCCGGCCGCCAGCCCTCCATGACGGTGATGCGGCCGCCCTCGGTCTCGAAGACGCGGCCGGTGACTCCGGTGCTCGCGCTCGCGCCGAGCCAGACGACGAGGGGGGAGACGTTCTCGGGGGCCATCGCGTCGAAGGAGTCGGCGTCGGGGGCCGCCATGGTGTCCGCGAAGGTGCGTTCGGTCATCCGGGTGCGGGCCGCGGGGGCGATCGCGTTGACCTGGACGCCGTAGCGGCCCAGTTCGGCCGCGGCGACCAGGGTCAGGCCGATGATCCCGGCCTTGGCGGCGCTGTAGTTGCCCTGTCCGACCGAACCCAGCAGACCCGCCCCGCTGCTGGTGTTGACGACCCTGGCCCGGGGCGTGCGGCCGTCCTTCGCCTCCGCCCGCCAGTGCGCCGCCGCATGCTTCAGCGGCAGGAAGTGACCCTTGAGGTGGACGCGCAGCACGGCGTCCCAGTCGTCCTCGTCGAGGTTGACGAGCATCCGGTCGCGCAGGAACCCCGCGTTGTTGACGAGGGTGTCCAGGCGTCCGTACGTCTCCAGCGCGGTGCGTACGAGGGAGGCGGCGCCGTCGGTGGTGGCGATGTCGCCGCCGTGGGCCACCGCCTGTCCGCCCGCCGCCCGGATCTCCGCCACGACCAGCGCGGCCGGGCTGTCCGGGCCGGGCGTACCGTCGAGGCCCACCCCGAGGTCGTTCACGACGACCCGCGCTCCCTCGGCGGCGTACGCGAGGGCGTGCGCGCGGCCGAGTCCGCGCCCGGCGCCCGTGACGATCACGACCCGCCCCTCGCACAGCAGCGGTCCACTCATCTCAGTCCCCCTTGTCGGACGTGCCGGCCTTGTTGGCGGTCGCCGCGTCCAGGAAGGCGGGCCGCTCGCCGCCGCCGTGGACGAGCAGTGAGGCCCCGCTGATGTACCTCGCCGCCTCCGAGGCGAGGAAGACCGCGGCCCCGCCGATGTCGGACGGGTCGGCGAGACGGCCCAGCGGGACGGTGCGGGAGACGGCCGCGATGCCGTCCTCGCCGCCGTAGTGCAGATGGGAGAGTTCGGTGCGGACCATGCCGACGACGAGGGTGTTGACCCGGACGTCGGGAGCCCACTCGACCGCCATCGAACGGGCCAGGTTCTCGAGGCCCGCCTTGGCCGCCCCGTACGCCGCCGACCCGGGCGACGGCCGCGCTCCGCTCACACTGCCGATCATCACGATCGATCCCCGGGCCCGCCTGAGGTGCTCGTACGCGGCGAGCGAGGCGGTCAGCGGCACGATCAGGTTCAGCTCGATCACGCGCGCGTGGCGTCCGGCGTCCGCCTCCGTCAGGGGACGGTAGGGCGCGCCGCCCGCGTTGTTCACCAGCACGTCGAGCCGGGGCAGCGCGGCGAAGAAGGCGTGCACGGCGGCCGGGTCGCGGAGGTCCACCGACACGAACTCCGTACCCTCCAGCGGTACGTCGGGGGGTCTGCGGGCGCAGACCACCACGTCCGCGCCCGCCTCGACGAAGGCCCGGGCGATCCCGGCCCCCACCCCACGGGTGCCGCCCGTGACGACGACGGTCCTGCCCCCGAGATCCAGGTTGTCCACAGGGCCTCCCGCCCGGATGCATTCACTGCTAGCTTCGAGAGTGCGCCTAACAAACGTTTGGTGGAATGGTCCTGAGGTGGAAAGGTAGCTGATGCGTCCATGGGTGTCTCCACCTCGTCCCCGGAAAAGGGGATTTCCGTCGTCACGGTCGACTACCCACCGGTGAACGCGCTGCCGGTGCGCGGCTGGTTCGACCTGGCCGACGCCCTGCGCGCGGCGGGCCGCGACCCCGGCGTCCGGTGCGTCGTGCTGACGGCCGTGGGGCGCGGTTTCAACGCGGGCGTGGACATCAAGGAGATGCAGCGCGAGACCAGGGACAGCGGGGGCCATCGCGCGCTCATAGGGGCGAACCGCGGCTGTTTCGAGGCCTTCGCCGCGGTCTACGAGTGCGAGGTCCCCGTCGTCGCGGCGGTGCACGGCTTCTGTCTGGGCGGCGGGATCGGGCTGGTGGGGAACGCGGACGCGATCGTGGCGAGCGAGGACGCCACGTTCGGCCTGCCCGAGCTGGACCGTGGCGCCCTCGGCGCGGCCACGCATCTGGCCCGCCTGGTCCCGGGCCACCTGGTGCGCGCGCTGTACTACACCTCGCGCACGGCGACCGCCGCCGAGCTGCGCGCGCACGGCTCGGTGTGGCGGGTCGTGCCGCGCGGGGAACTCCTGGGCGCCGCGCTGGACCTGGCGCGAGAGATCGCCGCCAAGGACGGCGAGCTGATCCGGCTCGCGAAGGCCGCGCTCAACGGCATCGACCCCGTGGACGTGCGCCGCAGCTACCGATTCGAGCAGGGCTTCACCTTCGAGGCGAACCTCGGCGGGGTCGCCGACCGTGTCCGCGGCACCTTCGGAAAGGAGGGGGTCGACAGGTGAGCGACAAGACGATGACCACCGACGAGGTGATCTCCCGGCTCCACAGCGGGATGACCCTGGGCATCGGCGGCTGGGGCTCGCGCCGCAAGCCGATGGCCCTGGTGAGAGCACTGCTGCGCACCGGGATCACCGATCTCACCGTGGTGTCGTACGGCGGCCCGGACGTCGGCCTGCTCGCCGCCGCGGGCCGGATCCGCAGGCTCGTCACCGCCTTCACCACCCTCGACTCGATCCCGCTCGAACCGCACTACCGGGCGGCGCGCGAGCGCGGGGCGTTCGAGCTGATGGAGGTCGACGAGGCGATGTTCATGTGGGGCCTGCACGCCGCCGCGAACCGGCTGCCCTTCCTCCCCGTCCGGGCCGGGCTCGGCTCGGACGTGATGCGGGTCAACCCCGGCCTGCGCACGGTCACTTCGCCGTACGCCGATGCCTCCTCGGGGGTGCGGGAGGAGCTCGTCGCCATGCCCGCCCTGCGCCTGGACGCGGCCCTGGTCCACATGAACCGCGCCGACCGCCTGGGCAACGGTCAGTATCTGGGCCCGGACCCGTACTTCGACGACCTGTTCTGCGAGGCGGCCGACGCCGCGTACGTCTCGTGCGAGCGCGTGGTCGACACGGCGGAGCTCACCAAGGAGGCCGCCCCGCAGACCCTGCTGCTCAAGCGGTCGAGCGTGACGGGCGTCGTCGAGACGCCGAACGGCGCGCACTTCACGTCCTGCGCCCCCGACCACGGGCGCGACGAGCCCTTCCAGAAGCTGTATGCCACCACGCCGCACGCCGAGTTCGCCGCGCGCTTCCTCGCCGGCGACGAACAGGCCTACCAGTCCGCCGTACGGGCCTGGCACGAGGAGCAGCGATGAGTCCCGCATCCACTCCCCCGCCCGGTACCCCCGCAGCCGTGGTCACCCGCGCCGAGTACTGCGTGATCGCCTGCGCCGAGGCCTGGCGGGACAACGGCGAGGTGCTCGCCAGCCCCATGGGCTCCATCCCCTCCATCGGCGCCCGTCTCGCCAAGCGCACCTTCTCCCCCGATCTGCTGCTGACCGACGGCGAGGCGATGCTCGTCGGCCTCGACGGCACCCCGGAGGGCTGGCTGCCCTACCGTCAGCACCTCACCATGGTCACCGGCGGACGTCGGCACGTGATGATGGGCGCGAGCCAGCTCGACCGCTTCGGCAACCAGAACATCTCCTGCATCGGTGACTGGTCCAGGCCCACGCGCCAGTTGCTCGGCGTGCGCGGCGCGCCGGTCAACACCCTGAACAACCCGACCAGTTACTGGGTCCCCAGGCACTCGCCGCGCGTCTTCGTCGAGCGGGTCGACATGGTGTGCGGGGTGGGGTACGACCGTGCGGCCGCCGCGGGCCCGAGCGCCAACCGCTTCCATCGCATCCCGCGCGTGGTGAGCGACCTCGGTGTCTTCGACTTCGCCACCCCCGACCACTCGATGCGGCTCGCCTCACTGCACCCGGGCGTCACCGTGGAACAGGTGCGGGAGGGCACGGGCTTTGGGCTGTCGGTCCCCGACGGGGTGCCCCGCACCCGCGAACCGACTCCCGAGGAGCTGAGACTGATCCGCGAGGTCATCGATCCGGGCGGCGCCCGGGACCGAGAGGTCAGGAGCTGATGGAGACCGCGCTCACCCGCCTCGTCGGTGTCCGTCACCCCGTCGTGCAGACCGGCATGGGCTGGGTCGCGGGCCCCCGCCTGGTGTCGGCGGCGGCGAACGCGGGAGCGCTGGGCATCCTGGCCTCCGCGACGATGACCCTCGACCATCTGAGAGAGGCCATACGCGAGGTCAGGTCCCGTACGGACGCGCCGTTCGGGGTGAATCTGCGCGCCGACGCCGGGGACGCGGGCGAGCGGGTACGGATCATCGTCGACGAGGGGGTACGGGTCGCGTCCTTCGCCCTCGCGCCCTCCCGCGAGCTGATCACCGAGCTGAAGGAGGCGGGTGTGGTCGTCGTCCCCTCCGTCGGGGCGCGCCGGCACGCCGAGAAGGTGGCCGCCTGGGGCGCGGACGCGGTGATCGTGCAGGGCGGCGAGGGCGGCGGCCACACCGGCGACGTCGCGACGACGGTGCTGCTGCCGCAGGTGGTGGACGCGGTGGACATCCCGGTGGTCGCGGCGGGCGGTTTCCACGATGGGCGGGGACTGGTCGCGGCGCTGGCGTACGGGGCGGCGGGCATCGCCATGGGCACCCGTTTCCTGCTCACCTCGGACTCGACCGTTCCAGCCGCGGTGAAGGCGCGGTACCTGGCGGCGACGGTCAGGGACGTCACGGTCACGACGGCCGTGGACGGCCTCCCCCATCGCATGCTGCGTACGGACTTCGTCGACTCCTTGGAGAGGTCCGGCCGGACGCGGGCCCTCGTCCAGGCCGTCCGCCGGGCCGCCGGCTTCCGGCGGATCTCCGGCCTGACCTGGTCGCGGATGGTCCGCGACGGACTCGCCATGAAACACGGCAAGGAGCTGACCTGGAGCCAGGTGCTGCTCGCCGCGAACACGCCGATGCTCCTGAAGTCGTCGATGGTGGACGGGCGCACGGACCTGGGGGTGATGGCGTCGGGGCAGGTCGCGGGGGTGATCGAGGATCTGCCGTCGTGCAAGGAGCTGGTCGACCGGGTGATGGCGGAAGCCCGGGAAACCCTCGGCGCCCTGGCGGTCGTGGGTGCTTCGACGCCCGGATGACCGAGTCGGCCGAACAGCCTCGGGGGCCGGCGTGCGCCCCCGAGGGTCAGAGCCGTTCGATCCCCGGGCCTCAGAGCCTTTCGATGATCGTCACGTTCGCCTGGCCGCCGCCCTCGCACATCGTCTGGAGGCCGAACCGGCCGCCGGTGCGCTCCAGTTCGTGCAGGAGCGTCGTCATCAGCTTCACGCCCGTCGCCCCCAACGGATGACCCAGCGCGATGGCGCCGCCGTTGACGTTGACCTTCTCCGGGTCGGCGCCGGTCTCCTTGAGCCAGGCGAGGACGACCGGGGCGAAGGCTTCGTTGATCTCGACGAGGTCGATGGCGTCGAGGGACATGCCGGTCTTCTTCAGGGCGTACGCGGTGGCCGGGATGGGCGCGGACAGCATGCGGATGGGGTCCTCGCCGCGTACGGAGAGGTGGTGGACGCGGGCGCGCGGGGTCAGCCCGTGCTCCCGTACCGCCCGCTCGGAGGCGAGCAGCATCGCGGCGGCGCCGTCGGAGACCTGGGAGGAGCAGGCGGCGGTGATGGTGCCGCCCTCGACGACCGGCTTCAGGCCCGCCATCTTCTCCAGTGAGGTGTCCCGGCGCGGGCCCTCGTCGGCGGTGACCTCGCCGTAGGCCACGGTCTCGCGGGCGAAGCGGCCCTCGTCGAGGGCGCGGATCGCCCGCCGGTGCGAGCGGAGGGCGAACTCCTCCTGGTCGCGGCGGCTGATGCCCCACTTGGCGGCGATCATCTCGGCGCCGGCGAACTGGTTGACGGGCCGGTCGCCGTAGCGCGCCCGCCAGCCCTCGCTGCCCGCGAAGGGGCCTTCGGTGAGGCCGAGGGGTTCGGCGGCCTGGCGGGAGGCGAAGGCGATGGGGATCTGGCTCATGTTCTGCACTCCGCCCGCGACCACCAGGTCCTGGGTGCCGGACAGGACGCCCTGGGCGGCGAAGTGCACGGCCTGCTGGGAGGAGCCGCACTGCCGGTCGACGGTGACGCCCGGCACCTCCTCGGGGAGTCCGGCCGCCAGCCAGCAGGTGCGGGCGATGTCCCCGGCCTGCGGCCCCACGGTGTCCAGACAGCCGAAGACGACGTCCTCGACGGCGGCCGGGTCCACTCCGGAACGCTCGACCAAAGCCTTGAGGACATGCGCGCCGAGGTCGGCCGGGTGGACACCGCTCAGGCCTCCCCCGCGCCGCCCGACGGGCGTACGGACCGCTTCGACGATGTAGGCCTCGGCCATGACAACTCCCTCGCAGACATGGGGTATCGCAGATATGGGCTATGCGCGTACGGAGATGCCGTCCAGCACCATCGACAGGTACTGCCGGGCGATCTCCTCGGGGCTGTGCTGTCCGCCGGGCCGGTACCAGGACGCGGCGACCCACACGGTGTCGCGCACGAAGCGGTAGGTGAGCCGGATGTCGAGGTCGGCCCGGAAGACCTCGGCGGCCACGCCGCGCTCCAGCGTGCTCAGCCACGCCTTCTCGAAGTTGCGCTGCGAGTCGGCGAGGAAGGCGAAGCGCTGCTGGGCGGCGAGGTGCCGGGACTCCTTCTGGTAGATGGCGACGGCGGCACGGTGCCGGTCGATCTCCCGGAACGACTCGGTGACCAGGGCCTCCAGCGTCTGGCGCGGGCCGAGTTCGGCGTCCAGGACGGCGTCGTAGCCCTCCCAGAGCTCGTCGAGGAAGGTCCGCAGGATCTCCTCCAGCATCGATTCCTTGGAGTCGAAGTGGTAGTAGAGGCTGCCCGCGAGCATCCCGGCCTCGTCCGCGATCTTGCGTACGGTGGTGGCGTTGTAGCCCTGCTCGGCGAAGACCTCCGCGGCGGTGTCGAGGAGTTCGCGGCGCCGCTCGGGGGTGGCGGTCACCTGGGGCTTCTTCTTGGTAGGCACGGTTCCATTGTGGTCCCAGGGGTACCGGCCGACGGCGCCCTAGGCATGCTGGCTGCTGACGGAGACGACTTCGCCGGTCATGTACGAGGAGTAGCCGGACGCCAGGAACACCATCACGTTGGCCACCTCCCAGGGCTGGGCGTAGCGGCCGAAGGCCTCGCGGCCCGTCAGTTCCTCCAGCAGCTCGGGCGTGGTCACCTTCACCAGGTGCGGGTGCATGGCGAGACTCGGTGACACCGCGTTGACGCGCACCCCGTACTCGGCGGCCTCGACGGCCGCGCACCGGGTGAGCGCCATGACGCCCGCCTTGGCGGCGGCGTAGTGCGCCTGACCGGCCTGGGCGCGCCAGCCGACGACGGAGGCGTTGTTGACGACGACTCCGCCGCGGCCCTGGTCCCTGAAACGGCGCAGGGCGGCCCGGGTGCACCGGAACGTGCCGTTCAGTGTCACGTCCAGCACTCTCGACCACTGCTCGTCGGTCATGTCGACGAGGGCACAGGTGCCGCCGAGGCCCGCGTTGTTGACGACGATGTCCAGGCCGTCGTGGAGCTCTCCCGCCAGGGCGAAGAGGGCTTCCACCTGCTGCTCGTCCGTCACGTCGCACGGCAGCGAGGCGACGTGCGCCGCGCCGAACTCCGCGGCGAGTGCCTCTTCGCTCTCTTTGAGGCGGCGGACATGGGCGTCGCTGATGACCACCCGCGCCCCCTCCTCCAGGAACCTGCGCGCCGTCGCCCCGCCGATGCCCGCGCCCGCGGCGGCGGTGATGACGGCGGTGCGCCCGGTCAGCAGCCCGTGCCCGCTGACGTACGCCGGACTCTCGACGTCGCTCATACCTCCACGCTAACCTACCAAACACTTGTTAGGGAAGGTGCTGCCGATGGATCTGACCCTCTCCCCCGCCGACGAGGCCTTCCGCGCCGAGGCCCGGACCTGGCTCGCCGCCCATGTGCCACGGGCGCCCCTTCCGTCCCTGGAGACCGAGGAGGGCTTCGCGGCGCACCGCGTGTGGGAGGCCGAACTCGCCGCGGACCGCTGGTCGGTGGTGTCCTGGCCGGAGGCGTACAGCGGCCGGGGCGCGGACATCGTGCGCTGGCTGGTGTTCGAGGAGGAGTACTACGCGGCGGGTGCACCGGGCCGGGTCGGCCAGAACGGCATCAACCTCCTGGCGCCCACCCTCTTCGACCACGGCACGGAGCAGCAGCGCGCCCGGATCCTGCCCTCCATGGCCGGCGGGGAGGTCGTCTGGGCGCAGGCGTGGTCCGAGCCGGAGGCGGGGTCCGACCTGGCCTCGCTCACCTCGCGCGCGGTGCGTACAGCCGGGGGCTGGCGCTTGAGCGGGCAGAAGACCTGGTCGTCGCGGGCCGCCTTCGCCGACCGCGCGTTCGGTCTCTTCCGCAGTGAGCCGGGTACACCGAGGCCTCATCAGGGCCTGACCTACCTGATGTTCGACCTGCGCGCGCCCGGGGTCACCGTGCGCCCCCTCGGCCGTCTGGACGGCAGACCGGCCTTCGCCGAGGTCTTTCTCGACGAGGTCTTCGTCCCGGACGAGGACGTGATCGGCGAGCCGGGCGCGGGCTGGCGGGTCGCCATGTCGACGGCGGGCAACGAGCGAGGACTGACGCTGCGTTCACCGGGCCGCTTCCTCGCCGCCGCGGACCGGCTGGAGGCCCTGTGGCGCGGTCGCGCCGACCCCTCGGACACGGCGCTGCGCGACCGGGTGGCCGACGCGGTGATCGGCGCCCGCGCCTACCAGCTCTTCACCTACGCGGGCGCCTCCCGCTTTCTGGACGGCGGGACCATCGGACCGGAGGCCAGCCTGAACAAGGTCTTCTGGTCCGAGTACGACATCGCGCTGCACGAGACGGCCCTCGACCTCCTCGGCCCGGACGGCGAGTGGGCGGAGTCGGACTGGTCCGAGGGGTACGTCTTCTCGCTCGCCGGTCCGATCTACGCCGGCACCAACGAGATCCAGCGCGACATCATCGCCGAGCGCCTGCTCGGCCTCCCGAAGGGCCGCCGCTGATGCGCTTCCTCCTGGACCCGCAGCAGCGGGCGTTCGCCGACTCGCTGGACGCGATGCTGACGGCCGCGGACACCCCCTCGGTCGTACGGGACTGGAGCCGCGGCGACCACGGCGGCGGCCGTGCGCTGTGGTCCCGTATCGCCGAGGTGGGCGTGTTCGCGCTCGCGGTGCCGGAGGCGTACGAGGGGATGGGCCCGCATCCGGTGGAACTGGCCGTGGGTTTCGTCGAGCTGGGACGGCACGCGGTGCCCGGCCCGCTGGTGGAGACGGTCGCGGCGGCCGCCCTGCTGGCCGAGCTGGCGGACCCCGTGCCCGCCGGGCGGCTGCTCCCGTCGCTGGCCTCGGGCGAGGCGTCGGCGACGCTGGCCCTCGACGAGGCGTACGCGCTGGACGGCGACGCGGCGACCACCCGCCTCGCCCTGGCGGCCGACGGACTGCGTCTGGCCCCCGGCCACGGCCCGGTACGCGCCTCCCTGGATCCCGCCCGCCGCCTCACACCGCTCACACCAGGCGGTGAACTGCTCGCCTCCGCCCCTCCCGTCGCCCATGCCCTCGTCTGGGCCCGGCTCGCCACCGCCGCCCAGGCGCTCGGCGTCGGTCTCGCGCTCCTCGACCGGACCGTCGCGTATGTCAGGCAGCGCACCCAGTTCGGTGTCCCCGTCGGCTCGTTCCAGGCGGTGAAGCATCGCCTCGCCGACGCGAAGATCGCCCTGGAGTTCGCGCGGCCGCTGCTGTTCGGGGCGGCCCTGACGATGGCGCCCGCCGACGTGGCCGCGGCCAAGGTCACGGCCTGCGAGGCCGCGTACGCCACCGCGCGCACGGCGCTCCAGTTGCACGGCGCGATCGGCTACACCGCGGAGTACGACCTGTCCCTGTGGCTGGCCAAGGCCCGTGCCCTGCGTACCGCGTGGGGCACTCCGGCCGAGTGCCGGGCCGAGGTGCTCAGTGGTGGTGCTCGCCGCTGGTGAGCTCCCGGTACTCCTCCGGCGTCGGCTTCGGGATCTGGGTGTCGGGCCCGTACATGGCGCGGGCGAGCCGGGCGCGCAGCCTGCGGCCGGGGCCGACCCGGCGGGCGACGCCGCCCGCGTCCACGAGCGGTCCCACCTCGTACGGCGGGGGCTGCTCGTGCTGGGTGAGCGTGAACCGCTGCGCCGGGGTGAGCGGTTCGTGCACCTCGACGTACTCACCGTGCGGAAGCATCCGGATGACCCCGGACTCCCTTCCGTGCAGCACCTTGTCGCGGTCCCGTCGCTGCAGGCCCATGCAGATCCGGCGCGTGACGACGAAGGCGAGGGCCGGGGCAACGAAGAAGGAGACCCGTACGAACCAGGTGATGGCGTTGATGGAGAGGTGGAAGTGGGTGGCCCACAGGTCGTTGCCACCGCCGACCAGGAGCACTCCGTACAGCGTCAGCCAGGCGACACCGAGCCCGGTGCGGGTGGGGACGTTGCGCGGCCGGTCCAGGATGTGGTGTTCCCGTCTGTCCCCGGTGATCCACGCCTCGAGGAACGGGTAGACGGCGATGGCGGTCATGATCAGCGGGAAGAGGGAGAAGGGGATGAACACACCCAGTTGGAGGGTGTGGCCCCAGGCGTTGATCTCCCATCCCGGCATCACCCGGATGAGCCCCTCGGAGAAGCCGAGGTACCAGTCGGGCTGTGCGCCGGTCGTCACCAGATCCGGCCGGTAGGGGCCGAAGGCCCAGACGGGGTTGATGGTCGCGATCGCCCCCATCATCGACAGCACCCCGAAGACGAGGAAGAAGAACCCGCCCGCCTTGGCCATGTACACCGGCATGAACGGCATCCCGACGACGGACTTCTGGTCGCGTCCGGGCCCCGGGTACTGCGTGTGCTTGTGATAGAAGACCAGGATCAGATGAGCGATCACCAGGCCCAGCATGATGCCCGGCAGCAGGAGGACGTGGATCGGGAAGAAGCGCGGAATGATGTCGTGGCCCGGGAACTCGCCTCCGAAGAGGAAGAAGGAGAGGTACGTTCCCACGATCGGGACCGACAGGATCGCGCCCTGGGCGAAGCGGACGCCGGTGCCGGAGAGCAGGTCGTCGGGGAGCGAGTAGCCGGTCAGGCCGGTGATCAGGCCGAGCATCAGCAGGGTCCAGCCGAACAGCCAGTTGACCTCGCGGGGCTTGCGGAACGCGCCGGTGAAGAAGACGCGCATCATGTGCACGAGCATCCCGGCGAGGAAGACGATCGCCGCCCAGTGGTGGATCTGCCGGACCAGGAGTCCGCCGCGCACCTCGAAGCTGATGTGGAGGGTGGACTCGTAGGCGCGGGTCATGAGGATGCCGTTGAGCGGCTCGTACGGGCCGTGGTAGACGACCTCGGAGGCGCTCGGCTCGAAGAAGAGCGTGAGGTAGACGCCGGTCAGGATCAGGATGAGGAAGCTGTAGAGGCAGACCTCGCCGAGCATGAAGGACCAGTGGTCCGGGAAGACCTTGCGCATGTTGGCCTTGGCCAGCGCGTAGAGGCCGAGCCGTCCGTCGGCCCAGTCCGCCACCCGCTCACCCGCCGGCGTCTCGCCCCTTCGCCCCGCACGTGAAGTCCCTTGTCCCGGACCGGAGTTGATCTCTCCCGCGACCATGGGCCACCCCCTCGGCCCACCAGAGTGGCACGACACCTCCCCGAAGCCAACGGCGCGTCACCCCTCACCTGTCCCTCCCCCGGGCGGGTTTCGTCCGCCGCCGGTGGGCGGGGTCTGGGCGCGCAGTTCCCCGCGCCCCTGACGGGGCGCTCTTGTCGCCGCCGGTTCACGTCTTCAGCCCGTCCGGCGTTCGAGGACGAGGCCGTTCGGGGCGATCGGGGGTCTGGGGGCAGAGCCCCCGGGAACGGGATGGGACGGGTAGGGGCGGCGGGGGCGAGAAACCGGGCGGGGGCTCAGGCGCTCGACGCGAGGGTGATCACGGCGGTGCGGGCGGTTGCGTGGAGTGTTGTCTTCTCGTTCGTCAGGAGCACGGCGTCGTAGCGCCCGAGAGTCACCCCGCCCGCCTCGGCCGCGCCGTCGAGGGCGACGACGAGGACGGCCGGACCCGCCGGGAGGGCGAGGGACCGCCGGGGGTCGGCGACCGTGACGGTGGGGGTCGCGGCGGCGCCCCGGTGCCACATGACGTTGAGGTTGACGACCGGGCCGCCGATCAGGCGGCAGTCGGTCGGCAGGTCACCGGGGAAGCGCTGCGGAACGAACCGCGTGTCCACCCGGCGCTGTTCACCGCCGACCGTCAGGTCCATGCCCTCGCCCTCGACCATGGTGAGGATCCGGTCCACGTCGGCGAACGCCGAGAACGGCCCGTCGGAGCCGACGTCGGCCAGGCTCACCCGCCACTCGAAGTCCCCCATGTCCGCGCCCTCGGGCCGCGCGACGATCTCGCGCGTCACCCCGCCACCGTTCTTCCAGGGCACGGCGACCCGCCCGGCGGCCGGCAGGACACACACGGTCACCGGACGATCCCCCGCTCGCGCGCGGCCGTCAGCCACTGGGGGAAGTCGCCCACGATCCGGTCGTACAACTCGGCGTCGGAGACCTCCCGAGGCTGCGAACCGGCGTGGAAGAAACCGGCGTTGTCGACGACCCGCCTCTGCGGCACCGGCAACTCGTCAAGTGTGCGCAGGAACTCGAACTGCTTGCTGTCCGCGTCACCGAACCCTATGAACTGCCAGAACAGCGGAAGCTTCGCCGCCTTGCACAAGTACCGTTCGGCGGCGAGCTTGTTGATGGGGCCGCCGTCGGTCTGGAAGACGACCAGGGCGGGGTCCTTGGAGCCGCTGTCGAGGTAGTGGTCGATGACCGCGTCCATGGCCAGGTGGTAACTGGTCTTCCCCATGTGGCCGAGCCCGGCCACGATCTTCTCCACCCGCCCCTGATGGTTGTCGAGCGCGATGTCCGTGACCGCGTCGATGTCCGTGGAGAAAGTTCCACCTATGGTCCCCTTGAAGGAGCACACCACGGAGGGGCCATGACGACCACCGCACGCGAGTACCTCAGGGTCAGTAAGGGCAAGGGGCGCATCGCCCGCTCGATCACAGATCAGCATCGGGACAACGTATCGGCCGAGCAGGAACACGGCCCGTGGACATGGGGCGAGGCGTACCGCGACACGGGCAGCGCGAGCAAGTTCGCACGCAAGGGGCGTGACGACTTCGACCGGCTGATGTCCGATCTCCAGTCCAAAGACTTCGGTGAGCCGGGGACCGTGCTCGTGTTGTGGGAGATCTCCCGCCTTGCCCGCGAGACGGGCAACGGCGTGGCCCTGGTCGACGCGGCCGAGACTGGCGGCTACCTGATTCACATCACCTCGCACGAGCACACCTACAACCCCGCCAACTACCAGGACCGCCATTCCCTGATCGGCGGCATCAACGATGCCGAAAAGGAGGCACGTCTCCTCAGCGTCCGTACGCTGCGCGGTGTGAACTCCGCACTGGATGAAGGCCGACCGCACGGGAAGACACCATTCGGATACGCCCGGGACTATGAGCTGATCGACGGCCGTCCACGGCCGGTACGGCAGTACCCGGACCCCGATGAGGCGCCGTTGGTCCAGGAGCTGTTCCGGCGCGTGCTCGGGGGGCCTGAAAAGGCGGCAGAGTCCATCCGGTCCGTCGCAATGGACTGGGAGCGGAGGGGCGTGGTCTCTCGCGAGGGTGGCGTTCGGTTCTCGCCGCAGAACCTCCGCCAGATGCTCATGCGTAAGGCGTACATCGGCGTGCGTGTGCACGGCGCCAGTGAGCGCCCCGGCAACTGGGAACCGCTCATCGAGCCGGAGACATTCGAGGCCGTACAACGGCTACTCGCCGACCCCACGCGAAAGTCGCACACCACGAATGGCGTGCGCCATGTGCTGACAGGCACGCTGCGCTGTGACGTGTGCGGCGGGCGCATGACCGTCTTCAAGGGTGGCGACTCCCATCAGCGCAGTCCGGCGTATGTCTGCCACGCGTACGCGCATCTGAGGATCGATAAGGCGGACGCCGACGCATTCCTGATCGGCGATGCGGAACACCCGGGCGTGATCCTGGCCTACCTGTCACGAGCGGACGTGGCAGCGGGTCTGTCCGCCTCCGGCGACGACGGCGAGGTATCCGCCGTGCGCGCCGATATCGCCACCGCACGGGCCAGCCTGGAGGCTTTCGAGGCAGAGGACCCGGAGACTCCGGCAGAGGCGCGGCTCATCGCCCGGAAAATCGGAAAGCTGGAGGCGGATATCAGGGAGCTGGAGCAGCGGGAACGGGCGCTCACCGCACCGAATCCCCTGGCGTCCATGTTCGAGGTTGGCCCCGGTGCAGCGGAGCGCTGGACGGCCACGGAGGTCACCGCACAACGCGCCGTCGCGGCCATGCTGTTCTCCCCTGAGATCCTCGGCCAGGTACGCATCCGGCGCGTGGCCGACAGCCCCTCAGAGGCCGTACAGGACCGGATCTATTTCGTGCAGGCCAACTGACCCAGCGCACACCGGAGCCCGCCCCAGGCCTTATGCCAGGGGCGGGTTTTTCGCTGTAAGCGAACATGGCGCCTTCGTTTTGCTTCCGTCGGAAGGTGCAGGCATTGTCTCTGGGCCGGAGGAGAGCCGGTGCACGTCGACGGGGTGTCGGTGTGCACTTATGCCACTTCCGGAGGAGACCGTGGCTGTTGAAGAGTCCGGCCAGACATGGACTCAAGTCCGATCCCGCATTGCCTATACCAGGCGGCACAACCCTGACGCGGACGTCACTGACGACCAGCGCACCTTGGCTGCAATGCAGCTTGAAAAGCACATCCGCCGGATAGTCGACGCTGCGCCCCCATTGACCCCCGAACAGCTAGAGCGGCTCCGTTCGCTCCTGGCTCCGCCTACGGCGGCATGACCCATGTTCGAGCCGGGGCACGTCGGTGTCGGCGGGAATGACTGGTCAGTCTTCACGACCGAGGACGAGACCGAGGAGATCTCGGAGTTGACCGTCTCGGAGGCCGAGGAGTTCCCGGAGTCCCCCGCCATCGAGGACGGCGCCTGAGCCGGAAACAGAAGTGCCTCGGCTCAGGTAACCGAGGCACTTCCCGCGACCATCCGCGACCCGAGGGAAGGTGAAAAACCAGCATGGCATGACGTAAGTACCTAGGACCGGTTTCGAGGAGAGGAGCCCTCGCTATCTGCGGGGGTCTGAGTACCGGGTCCGACAGCAACAGCGACAGGTACGACCGCAACAGCAAACCGCCCCGGAGAGGGAGAGGAATCCCACCGGGGCGGTCTCACAGAATGCGATGTATCAAGCATGGCATACCCCATCGAGGGCCTGCCCTCGAACAATCCTCTCCTCCGGGCGGCATTGACCTACGCCCGAATGGGCTGGGCCATCTTCCCTCTGCGTCCGCTCTCGAAGGTTCCCGCCACCCAGAACGGGTTCAAGGACGCCACCACCGATCCGGCCGTCATCACCACGTGGTGGACCGAGAACCCGAACGCCAACATCGGTATCGCTACCGGCGCCTCGAACCTGTTCGCCGTCGACGTGGACACGAAGGGCAACAAGGTTGGCGCCGAGACCTTGAAGTCCCTCACCGAGGAGTACGGCGAACTCCCGTCGACGTACACGGTGCAGACATGGTCCGGTGGCTGGCAGCACTACTTCCAGATGCCGGAGCCTCGCCTCAAGAACTCCACGGGCACCGATAAGGCAGGGCTCGGGCCGGACATCGATACCCGGGGCGATGGCGGGTACGTCGTTGCCGCACCGTCCGTGGTGGAGGACAACGACGTACGCGGCCAGTACCGCGTCACGGTCAGGGAGAAGCCTGCCGAACTCCCCGTGTGGATCCCCGAGAAGCTGAGTAAGCCACGAAAGCTCTACGTGGCCCCAGGGCGGCCTACCGCGCCTCCGGTGGACCGGCGGACCGGAGAGATCCTGGAGGACTTCCAGGGGACCCCTGAGGGGCTGCGCAGGCGCATGGACGCCTATCTCCAGGAGATCCGGGATGAGCCCGTCGGCGGACGCGGCGAACCCTGGGTCGACGGAATCGCACTGGAGTTGAGCCACTACGTCCCATACCAGCTCCAGGAGGACGAGTTGCGGGCCGCGCTGTACGCGGCCGTGGATACCTGGCAGGACCACGCCGAAAGGGGCCGGTTGGGTGTCGACCACGGCCTACGGCACATCGGTAAGCCAGAGCATGTGACCTGGATTTGGGAGGAGCGACGAATGCGACGCGCTGCGCCACGTACCAGCGATCAGTTCGAGGATTCATACCTGGCGGAATCCGTAGTGGCCAATGTGCTGGCCGGTACCTATCGCTACGTGCCGGGCCTGGAATGGAAAGCCTGGACTGGCCAGGTGTGGCGCAACTGCGATGAGTTGGAGGTGGCTGAACAAGTCCGGCAGTGGGCCGTCCAGCAGTACAAGGGTGCGTTGGACCAGGAGCGCCAGGAGCCGGGCAGCGTCCCCGGGGACGTCCTCACCGGATGGCGCCGGACATTGAGGGCCGACAAGCAGATCGTCGTCCTGAAGATGGCCAGGGGCTTCGAGGGTGTGTTCACCATGCCGGAGGAGTTGGACCGCGACCCTGACAAGTTGAACGCTCAGAACGGCGTGGTGGACCTGATCACGGGCGAACGTCTGCCCCATGACCCGGACTTGCTCATGACGAAGATTGCAGGCGCGGAGTATCGCCCTGGCTATCGGCATCCGGATTGGGACAAGGCATTGGAAGCAGTGCCGGAGGACACGCGGGAATGGCTTCAACTCCGGGAGGGCCAGGCGGCCACGGGCTACCGCCCACCGGACGGGGTTTTGGTGGTCTCCCAGGGTTCCGGAGAGAACGGAAAGACCACCAAGAACGAAACGATCATGAATGCCCTGGGCGACTACAGCACGCTGCTTTCAGACCGCGTACTGATGGCCGACCCATCGGCGCATCCGACCGAACTCATGGACCTGATGGGGGTTCGGTACGCGGTCATGGAGGAAACGCCGGAGGCCCGTCGACTGGACACGCAACGGCTCAAGCGCACGGTTGGCACACCAAAAATCAAGGCCAGGCGCATGCGCCAGGACTCGGTGGAATTCACCACGACGCACGCCATGTTCATCTCGACCAACTTCCGGCCGGAGATCACGGAGACCGACCACGGCTCATGGCGACGGGTGGCACTGGCCGTCTATCCCTATAGGTTCCGAAAGCCGGGAGAGGCGATGGTTACGCCTTACGACCGGCCAGGGGACCCGGGGCTGCAATATCGGTGCGAGACGGATCCGGACATCCACGCGGCGGCTCTCGCGTGGCTCGTTGAGGGCGCGCAGCGCTGGTATGCGGCAGAGAGGGTTATGCCGCCGCTTCCTGAGCGGGTCGCGGCCGACACCCTGAACTGGCGTAGGGAGCTGGATGTCGTCCTGGCTTTCAGTGCCGACGTGCTGATATTCGAGCCTGGCCACCACGTCCACGGCGGGGACTTCAAGGACGAGTTGGACGCCTACCTCATCGGCAAAGGCATGAACACCTGGAGCGAGAGGACCGTCGCGGCCCGCTTCGAGAGCCATGAGGCGATGAAGGAACACGGCGTCGAATACAAGAAGGTCCGGGCGAATCCGCAGCGCTCACGCAGCCAACGGCAGCGCCATGCAGTGGAAACGAACCCGTACCTCACCATCCCCGGCGGGGCCACCTACAAGGCATGGACCGGCGTCCGATTCCGCACCGTCGCGGACGACGCCGACGAGTGGGTTGAGACCGCCGACCAAGATCATGTTCTCGATGTTCCCGATTCCCCGGTAACTCCACAGGAAGAGGCTTTCCACGGGAGGAACGGAGCTATCGAGAACATCGGGAACATCCCTGGTCAGAGCGAGCCGCCTTCCCCTGGCGAGCCCCTTCCTCATGCGCGCGCACATGCGCGCGACCCGCGCCCTGGCCGTCCGTTCGTACCCCCGGGTGGCAACACGCCACCCGCCGCATAACCGAGGAGAGAAGAAGCATGACCACGCACGAAACTGATGGCGCCTACCTGTCCCACCTGATGGTCGCCTACCACTGCGGCGTATCCCAGGAGGAGCGCCCGATGGCCGAACTGATTGCCAGGCTCGAAAGCTCCTCGCGCATCCTGGCGCGTGTCCAAGTGGGAGTGGAGGAGCGCACGAACGGCTACCCCTATGCGGCCGTCATCTTCGATGCCGCAGGTCTGGTTAAGGCCGTCAGGCGTGAGTCTGAGCCAGCGGGACGCGTCGCCTCCCGGCTCTTCGACCGAATAGCCGAAGACATCTACAGCCGGGCTCAATCCTTCTATGGCGGAGTGAGTCCGCTGCTCGACCTGGGCCGGGCGTTTGTCCGCAGCGACGACCCCGCCGCATAAGCACGTGGCCCCTGGGGGCATCCAGGGGCCACGCATCCAGTTCCTCTCCAACGCCAGTAGAAGAAGGAGGCCGATCCTATGGCCACCCTCACCGAGATCGCCACGTGCGCCGCTACGCGGCCACGCCAGACCGATAACCCCTGCCGACTGAGGGCAGGCCACCTATGGGCACACCATGACCGTCTCGGCCGTACGTGGTGGAACTCCCAGGGTGCCCCGACGCTAACGCGGTACGTGCGTCCGGGGGAGTTGCACACTGCTCCGTCTTCCGGCCGGTATCTCGCGCCGGGTAAGCGCGAGGAGGCTGCACGTAGGGCCGAGGAGTTCGAGGCCTACTGCGCGGCGTACGTCGTCGCCTAGACCGAGGGTTTCGAGCGCTTCTCGCGCTCGGTCTTCGAAGTAATGGCAGAGACCCTAAAGGCCTCGGCCGGCTCGGGGGTCCCGATATCCCGTAGATTGCTTTCGGCGACCACCCGGCCCGCCTGAAAGAGAAAGACCGGAGGAGCCCGCCTAGATCCCCAGCTAGGTGGTGGCAGAAGGGTGTGTGTCGTGAGCTACGACATGGGTTATTACGGCGGTGGCGATGGCTACGCCGACTATCAGGAGCAGTACGAAGAAGAGCCGCAGATGCCCTCGCAGAGGCGAGGGGGACAGAGTCTGCGGAACTACGCCCAGCGCGTAGATGCAGAGAACCAGGATCTGAAGCGACGGCTGACGGAGCTGGAGGAAGCGAACCGCGATCTGCTCCAGCAGCCACCCGGTTACGCACCTCAGAACAGCCAGCAGCCGAACAACGTCCTGGCGCGAGAGCAGTACCGCCCGCCCCAGTTCACCCAGGCCGAAATGCTGGACATGCAGCGGATGCGGGAATCGGGAGTCCTTGGTGTTGCGGCTCCGGCGGGCACTGATGGCGAGCAGATTGCCCGCATCAATGCGTGCAAGAGCCCGGATGAATTGACCGCCTACCTTGCGAGCCAGGGCAACGCGAACCTCACGAGCTACAACGGAAGGGGCTGGGAGTGATGGACGCCAATACCTCCCCGGAGGGAACTGTCACCCGAGCTGTTCCCGGCACGGATCTCTCTGGAGATCCTGGCCACGTGGGCAGCTCTCAGCCGATGGCTTCCCTGAAGGGCGGATGTTCTGCGGCACCGACACAGCAGCCGCTCGGCAGTGCCAATACCGGCGCGCAGCGACCGGGACCGAATGCCATGGACACGGAGTCTCCCAGCTCCGGTTCCATGGGCGAGACCAACGCGACGTACACCCCCCGGGTCTGACAGGTGGACTGAGCAGGTCTGACACCTGCCGGTAATTCACTCCTGGTCCGTAATAAGGCCATGGCTTCTCGGGCGTGATGAGCCTGGTAGGTGCACAGAAGAGATCCCCCGAGGTTGCGGCTCGGGGGATTTTCTTTGTTCGATTCCAGGGACTCTGAAATGCCCATAAAGGCGCCTCTGGAATACCCAGTTCATGCACACAGTGCAGTTATTGACGTTCCTGCGGACCAATTGCCGACATTTCTACGGTCAGGCAGTGCATTTGAGCTGCAATGCAGGCGCTGGGCACGGAACTGAGACGACTGTCTGCACGTCCCCTGCACATGCCCTCCCCGCCCGTCCCTGCCCCGGACACACAAAGGGCCACCCTGCGAGGGGTGGCCCAGTGTCAGGAGTGCGGCTACGCCGGGGGACTTGACTCGCTCCGCCGTGCAACCCAGATGCGCGTCATGATCCGCAGTAGGTCCGGGTCGATGATCTCCACCAGGTGGGCATGGTCGCGGTGCGCCCACACGGTCCAGCCGGGGCCGGAGTTGCCCATGTCATGGGCGACGGCCACCGCGTCAGCAGAGTCCGTGATCACCCCGTCGCAGTAGCGGCACACGTGCGGGGTCACGACGCGTCCTCCCGAGCCTGGCGGCGTGCCCGCCGGTAGGCCTGGGAGAGCTGCTCTGCGTCCACACAGAGCGTCTCGGGGGGCTCGGGGGCCAGGCATACGCCGCATCCCGCGCAATGCTCCAGGAGGGCGCTGTACGCGGCCTGTGCCGGAGGTTCGGTCGCGGGTGGGGTGGCTGTAGCTTTCGGCATGTCGACCTGCTCTCTCAGGTTGGCCATGCCCCGGGAGTCCTGATCCGACTCGCCGGGGTCCTTCCGTGGTCGACCGTACTACCCCCGACTACCCCTGTCGGTAGCTATGGCAGGACCAGGGCAGTCGCCTAACGTCCTGATCATGAGTGCCATTGACCGCGAGGGACCCGTACCGCCGTACCGGCAGATCGCTGCCGACCTACGGGGGCAGATCACGGACGGCACGATCCCCGTTGGCCGCCGCATCCCGAGCCTGGTCGAGCTGGAGGCCACCTACGGGGTGGCCCGCGACACCCTGCGCAAGGCCATCCAGGTACTCAAGGATGAGGGGCTCGTGGAGACCGTCGCGGGTATGGGCGTCTACGTCATCAAGGCCCAGCCGCCGCAGGCGTAAATGTCGACAATCTGAGGGGTCTGGCGCGCGTGCGCGGGGGTGCTCCAGTCCAGCCCAGCGGCCCCGGTTTAATACCCCCGGGTCAGCCCTCCGGACTCAGCCCGCTGACCTGCGGCGATGCGCGCCAGCGGCGCGGCGGGACGTTCGCTCCCGCTTTGCTCCAGCTCCGCCGCAGGCCTGGCCCAGGCCGCTGGCCTGCCAGTTCTGTCTATGTGTACAGACTGTGCTTCGTTGCTCAGCAACGAAGAGCAAAGCAGGCAACGGGCAGGCCAGGTGACAGTCAAGGCCAGGCAATGCAGCCATGCCTGCGTGATGCATGTATGCCCTGTGAAACTGCATGTGGCCACCGGGCGCGCAGCCTTCGGACCTGATGTCCATCAGGATGGAGCGCTTGCCGACCGACATCACGCCCCACGACTACGGCGTGAGCCTGGCCGTCCGTGGCCCCGTGCCAGCCTCCGGCGCCATGGCTGGCCACCGGGACGCAGGGGCTGCACTGGACCCACTCGGGGGCGCTCAGCCGGGGAGGAATCCAACTACGGGGCGTAGCGGAAAGCGTGCCGCTCAGCACCCCTTGCCGATCATGGTCCGATTCGCTTGAGTGAATCGCTCTGACCTGCGGGTTCCTTGATCACACCTTGGTCACTCTCCGTCGTACCAACTGTGAAGAGTTGTCCGTGGAGAAGAAGACGACCGGGACGGTGCCGTCGTCGTCGAGGTGCGCCGACAGGCCGAGCACCCGGTCCGCCAGCGCCTGCACACTGCCGTCCTTGTAGTACGGCTTCATCGACCCGGAGTAGTCGACGACCAGGTACACCGCGGCCCGCTGTCCGCTCAGCCCGTGCTTGGTGAGGGAGACGCCGGCGCTCTTGTACAGACTGACCAGCGCGGGCGCGGTCTCCTCCACCTTGGTGAGGCTGATTCCGGCCATGCGGGGGCTCCCATCACGCGAGGGTTGCGGAAACGCCGAGATTACGGCACCGGCAGCCCCTGCCGTCCCCCTCCCACATGGGCGTTCGCTATTTTGTTCGCCGCCGACCCCACCGGCTCATCGTCCCCCTGATCTCCGTACCCGCGAGGAGCCGGTCGTGGAATCCGAATCCACCGAGTCCACCGAGTCCGCCCCATCCCCCGTCACCACCTGCTATCGCCATCCCAAGGTGGAGTCCCATGTGCGCTGCACACGGTGCGACCGCTATATCTGCCCGGACTGCATGCGCGAGGCGGCCGTCGGTCACCAGTGCGTGGAGTGCGTGAAGGAGGGCGCCCGTTCGATCCGGCAGGCCCGCACGGCGTTCGGCGGCCGTATCTCGACCGTGCCCGTGGTGACGTACGTCCTGATCGCGCTCAACGTGCTGGCCTATGTGGGCGAGGTGGTGCGCCCGGCGATCGTGGACCGGTTCGAGATGCTGGGCGCGGGGCTGGCGGGGCCCGACGGCGGACACTACGTCTGGCAGGCCCAGCACCCCTACGACTTCCACCCGGAGGGCGTGGTCGACGGGGAGTGGTACCGGATGCTGACCGGTGCGTTCCTCCATCTGCCGCCCACCGAGGGCACGTTCGGGATTCTGCACATCGTGATGAACATGGTCTCGCTGTGGAACCTGGGCCGGGTGGTGGAGGCCCAGCTCGGCCGGATCCGCTTCGTCACGCTCTATCTGCTCTCCGCCCTCGGCGGCTCGGTCCTCGTGCTGGTGATCGCGCCGTACACGCCCACGCTCGGTGCGTCGGGTGCCATCTTCGGGCTGGGGGCCGCGTACTACGTCATGGCCCGCCGGCTGGGCGCCGACATGAGCGCCGTCAACCGTTTCATGGCGGGCCTGCTGCTGTGGCTGCTCGTCTCGGCGGGACTCACCTCCTGGCAGGGCCACCTCGGCGGACTGCTGGCGGGCGGGGTGGTCACTCTCGCCTACGCGTACGCGCCCCGGGACCGCCGCCGGGCGCTCGTCCAAGCGGTGGCGTGCGCCGCGCTGTTGGCGCTGCTGGTCATCGCGGCCGTCGGCAAGGTGTCCGGGCTGACGAGCGGAGCGGCCTGAGCGCTCCCTACTCTGAGCCCATGAAACGTGCTCGGCTCCTCCTGCTCGCGGTCCTGCCCCTGGTCGCGGTCGCGGTCGCGGTCTGCTTCCTCGCCCCGGGACTCACGGACGCGAGCGGGGCCGCCGGGCGCGCGGCGGGCGCGGGCCTCGCCGCCCCGGACAAGAAGGAGCTGGCGCAGAAGCTCGTGGCGAGCGCGGAGAACTCCACGCTCGACTGGCGCAGCGCGTACGCCTACATCGAGGACATCGGCGACGGCCAGGGCTACACGGCGGGCCTGATCGGCTTCTGCACCGGCACCCACGATCTGCTCGTCCTGGTCGAGGGCTACACGAAGGACCACCCGGACAACGGCCTCGCCCGCTACCTCCCCGCCCTGCGCAAGGTCGACGGGACGGACTCGCACGAGGGTCTCGGCCCGGGCTTCGTGGCGGCCTGGCGCAAGGAGGCCTCGGTGGCCGCCTTCCGCAGGGCGCAGGACGCCGAGCGGGACCGCGTCTACTTCGACCCCGCGGTGCGCCGCGCCAAACTCGACGGCCTCGGCACGCTGGGCCAGTTCATCTACTACGACGCCATGGTCATGCACGGGCCCGGCACCGGCGCGGGCGGCTTCTACGACCTGCGCACCCGTGCCATGGCCCAGGCCGACACCCCGGCCGAGGGCGGCTCCGAGAAGACCTACCTCGACATCTTCCTCGACGTCCGTCGCGCGGCGATGAAGACCGAGAGCGCCCACCACGACACGACCCGCATCGACACGGCCCAGCGGATGTTCCTGTACGACGGGAACCTGGACCTGCGCACACCGCTGGAGTGGAAGGTGTACGGGGAGACGTACCAGGTGCCGTAGCCCCTCCCCCACGGTGCCTGGGCCCTCCCCCACGGTGCCTGGGCCCCTCCGCCGAGGTGCCGCCCCTGCGCCCGGTCGGGCGGGCGCCGTCAGTGCTCGACGACCTCGCCGTCGCTCAGTTCCAGTACGCGGTCGGCCAGGCCCAGGAGTTGGGGGTCGTGCGTGGCGACCAGCGCCGTGACGCCCTCACTGGCGACCACCGCCCGCAGCAGCTCCATCACCGCCAGGCCGGTCTGCGCGTCCAGCTGTCCGGTCGGCTCGTCGGCGAGCAGCAGGGCCGGGTGGTTGGCGAGGGCGCGGGCGATGGACACCCGCTGCTGCTGCCCGCCGGAGAGCTCCGACGGGCGCTGGGCCCCGTGGTCGGCGAGCCCCACGAGGGCGAGCAGCAGGGCCACGCGCTCCTCACGTTCGCGGGGATCGGCCCTGCGCAGCCGCAGCGGCACTCCCACGTTCTCGGCCGCGGTGAGGATGGGGATGAGTCCGAAGGACTGGAAGATGTAGCCGATGCGGTCGCGGCGCAGTTCCAGCAGCTCGTTCTCACCGAGCGCGGACAGGTCGGTGCCGTCGACGAGGACGCGGCCGCGGTCCGGGCGGTCGAGGCCGCCGATCAGATGGAGCAGGGTCGTCTTGCCGGAGCCCGACCGGCCCTTGAGGGCGACGAGTTCACCGCGCCGCAGCTCGAAGGAGGCCCCGCGCAGCGCGTGCACGGCCACGGCGCCCGTGCCGTACGAGTGGTGCAGGTTCTCCACCCGCACCATCGGTTCGTCGGCGGATTCGCCCACGAGGGCGGCACCGGACCGCGTGCCGGTGTTCTCCGTCATCGACGCACCCCCTGCGGAATGGAACTCATGTACCCGGAACGGAATCCCATGATATTCATGGCGGGTTGGCGAGGGGGTGGCTCGGCCATCGGGTGGGGGACGAGTGACGGGCTTCTTGTTGCTGCGCGTTCGGGCGCATCGGCTGCTGCTCGGCGCCGCTCTGCTCGCGGTGCTGCTGACCGCCTCGGTGCTCGCCGCCCTCGCCGCGTTCTCCGCCTCGGTCGGGGACGCGGCGCTCCGACAGAACCTGAGCGGCCCGGCCGCGACCTCCGCCTCGCTCGTCATCAGCGCCGACGTACCCCGCGGCCGGGAGGAGGCGGCCCAGGACGCGGCGGTCCGTGGTGCGCGCCGGACCTTCGCCGGGCTTCCGGTGACCGTACGGACGCTGCGCGGCTCGGGGCCGTACGCGCTGCCCCGTTCCCTCCAGGGCACCGATGGCCGCGCGGGGCAACCGGACCTCACCCACTTCGCTGCCCTGGACCGGTCGCGGATCAGGCTGGTCTCGGGCACACCGCCCGGCCCGGCCCCGGCGGCGCGCACCGCTCCCGTGCCCGTCGCGCTGCCCGAAGTCGCCGCCGACCGGCTGAAGGTGCGGCCCGGCGCGCGGATCGCCCTGACCGACCGGCTGGGCGGCGCGCCCCTGACGGTCCGGGTCACCGGTGTGTACCGGGCCGCCGACAGCGCGGATCCGTACTGGCAGCTGGACACCCTCGGCGGTCACGGGGTGCGCACCGTCGACTTCACCACCTACGGCCCGCTGCTCGCCGACCCGTCCGTCCTCGCCTCCCGCACCTCCGCGGGCACCACCGGGTGGGTGGCGGCGGCCGACTACCGGAGTCTGACCACCGACGGCATCGACGCGCTGCGGGAGGCTGCGGCGCGCGAGCCCGAAGTGCTGCGCGAGAACGCGGCGTTCGGAGCCGGGGCGACCGTGCGGACGGCGCTGCCCGCCGTGCTCGACAGGACCGGGCGGGCGCTGCTCGTCTCCCGGTCCACGCTGATGATCGTCTCCGTCCAGCTGGTGCTGCTCGCCGGGTACGCGCTGCTGCTGGTGGCCCGGCTGCTCGACACCGAGCGGGCGGGGGAGACCGATCTGCTGAAGGCGCGGGGTGCCTCGCGCCGCCGGATCACGGGCCTCGCCGCGCTGGAGGCGCTGCTGCTCGCCGTGCCGGCGGCGGTGGGTGCCGCGCTGGTGTCCGGCCCGCTGGTGCGGCTGCTCGCCCGGTGGTCGTCCCTCGACCGGACCGGGGTGCGGCTCGGGGACGCTCCGGTGCTCCAGGTGTGGCTGGTCGCGGCCGGGGTCGCGGTGTGCTGCGCGGCGGCGGTCGTGGCGCCCGCGCTGGCCGCGACGGCGGGTGCGCCGCCGCGGCTGCGGCGCGTGCGGGCCGCGGCGGGCGCGGCGCCGGTGCGGGCCGGGGCCGACGTGGGGCTGCTGTTGATCGCGGCGGTGGCGTACTGGCAACTCGACCGGCAGACCGGCTCGTCCGGTGGCGGCGGGCTCAGCCGTGACCGGGCGGGCGATCTGGGCATCGATCCGCTGCTGGTCGCGGCGCCCGCACTGGCACTGCTGGCGGGCACGGTGCTGACGCTGCGGCTGCTGCCGCTGGGGGCACGGCTCGCGGAGCGGCGGGCCGCGAGCGGGCGGGGCCTGCCGGCGGCGCTGGCGGGCTGGCAGTTCAGCCGGCGTCCGCTGCGTGGGGCGGGGCCGGTGCTGCTGCTGGTCCTGGCCGTGACGACCGGGATGCTGGCGATCGGGCAGAGCGCGTCGTGGCAGCGGTCGCAGGGCGACCAGGCGGACTTCGGGACGGGTGCTTCCGTACGGGTGCTGGACGGCAGGCCGGGCAGCCCCGGCCAGACCGGTCTGTACGCCGCGCTGCCCGGGGTACGGGACGCCGCTCCCGCCTACCGCGCCACCACGGATCTCTCCGGCGGCCGCAGGGCGACGGTGCTCGCTCTGGACACGGCGCACGCCGGGGAGGGGATGCTGATGCGCGGCGATCTCGCCGACGAGCCCGTGGGGCGGCTGCTTGGGGGTCTCGCGCCTCGGGAGAAGGCGGCCGAAGCCTCGGTGTCGCTGCCCGAGGGCACCCGGCGGCTCGCGCTCGACCTGCGGATCGCCGACGAGACGGCGGCGACGGGCGGGACGACGGCCGCGGGTGAAGGGGCGAAGGCGGGGCGTTCTCCTTCCGGACTCGCGCCCCTGGTCACCGTCGTCGTCGAGGACGGCTACGGCATCGCGTACCGGCTGAGCGCCGGGAAGCTGCCCGTCGACGGCCGGGTCCACCGTGTCATCCTCGACCTGGACGTGTCGGCTTCGGGCGCCCGCGCCACGCCTGCCGGGCCGCTGCGGCTGACCGGGCTGCAGCTCGACGGCACGGTTCCCGCGGGCGAGCCCGAGCAGCACCGGCTCACCGTCGTACGGATGCTGTCCACGGGCCCCGGCAAAACCGCTCGCGCGGTCGCGGTGCCCGCCGGGGTGCGCTGGCGGGGCAGCAGGACCGAGACGGCGGACGGAGCGGCGCTCCCGTCGACGGCCCTGCGTCCGGCCGCGTCGAGGACGACCCCGCTGACGGTCTCGTACGGGACGGGCGACGCGCCCGGGAGCGAGGAGTCGCCCTCCGGCCCGCCGGAGTTCACCGTCCGCCTCGACGCCGCGCGGGCCACACATCCGGCACCGGTCGCGGCCGTCGCCACCCGGGCGTTTCTGCGCGCGGCCGGGACCGAGCCGGGCGAGAGCATCGACGTGACGCTGGACGGGGAGCGGCTGCGGGTGACGATCGTGCGGTCGGTGAGCGAGCTGCCGACGACCGGAACGGGCGCGGTCTGGGCCGGGACCTCCGCGGACGCGGCGGGAGCATCGGACGGTGCGGCGGACGAGGGCGGGGCGGACATGGCGGACGGGGGTGCGCTGTTGGTGGATCTGCGCGCCGTGAACGCCGTGTTCGCGCAGCGCGCACGCGCTCCGCTCGCACCGGCCGAATGGTGGCTGAGCACCGCCCCCGGCAGGGCCGCACAGGTCGCGGCCGCGTTGCGGGCGCGCCCCGACATCGAGCCGGACCAGGTGCTCGTACGGGACGAGGCCGCGGACCGGCTGCTGGGCGACCCGCTCGGCGCCGGGCCGCGCGCGGCGCTGCTGGCGGTGGCGGTGGCCGCCGCGGCTCTCGCCGCGGGCGGCTTCGCGGTGGGCACCGCGGGCTCCCGGCGCGAGCGGTCCGCGGAGTTCGCCGTGCTCAGGGCCCTGGGTGCGGGCCGCCGGGAACTCGCCCGGCTGGTCGCCGTGGAGCAGGGCCTGCTGATCGGGGCCGGTCTGCTCGCCGGTCTCGGCCTCGGCACCGTCCTGACCCGGGCGGTCGTCCCGCTGATCGTGCTGACCCCGGGTGCCGCGCGACCGGTCCCCCGCGTCCTCGTCGAACTCCCGGTGTCCCAGGTGGCGCTGCTCCTCGTGGGCGTCGCGGCCCTGCCCCTGCTGATCAGTGCCGCGACGGCTGTCCGCCGCGCCGCCCCGGCGGTCGCGCTCCGCCACCAGGGGGACAGCTGAGATGGCCCGGTGGAGGCAGCGCACGGAGCGCGGCGCGGCGCCCTGGGTGCGTACGCGGCTGCGGACCGCCCCCGGAGCGGCCGTCGCGTTCGGAGTGCTCGTGCTGGTCACGGCGTTCCTCGCGGCGGCGCTGCCGCGGGCCCTTGACGCGTACGAGACGAAAGGGCTGCGGCAGGAGATCGCCGGAGCGCCCCCGGCCGCGACCGTGGTGGAACTGAGCGCACCGCAGCCGGGGCTGGAGATCGCGCAGGCCACCAGGGAGAAGGCGGTACGGCCCCCGGCTCTCACGGCCGTCCGGCGCGCGGCACTGGCCAGGCTGCCCGCGCCGCTGCGGGCGGACACCAGGGAGTCGGCCTACGGGATGCGGACCTCCAAGAGTCTCGTCGGGCTGAACCCCTGGCTGCCGGTGATCGACGCGCCGCCCCGTTTCACGCTGGCCGCGCAGTCGGAACTCGCCGCCCACTCCACCGTGCGCGGCGGACGGCTCCCCACCGCCGCCGGGGAGGTGACGGCGGACACCAGGAAGGTCGAGGCCGCCGTGACCGAGGCGACCGCCCGGACGCTGCGGCTGCGGGTCGGTTCCGTCATCGACGTGGACGGCTTCGGGGGTGCGCCGCTGGTCGTGCGGATCACCGGGATCGTGGAGCCCCGGCATCCGCAGGGCGGTTACTGGTCCGCGGAGCCGGTCCTGCGTACCCCGGGCGTGGCCGCGGACTCGTCCCCCCCGCCGCAGTTCTACTGGGAGGCGGGCCTCCTGCTGGCACCCGACGCCGCCCCGGTGCTCCTCGGCAGCCAGGGACAGCCGGAGTTGTACTGGCGGTTCGCCCCCGCCACCGAACGGCTCACCGCACAGGACGTGACGGGGCTCGTCTCCCGGATCGCCTCCCTCGAAGGCGGGCCCGAGCTGCTGCGGATGCGCGAGGTGGCCGGGAGCACCGCGGCCGTCGCCACCGATCTGGAGACCGTCGTCGGCTCCTACACGACGACCCGCGCGGCGATCACGCCCGTCGTGGCGGTCGGGGCGTTCGGGATCGGTGCGGTCGCCGCCGTCGTCCTGGTGATGGCCGGCGGGCTGGTCGCCGTCCGCCGGGCCGCCGAACTCGCCCTGCTGCGTGCGCGGGGCGGCTCGCTGCGTGGGATCGCCGGACGGCTCCTTGCCGAGACCGCGGTCGTGGCGGTGCCCGCGGCCGCCGCCGGTCTGCTGCTCGCCGTGCTCAGCGTCGACGAGGCCCGGCTGCTGCCCGCCGTGCTCGGGGCGTCCGCCGTCGCTCTCCTCGCCTGTGCCGTACTGCCGGTGCGGGCGGTCGTGGCGCACCGCAGGCCGCGGGCGCACGCGGAGCGCGACGATCTCGCCCACGCCAGGCCTGGCAGACGCCGCACGGTCGCCGAACTCACCGTGCTGGTGCTGGCCGTCGGCTCGGTCGTGGCGCTGCGGCGGCGCGGCGCGTCCAGCGCGGGCGACCTTCTGGTGAGCGCCGCTCCGGTCCTGGTCGGGCTGATCGCGGCGCTGGTGCTCGTACGGCTGTATCCGCTGCCGCTGCGGTGGGCCGCCCGGCCGGCCGCGCGAGGGCGCGGGGTGGTCGGTTTCCTGTCGCTGGCCCGCGCGGGCCGCTCCTCGACGGTGGGCGTCGCGCTGCCGCTGCTGGCGCTGCTGCTGGCCCTGACGACGGCGGCGTTCGGCGGTTCCGTGCTCGCCGGGGTGTCCGACGCCCGGGACCGGGCCGCGCTGCTGGCGACCGGCGCGGACGCGCGGATCGCGGGACCGGGCGAGGTGACGCCGCTCCCGGCGGGCGTGGCGGGGGCGGTACGGAAGGTCGCGGGCGTACGTGCGGTGACGGCCGTGCGGATCGAGCGCACGGCGGAGCTCACCTCCGGCGGGGCAGGGGCGAAGGAGGGCCTGACGCTGATCGGGGTCGAGCCGGCGTCGTACGCCCGGCTGGCCCGGCAGACGGGCCTCGGGGCCTTCCCCGCGGAGGTGCTGAGGCCGAAGGGGGCGGAGGGTGCGGGGACGGGGGGTGTGCTGAACGCCGTCGCCTCCCCCGGTCTCGCGGAGCGCCTGGGCCGCGCACCGCGTCGGATCACGTCCCTCGCCGGTGACCTCACCGTCCGGATCGCCGCCGTACGCTCCCGCACCCCCGCCGCCCCCGGTGCCGACTTCCTGCTGGTCGACGCCGCGGGCCTCACACGCTCCGGCCCGACGACGCTGCTGGCGACCGGTGCCGCACTCGACGCACCGGCCCTGCGGACGGCCGTGCGCGGCGCCGGGAAGGGCCTCACCGTGACGTTGCGCGGCGAGGAACGGGCGGCGCTCTCCGATGCGCCGTTGCAGGCGGGCGCCGAGCGGATCTACACCACGGCCGCCCTGGCCGGTGCGGGGTACGCCGTGCTCGCCCTGCTGCTCTCCCTCCTTCAGTCGGCGCCGGAGCGGGCCGCGCTGCTGGCCCGGCTGCGCACTATGGGCCTCACACCCCGCCAGGGCCGTCGGCTGCTCAGCCTGGACGCGCTGCCCCAGGCGCTGCTCGCGGCCTCGGGCGGGATGCTCGCCGGCTGGGCCACGGTCCGGCTGCTCGCTCCCGGCATCGACCTGGAACGTCTCGCGCTGGCCACCGCGGCGGGCCGAGTTCCGGTGGTCGGCGCGTCGCTGCGTACCGACGTGTGGTCGCTGCTCCTGCCCGCGGCGGGCACGGTGCTGCTGGCGTGGGCGGTGGCCGTCGCGCAGGCCTGGTGGGCGGGGCGCCGTACGTCGATCACCGAACTCAGGACAGGAGGCATGCGATGACCCGTGCGACGACCTCGCGGACGAGCCTGGCGGAGCTGGAGCATCGGGCGGCGGCGCGCCGCGACCGGCCCGCGTACGGGCGGGACGCCCTGATCGCCTGCGACCGGCTGGTCCGCATCTTCTCCGGCCGGTCGGCCGGGGGCAACTCCCCCGGTCGCGGCGGCTCCGCGGGGGTGGAGGTGCAGGCGCTCCAGGGGCTCGATCTGCTGGTCCGGGAGGGCGAGTTGATGGCGCTGGTCGGCGCCTCCGGCAGCGGCAAGTCGACCCTGATGAACATCCTCGCCGGCCTCGACGTGCCCACCGCGGGCGCCGCGCGGGTCGCGGGCCGTGATCTGCTCACGATGAACGCGAAGGACCGGCTGCGCTACCGCCGTGAGGTGGTCGGTTTCGTCTGGCAGCAGACGGCCCGCAATCTCCTCCCTTATCTGACGGCGGCCCAGAACGTGGCGCTGCCCATGCAGTTGAAGGGTGGCCGGGGCCGCGGGAAGCGGCGGGCCGAGCGGGCGGAGGAGCTGCTCGCGATGCTCGGCGTCGCCGACTGCCACGGCCGCCGTCCGTCGCAGATGTCCGGCGGGCAGCAGCAGCGGGTCGCGATCGCCGTGGCCCTCGCCAACGCGCCGTCCGTGCTGCTCGCCGACGAGCCGACCGGCGAACTCGACTCGGCGACCGGCGCGGAGGTCTTCGCGGCGTTCCGCCGGGCCAACGAGGAGCTGGGCACGACGATCGTGATCGTCACGCACGACCAGGCGGTCGCCGGCGAGGTCCGGCGCGCGGTCGCGATCCGTGACGGCCGTACCTCGACGGAGGTGCTGCGCCGCACGGAGGTCGACGCGCAGGGCCAGGAGTCCCTGGTGGCACGGGAGTTCGCGACGCTGGACCGGGCCGGCCGGCTCCAGCTGCCCGCCGAGTACACCGCGGCCCTCGGGATGGAGGACCGGGTGATGCTGGAACTGGAGCAGGACCACATCGGGGTCTGGCCGGACGACACCGGGCGCCCGGCCGACTGAGACCGGCCACCACGACGCCCCGCCGCCGGCCCGACCTGCCGACGACGCACCACGGCGCCCACCACCGTCCGGTCGGGGACAAGGCAGGCGCCGCGTTCAGTTCCGTACGCCGTTGTACGGGACGTCTGTCGGGGTGGAGCGTCAGACCATCAGCGAGCGGTCCGTCGGGCGGATCGGGGCCGGCAGGTCGCTGGCCCCGGTCAGGAAGCGGTCGACCCCGCGGGCGGCCGAGCGGCCCTCCGCGATGGCCCAGACGATCAACGACTGGCCGCGGCCGGCGTCACCGGCGACGTACACGCCGGGCACGTTGGTCGCGAACTCGGCGTCGCGGGCGATGTTGCCGCGCGCGTCGAGCTCCAGGCCGAACTGCGAGACCACGCCGTTCTCGACGTCGGTGCCGGTGAAGCCCATGGCCAGCGTGACCAGCTGGGCGGGGATCTTGCGCTCCGTGCCCGGCTTCTGGTTCAGCTTGCCGTCGACGAACTCGACCTCGGTGAGGTGCAGCCACTGGACGTTGCCGTCCTCGTCGCCCTCGAAGTGGGTGGTGGAGACCGCGTAGACGCGGTCACCGCCCTCCTCGTGCGCGGAGGTGACCTTGTAGAGCATCGGGAACGTCGGCCAGGGCTGGCCCGGGTTCCGCTCCTCGCCCGGTCGCGGCATGATCTCCAGCTGGGTGACCGAGGCCGCGCCCTGGCGGTGGGCGGTGCCCACGCAGTCCGCGCCGGTGTCGCCGCCGCCGATGACCACGACGTGCTTGCCCTCGGCCGTGATCGGGGGCGCCACGTAGTCGCCCTCCTGCACCTTGTTGGCCAGCGGCAGGTACTCCATGGCCTGGTGGATGCCCTTGAGCTCGCGGCCGGGGACCGGGAGGTCACGCGCGGTCGTCGCGCCGGCGGCGATGACCACGGCGTCGTACCGCTTGCGCAGGTCCGTCGCCTTGAGGTCGCGGCCGATCTCGATGCCGGTGCGGAAGCGGGTGCCCTCCGCGCGCATCTGCTCGATGCGACGGTTGATGTGCCGCTTCTCCATCTTGAACTCGGGGATGCCGTAGCGCAGCAGGCCGCCGACGCGGTCGGCACGCTCGTACACGGCGACCGTGTGGCCCGCCCGGGTGAGCTGCTGGGCGGCGGCCAGGCCCGCCGGGCCCGAGCCGATGACGGCGACGGTCTTGCCCGACAGGCGCTCCGGGATCCGCGGGGCGACGTCGCCCGTGTCCCACGCCTTGTCGATGATCGAGACCTCGACGTTCTTGATGGTCACGGCGGGCTGGTTGATGCCGAGCACGCACGCCGACTCGCAGGGAGCGGGGCACAGGCGGCCCGTGAACTCCGGGAAGTTGTTCGTGGCGTGCAGACGCTCGGACGCGGCTCCCCAGTCCTCGCGGTAGGCGTAGTCGTTCCACTCGGGGATCAGGTTCCCCAGCGGACAGCCGTTGTGGCAGAACGGGATCCCGCAGTCCATGCATCGGCTGGCCTGCTTGGAGATGATCGGGAGCAGCGAACCGGGAACGTAGACCTCGTTCCAGTCCTTGACGCGCTCCTCGACGGGGCGGGTCCTGGCGACCTCGCGGCCGTGGTTCAAAAAGCCCTTGGGATCAGCCATTGGTCGCCGCCTCCATCATCTTCTCGGTGATCTCGGACTCGGGGAGTCCGGCTCGCTCGGCGGCGTCCTTGGCGGCGAGCACTGCCTTGTACGTGCTGGGGATGATCTTGCTGAAGCGGGACGCACCCCCGTCGATGCTGTCCCACTCGGCCAGGAGCTTCTCGGCGACGGTCGAGCCGGTCTCCTCCTGGTGGCGGCGCACCACGTCGTGCAGCCACTGCTTGTCGGTCTCGTCGAGGGCCTCGACGGCGCCCACGTTGCCGGCGTTGACGTTGTCGCGGTTCAGGTCGACGACGTACGCGATGCCGCCGGACATGCCGGCCGCGAAGTTGCGGCCCGTCTCGCCGAGGACGACCGCGTGGCCGCCGGTCATGTACTCGCAGCCGTGGTCGCCCACGCCCTCGGAGACCACCGTCGCGCCGGAGTTGCGGACGCAGAAGCGCTCGCCGGTGCGGCCGCGCAGGAAGAGCTCGCCGCCCGTCGCGCCGTACGCGATGGTGTTGCCCGCGATGGTCGAGTACTCGGCGAGGTGGTCGGCGCCCCGGTCGGGACGGACGATCACCCGGCCGCCGGAGAGGCCCTTGCCGACGTAGTCGTTGGCGTCACCCTCCAGGCGCAGCGTGACACCGCGCGGCAGGAAGGCGCCGAAGGACTGGCCCGCGGAGCCGGTGAAGGTGATGTCGATGGTGTCGTCGGGCAGGCCCCCGCCACCGAACTTCTTCGTCACCTCGTGGCCGAGCATGGTGCCGACCGTGCGGTTGATGTTGCGGATCGCGACCTGGGCGCGCACCGGCTGGGCGTCGGCCTGGGTGTTCGCGGCCAGCGCGTCGGCGGCGAGCTTGATCAGCTCGTTGTCGAGCGCCTTCTCCAGACCGTGGTCCTGGGCGACGACCTGGTGGCGCACCGCGCCCTCGGGCAGCTCGGGCACGTGGAAGAGCGGGGACAGGTCCAGGCCCTGCGCCTTCCAGTGGGTGACCGCCCGCTCCACGTCGAGGTTCTCGGCGTGGCCGACGGCCTCCTCGATCGTGCGGAAGCCGAGCTCGGCGAGGATCTCGCGGACCTCTTCGGCGATGAACTTGAAGAAGTTCACGACGTACTCGGCCTTGCCGGCGAAGCGGTCGCGCAGCACCGGGTTCTGGGTGGCGATGCCGACCGGGCAGGTGTCCAGGTGGCAGACGCGCATCATGACGCAGCCGGAGACGACGAGCGGCGCGGTCGCGAAACCGAACTCCTCGGCGCCGAGCAGCGCGGCGATGACGACGTCACGGCCGGTCTTCAGCTGGCCGTCGGTCTGCACGACGATACGGTCGCGCAGGCCGTTGAGCAGCAGCGTCTGCTGGGTCTCGGCGAGGCCGAGCTCCCAGGGGCCGCCCGCGTGCTTCAGGGAGGTCAGCGGGGAGGCGCCCGTACCGCCGTCGTGGCCGGAGATGAGCACCACGTCCGCGTGCGCCTTGGAGACACCCGCGGCGACCGTGCCGACACCGACCTCGGAGACCAGCTTGACGTGAATCCGCGCCTGCGGGTTCGCGTTCTTGAGGTCGTGGATCAGCTGGGCCAGGTCCTCGATGGAGTAGATGTCGTGGTGCGGGGGCGGGGAGATCAGGCCCACGCCCGGGGTGCTGTGCCGGGTCTTGGCGACCCAGGGGTAGACCTTGTGGCCGGGCAGCTGACCGCCCTCGCCGGGCTTGGCACCCTGCGCCATCTTGATCTGGATGTCGTCGGCGTTGACCAGGTACTCCGACGTGACGCCGAAGCGGCCGGAGGCGACCTGCTTGATCGACGAGCGGCGCGCCGGGTCGTAGAGCCGGTCCGCGTCCTCGCCGCCCTCGCCGGTGTTGGACTTGCCGCCCAGCTGGTTCATGGCGATGGCGAGGGTCTCGTGCGCCTCCTTGGAGATGGAGCCGTACGACATGGCGCCGGTGGAGAAGCGCTTGACGATCTCGCTCACCGGCTCGACCTCGTCGAGCGGGATCGGCTGCCGGTCGGACGTGAAGCCGAACAGACCGCGGAGCGTCATCAGGCGCTCGGACTGCTCGTTCACCCGGTCCGTGTACTTCTTGAAGATGTCGTAGCTGCCGGAGCGCGTCGAGTGCTGGAGGCGGAAGACCGTCTCCGGGTCGAACAGGTGCGGCTCGCCCTCGCGGCGCCACTGGTACTCGCCGCCTATGTCGAGGGCGCGGTGCGCCGGGGCGATGCCGGAGGCCGGGTAGGCCTTGGCGTGCCGCGCCGCGACCTCCTTGGCGATGACGTCGAGACCTGCGCCGCCGATCTTGGTGGCGGTGCCGTTGAAGTACTTCTCGACGAAGGCCTGGTCGAGGCCGACGGCCTCGAAGACCTGGGCGCCGCGGTAGGAGGCGACGGTGGAGATGCCCATCTTGGACATGACCTTGAGGACGCCCTTGCCGAGCGCGTAGATCAGGTTGCGGATGGCCTGCTCGGCCTCGATACCGGTCAGGAAGGTGTCGGCGCGGACCAGGTCCTCGACCGACTCCATCGCCAGGTAGGGGTTGACCGCGGCGGCGCCGAAGCCGATGAGGAGGGCCACGTGGTGGACCTCGCGGACGTCGCCCGCCTCGACCAGCAGGCCCACCTGGGTGCGCTGCTTGGTGCGGATGAGGTGGTGGTGGACGGCCGCGGTGAGCAGCAGCGAGGGGATCGGCGCGTGCTCGGCGTCGGAGTGGCGGTCCGACAGGACGATCAGACGGGCGCCGTTCTCGATGGCGGCGTCGGCCTCCGCGCAGATCTCCTCGATCCGCGCGGCGAGGGAGTCGCCGCCACCGCTGACCCGGTAGAGACCGGACAGGGTCGCGGCCTTCATGCCCGGCATGTCGCCGTCGGCGTTGATGTGGATGAGCTTGGCCAGCTCGTCGTTGTCGATCACCGGGAAGGGCAGGGTGACGCTACGACAGGACGCCGCGGTGGGCTCCAGGAGGTTGCCCTGCGGGCCGAGCGAGGAGCGCAGCGAGGTGACGAGCTCCTCGCGGATCGCGTCCAGCGGCGGGTTGGTGACCTGCGCGAACAGCTGGGTGAAGTAGTCGAAGAGCAGACGCGGGCGCGCGGACAGGGCCGCGATCGGGGAGTCCGTGCCCATGGAGCCCAGCGGCTCACCGCCGGTGTTGGCCATCGGCGCGAGGATGATGCGCAGCTCTTCCTCGGTGTAGCCGAAGGTCTGCTGGCGGCGGGTGACCGAGGCGTGGGTGTGCACGATGTGCTCGCGCTCGGGGAGGTCGGAGAGCTCGATCTCGCCGGCTTCCAGCCACTCCGTGTACGGCTTGTCGGCGACGAGGGCGGCCTTGATCTCGTCGTCCTCGATGATGCGGTGCTCGGCGGTGTCGACGAGGAACATCTTGCCGGGCTGGAGGCGGCCCTTGCGGACGACCTTCGCGGGGTCGATGTCGAGGACGCCGACCTCGGAGCCGAGGACGACGAGACCCTCGTCGGTGACCCAGTAGCGGCCGGGGCGCAGACCGTTGCGGTCGAGGACCGCGCCGACCTGGGTGCCGTCGGTGAAGGTGACACAGGCCGGGCCGTCCCAGGGCTCCATCATCGTGGAGTGGAACTGGTAGAAGGCGCGGCGGGCCGGGTCCATGGAGTCGTGGTTCTCCCACGCCTCCGGGATCATCATCAGCACGGAGTGCGGGAGCGAGCGACCGCCGAGGTGGAGGAGCTCGAGCACCTCGTCGAAGGAGGCGGAGTCGGACGCGTCGGGCGTACAGACCGGGAAGACCCGCTCCAGGCCCTTGTCACCGAAGAGGTCGGAGACCAGCTGGGACTCGCGGGCCTTCATCCAGTTGCGGTTGCCCTTGACCGTGTTGATCTCGCCGTTGTGCGCGACGAAGCGGTACGGGTGGGCGAGCGGCCAGCTCGGGAAGGTGTTGGTGGAGAACCGGGAGTGCACGAGCGCGATCGCGGAGGCGAAGCGGCGGTCGGACAGGTCCGGGAAGAAGGGCTCCAGCTGGCCGGTGGTCAGCATGCCCTTGTAGACGATGGTGCGCGCGGAGAGCGACGGGAAGTACACGTCGGCCTCGCGCTCGGCGCGCTTGCGCAGCACGAACGCCTTGCGGTCCAGCTCGATGCCGGTCGAGACGCCGTCCGCGACGAAGATCTGGCGGAAGGCGGGCATCGTGGAGCGGGCGGTGGCGCCGAGCAGTTCGGGGGCGACCGGGACCTCGCGCCAGCCGAGGACGGTCAGGCCCTCGTCGGCGGCGATCGTCTCGATCCGTGAGACGGCGTCCTCGGTGCCGTCCTTCGGCAGGAAGGCGATACCGACCGCGTACGCGCCGGCCGCGGGCAGCTCGAATCCGGCCACCTCACGGAGGAACGCGTCGGGGACCTGGGACAGGATGCCCGCACCGTCGCCCGAGTCGGGCTCGGCGCCGGTGGCGCCCCGGTGCTCCAGGTTGCGCAGCACGGTGAGCGCCTGCTCGACCAGCGCGTAGCTCGCCTGACCGGTGAGGGTGGCCACGAAGCCGACGCCACAGGCGTCGTGCTCGTTGCGGGGGTCGTACATACCCTGTGCAGCAGGGCGAGCATCCATGAAGGACCAGTTCTGGCCATTCGTGGAGTGCTGGGACGGCTGGCGCGGCGTACGCATCGGCTCTCCCGTCGTCGTCGTGGCTGGGGGCACCTCCCAGGCTCTTCGGCTCTGGGGGAGCATGTGCCGAGGGACGACGTTGGCCCTCTGCTTAGGGGTGCAAAATTTCGTGCAGGTTACATGATGGGGTGGTTCTCGGGAACCGGATACTGCGTTCCAACATGCGGACACCCAGGGGTGGCGTGGGGGTACCTCGCACGACAGTGAAGTTAAGGGGGCCTAAGCGGACAGATCGGTGTCCGTGGGCCCGGAGTGCGGCGGGCAACGTCACCCACCGCGCTGGCGCGGCGCAGGCCTCATTGCCCGCAGCGCTTACGGCTCATTCCCAGTGGTTAAGCAATCGAAACCAGCGAGTAACGGCTACTTATGCAGTCCCTTGCATAAGTGCGCGAGACATCATCCTACGGCGGTACCGAACAGGCTGCCCAGGACGTATGTCACACCCGCCGCGGCACCCCCGAGCGCGAGCTGCCGGATTCCGCTGTACCACCAGGTTCGAGCCGTCACCCGGGCCACGATCGCCCCGCACGCGAAGAGCCCGATCAGCGCGAGCAGCAGCGCGGGCCACAGGACGGTCGCGCCGAGCAGATACGGCAGCAGGGGGAGCAGGGCGCCCAGGGCGAAGGAGCCGAAGCTCGACACGGCGGCGACGGCCGGGGAGGGCAGGTCGCCGGGGTCGATGCCGAGCTCTTCGCGGGCGTGTATCTCCAGGGCCTGTTCGGGGTCGCGCGAGAGCTGCTTGGCCACTTCGCGGGCGAGCGCGGAATCGACGCCGCGCGACTCGTACAGTGCGGCGAGCTCGCGCTCCTCGTCCTCCGGATGCTTTCTCAACTCACGGCGCTCGACGTCGAGTTCGGCCTGGACGAGTTCGCGCTGCGAGGCGACGGAGGTGTACTCGCCCGCGGCCATGGAGAAGGCGCCGGCGGCCAGGCCCACGAGCCCGGTGATGACGATCGTCCGATGGGAGACGGACCCGCCGGCGACACCGGTCATCAGGGCGAGGTTGGACACGAGCCCGTCCATCGCACCGAACACGGCCGGGCGCAGCCATCCGCCGTTCACGTCCCGGTGGGTGTGGTTGTCGCGGTGCGCCTCGTGCAGCGTCGCTTCGGTCTCGATGATGGACATACCGGTCCCCCAGGATCCGTCGATTGGACTGTTTCTACTTTTCGACAACCACGAAACTACGCCTGGAATTTCTTCTCCGCCAGCAAGGAAAGGCTGGGCTAACCTGCGGTTTTACCCTCAAGCGCTCATCCGTGAAGGATCATGCACAGATGTCGACCGGGTGAATGAGGAGCCGCGGACGGCTCCCCCCGCCCCCTCCCGTGGGACACATCCCCAAAGGGCTCTGCGCCCTGAGAGGAGAGGCACCGTATGGCTTCCATCGCCTGCATTCCCTCCGTCCCGGCACCCGGGGACTCGGCCGCTCTGCGCGAGCGGGCCCGCGGCGCGCTGCTCGGCCTCGCCGTCGGGGACGCGCTGGGCGCGCCCGCCGAGAACATGAGGCCGTCGCAGATCCGCGCGAAGTGGGGACGGATCACGGGGTACGTCGCCGAGCACCCGGCCGGGACGGACGACACGGAGTACGCGATCTTCTCGGGACTGCTGCTGGCCCGGCACGGTTCGGCGCTCACCGTGACGCATGTCGAGGCGGCCTGGCACCAGTGGATCGCCGACCGCGACGAGGGGCCGTTCCGGGGCGCCGGCTTCAGCGAGCGCGGCACCCTGGAGAACCTGCGCCGGGGACTCGCGGCCCCCATCTCCGCCCAGCACCGGCACGCCTGGAGCGACGGTCTGGCGATGCGCGCGGCCCCCTTCGGCGTCTTCGCGGCGGGCCGCCCGGCGGAGGCGGCGCGGCTGGTGGCGATCGACGGCTCGGTGAGCCACGAAGGCGAGGGCATCTACGGCGGCCAGGCGGTCGCTGCGGGGGTCGCGGCGGCCATGGCGGGCGCGGCCACGATCGCGGTGGTCGCCTCCGCGCTCGCCGTGATCCCGGACGACTCCTGGACGGCCCGCTCCCTGCGCCGGGCGGTGACCGTCGCCCACCGCGGGGAACGGGCGGTCCGCTCGGCGGTCGTCATCGGCGGCTACCCCTGGACCGACCTGGCCCCGGAGGCCGTCGCCCTCGCCTTCGGCGCGTACGCCGCAGCCGACGGCGACTTCACCGAGTCCGTCCTGACCGCCGTCAACATGGGCCGCGACGCCGACACCACGGCCGCGGTGGCGGGCGCGCTGGCCGGGGCGACCCGGGGCGCCGCCGCGATCCCGGCGGACTGGGCGGCGGCGATCGGCCCGGCACGCGGCAGCTGCCTGCCCTCCATGGCGGGCCACCACGTACTGGACGTGGCGGAACTGCTCACACCGGGGGACGACGGGAAGTGGGGAACCGGGAGCACGGCACCTCCTCCCCCCGACCTGTACGCCCTCACCAGCGATTACATCCTTGCCGACGACGATGACGAGGTGCAGCCATGAGACCCGGCCTGGTGGGCGACGAACCCGGTACGGGATCGGCCTCGGCACCGGAAGCCGGGGGACCGGTCTCGATCTGCGACATCGAGGACTCCCCCACGACGACCGACACCGGGGACTCACTCTCGTCGGGCACGGCCCCCCGTACCGAACCGGGCGCCGCCCCCGCACCGGCCCCGCGCCCCCGCCGGATCGAGGGCCTCCTGCTCGGGCTGGCCGCGGGCGACGCCGCGGGCTGGCCCGCCGGCCGGCACCGCGCGGCCCGGATGCCCGAGTGGACCCGGCGGCTGACCCGCGAGCTGGACACCTTCGCGGAACAGAACGCGACGACGACCCTGCCCGTGCCGATCGCGCTGAACCAGCCGCCGGAACCCCTGCGGCTCGGCCCGTCGGACGACGCGGAATGGGCGGCGTTCGCGGCGGAGGCCGTGCTGCGCGCCGGGGACCGCAGCGCGCTCGGCGACCTGAGCCGGGAACGCCGGATGCGGGCGTCCATCGACCTGTCCTGGAACGCCGTCGCCAGCGAGGTCGCCGCGGCCGCCGAGCGCGCCCCCGAGGTCGAGTCCGCGCTGCTCCCCCTGCGCGCCCGGATCTCCGTACGGGCGGGCCTGGGCAACCTCGCCACCGGGCTGCGCCCACCCGCCACCGGCCACGACAACCCGCACTACTTCGACGACGCGGCCTGCGTACGGGCCTGTGTGCTCGCCGTGGCACATCCGGGCGACCCCCGACTCGCCGCGGAACTCGCCGAGTTCGACGCCCGCTACAGCCAGGACGGCGACGGGGTGCACGGCGCCCGCGCGATGGCCGCGGCCCTCGCGCTCGCCCTCGCCGGGGCCGACGTCGACGCCTGCGCGGACGCCGCCCTCGCCGAGCTCCCCGAGTCGACGGAGATCGGCCGCAACGCACGGCACGCACTGCGGCTCGCCCGCGCCAGCGAGGACACCTTCGCCCTGGTCCCCCTCCTGGAACACCAGATCGTCGACCACGTCTACAGCTACGGCATCGCGGCGGCGGAGACCGTGCCGGTCGCCCTCGCCCTGGCCACCGCCGCACGCGGCCGGATCGCGGAGGCGGTGCCCGCCGCCGCCTGTCTGTCCCGGGTGGCGGACTCGGCCCCGGCCCTCGCGGGCGCGCTCACCGGCGCGCTGGGCGGCGGCGCCGCGATCCCCGCCTCCTGGCGCAACGCCTGCCGCATCCTGTCCGGCTGCGCGCTGCCCCGGCTCACGGGCACGGACCTGATCGGACTCGCCGACCTCCTGGAAGCGACGGAACTGGCCACCCCAGAGGGATGATTCGGGCATGACGCCCAAAGGAGAAGGATCGGGAACCCTCGACGAACGCATCACCGGAGCCCTCGTCGGAGCCGCCGTCGGCGACGCGCTCGGCGGCCCCGTCGAGGGCTACACCCCCGAGCAGATCGTCGAACGGCACGGCGGCCGGATCCACGGCATCGTCGGCCCCTGGAACGGCGACGCCTGGCGCACCGCCCGCCCTATCGCCCCGTACCACAAGGGCGACGGACACGTCACCGACGACACCCTGATGACCCACGCGCTGGTACGCGTCTACGCCACCGTCCGCGACCACCTCGACGCGTACGCCGTCGCCGAGCACCTGGTCCCCGACCTCATGACGGGCCCGCGCTGGATCCCGGAACTGGAGGCCGACGCCATCCCCCTCCAGCGCATCTTCCTCGCGGAGAAGTGGCTGGTGGCCCGCCTCCACTACGGCCATGTGGACCCCCGGGAGGCCGGCACCGGCAACATCGTCAACTGCGGCGCCGCGATGTACATGGCGCCGGTCGGCCTGGTCAACGCGGCCAACCCGGCGGGCGCGTACACCGAGGCGCTCGACGTCGCGGGTGCCCACCAGTCGTCGTACGGGCGGGAGGCGGCGGGCGTCTTCGCGGCGGGGGTCGCGGCGGCGTGCGCGCCCGGGGCGAGCCCGGACTCGGTCGTCGCGGCCTGCCTGTCCCTGGCGAAGGACGGCACCCGGTCGGCGATCGAGGCGGTCTGCGAAGTCGCCGCCCGCCACACGGACTTCGAGTCGGCGCTGATCCCGCTCCGCGAGGCGGTGGCCCCCTACGACACGGTCGGCCCCGACTACCGCTCCCCCTCCCTCGCCGCCCGCCGCCCCTCCCGCCTCCACGCGATCGAGGAACTCCCCGTGGCCCTGGGCATGTTGGTGCTCTCCGGGGGCGACTACCGGCACGCGGTCCTCGGCTCGGTGAACTACGGCCGCGACTGCGACTCCATCGCCACCATGTCCGGCGCCCTCGCCGGTGCCCTCGGCTCCGAGATCCCCCACGACTGGGCCAAGACGGTCGCCGAGTCCAGCCGCCTGGATCTGCACGCCCCGGCGACCACCCTCACCGGGGTGGCCCGCGAGATCTTCGCCCGTGACGTGGGCCGTCGCCGCGCCCACGAGTCCGCGTACGCCGAGCTGACGGGGACCCCATGATGCTCCGACTGACCTGGGTCCAGCCCGAGGACCTTCTCGGCCACGAACTCGCCCAGGCGTACCAGGACGGCCGCGCACCGGAGGCGATCGCCGCCCGCTGGCACGCGGCGGGCGGTGCGAAGGCCCCACCGCGCGCGGGCACGTCCCCGACACCCGCCTCGCGGTATCTGCGCGCACTGGCCGGAGACCTCCTGGACGAACTGGCGGAGCTGCCCAGCGGGTTGGCGGACACAGAGCCGACGGACCTGGAGCGGATCAAGGCCCACTGCCCGGACTGGCCCGCTCGGCCGGGGCCCGCACCGGCCCCCGCCCCGGCCCGCCTGGAAGCCGCCTGGCTCGGTAGAGCGGTCGGTTGTCTGCTCGGCAAACCGGTGGAGAAGCTCCCCCTCGAAGGGATCCGCGACCTGGCCCGGGCCGGCGGGAACTGGCCCCTGCGCACCTGGTTCACCGCTCGGGGCGTACCCGACGACCTCCTGCGGGCCCACCCCTGGAACAGACGCTCCGCCCTCACCTCCCTCGCCGAGAACATCGACGGCATGCCCGAGGACGACGACCTCAACTACCCCCTCCTGAACCTCCTGTTGCTCCAGCGGTACGGCAGGGACTTCACGACCGCCGACGTGGCCCGCGTCTGGCTGGACGAACTCCCCGCCGGCCGCACGTTCACCGCCGAGCGCGTCGCCTACCGCAACCTGCTCACCGGCATCGAACCCCCGCACACGGCCCACCACCGCAACCCTTTCCGCGAATGGATCGGCGCCCTGATCCGTGCCGACGTCCACGGCTGGACCAACCCGGGCGATCCGGCCGCCGCCGCGGAAGCGGCCCACCGGGACGCCACCCTCACCCACACCGCGAACGGCGTGTACGCCGCGATGTTCACGGCGGCCACCATCGCCGAGGCGGCCACCGGCCACGCCGACATCCACGCCTGCCTGCGCACCGGCCTCACCGTCGTGCCCCCCGCCTCCCGGCTGGCCGAGGCGATCCGCCACGCCGTTCACCTCGCCCGCGCCACCGAGGACTTCGACACGGTCGTCGACGCACTGCACACCACCCACCGCGCCTACCACTGGGTCCACGCCCTCCCCAACACCGCCCTGATCGCCGCCGCCCTCACCCACGCGAACGGCGACTTCTCCGCCTCCATCTGTCGCGCGGTGTCCGGTGGCTGGGACACCGACTCCAACGGCGCGACGGCGGGCAGCGTCGCGGGCCTGGTCACCGGCGCCCCCGCCGCGCTCCCCGACCGCTGGACCACCCCCCTCAAGAACCGCCTCGCCACCTCCGTCGCCGACTTCGACGGCGTCGGCTTCGACACCCTCGCCCAGCTGACCCACCGGCTGACCCACCAGCTCACGCAACGGGAGACCCGTCACCCATGACCCTCATCGCCGTGCTCGGCAGCACGAACATGGACCTCGTCGCGTACGTCGCGAAGGCCCCGCAGCGCGGAGAGACCGTGACGGGACGGGAGTTCCGTACGATCCCCGGCGGCAAGGGCGCAGGCCAGGCGGTGGCCGCGGCCCACGCGGGCTCCGACGTCTCGATGATCGGCGCGGTGGGCGCCGACACCTTCGGCTCCCAGCTCCGTACGACCCTGGAGCACTCGGGCGTGGACACCGACCACCTGCGCACCACCGAGGGCCCGTCCGGCACCGCGCACATCGTCGTGGACGACGAGGGCGGCAACGCGATCGTCGTCATCCCCGGCGCCAACGCCACCGTCGACCACCTCGCCCCCGGCGACGAGGCCCTCATCGCCGGCGCCGACGCACTGCTGCTCCAGCTGGAGATCCCGCTGGCCGCCGTCCTCGCGGGCGCCGAGGCCGCGCGCCGCCACGGCGTCCGGACCATCCTGACCCCCTCCCCCGTACAGTCCCTGCCGCCCGAACTCCTCGCCTCCATCGACCTGTTGGTGCCCAACGAGCACGAGGCCGCCGCGCTCACCGGCGTCACCGACCCCCACGAAGCGGCCATCGCCCTGCTCGACCAGGTACCGGAAGTCGTGGTCACCCTGGGCGCGGCGGGCAGTCTGTACGCGGCCCGCGGCGCCGAACCCCTCAGCGTGCCCGCGCCCCGGGTCACCGCCGTGGACTCGACCGGCGCGGGCGACACCTTCGTCGGCACCCTGGCGGTCGCACTCGCCGAGGGCCGGCCGATGCGCGCCGCCCTCGCATGGGCGTCGACGGCCGCGTCCCTGTCGGTGCAGCGCGTCGGCGCCTCGCCCTCGATGCCGTACCGCTCCGAGATCGACGCCCAGGCCGCCTCGCACACCCGGCACACCTCATGAGCGGGCATACGGGTGCGGAGACGGGGACGGATCGCGGTCCGCTCACCGGGCTGCGCGTCCTCGACCTCGCCACCCTGTTCGCCGGACCGCTCGCCGCCACCATGCTCGGCGACTTCGGCGCGGAGGTCGTCAAGGTCGAGCACCCGGCCAAGCCCGACCCCTCCCGGGGCCACGGCCCGTCGAAGGACGGCATCGGCCTGTGGTGGAAACTCCTCGGCCGCAACAAACGCACCATCACCCTCGACCTGTCCAGGCCCGGCGGCCGTGCCACCCTCCTGCGCCTCGCCGCCACCGCCGACGTGATCATCGAGAACTTCCGGCCCGGCACCCTGGAGAAGTGGGACCTCGGCTGGGCGGAGCTGTCGGCCGCCAACCCCCGCCTCGTCCTCGCCCGCGTGACCGCCTTCGGCCAGTTCGGCCCGTACGCGCACCGCCCCGGCTTCGGCACCCTCGCCGAGGCGATGAGCGGCTTCGCGGCGATCACCGGCGAACCGGACTCCTCGCCGACTCTGCCGCCCTTCGGCCTGGCCGACTCGATCGCGGGCCTGGCGACGGCGTACGCCGTCATGGCCGCGCTCCACGCCCGCGACGCTTCGGACCGCGGCCAGGTGGTCGACATGGCGATCATCGAGCCGATCCTCACCGTGCTCGGCCCGCAGCCGCTCTGGTACGACCAGTTGGGTTACGTCCAGCCCCGCACCGGCAACCGCTCCGCGAACAACGCGCCCCGCAACACCTACCGCACGGCGGACGGCTCCTGGGTCGCCGTCTCGACCTCCGCCCAGTCGATCGCCGAGCGGCTGATGCGGCTGGTCGGACGCCCGGAGCTGATCGAGGAACCGTGGTTCGCGACGGGCGCCGACCGGGCCCGCCACGCGGACGTCCTGGACGAGGCGGTGGGCTCCTGGATCGCCCGCCACCGCCGCGCCGAGGTCCTGGACGCCTTCGAGAAGGCGGAGGCGGCGGTGGCCCCGATCCAGGACGTACGGGATGTGATGGAGGACCCGCAGTACGCGGCCCTGGACACGATCACCACCGTCGCCGACCCCGAACTCGGCCCCCTGCGCATGCAGAACGTGCTCTTCCGGCTCTCCACCACCCCCGGCGCGATCCGCTGGACGGGCCGCCCCCACGGCGCCGACACGGACGCCGTCCTCACCGAACTCGGCCTGTCCGAGGCCGAGATCACCACCCTCAGATCGGAAGGCGCCCTATGAGGATCCCGGCCCTCCCGCTCACCTGGCTCTACGCCCCCGGAGACCGCCCGGAAGTGGTGGCCAAGGCCCTCGTCTCCGGCGCGGACGTCGTCCTGATCGACCTGGAGGACGCGGTCGCCCCGCACCGCAAGAAGTACGCCCGCGCCGCCACCGCCGAGTTGCTCTCGGACCCTCCCCCGGTCCCCGTCCACGTCCGCGTGAACGCGCTGGACGGACCCTTCGCCGAGGCCGACCTGAGGACGCTCGCCCCGCTCCCCGGCCTCTGTGGCCTCCGGCTGCCCAAGGTGACCTCCCCGGCCGACGTCGTCCGGGTCGCGGAGCACTCGGCCCCCTCCGAGGGAGGCGCGATCCCCCTGTACGCCCTCCTGGAAACCGCCCTCGGTGTCGAACACGCCTTCACCATCGCCGCGGCCCACCCGGCGGTGCGCGGCATCGGACTGGGGGAAGCGGATCTACGGGCCGACCTGGGCGTACGGGAGGACGCGGGCCTGGACTGGGCCCGCGCCCGGATCGTGGTCGCCGCCCGGGCCGCAGGCCTCGCGCCGCCCACGCAGTCGATCTACCCGGACATCCGGGATCTCGAAGGCCTCGCCGCCTCCTGTGCCCACGGGCGCACCCTGGGCTTCCTCGGCCGCGCGGCCATCCACCCCCGCCAGCTCCCGGTGATCGAACACGCCTATCTCCCGACCCCGGCCGAGGTCGAGACCGCCGAGCTCATCGTCAAAGCCGCCGCCACCGAGCCGGGCGCCCAGGCCCTGCCCGACGGCCGGTTCGTGGACGCGGCGGTCGTGGCGGGCGCCCGCCGCACGCTGGCGCTCTCCCGCCGGAAATGAGCGAAGGGGGGCGCCGCGTCCTCGGACGCGGCGCCCCCCTTCGACGTACCGGAGGAACTCAGACCTTCTTGGCCGACTCGGCCTCGCCCCTCGTCGCCTCCACGGACTCCTCGGGCTCCTCGGACTGCGCGGACTGCGCGGGTTCGTCGGACTCGGTGTCCGTCTTCGCGTCGGGCTTCTTGCCGTCGGACTTCTCGGCGTCGGACTTCTTGGCGTCGGACTTCTTGTCGGTCGTCTCGTCGGCCTCGTCGTCAGCCTTGCTGCCGGCCTCGCTGTCGGACTTCTTGTCGAGGTCGACCGCATCCCCGTCGGGGGTGTCCCCGTCCGGCTCGACGACCTCCTCGCGTCCCGGCCGCAGCCTCGCCGACACCACGATGTAGGTCACCGCGAGGAGGAAGACCACCATCGCGGTCCAGTCGTTGAGACGCAGGCCCAGGATGTGGTGGGCGTCGTCGACGCGCATGTACTCGATCCAGCCGCGGCCGACGCAGTACGCGGCGACGTACAGCGCGAACGCCCGCCCGTGGCCCAGCTTGAAGCGGCGGTCCGCCCAGATGACGAGGAAGCCGACGCCGACGCACCACAGGGACTCGTACAGGAACGTCGGGTGGTAGTACCCCGGCACGCGCCCGTCCGTGGAGGACGTGATGTGCAGCGCCCACGGCACGTCCGTCGCCTTGCCGTACAGCTCCTGGTTGAACCAGTTGCCCCAGCGCCCGATGGCCTGGGCGAAGACGATGCCGGGGGCGAGGGCGTCGGCCCAGGCGGGGAGCGGGATGCCGCGTCGGCGGCAGCCGATCCACGCGCCCACCGCACCGAGCGCGATCGCGCCCCAGATGCCGAGGCCGCCCTGCCACACCTTGAAGGCGTCCACCCAGTCACGGCCGTCGCTGAAGTACAGCTCGTAGTCCGTGATCACGTGGTAGAGCCGGCCGCCGACCAGGCCGAACGGGACGGCCCACACCGCGATGTCGGCCACCGTGCCGGGCCGCCCGCCCCGGGCGATCCAGCGTTTGTTGCCGAGCCAGACGGCTACGAAGACGCCGATGATGATGCAGAACGCGTAGCCGCGCAGGGGGATGGGGCCGAGGTGCACCACACCGTGCGACGGGCTGGGAATGTAGGCGATATCCATGGCAGGGTCGACGCTACCCTGCCGGACCGGACCCACGGCAAGCAGCCGGGCTACGGGTCCATAACAGGAGCCCTGAACAGAGGCCCCGCCAGGGGCCGTGACAGAGACCACAACTCGGGTCAGGACGTGAGCAACGACATGAGTCGCCCCCGGCCCGTGTCCGAGCCGGGGGCACAGGGCCGACGCGGGGCTCAGGCCTTGTTCGCCGCCTCCACCATCTGCTTGAGCTTCGCGGGGGTCATCGTCTGGTCCTCGTAGATGTTCTTGCCGCCCAGCAGCACGGTCGGCGTGCCCCGGAATCCGCTGCTCTGGAAGGCGGCGTTCGACTTCACGACCCAGCTGTTGTGCGTGCCGTCCTTGACGCACTTCTGGAAGGCGGGGGTGTCCAGGCCGTCGACCTTGCCCGCCAGCTCGATGAGCTTGCTGTCGTTCGAGAAGTCGTCGGTGGTCTCGCTGGGCTGGTTCTCGTAGAGCACGTCGTGGTACGCCGTGAACTTTCCGGCGTCCTGTGCGCAGGCCGCGGCATTGGCCGCGTGCCGGGAGCCGCTGCCTCCCCTGCCGTCGTCGATGAGCGTGACCAGGTGGTACTCGACCCTGAGCTTTCCGGCGTCCACCAGCTCGTGGATCGTCGGGCGGTACACCGTCTCGAAGGCCTGACAGGCCGGGCAGCGGAAGTCCTCCCAGACCGTGAGGGTCGACTTGGCGCCGTCCTTGCCGACAGGGATCGCGAGGCCGTCCTTGCCGGTCGCACCCGAAGGCGACACGGCCGGGCCCGACGCGGCGCTCTTCTTGTCCTTGCCCGAGTTGGCGGCAAGGACGCCCACCACCCCGGCAAGGGCCAGGACGCACACCACCGACGCGCCCACGATCAGCGCCCGGCGGCGCCTGTCCGCGGACTTCTGCTTCTCTCGCTCGACCGCCATCCGCTCGCGGGCGGTGCGCTTTCCGTCACGGTTCTTCTCGCTCACAACCGGCAGAACGAACCGGGGAGGCGCAGCGCGCCTCCCCGGTCCCAGGTCCACCCGTTCGAGTGAGTGGATGGTCCGTTACGTACGCAACAGGACGCGTACGCGGCGGAAGGTGTCTCAGGCGGTGCCGCGCACGCCCTTCGCCAGATCGCCCGCGAGGGCGCGGACCGCGTCGAGGCCCGCGGCCTCGTCCGCCGCGTCCAGCATCCGCTTGACGAAGGCCGAGCCGACGATCACGCCGTCGGCGAAGCCGGCCACCTCGGCCGCCTGGGTGGCGTTGGAGACACCGAGGCCGACGCAGACCGGCAGCTCGGTGGTGGCCTTGGTGCGCCGCACCAGGTCCTGGGCCTGGGCCCCCACGGACTCCCGCGTGCCCGTGACACCCATCAGCGAGGCCGCGTACACGAAGCCGCTGCCCGCCGCGGTGATCTCGGCGAGCCGGGCGTCCTTGCTGCTGGGCGCGACGACGAAGACGGTCGCGAGGCCGTGCTTCTCCGCGTGCTCACGCCACAGCGCCGACTCCTGGACGGGCAGGTCGGGCAGGATGCAGCCCGCGCCGCCCGCCTCCGCCAGTTCGGCGGTGAAGCGCTCGACGCCGTAGCGGTCGATGGGGTTCCAGTACGTCATGACGAGCACCGGCTTCCCGGTGGCCCCGTGTGCCTCACGGACCGTGCGCATGACGTCGGCGATCTTGACGCCGCCCTTGAGGGCGATGTCGTCGGCGGTCTGGATGACGGGACCGTCGAGGACGGGGTCGCTGTGCGGCAGACCGACCTCGACGATGTCCGCGCCGCCCTCGAAGACGGCCTTGACGGCCGCGATCCCGCCGTCGACCGTCGGGAACCCGGCCGGTAGGTACGCGATGAGCGTGGAGCGCCCCTCCGCCTTCGCGGCGGCGAGGGTGTCGCTCAACAGCTGGATGTTGCCGCTCACTTGGCGTCCCCCTCGATCTCGGCGGTGTCACTGTCGGCGTCCGGCTCGACGACGGCGTCGGCAGCGGTGTCGTACAGGCCGAAGTAGCGGGCGGCCGTGTCCATGTCCTTGTCGCCGCGCCCGGACAGGTTGACGATGATCAGCCCGTCCTTGCCCAGTTCCTTGCCGACCTCCAGGGCCCCGGCGAGCGCGTGGGCGCTCTCGATCGCCGGGATGATGCCCTCGGTGCGGGAGAGCAGGCGCAGGGCCTGCATGGCCGCGTCGTCGGTGACCGCGCGGTACTCGCCGCGGCCGCTGTCCTTGAGGTACGAGTGCTCGGGTCCGATGCCCGGGTAGTCGAGGCCCGCCGAGATGGAGTAGGGCTCGGTGATCTGCCCTTCCTCGTCCTGGAGGACGTACGACCGCGACCCGTGCAGGATGCCGGGTTCACCGGCGGTCAGGGTCGCGGCGTGCTCCCCGGTCTCCACGCCGTGTCCGGCGGGCTCGCAGCCGATGAGGCGTACGTCCGCGTCCGGGATGAAGGCGTGGAAGAGGCCGATGGCGTTGGAGCCGCCGCCGACGCAGGCGATGGCCGCGTCGGGAAGCCGTCCGGCGCGCTCCAGGATCTGCCGCCGGGCCTCGACGCCGATGACCCGGTGGAAGTCGCGGACCATGGCGGGGAAGGGGTGCGGCCCCGCGACGGTCCCGAAGAGGTAGTGCGTGCGGTCGACGTTGGCGACCCAGTCCCGGAAGGCCTCGTTGATGGCGTCCTTGAGGGTGCGGGAGCCGGACTTCACGGCGATGACCTCGGCGCCCAGCATGCGCATGCGGGCCACGTTGAGTGCCTGCCGCTGGGTGTCGATCTCACCCATGTAGATCGTGCACTCGAGGCCGAAGAGCGCGCAGGCGGTGGCGGTGGCCACGCCGTGCTGACCGGCGCCGGTCTCGGCGATGACGCGGGTCTTGCCCATCCGCTTGGTGAGGAGGGCCTGACCGAGCACGTTGTTGATCTTGTGAGACCCGGTGTGGTTGAGGTCCTCGCGCTTGAGGAAGACGCGCGCGCCACCGGCGTGTTCGGCGAAGCGGGACACCTCGGTGAGTGAGCTCGGCCGCCCGGTGTAGTGGACGAGCAGGTCGTCGAGCTCGCGGGCGAACTCGGGGTCCGCCTTCGCCTTGTCGTACTCGACGGCGACCTCGTCCACGGCGGCGACCAGCGCCTCCGGGATGAACTTGCCGCCGAACGCGCCGAAGTACCCCTCGGCGGTGGGAACTTGACCCTCGGGGTCGGGAATGAAGAACTCGCTGGGCATGCGGATACCTCGCAGGGGCGACAGCCCCGGTTACAGGTCGGACAGGGGTCACGTCGGTCGCGCACGCACAGGTTGCCCGGACGACACCGTTCGTTTCCCGCCCACCCGCCGTTTCCCGGAGACGAAATCCTCGGGAAACGAGCCGGGGCACACGGAAAGCGGCGGCCGGGAAGCCCCCGGCCGAGCCGGGAAGCCGTCAGCTCACCGCGGGGTGCGGCGGGCCCGGAACAGCGCCTGATACGCGTGCGCCGGCGGGCCATCGCATGCCGTTGACCTGGCCCGGTTCGTCACCGATGACATACCGCACGCGGCGCCCGTGGACGCGGCGGGCCGGTGCCCGGCAGCCGCGCGGCCGGCAACCGCGGGCGAGGCGGGCGTAGGGATCGCGCGTCCCGGCGGCAGCCGCCCGCACGCACGCCACTCCCCCGTCGGGGCGTGGGCCCGGACGGGTGACGGCGGTGGCGTGGGGCGCGCTGTGCACCGGGGTGTCAGCTCCGTCCGTGGCGCAGCGCGGGGTGGGCCCCGGCCGCGACGAGGTCGGCGACCGCCGTCTTCGGGTCGCGGCCCGTGACGAGGGACTCGCCCACCAGGACCGCGTCGGCGCCGGCGTTGGCGTACGCGATGAGGTCGTGCGGCCCGCGGACGCCGGACTCGGCGACCTTGACGAGGCCGGACGGGATCTCGGGAGCGACCCGCTCGAAGGTGGTGCGGTCGATCTTGAGGGTTTTGAGGTCGCGCGCGTTGACGCCGATGACCTTCGCCCCGGCGTCCACCGCCCGCTCGGCCTCGTCCTCGTCGTGCACCTCGACGAGCGGTGTGAGCCCGATGGACTCCGCGCGCTCGATGAGGGACTCCAGGGCGGCCTGGTCGAGGGCGGACACGATCAGCAGCGCGAGGTCGGCGCCGTACGCGCGGGCCTCCCACAGCTGGTACGACGTGACGATGAAGTCCTTGCGGAGCACGGGGATGTCGACCCGGGCGCGGACGGCCTCCAGGTCGGCCAGCGAGCCGCCGAAGCGGCGCTGCTCGGTCAGCACCGAGATGACGGCCGCGCCGCCCGCCTCGTAGTCCGCGGCCAGGGTCGCGGGGTCGGCGATCGCGGCGAGCGCGCCCTTGGACGGGCTGGAGCGCTTGACCTCACAGATGACCTTGACGCCGTCGCCGCGCAGGGCGGCCAGGCCGTCCTTGGCCGCGGGAGCCTTGGCCGCGCGCTCCTTGAGCTCGTCGAGGCTGACGCGCGCCTGCCGCTCCGCGAGGTCGGCACGGACTCCGTCGATGATCTCGTCGAGCACACTCACGCGAGCGGCCCCCTTCCCTGACGGTGAACGGTTGAGCCTGTCGACCCCAGACCGCCGTTCCGACGGTCATGACGGGTCACTCCGATGGTATCCGGAGGAAGGCCTAGGCTTCACATCCGGTTGACGCCGGTCCCACTACCTGGACGTTTGCCATTTGATCAAGGGTGCAGCCAGCCACCGAAGGGCAGGTTCCGGACAACGGTGAAGACCAGGAGCAACACACCCGCGCTCCACAGGTGCACGGGCCCCAGGTCGATCCGCAGCGGCCGTCCGCGCGCCGAGCGGACCGCCCAGACGGTCCACACCACCGCGAAGACGAAGTAGCCCGTGACGGCGAGCGCGTTGTCCGTGAAAGCCGCCGCGAAGTCCCCGTGCACGAAGGCGTGCGCGCTGCGCAGACCGCCGCAGCCGGGGCAGTACAGGCCCGTGTAGCGCAGCAGCGGGCAGACGGGGTAGTGCCCGGGCTGGTTGGGGTCCACGGCCCCGACGTACGCGAAGGCGCCGGCGACGGCCGCGAGCATCCCCGCGGGGACGACGAGCCGCCGCGGCACGACCCGCTCAGCAGGTCGGGGCCCTGTCACCCTCCGGGTTTCGGCGTTCACCCGTCGCATTCTGCCCGTCCCGGGCGTGGCGCGCTCGCCGCGGGTGCGGCGCGCCCTGGGCGGACGCGCGAGAGGCGGTCCCGGCGGGAATGCCGGGACCGCCTCTCGAGAAGCCCTGGGGGGTCAGCTCTCGGCGCCGACGGCCTCGCGGACCGGGTGCGCGGCGACCGGGGCCGCGGTCCTCTTCGGCTGGCCGAGGCCCGCCGCACGCATGGCCATGCCGACGACACCGCCGAGGACGACGATGACCATGCCGGCCCAGAAGCCCAGCGGGTTGGCCATCACCATGAAGGCACCCGCGACGCAGAAACCGATGAAGGCGATGATGACACCGGTCCAGGCGGCCGGGGTGTGACCGTGGCTGCTGCCCGCCATGACTTGCTCCTCGTTGCTGATTACGTGTGTGAGTCGGACGCTCATCGTCCATTCTCCCGTACGCACGCCTGGGGCGGGAGCGCGGGGTGGCGACTGCCACATCACATTCTGCACGTCACGACCAAGGTCCCGGGCCGTAGGGCCCGGCCCGGTCTGCCCGATTCCGGTCCTAGGTCCCGGCCGGATCCGGTCCCGTCGGGTCCTCGCCCCGGTCGAGCGCCTTCCAGATGTCCTCGGGCCGGTCGGGGTCGACCGGCTTGGCCTTGCGCGGCCGGGTCGTCCCGTCGCGCTCGTAGCGGCCGGACATCGCGGGCCACAGCCGTCCGTAGCGCAGCGCGAGCAGCCCCGCGAGGAGGATGAGCGCGCCGCCCACCGCGGCCGCGTAGGGCCAGGCGGTGTGGCTGAGGGCGCTCGCGGTGGCGGCGGTGTCGCCGGAGGCGGCCGCGGCCTTTTCGTCGAGGGCGGAGCTGTCGTTCACGCCGAGCACCGCCGCCACGACCGTGCCCGCGCCGGAGAGCGCGAGCAGGGCGGAGACGAGGAAGCGCCCGGAGCTGCGGACGGCGAAGACGGCGACGAGTGCGGCGAGGCCCACTATGGCGAGCGCCGCGGGCACGCCCGTGACGTCGCTGCCCTTGGCGGTCAGCGGGAAGGCGCCGCCGGCCACCGTCGCGGTGCCCGCCGACCAGCTCTGCCGGGTGGAGAGCAGCGCCACGGCCGCGCCGAGGGCGCCGCTGAGCAGGGCGACGGCGAGGCTTCGGCGGCCGGACCGGGCGGGTCCGGCCGCTTCCGAGCGAAGGTGCGGTACAGCAGTCATGTACTCCACTATCGCGTCAACCGCCCGTTGTCGAGACACCGGGCTTGCACAACGGGCGCCACTGGGCATGACGAGACGTTTGCGTCCAGCTCCACAGCCGTGGAACAGGGGTGATTGACTGCACCCCGCGCCTACGTGGTCAACGTCCCTTACGAAACCGGGTCCACCGGCATGCCGGAGTTGTGCCTTCAAGGACTCCCACGTGAGGCTATGAACTTAGCGTAATCACCCGGTTACCGACAAGTCCCGCAGGTTACCCGGCCAGCCGGTTGGCGGTGTGCACCGCGCGCAGGACCGCGGCGGCCTTGTTGCGGCACTCGTCGTCCTCGGCGACGGGGTCCGAGTCTGCGACGATGCCGGCGCCCGCCTGGACGTACGCGGTGCCGTCGCGCAGCAGGGCCGTACGGATGGCGATGGCGGTGTCGGAGTCGCCGGCGAAGTCGAGGTAGCCGACGCAGCCGCCGTACAGTCCCCGCCGGGACGGTTCGAGTTCGTCGATGATCTGCATCGCGCGCGGCTTGGGAGCGCCGGAGAGGGTGCCGGCCGGGAAGCAGGCGGTGAGCACGTCGAAGGCCGTACGGCCCGCCGCGACGCGTCCGGTCACGGTGGACACGATGTGCATCACGTGCGAGTAGCGCTCGATGGACATGAAGTCGACGACCTCGACGGAGCCGGGCTCGCAGACCCGCCCCAGGTCGTTGCGCCCCAGGTCGACGAGCATCAGGTGCTCGGCGCGCTCCTTGGGGTCGGCGATCAGTTCGTCGGCGAGGGCCTGGTCCTCCTGGACGGTGGCGCCGCGCGGCCGGGTGCCCGCGATGGGGTGCACCATCGCCTGCCCGTCCTCGACCTTGACCAGGGCCTCGGGAGACGAGCCGACGACGTCGAAGCCGTCGAAGCGGAAGAGGTACATGTACGGGGAGGGATTGGTCGCCCTCAGTACGCGATAGACGTCCAACGCGCTTACCGTGCACGGCGTTTCGAAGCGCTGGGAGGGGACGACCTGAAAGGCCTCACCCGCCCGGATGCGCTCCTTGATGTCCTCGACGGCGTCCTGGAAGTCCGGGCCGCCCCACAGGGCGGTGTACTCGGGCAGCTCGGAGGGCGGGAGCGCGGCGGGCGGCTGGGAGACCGCGCGGGAGAGGTCGGCCTCCATGGCATCGAGGCGGGCGACCGCGTCCGCGTAGGCCTCGTCGACGCCCGTGTCGAGGTCGTTGTGGTTGATCGCGTTGGCGATCAGCTGGACCGAGCCGTCCCAGTGATCCATGACGGCGAGGTCGCTGGTGAGCAGCATGGTCAGCTCGGGGAGCTTCAGATCGTCCCGCTCGCCGGGGCCGATCTTCTCCAGGCGGCGCACGATGTCGTAGCCGAGGTAGCCGACCATGCCGCCGGTGAACGGGGGCAGCCCCTCTCCGTGCGGTGTGTGCAGGGCCTCGATGGTGGCGCGCAGGGCGGCCAGCGGGTCCCCCTCGACGGGGACGCCGACGGGCGGGGTGCCGAGCCAGTGGGCCTGCCCGTCGCGCTCGGTCAGGGTGGCTTGGCTGCGGACGCCGATGAAGGAGTACCTGGACCAGGAGCGGCCGTTCTCGGCGGATTCCAGGAGGAAGGTGCCGGGGCGCTCGGCGGCCAGCTTGCGGTAGAGCGCGACCGGCGTGTCGCCGTCGGCGAGGAGCTTGCGGCTGACGGGGATGACACGGCGGTCGGTGGCCAGCTTGCGGAACGTCTCGAGGTCCATGGCGGCTGACCTTACTGATCCAGTGACGGTACGCCGGAATCGGCGCCCTGGGTGTCCAGGGAGGCAGCCTCCTTGAGGAGCACGTCCTCGTCGAAGCAGGTACGGGCGCCTGTGTGGCAGGCGGCGCCCACCTGGTCGACCTGGACCAGGATCGTGTCGGCGTCGCAGTCCAGGGCCACGGACCTCACCCACTGGAAGTGGCCGGAGGTGTCGCCCTTCACCCAGTACTCCCGGCGGCTGCGCGACCAGTACGTGCAGCGGCCCGTGGTGAGCGTGCGGTGCAGCGCCTCGTCGTCCATCCAGCCGAGCATCAGCACCTCACCGGTGTCGTACTGCTGGGCGATGGCGGGGACGAGTCCGTCGGCGCTGCGCTTGAGGCGCGCGGCGATCTCGGGATCCAGGCCGCGGGGACTGCTGGGCGGGGGCGTGCTGGTCATGCCGACCATTGTGCCGCGCCCGTGGGACGCGCCCGCCCGTTGTCCACAGGCCGGACCGTGCGCCCCCTGAACGCCGATGTCCACTGGGCCGGCTCCTGGGGCGGTCGTAGGCTTGCTGGTATGTCGACCCATGCCAAGCGTGAACGACTTCTCCTCGCCGACCTGTTGGAGGCCGAGGGACCGGACGCCCCGACCCTGTGCGAGGGCTGGAACACCCGTGATCTCGCCGCGCACGTGGTGGTGCGCGAGCGCCGCGCGGACGCCGCGGGCGGGCTGCTGCTCAAACAGCTCGCGCCGCGTCTGGAGCGGGTGCAGGCGGAGTTCGCCGAGAAGCCGTACGAGGAGCTGATCCAGCTGATCCGGACGGGGCCGCCCCGCTTCTCGCCCTTCGCGCTGAAGCAGATCGACGAGGCGTCGAACACGGTGGAGTTCTACATCCACACCGAGGACGTGCGGCGGGCCCAGCCGGACTGGACGCCGCGCCCGCTGGACCCGGTCTTCCAGGACGCCCTGTGGTCCCGCCTGGAGCGCACCGCCCGCCTCGCCGGCCGTGGCGCCCCGACCGGCCTGGTGCTGCGCCGCCCGGACGGCCAGACGGCGGTCGCCCACCGGGGCACACCGGTCGTGACGGTGACCGGCGAGCCTTCGGAGCTGCTGATGTTCGCCCTCGGCCGGCAGAAGACGGCCGACGTGGAGCTGGAGGGCGACAAGGACGCGATCGCGAAGCTGAGTGAGACGAAGCAGCTGGGTCTCTGAGCGGCCTGCTCAGCTCGGCAGCTCGGCGCGGCGCAGGTCGCGGACGCACAGCGCGAGGACCCCGCCGAGGCCGCAGACCGCGGCACTGGCCACGAAGACCGGTCCGGTGCCCCACCAGCCGATCGCGGCGGCGGCCACCGGCATGCTCAGCGGGGCGAGACCGAGGCTGACGAGGCCCGCGACGGCGGTGACGCGGCCCAGGTAGGCGGGGTCCGCATGGGTCTGCAGCAGGGCGCCGCACAGGGCTCCGCTGAGCCCCGCGAGCAGACCCACGAGCAGGGCGACACCGACAGCCGCGGCGACACTCGGCGCATGGGCGAGCGCACCGATCGCGACCGAGCCCCCCAGGATCGCCACCCCGGCCAGACGTCCCGCGTGCGGCAGGTGCCCGCGCACGGTCAGCAGCAGTGCGGCGACGCCCGCACCGGTCCCGAACCCGGCGACCACCCAGCCCATCCCGGCGGCGCCCCAACCGCGCTGGTCGGCCAGCAGGGTCAGGCCCACGTTGAGCGGCCCGACGAAGCCGAAGTCACCGAGGGCGATGGCCGCGATGAGCGGGGCGAGGACGCGGTGTCGCCTGATGTAGCCGAGGCCGTCACGGAGATCCCGCCAGGCGGTGCGCTCCGCCGCCTTGTCGTCGGCGGGCAGTTCCCTCATCCGTACGGAGACGAGCAGCGGCACGGACACGGCGATCAGCAGGCCCGCCAGACCGAACGCCGTCGCCGAGCCGCCGAGCGCCACGGCGAGGCCGCCGAGCGGCGCCCCGACGACATTGGCGAAGCGGATGGCGAGGCCCCGCATACCCTGCACGCGGGCGAGCTGACCGTGACCGGTGACCCGGGCAGGGAGAGCGCCCACGGCGGGCATGAAGACGGCGTCGACGGTGCCGAAGACGAGGGCGAGCAGCGTCAGCGGCCACAGGCCGGGGCCGACCGCGAGCAGCAGTGCGGCCACCGCGAGGACGGCCGCGCAGCGCACCGCGTCGCTGCCGATGACGACCCGGCGCGGCCCGAACCGGTCGGCGAGCACTCCCCCGACCAGCATCAGCAGGGCCCGCGGCACGGCACTCACGGCCATCACCAGTCCGGCCTGCGAGGGTGTGCCTGCCTGCACGGCCGCCCAGGACAACGCGATGTAGTAGACGTTGTCACCGATCATCGACGACGTGTAGGCGCCCAGCCAGCGCAGCACATTGCCGTCACGGTGGGCCGGAGGGTCGGTGCGCGCGGGGGCGGAGCCCATGACGGTCGCGGTCACTGGAGTACGTCCTCTCAGGGGCGGAACGGGAAGCCGTACACATGCAGCGCCACGTTTTCGCGGCCTTCCGTGGCACCGGCCGCCTCGTCGGCGCGGCTCTTCTCGTCGTACTTCTTGACGAGAGCGAGCAGCTCCGCACCGAGCTCGGACAGTTCTGTCGCCGTCAGTCGCAGCAGGGACTCGTTGTCCGGAGCGGCGGTGTTCCACTCCGGGGCCCAGGTGGGACGCTCGTCGAGGTAGCGCCGGTACATGTCGCTGCGCTGCTCGTGGAAGAGCCGGGTGGCCGCCAGATGCATGGCCCTCTTCTCGGGCGCGTCCCGGAAGTCCTCGTCGTGGATGCTCACGCCCTCCGAAGCGGGCTGCCACCAGCGCTCGCGGCCGTCCCCGCTCCGGGGCTCGGCCTCCTCGATCAGCCCGTGCTCGGCGAGCTTGCGCAGGTGGTAGCTGACCAGTGAGGGCGCCTCGTCGACCTGCTCGGCCAGTTGGGACGCGGTCGCGGTCCTGGCCACGTACAGGGCCCGGTACAGCTGCATCCGCAGCGGATGGGCTATCGCCTTGAGCGTGCCCATGTCCGCGATGCGGCGGAGGTTCTCCTTCTCGGCCATGAGCTCACCGTAGATACGAAAGAAAAATTGCACAACAGATTTTGCGCAACTTATCTTTCACATCTGCCCACAAGCGAGCCCCGGCCATCCAGTGACCGAGGCTCAGCGCACGGCGTGCACCGCCGGCGTCCGACGTCAGCGAACGGGGCGCCCCGCCCCCCGCAGCGCCTCCTTGACCTGGCCGATCCGCAGATCCCCGAAGTGGAAGACGGACGCGGCGAGCACCGCGTCGGCGCCCGCGGCGATGGCGGGCGGGAAGTCGGCGAGCCGGCCCGCGCCCCCGCTGGCGATGAGCGGCACGGTGACGTGCTGACGGACGGCCTCGATCATCTCGATGTCGTAGCCGTCCTTCGTGCCGTCCGCGTCCATCGAGTTGAGCAGGATCTCGCCCGCGCCCAGCTCGGCGGCCTGGTGCGCCCACTCGACCGCGTCGATGCCGGTGCCCTTGCGCCCGCCGTGGGTGGTGACCTCGAAGGTCCCCCCGGGAGTGCGCCTGGCGTCCACCGACAGCACCAGCACCTGCCGCCCGAACCGCTCCGCGATCTCCCGGATGAGCTCGGGCCGGGCGATCGCGGCCGTGTTGACCCCGACCTTGTCGGCGCCCGCCCGCAGCAGCTTGTCGACGTCGTCGGCGGTGCGTACGCCGCCGCCCACGGTGAGCGGGATGAAGACCTGCTCGGCCGTGCGGCGCACCACGTCGTAGGTGGTCTCGCGGTTGCCCGAGGACGCGGTGATGTCCAGGAACGTCAGCTCGTCGGCGCCCTCGGCGTCGTACACCTTGGCCATCTCGACGGGGTCGCCCGCGTCACGCAGGTTCTGGAAGTTGACACCCTTGACGACCCGGCCGTTGTCCACGTCCAGGCAGGGGATGACTCGTACGGCAAGGGTCATGCTGCGGACACTCCGTCTTCTCCGCCGGAGCGGAACGCCTCCACCTCGACCTCGACGACCAGTCGCGAGTCCACGAAGCCGGAGACGATGATCATGGACGCGGCGGGACGCACGGTGTCGAACAGCTCCTTGTGGGCGCGTCCGACGTCCTCCACGTCCCGGGCGTGGGTGATGTACATGCGCGTACGGACGACGTCGTCACGGCCGAGGCCGAGCTGCTGCAACGCGGCGAACGCGGCGTTGAAGGAGTTGACCGCCTGTTCGTACGGGTCGCCGTCGACGATCGCTCCGTCGATCACGGAGGTGCAGCCCGCGACCAGCACCAGGCCGTTCGGCAGCTCCACCGCGCGGGAGTAGCCGAAGGCGTCCTCCCAGGGCGCGCCGGTCGTGACACGTCGTACGTCGCTCACTTGGCCACCGCCTCCAGGGCCTCTTCCAGGGTGAACGCCTTGGCGTAGAGGGCCTTGCCGACGATGGAGCCCTCGACGCCCAGCGGCACGAGCCCGGCGATGGCGCGCAGGTCATCCAGGGAGGAGACCCCGCCCGACGCGACCACCGGGCGGTCCGTCGCTGCGCACACGTTGCGCAGCAGTTCCAGGTTCGGGCCCTGCAGCGTGCCGTCCTTGGCGATGTCCGTGACGACGTAGCGCGCGCAGCCCTCGGCGTTGAGGCGCTCCAGCGTCTCGTAGAGGTCGCCGCCGTCGCGGGTCCAGCCGCGGCCGCGCAGCGTCGTGCCGCGTACGTCGAGACCGACCGCGATCTTGTCGCCGTGCTCGGCGATGACCTTGGCGACCCACTCCGGGGTCTCCAGGGCGGCGGTGCCGAGGTTGACCCGCGTGCAGCCGGTGGCGAGGGCCGCGGCGAGCGTGTCGTCGTCGCGGATGCCACCGGACAGCTCGACCTTGATGTCCATGGCGCCGGCGACCTCGGCGATCAGCTTGCGGTTGTCGCCGGTGCCGAACGCGGCGTCCAGGTCGACGAGGTGCAGCCACTCGGCACCCGAGCTCTGCCAGGCGAGGGCGGCCTCAAGGGGGGAGCCGTAAGAAGTTTCCGTCCCGGACTCGCCGTGCACGAGCCGGACGGCCTGGCCGTCGCGGACGTCGACGGCGGGGAGGAGTTCGAGCTTGCTCACAGTGTTCCGATCCAGTTGGTGAGGAGCTGGGCTCCGGCGTCGCCGGACTTCTCGGGGTGGAACTGCGTCGCCCACAGGGGGCCGTTCTCGACGGCCGCCACGAAGGGCTTGCCGTGCGTCGACCAGGTCACCAGGGGTGCGCGCAGCGCCGGGTTGCCCACTTCCAGGGACCAGTCGTGGACGGCGTAGGAGTGCACGAAGTAGAAGCGCGCGTCGGCGTCGAGGCCCGCGAAGAGCTGGGAGCCGGCCGGGGCCTCGACCGTGTTCCAGCCCATGTGGGGCACGATGTCGGCCTGGAGCGGCTCGACCGTGCCGGGCCACTCGTCGAGGCCCTCGGTCTGGACGCCGTGCTCGATGCCGCGCGCGAAGAGGATCTGCATACCGACGCAGATGCCCATCACCGGGCGGCCACCGGACAGACGGCGGCCGATGATCCAGTCGCCGCGGGCGTCCTTGAGGCCCTTCATGCAGGCGGCGAAGGCACCGACGCCGGGCACCAGCAGCCCGTCCGCGTTCATGGCCTGGTCGAAGTCACGCGTGATCTCGACCTCGGCGCCCGCGCGCGCGAGGGCACGCTCGGCGGAACGCACGTTCCCGAAGCCGTAGTCGAAGACGACGACCTTCTTAGGAGCGGTCAATTCCACACCTCCAGCCTCATGACGCCCGCGATCAGACACATCGCGGCGCCGAAGGAGAGCAGCACGATGAGACTCGCGGGCATCTTCTGCTTGACGAAGGAGTAGACACCGCCCAGGAGGAAGAGCCCGACGACGATGAGGATGGTGTTGAGGCCTGTCATGGTTTTACAGCGCGCCCTTCGTGGAGGGGAGGATGCCGGCGGCGCGGGGGTCGCGCTCGGAGGCGTACCGCAGCGCCCGGGCGAGCGCCTTGAACTGGCACTCCACGATGTGGTGCGCGTTACGCCCGTAGGGCACGTGCACGTGCAGTGCGATCTGGGCCTGGGCGACGAAGGACTCCAGGATGTGCCGGGTCATCGTCGTGTCGTACTCGCCGATCATCGGCGCCATGTTCTCGGGCTCGGTGTGCACGAGGTAGGGGCGGCCCGACAGGTCGACGGTCACCTGGGCGAGGGACTCGTCCAGCGGGACCGTGCAGTTGCCGAAGCGGTAGATGCCCACCTTGTCGCCGAGTGCCTGCTTGAAGGCGGCACCGAGCGCGAGGGCGGTGTCCTCGATGGTGTGGTGCGAGTCGATGTGCAGGTCGCCCTCGGTCTTCACGGTCAGGTCGAACAGACCGTGCCGGCCGAGCTGGTCGAGCATGTGGTCGTAGAAGCCGACGCCCGTCGACACCTCGACCTTGCCGGACCCGTCGAGATCGATCTCGACGAGGACCGACGTCTCCTTGGTCGTCCGCTCCACTCTTCCGACGCGGCTCATGCGCTCTGCTCCTTCTTCAACTCACGGACCGCGTCCAGGAACGCGTCGTTTTCGGCCGGGGTGCCGGCGGAGACCCGCAGCCATCCCGGTACGCCGTTGTCCCGGACCAGGACGCCCCGGTCGAGGATCTTCTGCCAGGCCTCGTGGGAGCCGCCCTCGCCGTCGAATCGCCCGAACTGGACGAAGTTCGCGTCGGACTCGGTCACCTCGTACCCGATCGCACGCAGTTCGGCGACCAGGCGGTCCCGCTCGGCCTTCAGCTGCTCGACGTATCCGAGCAGCGTGTCGGTGTGCTCCAGGGCGGCGAGGGCGGTGGCCTGCGCGACGGCCGACAGGTGGTAGGGCAGCCGTACGAGCTGGACCGCGTCGACGACCGCGGGGTGCGCGGCGAGATAGCCGAGGCGCAGTCCGGCCGCGCCGAACGCCTTCGACATCGTCCGCGACACGACGAGATTCGGCCGGCCTTCGATCAGCGGCAGCAGCGAGTCGCCGTGGCTGAACTCGATGTACGCCTCGTCGACCACGACCATGGACGGCCTGGCGGCCTGCGCGGCCTCGTAGAGCGCGAGGACCGTCTCGCGCGGCACCGCGTTGCCCGTGGGGTTGTTGGGGGTGGTGATGAAGACGACGTCCGGGCGGCTCTCGGCGATGGCCCGCTCGGCGGCGGCCCGGTCGATCGTGAAGTCCTCGCTGCGGGGACCCGAGATCCAGGCCGTGCCGGTGCCGCGCGCGATGAGCGCGTGCATCGAGTACGAGGGCTCGAAGCCGATCGCCGTACGGCCGGGGCCGCCGAAGGTCTGCAGCAGCTGCTGGATGACCTCGTTCGAGCCGTTGGCCGCCCAGACGTTCTCGACGTCGACCCGGTGCCCGCCGGTCCTCGTCAGGTACTTGGCCAGCTCCGTACGGAGTTCCACCGCGTCACGGTCGGGGTAGCGGTTGAGATTGCGGGCGGCCTCGCGGACCCGCTCGGCGATCCGCTCGACGAGCGGTTCGGGCAGCGGGTACGGGTTCTCGTTGGTGTTCAGCCGTACGGGCACGTCGAGTTGGGGCGCGCCGTAGGGGGACTTGCCGCGCAGCTCGTCCCGTACGGGAAGATCGTCGATACCGGTCACTTGCTCTCTGGAACCTTCCACCCGAAACGAGCCTTGATCGCCGCCCCGTGGGCCGGCAGGTCCTCCGCCTCCGCGAGCGTCACCACGTGGTGCGCCACCTCGGCGAGGGCGTCGCGCGTGTAGTCCACGATGTGGATCCCGCGCAGGAAGGACTGGACGCTCAGCCCCGAGGAGTGGCAGGCGCAGCCGCCGGTGGGCAGCACGTGGTTGGAACCCGCGCAGTAGTCGCCCAGCGACACCGGCGCCCAGGCGCCGACGAAGATCGCGCCCGCGTTCTTCACCCGGTCGGCGACGGCGGCAGCGTCCGCCGTCTGGATCTCCAGGTGCTCGGCGCCGTACGCGTCGACGACCCGCAGGCCCTCGTCCACGCCGTCGACGAGGACGATCGCGGACTGCCTGCCGCGCAGCGCGGGGACGATCCGGTCCTCGACGTGCTTGGTGGCCGCGACCTGCGGCTCCAGCTCCTTCTCGACCGCCTCCGCCAGCTCGACGGAGTCCGTGACGAGGACGGCGGCGGCGAGCGGGTCGTGCTCGGCCTGGCTGATCAGGTCGGAGGCCACGTGCACGGGGTCGGCCGTCTCGTCCGCGAGGATCGCGATCTCGGTGGGGCCGGCCTCGGCGTCGATGCCGATCTTGCCTGCGAAGTACCGCTTGGCGGCGGCGACCCAGATGTTGCCGGGCCCGGTGACCATGTTGGCGGGCGGGCAGGACTCGGTGCCGTAAGCGAACATCGCGACGGCGGTGGCACCGCCCGCCGCGTACACCTCGTCGACGCCGAGCAGCGCGCAGGCGGCCAGGATCGTCGGGTGCGGCAGCCCGCCGAACTCCGCCTGGGCCGGGGAGGCGAGCGCGATGGAACCGACCCCGGCTTCCTGGGCCGGGACCACGTTCATGATCACGGATGACGGGTATACGGAGCGGCCGCCGGGGGCGTACAGGCCCACGCGCTCGACCGGCACCCACTTCTCGGTGACCGAGCCGCCCGGCACGACCTGGGTGGTGTGCGCGGCGCGGCGCTGCTCGCGGTGGACCAGGCGGGCGCGGCGGATGGACTCCTCCAGGGCCGCGCGCACGGCCGGGTCGAGCTGCTCCAGGGCCTCGGCGAGGGCCTGGCCCGGAACCCGTACGGATTCCAGCTGCACCCCGTCGAATTTCTCCGCGTAGTCGATCAGCGCCGCGTCGCCACGATGATGCACGGCCTCGCAGATCGGACGCACCTTCTCCAGGGCGGCCTGAACGTCGAAGTCGGCTCGGGGCAGCAGGTCGCGCAGGGCGGAGCCCTCGGGGAGGGCGTCGCCGCGCAGATCGATTCGGGAGATCACGGTCCCAATTCTCTCAGACGGCGATAAGGCGCCGGACGCCTGTATCAATGGCTGATACAAGCCGTCCCAGGCTCCCCCTGGAGATCTCCGTCACCAATGGCGTTCGGCCCGTCACACAGCGGGCATGAACGGCTGTACGAAACCCGCGAGTAGCTGGGGTGGGAGGGACGTGACGTGACCGAGGGTGCCGGCCTCCGCGGTGGGGACCTGCCGGACGAGCTGACCGCCGCCGAGGCCGGGATGTGGCAGGCCTTCCGCAACGGCAGCGTGTACGACCTGCGCAGCGGCGACATGACCGTGGACGATCCGCACGGCGGCCATCCCTGGGGGCCCGAGCGCAGTGTCCGGGCCCGGATCGTGGCATGGCTGCTGCTCGACGGGCCGCCCGCCCTCCAGGGCCGGGTCGCCTCCCTGAAGCTGACCGGCGTGCAGATCACGGACGTCCTCGATCTCGCGGGTGGCACGGTGGTGCCGTACGTCGAGCTGAAGGGCTGCCGGTTCGAGAAGGAGATCCTGCTGCCGGAGGCGCACTTCACGACCGTACGTCTGGTCAACTGCTCGGTGCCGCGCCTGGAGGCGGCCCGGGTGCACACCGAAGGCGATCTGCATCTGCCCCGCTGCCGCTTCCACAACGGGGTGCGGCTGACCGACGCGCACATCGGTACGGATCTGCTGCTCAACCAGGCCGTGGTCTACCGGGACCGGCGCGGCCGCTCGCTCACCGGCGACGGCATGACGGTGGGGCAGGACCTGCAGGCCGAGATGCTGGAGTCGCACGGCGAGCTGAGCCTGCGCGGCGCCACCGTCGGTGTCTCGCTCAGCCTGCGCGGCAGCAAGCTGAACAACCCGTACTCGCGGCTGGCGCTGAACGCTCCCCAGCTGACCGTCAACCGCACGCTCTACATGACCCCCGCGGGCCTCGGCAATCCCCTGCTGACCAGCGGCACCACCCCGGCGCGCGGGACGCTGGTGCAGCGCTTCGAGTGCCAGGGCGGGATCCGCCTCGACGACGGACGGTTCGGGGACGCCCTCGACTTCGAGCGGGCCCGTTTCACCTTCGACGACGACCAGGAGCTGTCCCTGCTGCGGGTGCAGACGCCCGAGCTGCGCTTCCTCGGGGAGCGTCCCGAGCGGGGCAAGGTGGTCCTGTCGGGGGCGCGGATCGTCAATCTCGTCGACCGGGCGGACAGCTGGCCGGGCCCGGGCAACCTCCACATGGGCGGCTTCAGCTACGAGAATCTCGTACCGCAGGGGGGCTTCCCGCTGACCCGGCGCCTGGAGTGGGTGGCGGCGGCGACCGCGGAGTACAGCCCGGAGCCGTACGAGCGGCTGGCCACCGTGCTGCGCGACTCCGGCGAGGACGAGGACGCGCGCGAGGTGCTGCTCGCCAAGCAGCGCCGCCGCCGCGAGACCCTGCCGCTCGCGGCCAAGCTGTGGGGGTACGCGCAGGACTGGACGGTCGCCTACGGGTACCGGCCCGGCCGGGCCGCCCTGTGGATGGCGGTGCTGTGGGCGGCGTCCTCGATCGCCTTCTCGCACGCGACCCACACCCCCGCGAACGGCGGGCATCCGCCGTGGAACGCCGCGCTGTTCGCCCTCGACCTTCTGCTGCCGGTGATCGACCTCGGCCAGGTGGACGTCTGGCAGCTGCGCGGCGGCTGGCAGTGGCTGGCCGCGGTGGTGATCCTCCTGGGCTGGATCCTGGCGACGACGGTGGCGGCGGGGGCGACGCGGCTGCTGCGCCGCAGCTGAGGGGCCTGGTGGGGCCCGGCAGGGGCGGCATCCGGCCATCCTGTTGACAGGTGTTTCAATAGTAGAACAACAGTCACTTTTTACTCACCCTTGACCATCTGACATACAACCAAACGAGGGTTACGAAAGTGTCACCGCGCACCCTCTGGTACAGCTCCGACCTGCGGCTTTCAATGGTCGACACCATGGCACTGCTGCGCGCGTTCATCCGTACGGCCCGGATGGTCAAGAACACTTCGCGCCTCGCCGCCGGACTGCCCGCCGACGACGAGGTACTGCTGGACGCCCCGGACGAACGGCTCGCGCCGGCCCTCGTCGCGGCGGCACGCGGTGAGTACGACATCGCGGCCAAACTGCTCGCCGCCACCCGCGAGGCCGCCGAGTGGGAGAACCGCGACCGGTACGCGAGACGCCTCGCCGCGTTCGCGCGCACCCGCGACGAATGGCTCCAGACCTGGCAGAGCGAGTCCCCGCACGACCCGGACGCGCTCCTGGTCAAGGCCGAGCTCGCGGTGCGCCGCTGGTGGGAGTCGCCCGCCCGCGCCGAGCTGCTGCGCGAGGTCGGCCCGCTGATCGCCGCCGCCGCCGAGGGCGACCCGCGCGACCCGGTGCCCTGGCGCATCGCGCTCGACCACGCCCGTGGCACCAACGCCGGGCACACTGAGTTCGAGAAGCTGTGGGCCGAGGCCGTACGCCGTTCCCCGCACCACTACGGCTGCCATGTGGCCGCCCTGAAGTACCTGTCGGCCGCCTGGTACGGCTCGCACCGCGAGTGCTTCGACTTCGCCGAGCGGGCCGCGCAGGACGCGCTGCCCGGCTCACTCGTACAGGCGCTTCCGGTGCGCGCGGCCTTCGCCTATCTGACCGAGGGCGGCCGGGCCGTCATCCCGCGTGAGCGGCTCGACGAGGCAGCCGACCTCGCGATCGCGGTCTCGGCGGCATACGCACCCGCCGACCCGTGGCCCGCGGAGGTGCGCAACCTCCTCACCTATGTCCTGATCAGGCTGGAGCGCTGGCAGGACGCCCTGGACCAGCTCCGTCTGATCGGCCCGTACGCGACCTCGTTCCCCTGGGACCGGGTCTCCGACGACCCGCTGAGCCAGTTCCTGGAACTGCGCGACGGAGTCCGCCTGGAGGTCGCCTCGAACATCCCCCTCCATCCACGGAGTGAGCACGGCGGACGTGCTCCCTCCGGCGACCATTAGGCTTTCGCGTCGTGACCACCGTCCGGCTCCCGCTCTTCCCCCTGAACTCGGTTCTGTTCCCGGGTCTCGTGCTTCCCCTGAACATTTTCGAGGAGCGCTATCGCGCCATGATGCGCGAACTGCTGAAGACCCCCGAGGACGAACCGCGCCGTTTCGCCGTCGTCGCCATCCGCGACGGCTACGAGGTCGCGCACACCGCACCCGGTATGCCGGACCAGACGGCGCTGCCGCAACGCGGTCCCGCGGCCGGGTTCGGCGACGACCCGCTCAAGGCCTTCCACGAGGTGGGCTGCGTCGCGGACGCGGCCACCATCCGGGAGCGCGCCGACGGCAGTTTCGAGGTACTGGCCACCGGCACCACGCGGGTACGGCTCCTGTCCGTGGACGCCTCCGGCGCGTTCCTGACGGCCGAACTGGAGGAACTTCCGGAGGAACCCGGCGAGGAGGCGGGCGCGCTCGCCGAGGGCGTCCTGCGGGCCTTCCGCCAGTACCAGAAGCGACTGGCGGGCGCCCGCGAACGCTCACTGTCCACCGGCGCGGACCTGCCGGACGACCCGGCGGTGGTCTCCTACCTGGTGGCGGCCGCCGTGATGCTCGACATCCCGGCCAAGCAGAAACTGCTCCAGGCCCCCGACACGGCCACCCGCCTGCACGAAGAGCTGAAACTCCTGCGCGCCGAGACCGCCATCATCCGTAATCTGCCGTCGTTGCCCGCGGCGGAACTGACGCGCAACCCGACAAGTCTCAACTGAAGGCCCCGACACCTTGGCGAAGAAGTCGAAGAAGCAGCAGCAGTCCGGGGGCACGCCCGCGACGGTCGCCCTGACGGCGGCGGGCGTCGTGTACACGGTCCACGCCTACGAGCACGACCCCGCGCACCCCTCGTACGGCGAGGAGGCCGCCGAGGCGATGGGCGTCTCCCCCGACCGCGTCTTCAAGACCCTGATCGCGGACGTGGACGGCTCCCTCGTGGTCGCCGTGGTCCCCGTCGCGGGCTCCCTGGACCTGAAGGCCCTGGCCACGGCGGTGGGCGGCAAGCGCGCCGCCATGGCCGACCCGGCGGCCGCCGAGCGCACCACGGGCTATGTCCGCGGCGGCATCTCCCCCCTGGGCCAGCGCAAGAGACTCCGTACGGTCCTGGACACCTCGGCCCACCACCACGCCACGATCTGCGTCTCGGCCGGCCGCCGGGGCCTTGAGGTGGAGCTCGCCCCCGACGACCTGGCGCACCTCACGGAAGCGGTGTCCGCGCCGGTCGCCCGTGCGTGACCCCTCGACGGATGCGTCGTCCTGCGTTAAGCACGAGAGGCATGTCGAAACGAACCCGCAAACGCAAGTGGCGCACGAAGAAGGGCCGCTCGAACCACGGCCACCGACCTCCATGACCCACACGCCCGGCATCCTGGGGTGAGTTCTTCGTCCGCGGGCGGCGGCGGGGGCGAGAGAAGGCCGGGTCAGGTCGTCGGAGGCGCCGGTGGGGTCGGAGCGCCGTACGGGCTCGCGTAGGGATCCGGGTCCCGGGGACCGAACAATGCGGTCAGGCCGAGATGAACCACCAGCCCCGCCAGGGACCACGCCAGCAACGCCCCCCTCGCCCCGAGCTTCAACGGCGCGGAGAACGTCACCCCCTTGCCCACCTGCTTGGCATGGGCGACCACGTTCTGCGTCGGCCCGAGCCAGATCCCGATCCGCCAGGCGAGCAGCGACCCGAGCACACCCCCCACCGCCAGCGCGACCACGAGCGGCACACCCCCACGCCGCCGCACCAGGAACACCGCCACCGCACTGACCGCACCGAACGCCAGAGCGAGCAGCGTGAACGTCCCGTCGACCCCGATGGCCTGCTCACCCTCGGTGTCCTTCAGATACACCGCGCTGTCGTCCGCGACCAACGGCACATGCGGCGCCAGCCACCACCACAGCACACCGAGCAGTACTCCCGCGAGCGCCACCGCCACCGTGACGACGGCGGCCTCCTTCACTTCGGTCTTCATCCCGGGCCCGTCCTGTTCGTACCCGACGGTCCCCGCGAGGCCCCCGGCGGGCGGAGCCTGCCAGACATGGGCGTCGTCGGAGGGCGGTTGATGCGGCGGCGGAGGCGGCGTCAGCGGTGCGGTCACACTGACATCGTGCCAGGCCCGGCTGTCGGCCGCGTCACCGGACGGCCGCCCGGCGGTACGCCCAGGTCGCCACCGCCAGCGAGGCCATCCCGACGCCCGCGCAGACGGCGAGGTCACCGACGACGAAGGCCCAGTCGGGGTGCGCCCCGAAGCTCCGCGCGAAGGCCTCGACGCCGTAGGTGGAAGGCAGCAGATCACGGGCGTACTGCACCACCGTGGGCAGCCGGTCCGCCGGCAGCACCCCGAGCAGCAGCGCCGCCGACATCCCCAGCTGGCCGAGCAGTGTGGCGAGTTCGGGCCGAGGCGCGAGCAGTCCGAGCGCCGCCCCGAGCCCGGCGAGCGCGGCGCCTGCGAGCGGGATCACCGCGACGAGCACCCACAGATGCGCCATCGGCAGCCCGAAGAGGACAGAGCCGACGACGGCAGTGACCACGGTCCCGGGCACGGTGAAGGAGGCGTACGCGCCCGCGGCACCGAGCACGACGGCGGCCGGCGGCACCGGCAGGGTCGCGTAGTGGTCGAGCCCGCCGCCGGCCCGCAGCTGTCCGAAGTACTGGGCCAGCAGGTTGAGCCCGACGAAGGCGACGACCAGGACCGACGCCCCGGCCACGATGGACCGGGCCTCGGCCCCGCCGTCCACCACGCCACGCATCATGACCATGATGCCGACGGACTGCACCGTGGCCACGAACAGCAGCGGAATCCGCGCCACGCGCGCGCGGGAGAGCTGGGCCCGGTACATGGCGGCGAGGGAGGGCCACAGCCGCGCCCGCGGCCCGAGTTCGGCGGCGTCACCGGCGTCCTCGGCCACGGACAGCGCACTGCCCGGCAGCACCTCAGCGGGTACGACACTCACGTCGAGCTGCTCCTCTTCACTCCGGCAGCCGTCCTGTCCCTGTTCCCGGCGTTTCCGGCGTTTCCGGCGTTTCCCACGCCGTTTCCCACACCCACGACGTCCCTCCCCGTCCGTACAGACTCCCCTACGGATTCCAGACCCCGAGCGCTCACGCCTTCACCAACCCCTGCGCATTGCCGCCGAGCGCGAGGTACACGTCCTCCAGGCTCGGCGTGGCCAGCGTGAAGTCGTCGAGCGCGGCGAACGCGGCGCCTCCGGTCACCGTGGCGACGGCCGCACGGGCCTCCTCCGGGGCCAGCCGCAGGGTCCAGCGGCGGCCCGACTCGACGGCCCGGGCGCGCAGCGCGGCAACCTCGGGCACGTCCAGCGGCGCGCTCTCGCGCCAGACGAGTTCGACCCGCACCTCGCCCGCGACCCGCTCCTTCAGCCCGGCCGGCGTGTCGCAGGCGATGACGCGGCCCCGGTCGAGGACGGCGACCCGGTCGAGCACGGTCTCGGCCTCGATGACGTTGTGGGTGACCAGCAGCACGGTGGCGCCGTGCTCGGCCCGGCGCCGGTCCACGGCGGACCACACGGCCCGCCGGGCCACGGGGTCCATGCCGGTGGTCGGCTCGTCGAGGACGAGCAGCGGCCGCTGCCCGACCAGCGCGGCGGCGAAACAGGCCAGCCGCCGCTGGCCGCCGGACAGCTTCTTCAGGGGGCGGGAGGCGATCGGGGTGAGGCCCAGTTCGTCGAGCACGGCGTCCCGCTCGGCCCGCGCCTCGCGCAGTTCGAGCCCGCGCAGCCGCCCGGTCGTCTCCGCGGCCAGCGACACGGTCAGCTCGTCGAGGGCGGTGGACTCCTGTCCGAGGTAGGCGAGGATGCGCGCCGCCCGCTCGGGGTGACGCACGATGTCGTGCCCGAGGATCTCGACACTGCCGCTGTCGGGCCGCATGAGCCCGGTCAGCTGGCGTACGAGGGTCGACTTCCCGGCGCCGTTCGGCCCGAGCAGTCCGAAGATCTCGCCGCGCCGGATGTCCAGCCGTACCCCGTCGGTGGCCCGCACCTCGGGCGTACCGGGGCTGCCACGCCGTCCGCGGACGGCCGGGTAGGTCTTGGTCAGCGCGCGCACCGAGCACACGACATCGCCTCTGTGCCCGTCCCGGACTGCCTGTGCCGTGCGCGTACTCACGAAGGACGAGCCTACGGGGTCCGATGCCCCGTTATGCGCCCGGGGCCCTCGCCTCAGCCGGTCCACGAGCCATCCTGGACCGGGCCTCAAAGGTCTGGCGCGCCGAAGAGGCCCCCACCCACCCGCACCCGAGCAGCACGCCCGGGGTCCGACCCCTCCCCCGGCTCACTCCCCGGCAGGGGCGTGCTCCGCCGCCGTACGCACATCGATCTCCCGCCAGAACCCCGCCCTGATCGCATACCGGTCGTGCTCGTCGATCTGGTCGTCCTTGTGGGCGAGCAGCCCGAAGCGCGCCGCGTACCGCAGCAGCTCACCGTCCACACGGTGCGGGACCCGCGGGTACATCGTGGACAGCTTCTGCAGATGGCTCGGGTCGGTGAGCCGCTCCATCCAGCGGCGCGCGAAGACCTGCCCCACCTCGTACGGATCGCCGCCGACCGTGGTGATGTCCTCCTCGCGGTCGGCCCAGCGCTGCTCGGCGGAGGTGAGCTGGGCGAGCGTGGGCAGCGCGGCGGCCTCCGTGGACTCCGCGACACCCCCGGGACGTTCGATCCACCCCTTGTCGGACGACCACCGCAGCGTCGCGCTCGCGGGGTGCTGGGGGGCCTGGACGCCCGGTGCGCGCAGTGCGGCGAGGTCCTTGGGCGTCGGCACGCCCTTGGGGGCGGGAACCCGCTCCTCGGCCCCGTTCGGCGACTCGGCGACGGGGCTGTGCTCCGCGGTCTCGGAGGGGCGCTCGGCCGCGCCGGCGAGCGACGAGTCGGGCAGCGGCGCGGAGAGGATCGCGGCGATCTCGGGGCGCGGCACGGGCTGCGGCGCACAGATCCCGCCGAGGTCCTTGGCCCGTACGGCCTTGGTGATCCACGCCCGGTCCAGCACCCGGCGCTCGTCGGCCTCGGCGACCAGGTCCTCGGACTGGTTGTAGTCGCCGTCCGCGGCCTGCACGGCCCACAGGTGTACGGCGACGCCGTGCTCCTTGGCGGCCATCATGCCCGGCAGCAGGTCCCCGTCGCCGGTCACCAGGACCACGTCGGAGCAGGCGCGGTTGCGGGCCAGCTCGGTCAGCTCGGCGTGCATGGCGGCGTCGACGCCCTTCTGCGCCCACCGCCCGTCGCTGCGGGTCAGCGCGCCGAGGCGCACCGTGACCCGTGGCATCACGCGCAGCCGGCGGTGCTCCGGTTGCGGTACGCGGTCGGGCGCGCCGTCGAACCAGTAGATGCGCAGCAGGGGCCGCTCCGTGTCGGACTCGGCGCGCTCGCGCAGGCCCTGGATGAGGGCGGCGTGGTCGACGGTGATCCGGGATCGCGAAGGCTCCCCGGCGAGGAGACTGGCAGCGGCCCCGAGCAGATACCCGGCGTCCACCAGGACGATGCAGCGGTCCACGCGGTCCACCCTCTTTCCGGTTCCGGGAGGTTTGCTTCGGGCTTCCTTCGAGTCTGCCCGACGGCGCGGAGGTTAACGGCCCGAACTCGATCTTCGGCGTGGCGAATCGGGGGATAACGCTCCGACAGGGCTTATTACACAGGGTAATTCTCCGAAATGCACCGCTTGTCAGGCTATGTGAATCTGGATCCGGCCCTGACCCCTAGGGCCCCACAGGAGGCAATCACCATGGCCAAGAACAAGAACCGCAAGCAGGGCGGCCAGCAGGACCGCTCCTCGCAGGCCGAGCGTGCGCAGGAGCAGGCGCAGCGGTCCTCGACGGAGGCTCACACGCCGCTGTCGCAGGCCCAGGGCAGCCCCGCGGATGTCGCCCGCAAGCACCAGAAGCGCTTCGGCCACAACTGAGGCCACGGGTAAGGGCTGTTGAAGCCCGGGCACACACCGAGGGGCGCATCCGGCAACGGATGCGCCCCTCGCGTACATCATCTGACCCTGTCAGCTGATCCGTCAGCCCGCGAGTGATCCGTCAGCCCGCGAGGCAGGACGGGCCCAGCAGCACCTTCAAGTCACCGAACAGCGCCGGATCCGGCTTCACCCGGTGCCGGTCGAGCCGCAGCACGGTGGTCTTGCGCGGACCCTGGAGCCTGATGCGCACCTCGCTCTCGCCCTTGTGGTGGCTGAGGATCTCGCCGAGGCGGCTCACCATCGGCGGGGTGACCTTCAGCGCCGGGATCGTGAGGATCACGGGTGCGTTGGTGCCCGCGTTCGACAGGTCGGGGACCTGAAGCTCCATCGCGACCAGCCGCGGCACGTCCTCGCGCTTGTCGAGGCGGCCCTTGACGAAGACGACCGCGTCCTCGACGAGTTGGGTCGACACCAGCTGGTACGTCGCCGGGAAGAACATGCACTCGAGGGAACCGGCCAGGTCCTCCACCGTGGCGATCGCCCAGGCGTTGCCCTGCTTGGTCATCTTGCGCTGGAGCCCCGAGATGATGCCGCCGATGGTGACGACCGCGCCGTCCGCGTGCTCACCCCCGGTGAGCTGGGAGATGCCCGCGTCGGCCTTGTCGGACAGCACGTGCTCCAGGCCGAAGAGCGGGTGGTCGGAGACGTACAGACCGAGCATCTCCCGCTCCTGGGCGAGCAGATAGGCCTTGTCCCACTCGTCGGTGGTGAACTCCACGTCGAGTCCGAAGCCGGGCTCGCTGGTGTCCTCGTCGCCCATGCCGCCGAAGAGGTCGAACTGGCCCTCGGCCTCCTTGCGCTTGACCTGCACCACGTTGTCGATCATCGGCTCGAACTGCGCGGTGAGGCCCTTGCGGGTGTGCCCCATGGTGTCGAACGCGCCCGCCTTGATCAGCGATTCCGTGGTGCGCTTGTTGCAGGCGACGGCCTCGACCTTGTCGAGGTAGTCCGGGAAGGAGGCGTACTTCCCCTTGGCCTTGCGGCTTTTGATGATCGACTCGACGACGTTCGTGCCGACGTTGCGGACGGCGGAGAGGCCGAAGAGGATCACGTCGTCGCCCTGCGCGGCGAAGTTCTGTTCCGACTCGTTGACGTTGGGCGGCAGCACCTTGATGCCCATGCGCCGGCACTCGTTCAGATAGATCGCGGACTTGTCCTTGTCGTCCTTGACCGAGGTGAGCAGGCCCGCCATGTACTCGGCGGGGTAGTTCGCCTTCAGGTAGGCGGTCCAGTACGAGACCAGTCCGTACGCGGCCGAGTGCGCCTTGTTGAACGCGTAGCCGGCGAAGGGCACCAGCACGTCCCACAGGGCCTGGATAGCCTCGTCGCTGTAGCCGTTCTTCTTCGCGCCGGCCTGGAAGATGGTGAAGTTCTTCGCCAGCTCGTCGGGCTTCTTCTTGCCCATCACACGGCGGAGGATGTCGGCCTCGCCGAGCGAGTACCCGGCGATGATCTGGGCCGCCTTCTGCACCTGCTCCTGGTACACGATCAGGCCGTAGGTGACCGCCAGAACCTCCTGGAGGGGCTCCTCCAGCTCCTTGTGGATCGGCGTGATCTCCTGCAGGCCGTTCTTGCGGAGCGCGTAGTTCGTGTGCGAGTCCATGCCCATCGGGCCGGGACGGTAGAGCGCCGAGACGGCGGAGATGTCTTCGAAGTTGTCGGGCTTCATCAGGCGCAGCAGCGAGCGCATGGGGCCGCCGTCGAACTGGAAGACGCCGAGGGTCTCGCCGCGCTGGAGCAGTTCGAAGGTCGTCGGATCGTCGAGCGGGAGGGCCAGCAGGTCGAGGTCGACGCCCTTGTTGGACTTCACCATCTTGACGGCGTCGTCCATGATCGTCAGGTTGCGCAGGCCGAGGAAGTCCATCTTCAGCAGGCCGAGCGACTCGCACTGCGGGTAGTCCCACTGCGTGATGGTCACGCCGTCGGTGTGCCGCACCCAGACCGGGGCGTGGTCGACGATGGGCTCGCTGGACATGATGACGCCGGCGGCGTGCACGCCCATCTGCCGGACCAGGCCCTCGACGCCCTTGGCGGTGTCGATGACCTTCTTCACGTCCGGCTCGTTCTCGTACATCGCGCGGATCTCGCCCGCCTCGCTGTAGCGCGGGTGCGAGGAGTCGGTGATGCCGCTGAGGTCGATGCCCTTGCCGAGGACGTCGGCGGGCATCGCCTTGGTGAGGCGGTCGCCCATGGCGTACGGGTAGCCCAGGACGCGCGCGGAGTCCTTGATGGCGTTCTTCGCCTTGATCTTTCCGTAGGTGCCGATCATGGCGACCTTGTCGGCGCCGTATTTCTCGGTCACGTACCTGATCACCTCGACGCGCCTGCGCTCGTCGAAGTCGATGTCGACGTCGGGCATGGAGACGCGCTCGGGGTTCAGGAACCGCTCGAAGATCAGACCGTGCGGGATCGGGTCGAGGTCGGTGATGCCCATGGCGTACGCGACGATCGAACCGGCCGCCGAGCCACGGCCCGGGCCCACGGCGATGCCCTGCTTCTTGGCCCACATGATGAAGTCGGCGACGACGAGGAAGTACCCCGGGAACCCCATCTGGATGATGACGTCCATCTCGTACTCGGCCTGCTTCTGGCGGTCGTCGGGGACGCCGCCGGGGAAGCGGCGCTCCATGCCGATGCGCACCTCCTCCTGGAACCAGGTGACCTCGGTGTAGCCCTCGGGGATGTCGAACTTCGGCATGAGGTTCTTCGCCTCGAACATGCCGGTGGTGTCGATCTGCTCGGCCACCAGGAGGGTGTTGGCGCAGCCCTGCTGCCAGGCGTCCGAGGAGTCGACGGCGTACATCTCGTCCGTGGACTTCAGGTAGTAGCCCGTGCCGTCGAAGCGGAAGCGGTCCGGGTCGGAGAGGTTCTTGCCGGTCTGGATGCACAGCAGGGCGTCGTGAGCGGTCGCCTCGTGCGCGTACGTGTAGTGCGAGTCGTTCGTCACCAGGGGCGGGATGCCGAGCTTCTTGCCGATCTCCAGGAGTCCGTCGCGGACCCGGCGCTCGATCTCGATGCCGTGGTCCATCAGCTCCAGGAAGTAGCGGTCCTTGCCGAAGATGTCCTGGTACTCGGCGGCCGCCTTCAGGGCCTCGTCGTACTGGCCGAGGCGCAGGCGGGTCTGGAGCTCGCCGGAGGGGCAGCCGGTGGAGGCGATGAGCCCCTCGGACCACTGGGAGATGGTCTCCTTGTCCATTCGGGGCCACTTCTGGAGCCAGCCCTCGGCGTACGCGTCCGAGGAGAGCTTGAAGAGGTTGTGCAGGCCGGTCCGGTTCGCCGCCCAGATCGTCTTGTGCGTATAACCACCCGAACCGGACACGTCGTCGCGCTTCTGGTGCGGCTGGCCCCACTGGATCTTGCGCTTGTTGCGCCGGGACTCCGGGGCGACGTACGCCTCGATGCCGATGATCGGTGTGACGCCCGCCTTCTTCGCCGTGTGGAAGAAGTCGTAGGCCCCGTGAAGGTTGCCATGGTCACTCATGGCGATGTGCGTCATGCCCATCTCATTGCAGGCGTTGAACATGTCCTTGAGCCGCGCGGCACCGTCCAGCAGCGAGTACTGGGTATGGACGTGCAGGTGCGTGAACGGCGGCTTTGACACGGCTTCGGCCTCCAAGAAGAACAATCGTCGACAGGCTGCGGACAGTCTGGGGGGACAGCGTCGAAGTCTATGACGCGCCACTGACACTGGAGACGAACACTGGGCGCGAAGCGCCTCAATGAGGGGCGGTGGTCGGGTGACGGGCGGGCCGACCACCCGTACCTTCATCCGGGGCGCGGGGCACGCGCGCGTACCGTTCGTCCCCGGTGCGCGGGCACTCCCGCGTACCTTCGTCCGTTGGGAGAGGACGGAAGCAACCGTCCCGGCGGACGGACACGTCCTTCCCCCATGTCAAGCACCACCTGCACCAGGAGGCACCCAGCGATGTCGGTCCCGCAGCTCAGCGCCGAGCAACGCGGCGAGCAGATCCTCGCCGTCTTCGACACCGCCTTCGGCGAGCTCCTGGCCGCCGACCCGGCCGCGTTCCGCGTCAAGTTCCGCAAGATGGCGGCCTCCGCCTTCGCGTTCTACCGGGGCACGGCAGGCCTCTTCTACCACGACCTCACCGCGGAGATCGGTTTCGGGCCGAGGCGCGGCGGACCGTACCTGGACGAGCGCACCTCCCGTGTGTGGATCCACGGCGACCTGCACGCCGAGAACTTCGGCACGTACATGGACGCCAACGGCCGCCTGATCTTCAACGTGAACGACTTCGACGAGGCCTACGTCGGCCCCTTCACCTGGGACCTCAAGCGTTTCGCCGCCTCCGTGGCCCTCATCGGGTATGCGAAGGCGCTCGGTGACGACCAGATCACAGAGCTGGTCAAGGTGTACGCGGCGGCCTACCGCGAGCGCATCCACGCCCTGGCCACCGGCGCCAAGAGCGACGAGGTGCCTCCCTTCACCCTGGACACGGCCGAGGGCCCGCTCCTGGACGCGCTGCGTGACGCCCGCTCGCTGACCCGCTTCGGGCTGCTCGACTCGATGACCGAGATCCGCGACTTCGAGCGCCGCTTCGCGCCCGGCGGCGGCTCCATCGAGCTCGACGCGGCCACCCGCTACAAGGTGCTCGCGGCCTTCGACGGCTACCTGGAGACGCTCCCCGAGTCCTCCCTGGCCCGCCCCGACTCCTACCGGGTGAAGGACGTCGTCGGCCGCCGCGGCATCGGCATCGGCTCCGCCGGACTGCCTTCGTACAACATCCTTCTGGAGGGCAACAGCGACGCCCTGGAGAACGATGTCGTGATCTACATCAAGCAGGCCCAGACCCCGGCCGTCTCCCGGCACATCACGGACTCCTCGATCCGCGAGTACTTCCAGCACGAGGGTCACCGCACGGTGATCTCCCAGCGTGCCCTGCAGGCACACGCCGACCCGTGGCTGGGCTGGACCGAGCTGGACGGCGCCGGCCAGCTGGTCGCCGAGGTCTCGCCGTACGCGGTGGACCTGGACTGGGGCGACATCGACGACCCGGAGGAGATCGCCTCGGTCGTCGCCGACCTCGGCCGGGCCACGGCCACCATGCACGCCGCGGCCGACGACGAGAGCGGCCACTCGGAGCTGGTCCCGTTCTCCACCGAGCGGGCCATCGACGCGGCGATCGCCGCCGACGAGGACGGCTTCTCGGGCCTCCTGGTGGACTTCGCGCACAGCTACGGCGCACGCGCGCGTGCCGACCACCAGATCTTCGTCGACCTGTTCCGCAACGGCCGGATCCCGGGCCTGTAGGCACCCCGGACGACGGACCCACAACGCTCCCGTAACACATAGGAACCCTTTAGGGGGCCCTTACGGGAGCACGTGGGACACTCGGCTCCGCTATGGACATACCCGGGACCCAGCTCAGAGCCGTGCGCGCGGCACTGTTCACGGCTGTCGTCGTGACGCTCTCCACCGCGTCGCACGTCCTGCTGTCCCGGGTCCCGCTGCCACTGGGCACCCTGGCGGCGATCGCCGCGGCCGTCTTCGTCATCGCCTACGCGCTGGCGGGCCGCGAGCGCGGCTTCGGCCGGATCGCCGCCCTGCTCATCCCGCTGGAGCTGACCGCCGACACCGTGTTCACCACGGGCCAGCACGTCTGTTACGGCAGGGCGGGCGGCCCCGTCGCGGGCCCGCTGCGCTCGGTCGGCTTCGACGTGCTGTGCGGCGGCGGCAGCGTGGGCACCCCGCTGGCCCACGTGACCGGCGGCAGCGGCGACCGTGCCGCCACCCTGCTCGCGCAGACCGACCCGGCCGCCGCCTGGCTGCTGCTCGCCGCCCATGTCAGCGTCGGGCTGCTCGCGGCCGCCTGGCTGCGCCGCGGCGACCGCGCCCTGGACCAGCTGCTGCGCGCGGTGGCCGCGGCCACCTTCCGGCCCCTGCTGATCGCGGTCGCCGCGGTGACCGTACAGCTCGCCCCGGTACGCCGGCTGCCGCGCCCCGCGCGCCGGAGCGCGGGCGCCCGCACCCGCCTGTTCGTGCACTCCCTGGGACGGCGTGGACCGCCGCTCTCGGCCGCTTTCGCCTGAACCATCGCTTCTGCGCGACAGCCCTTGAGCACCGGCAGTCCCCCATACGTATCCCGCGTACGACGTGTGCGCGTCCCCCATGGAGATCACCAACATGAGCAAGCGAAACAGCCAGGCGGCGAAGACGGCGGCCCGGGAGAAGCTGCGCCTCGAGCGCGAGCGCCAGGCCAAGCGCGACAAGGTCAAGCGCCAGGCCATCGTGGCCGGCTCCATCGTCGCCGTCCTCGCGATAGCCGGCGGCGTCGGCTACGCGGTCGTGCAGAACAACAAGCCGAGCTACTGGGCGGGCCTGAAGGACGCCAAGGTCGTCGCCCCGGCCAACACCACCGGCACCAAGGGCACCACCGTCGTCATCGGCAAGAGCACCGCCAAGAAGACCCTCAAGGTCTACGAGGACCCGCGCTGCCCGGTCTGCGCCCAGTTCGAGCAGACCGTCGGCTCGACCGTGAAGAAGGACATCGACGACGGCAAGTTCAAGTTCCAGTACGTCGGCGCCACGTTCATCGACGACAAGGACAACGGCCAGGGCTCCAAGAACGCGCTGAGCGCCCTGGGCGCCGCGCTGAACGTCAGCTCCGAGGCGTTCCTCGAGTACAAGACCGCGCTGTACTCGACGAAGTGGCACCCGGACGAGACGACCGACAAGTTCAAGGACGACGCCTACCTCCTCAAGGTCGCCGACACCGTTCCCGCGCTGAAGGGCAACACCGCGTTCCAGAACGCGGTGAAGAAGGGCACCTACGACGCCTGGGCGATGGCCATGTCGAAGACCTTCGACGACAACAAGGAGGGTGTGACCGGCACCCCGGGCTTCGTCATGGACGGCAAGCAGCTCAACGGCGGCACCCCGCTCCTGACGGTGGCCGACTTCGACAAGGTGGTGGACGCGGCCCTCAAGGGCTGACGCCGACGGGGGAATCCGGCCTCCGCGTGAAGAGCGGGCGAACTTTCGTGGTTCGCCCGCTCTCGCGCGTACCGATCAGTAACCTGTTCGGTCGTGACCAGTCGATACAGATCATCCGAGGCGTCCCAGGGCCTCAACTCTCCCTCGCCCCGCCGCCGTACGGTCGTCAAGGCCGCGGCGGCGACCGCTGTCCTGGCCGGCCCACTCGTCGCCGCCCTGCCGGCCCGCGCCGCCGCGGACGCCCCCGCCTTCCTGCACGGCGTCGCCTCCGGCGACCCGCTCCCGGACGGCATCCTGCTGTGGACCCGGGTGACGCCCACCTCCGCGGCGATACCCGGCTCCGGCGTCGGCCCCGACACCGAAGTCAGCTGGACCGTCGCCAAGGACAAGGCGTTCACCACGATCGTCTCCAAGGGCTCCCTCACCGCGACGGCCGCCTCCGACCACACCGTGAAGGCGGACATCCGCGGCCTGGAACCGGCCACGGACTACTGGTTCCGCTTCTCCGCGGGCGGCACCGACTCGCCCGTCGCCCGCACCCGCACCGCCCCGGCCGCCAACGCCGCCGTGGCGGGCCTGCGCTTCGGCGTCGTCACCTGTGCCAACTGGGAGGCGGGCTACTTCTCGTCGTACCGCCATCTCGCGGCCCGAAGCGACCTGGACGCCTGGCTGCATCTCGGGGACTACATCTACGAGTACAAGTCCGGCGAGTACGCGGCGCGCGGCACGGTCGTCCGGCCGCACTCCCCCGCGAACGAGATCATCACCCTCGCCGACTACCGCACCCGGCACGGCAAGTACAAGACCGACCCGGACCTCCAGGCCCTGCACCACAAGGCGCCGGTCGTGGCGATCTGGGACGACCACGAGTTCGCCGACAACGCCTGGTCCGGCGGCGCGGTCAACCACACCGAGGGCGCCGAGGGCACCTGGACGGCACGTCAGGCTGCCGCGAAGCAGGCCTACTTCGAGTGGATGCCGGTACGCCCGGCGATCGCGGGCACCACCTACCGCCGGCTGCGCTTCGGCAAGCTCGCCGACCTCTCCCTGCTCGACCTGCGGTCCTTCCGCTCCCAGCAGGCGTCCACGGCCAGCGGCACGGTCGACGACCCGGACCGTACGATCACGGGCCGGGCCCAACTCGACTGGCTGAAGGCCGGGCTGAAGGCGTCCGACACCACCTGGCGGCTGGTCGGCAACTCGGTGATGATCGCGCCGTTCGTCATCGGCTCGCTCACCGCCGACCTGCTCAAGCCGCTCGCCAAGCTGCTGGACCTGCCGCAGGACGGCATCGGCGTCAACACCGACCAGTGGGACGGCTACACCGACGACCGCCGTGAGCTCCTCGCGCATCTGCGCTCGAACGCGATCGGCAACACGGTGTTCCTCACCGGCGACATCCACATGTCCTGGGCCAACGACGTGCCGGTGGACGCCGGGACGTACCCGCTGTCCGCGTCGGCCGCCACCGAGTTCGTGATCACCTCGGTGACCTCCGACAACCTCGACGACATCGTGAAGGTCCCCGAGGGCACGGTCTCCGCGATCGCCGCCCCGCTCATCCAGATCGCCAACCGGCACGTCCACTGGGTCGACACCGACCGCCACGGATACGGCGTCCTGGACATCACCGCCGACCGCGCGCAGATGGACTACTACGTCCTGTCCGACCGCACGAACGCCAACGCGACCTCGTCCTGGGCTCGTTCGTACCGCACGCGCACCGGAACCCAGAAGGTCGAGCGCACCTACGATCCGGTATAGAAAACAATTCCGGGCGTGGGGAAGATCTTGATAGCGTCGGCCGCATTGTCTGATCGTCATACCGACGGTCCGTCAGTTCTGTCACGATTGGAGTCACATGGCCACCCCCCAAAGTGTCCTGACGAAGACCGCAGTGCTCGGCGCCGCCCTGGCGCTCGCCGGACTCACCGCCACATCCGCCGAGGCGCAGGAAGCCACGGCGGCAGCGGCACCGGCGTACGTCAACCTGACGACGGCCGAAAGCTCTCCCATATACGCCCAGCCCACTTCCTCGTCGACGAGGTACCGTACGGAGCCGCGGGGCACGACCCTGCGGATCCAGTGCTCGACCACCAAGACCCCCTCGGGGGAGCGGTGGTTCAGGATCTACGACTCCAAGCCGACGTCCTGGGTGTGGTCCGGTCACTTCCCGTCGCAGGTGCACCCGCCCAAGGAGTGCTTCCCGGGCTAGGTTCTCCGACGTTCCACAACGCCGGTAGTCGCAGTTGACCGAAGTTGAACAGACGGGCCCGGGTCATCCAACAGATGACCCGGGCCCGTCTGTTGGAAGCCTGTCACCCCGGTGCGGCGGACCGCTACAGCGAGTCGAGGAAGCCGAGCGCCACCCGCCAGGTGGCCTCGGCGGCCTCCTCGTCGTAGTCGGGCAGGCCGGGGTCGGTGTACAGGTGCCCGGCACCGGCGTACCGGTAGATCTCCACGTCCGCCCCCGCCCGCTGCATCTGCAGGTACCAGGCGCTCAGCCAGTCGTCCGTCTCGAACGGGTCCGGCTCCGCGACGTGCAGCTGGACCGGCAGCTCGTCCACCGACGCGCTCTCGGCGATGTCCGATGTCCCGTGCAGGAGCAGCAGCCCAAGGGCCTTCTCGTCGCCGAGCGCCAGGGTCTGCGCGATGGAGGCGCCGAGCGAGAACCCCGCGTACACCAGGCCGCGCTCGGAATAGGGGGCGGCGGCCAGGACGGCGCGTCTGAGCAGCTCCTCCTTGCCGATCCCGTCGTTGAAGGCCATGCCCTCCTCCACGGTCTCGAAGGTGCGGCCCTCGAAGAGGTCCGGCGTCCACACCTCGTGCCCCGCGGCACGCAGCCGGTCGGCCGCCGCGCGCACCGCGGGCCGGGGCCCGTAGGTCGAGTGAAAGAGCATGATGTTCATGCGCCCCATGGTGCCAGCCAGGACCGACAGCCCCGGATCGAGGACCGGGGACCAGGGGCGACATGTTCAGGGCGGCCCCAAGCCGGTTACGGTCTCAGGCATGGAGAACGTACTGCGTCCCCTGATCGTCGTCGGTGGCTCGGTCGTGCTCACGCTGCTCATCGGATGGGCCGTGGACCGCGTACTGCGCAAGGCCGACGCCCGACACGAAGAGACCTCCCTGTGGGGCCTGCTGCGCCGCGCACGGGTCCCCTTCCAGCTCGTGCTGTTCGCCGCTCTGCTGCGCGGCTCGTACGACCAGGCGAAGTTGCTCGTGGAACACCGGGTCGGCGTCGGCCGCACCCTGACCCTGATCCTCATCGGGTCCGCCGCGTGGCTCGTGATCCGCATCGCGACGGCGATCGTCGAGACCTCCTACACCCGCTATGCGAACGCCCACCGCGACCCGGCGCGGGTGCGCCGGGTGCGCACGCAAGTGACGCTGATCCAACGGGTGGTGTCCGCGGTCGTCGCCGTGGTGGCCGTCGCCTCGATGCTGCTCACCTTCCCCGCGATGCGCGCGGCTGGTGCCTCGCTGCTGGCCTCGGCCGGCATCCTCGGCATCGTCGCCGGTGTCGCCGCCCAGTCCACGCTGGCGAATCTCTTCGCCGGGCTGCAGATCGCCTTCGGCGACATGGTGCGCCTCGGCGACACGGTCGTGGTGGACGGCGAGTGGGGCACCGTCGAGGAGATCACACTGACGTTCCTGACGGTACGCACGTGGGACGAGCGCCGGATCACGATGCCGGTCTCGTACTTCACCTCCAAGCCCTTCGAGAACTGGTCCCGCGGCACCCCCCAGATGACCGGCATCGTCTTCTTCCACGTCGATCACTCGGCACCCGTCGAGGCGATGCGCGAGCAGCTCCGCGACATCCTGCGCGAGTGCCCGGCCTGGGACGGCCGCGACTACGGTCTCGCCGTCACCGACTCCACCCCCAACACCATGCAGGTGCGCGCCCTGGTGACCGCGAAGGACGCGGACGACATCTGGACGGTACGGGTCACGGTGCGCGAGCGCATGATCCGCTGGCTCACCGACGTACACCCCTACGCCCTCCCCCGCGTCAACACGGCCGAGGCGATCCTGCCCCTGAACTGGCCCAACGGCCGCCCCCACCGCCCGAACCACGACGACACCGACGGCGCGATAGCCGCCCCCACGACCCCCCACACCCCTGACCCCCCACGAACGGGCCCAGGCCGAGCCTGACCACCCCAGGTCCCGACCCCCGCACCCCCCACAGGCGACCGTCAGTTGTCAGCAGGGTGGAAACGGGCGGTGCGCGGGCGGGAGAACACTCTCAACGCAGACTACGTACGTCCAGGTGCCGCAGCACCCGGTCCACGATCTCCGGATCCGCCCCCGGCTCACTCCGCGCCGACAACACCTCATGCCGCGCCGCGCTCAGCATCTCCCCCTGAATCCGCCGCAACCGCTTCACCCGTCGAGCCCGCTGCTCATGCGCCTCCCGCCGCTCCTCGTCCCCCAGATCCGGACTGATCCGCGTCCCGATGTCGAAGGCCCGCCGAATCAGCTGCTCGGACAGCTCCTCCGGCAGCTCCTCCACCTCCTCGATCTCCTTGAGCCTCCGCTTCGCCGCCTTCGCCGCCCGAACCGCCAGCTCCTTCTCGAACGCCTTCTCGACGTCCTCGTCGGCCCGCACCCCGAGCCTGCGCACCAGCCACGGCAGCGTGAGCCCCTGGAGTACCAGCGTGGCCATGATCACGCCGAACGCGATGAAGATGATCTCGTCCCGGTCGGGAAACGGCGACCCGTCGTCCATCTTCAGCGGAATGGCCAGCGCGAGGGCCACGGAGGCGACTCCCCGCATCCCCGACCACCACATGATCACGGTCTCCCGCCACGAGGTCGGGATCTCCTCGTCGTAGTCCCGTTTCGCGTGCAGCCGTTTCGTGAGCCACGTCGCCGGCATCAGATACGCCAGCCGTACGAACACCACGACAGCGACGATCGCGGCGGCCCAGCCCAGCATCTCGCCCCACCGCCCCGACGCCGTCCTGATCGCGTTGTGCAGCTCGAGCCCGATCAGCCCGAACGCGACCCCGGTGACCAGCGTGTCCACCACGTCCCAGAACGTGTACCCGGCGAGCCGCGTCATGACGTCGTCGGCATCGGCGGCGTACTCCGCGAGGAACAGCGCGGTGGTGAGCACGGCGAGCACCCCCGACCCGTGCAACTCCTCCGCAAGGACGTACGACGCGAAGGGCACCAGCAGCGTCATCCCGATCTGCAGCGTGGCGTCACCGAGCAGCGACATCAGCTTGTTCGCCGCCCACCCCAGCGCCAGCCCGATGGCGACCGCGACCACGGCGGACAGCACGAGATCGAGCCCCGCCCGCCACGGCGAGAAGGTGCCGCTCACGGCGGCGGCGATCGCGACGTGGTAGAGCACGATGGCCGTCACGTCGTTGAAGAGCCCCTCGCCCTCCAGGATCGACACCAGTCGGCGGGGCAGCCCGAGTTGCCCCGCGACGGCTGTCGCGGCGACCGGGTCGGGCGGCGCCACCAGCGCGCCCAGGGCGACCGCGGCGGCGATCGGCAGCCCAGGCACGATGGCGCTCGCGACGAAGGCCACGGCCGCCGTGGTGACGAACACCAGCGCCACGGCGAGCAGGAAGATCGGCCGTTTGTTGGCGGCGAACTGTCTCCACGAGGTGCGTCGCACCGAGGCGTACAGCAGCGGAGGCAGCAGCAGGGGCAGGATCAGCTCCGGCGGGACGTCCACGTTGGGCACGAAGTCCAGCACGGCCAGCACGATCCCGAGGAGCGTCATCAGGACAGGCGCCGGCAGCCCGAAGCGGTCCCCCACCGGGACGCTCACCACGGCCCCGAGCAGCAGCACGAACAACAGGGCCAACTGATCCACGGTCAGCGCTCCGGCAAGGTCTAGGCGATCAAGGAAGAGCCAGACCTCAAGCGTGCCACGCGCCTACGACAATGCCCTCCCGGCAACCCGCGTGCGACGGACCCCGTCTCACACGGCCTTGCGCATCGCCCGGTGGTCGATCCCGGCGTCGAGGAACTCCTCGCCGTACGCCACGTACCCGAGCCGCTCGTAGAACCCCATCGCCTGCGTCTGCGCGTGCAGGTCCACCGCCGCGAGGCCACGCGCGCGTGCCGCGTCCTCGATGGCCCGTACGAGGGCCACGCCGACGCCGAGCCCGCGCGCCGCCTTCGTCACGGCGAGCCGGCCGAGCGAGCCGACCGTCAGGTCGCCGTCGGTCTTCGCGGCGGCCTCCGAGCCGTACAGGAGCCGTCCGGTGCCCAGCGGCACCCCGTCCTCGCGGATCGCCAGCACATGCAGGGCACCGGCGTCGTACGCGTCGTACTCGATGTCCTCGGGGACGCCCTGTTCGCCGACGAAGACCTCCTTGCGCACCGCGAAGCACGCCTCACGGTCCGCGGCGTCCTCGGCCACCCGCACCACGTAGGCGCCGTCCCGCGCCCCGTCCGAGCCGCTCACGCGTAGCTCTCCTCACGCACCTTGTCGAGCGCCTTCTGCAGGTCCTCGGGGTAGTCGCTCTCGAACTCCGCCCACTGCCCGTCCCCGGGGTGCTCGAAGCCGAGCCGCACCGCGTGCAGCCACTGCCGGGTCAGACCGAGCCGCTTGGCGATCGTCGGGTCCGCGCCGTAGGTCAGGTCCCCCACGCAGGGGTGGCGGTGGGCCGCCATGTGGACACGGATCTGATGGGTGCGGCCGGTCTCCAGCTTGATGTCGAGCAGGCTGGCCGCCCGGAACGCCTCGATCAGGTCGTAGTGCGTGACGGACGGCTTGCCCTCGGCCGTCACCGCCCACTTGTAGTCGTGGTTGGGGTGCCGGCCGATGGGTGCGTCGATGGTGCCGCTCATCGGGTCGGGGTGTCCCTGGACCAGCGCGTTGTACCGCTTGTCGACCGTGCGTTCCTTGAACTGCCGCTTCAGTGAGGTGTACGCGCGCTCCGACTTGGCCACGACCATCAGCCCGGAGGTGCCGACGTCCAGCCGGTGCACGATGCCCTGCCGCTCGGCGGCACCCGAGGTCGAGATCCGGTATCCGGCCGCCGCGAGGCCGCCGATCACCGTCGGACCGCTCCAGCCGGGGCTCGGGTGCGCGGCCACACCGACCGGTTTGATGATCACGACGATGTCGTCGTCGTCGTGCACGATCTCCATGCCCTCGACGGGCTCGGCGACGATCTGCACGGGGGCGGGAGCCTGCGGCATCTCCACTTCGAGCCAGGCGCCGCCGTGCACCCGCTCGGACTTTCCGACCACCGAGCCGTCGACCGTGACCTTCCCCGCCGCGGCGAGCTCGGCGGCCTTCGTGCGGGAGAAGCCGAACATGCGGGAGATGGCGGCGTCGACGCGCTCGCCCTCCAGGCCGTCGGGCACGGGCAGGTTGCGGATCTCGGGAATGGTGCTCACCCGTCGAGTATGCCGGACGGGTCGGACACCGCCGGACCACCGCCCGAACAGCAGTGCCCGTGGACCTGCCTCCAGACGTCCTTCCAGACGTCCCGTACGCCACCCCGTGCGGGCCGATCAGTCCTTGTGGACCGTGCCGTCCGGGTCGAGCCCGCGGAAGGACAGCAGCACGATCAGGACGCCGCCGCAGACGATCGCCGAGTCGGCCAGGTTGAAGACCGCGAAGTGCTTGGGCGCGATGAAGTCCACGACCGCGCCCTCGAAGATCCCGGGCGCGCGGAAGATCCGGTCGGTCAGGTTGCCGAGCGCACCGCCCAGCAGCAGACCGAGCGCGATCGCCCAGGGCAGGCTGTAGAGCTTGCGCGCGAGCCGCGCGATCACCACGATCACGGCCGCGGCGATCACCGTGAAGATGATCGTGAACGCCTCGCCGAAGCCGAAGGCCGCACCCGCGTTGCGGATCGCCTCGAACCTCAGCCAGTCCCCGATGATCTGGATCGGCGCGTGATGCTCCAGCTTCGCGACCACGATCAGCTTGCTGACCAGGTCGAGGGCGTACGCCAGGGCGGCGACCGTGAACAGGACGGCGACCCTGCGCCTGCCCCTGGGCACCTCGGCCGGGGCCCCGGTGCCTTCCACGGTCCCTTCCACGCCGGACTGCTCCGGCTCGGCGCCCCCCGCTCCTGGGGTATCCGGCGTACCGATGATGCGCTCCGCCTCTGCCACGTGAGTGAGTCCCTCGACCTAGGTGCCTGACTGAGGACGAGGGTACGGCACACCCCCCGGCGCCCACGTGCGCAGGAGCCCTCCCGCGCGAATCAGTAGCGGCGTTCCTGCTTCTGCTTGCACTCGACGCACAGGGTGGCTCGCGGGAAGGCCTGCATCCGCGCCTTGCCGATGGGATCGCCGCAGTTCTCGCAGAGCCCGTAGGTGCCCGCGTCCAGCCGCTCCAGGGCTCGCTCGGTCTGCTCCAGCATCTCGCGCGCGTTGGCCGCCAGGGCCATCTCGTGCTCGCGTGTGATGTTCTTCGTGCCGGTGTCCGCCTGATCGTCGCCCGCTCCGTCGCCGGAGTCGCGCATCAGGCCCGCGATCGCCTCTTCGGACGACGAGATCTCGGTGCTCAGCCGCAGCGCCTCGGACTGGAGTTCGGTGCGCGCCTCCGCGACCTCCTCCGGGGTCCAGGGGTCCTCACCGGGGCGCACCGCGAGCTCCCCGGGCTCCACCGCGGCGATCCGCGCCTTGGGGACAGCGGTGGGGTTCTGCGCCGCCGTGGCCGTGCCAGGAGTCTTCTTCGCAACCACCGTCGTGGCTCCCGTCGTCTTCGCGGCCTTGGCCGCGCCTTCGGCCGCGGAAGCGACCGACTTCTTCGCCGTACTGGTGCTTTTCCTTGCCGTACCGCTGCTCTTCCTGGCCACGCTCTTGCCGTCGGCCTTCTTGGCCACCGCCTTCCGGGCGACCGTTTCCTTGGCCACCGCTTCCTTGGCCACGGATTTCTTGGCGACCGCCTTCTTGGCGACCGCTTTCTTGGTGGCTCCCTTCGTAGCGGCCGTTTTCCCGGTGGCCGCCGCCTTCTTGCCGACAGCGGCTTTCGTGGCCGTCTTGGCGGGCGGCTTCGCGGCGGTCTTCGTGGCGGTGTTCACCGGATTGGCCGCATGCGCCGCGGGCGCCACCGACGCGCTCTTCTTGCCACCCACGTCCTTGGCCGCCGGACCCGTGGATCTGCTGGACGCCGACTGCTGTACGGCGGTCTTCTTCGCCACCATGGCCGCGGCCCCTTCACATATTGTGATTTTGCGCGCAAATCGTGCTGGGACGATAAATCGACTTCTGGTCCGCGGCAACCGGGCGCACCAACGTTTCGTCCGCCCCGCGGGTCCCTCGCGAGGAACCTGCATGCGTTGTGCCCAGCTCCCCGCCGGGTAATCCGCCAGGTCCGGCGTTCCAGGATCCGGACGCCCGCGCCTCGCCGTTCGGGTCACCGCGCAGGCCGTGGGACGCCCCGGACGTCCCCGGCGGCGCACCCCGGAAAACCGGTCGGCCGCTGTCCGCGCGGCGCCGTACACTGGGCGCAGCGAGAAGCGTGGATGGGGACGAGTAGCGGCGTACGCAGCCAGGAGCGACCCGGGGACGGTGGAAGCCCGGGGGCGAGCGCGACGCGAAGATCACCCCGGAGCCGCCGGAAGAAAGCCGCAGCGAGCGAGCAGCGGCCGGTAGAACCGGCATCGCGACCCCAATGAGGGGGCTCACTGGTGCGCAGCACGCACCGGGGAGCCAAGGAGGGTGGTACCGCGGGAGCGCGCCGCGCACGGCGTCCGCAGCATCCAGGAGATGGCTGCTCAGGCTCTCGTCCCTCCGGACGGAAGGCAGAAAGTCCGCCGGAGGAAGCTCGCTGATGACAACGCCGACGTACCGCCAGGTGCCCGCCCAGGTCGACCTGCCCGCGCTCGAGCACGCCGTGCTCGACTTCTGGCGCGAGCAGAAGATCTTCGCCAAGAGCCTTGAGCAGTCCGAGGGCCACCCTGAGTGGGTGTTCTACGAGGGCCCGCCCACCGCGAACGGCATGCCGGGCGCCCACCACATCGAGGCGCGCGTCTTCAAGGACGTCTTCCCGCGCTTTCGCACCATGCGCGGCTATCACGTGGCCCGCAAGGCCGGCTGGGACTGCCACGGCCTCCCGGTCGAGCTCGCGGTGGAGAAGGAGCTCGGCTTCACCGGCAAGCAGGACATCGAGGCGTACGGCATCGCCGAGTTCAACGCCAAGTGCCGCGAGTCCGTGACCCGTCACACCGACGCGTTCACCGAGCTCACCAACCGCATGGGCTACTGGGTCGACCTGGACGACGCGTACCGCACGATGGACCCCGAGTACGTGGAGTCCGTGTGGTGGTCGCTCAAGGAGATCTTCAACAAGGGTCTGCTCGTCCAGGACTACCGCGTGGCCCCTTGGTGCCCGCGCGACGAGACGGGCCTGTCGGACCACGAGCTGGCACAGGGCTACGAGACGGTCGTCGACCCGTCCGTGTACGTCCGTTTCCCGCTCACCTCCGGTCCGCTGGCCGGCCAGGCCTCGCTCCTGGTGTGGACGACGACCCCGTGGACGCTGGTCTCCAACACCGCGGTCGCCGCGCACCCCGAGGTCACCTACGCCGTCGCGACGAACGGTGAGGAGAAGCTCGTCGTCGCCGCGCCGCTCGTCGAGAAGGCGCTCGGTGAGGGCTGGGAGGCCACCGGTGAGACCTTCACCGGCGCCGAGATGGAGCGCTGGACCTATCAACGTCCGTTCGAGCTGGTCGAGTTCCCGGCCGAGGCCCACTACGTGGTCAACGCCGCGTACGTGACGACCGAGGACGGCACGGGTCTGGTCCACCAGTCCCCCGCCTTCGGCGAGGACGACCTGAAGGTCTGCCGGGCGTACGGACTGCCGGTGGTGAACCCGGTCCGCCCGAACGGCACCTTCGAGGAGAGCGTTCCGCTCGTCGGCGGTGTCTTCTTCAAGAAGGCGGACGAAAAGCTCACCGAGGACCTGCAGCAGCGTGGTCTGCTCTTCAAGCACATTCCTTACGAGCACAGCTACCCGCACTGCTGGCGCTGCCACACCGCACTCCTCTACTACGCGCAGCCGTCCTGGTACATCCGCACCACCGCCATCAAGGACCGTCTCCTCCAGGAGAACGAGAAGACCAACTGGTTCCCGGAGTCCGTCAAGCACGGCCGCTTCGGCGACTGGCTGAACAACAACGTCGACTGGGCGCTGTCCCGCAGCCGCTACTGGGGCACCCCGCTCCCGCTGTGGCGCTGTGAGGAAGGCCACCTCACCTGTGTCGGCTCCCGCGCCGAGCTCTCCGAGCTGACGGGCACCGACCAGTCGAACCTGGACCCGCACCGCCCGTTCATCGACGAGGTCACCTTCGCGTGCCCGCAGGACGGCTGCCGGCGGACGGCGACACGCGTGCCGGAGGTCATCGACGCCTGGTACGACTCGGGTTCGATGCCGTTCGCTCAGTGGGGCTACCCGTACAAGAACAAGGAGCTCTTCGAGAGCCGCTACCCGGCGCAGTTCATCTCCGAGGCCATCGACCAGACCCGCGGCTGGTTCTACACCCTCATGGCGGTCGGCACCCTCGTCTTCGACAAGTCGTCGTACGAGAACGTCGTGTGCCTGGGCCACATCCTCGCCGAGGACGGCCGCAAGATGTCCAAGCACCTGGGCAACATCCTGCAGCCGATCCCGCTGATGGATCAGCACGGCGCGGACGCGGTGCGCTGGTTCATGGCGGCCGGCGGCTCCCCCTGGGCGGCCCGCCGCGTCGGCCACGGCACCATCCAGGAGGTGGTGCGCAAGACGCTCCTGACCTACTGGAACACGGTCGCCTTCCAGGCCCTCTACGCCCGCACCTCCGACTGGGCCCCCTCCGAGGCCGATCCGGCCCCGGCCGACCGCCCGGTCCTCGACCGCTGGCTGCTGTCCGAGCTGCACGCGCTCACCGACCAGGTCACCCAGGCACTGGAGGCGTACGACACCCAGCGTGCCGGAAAGCTCCTCTCCGCGTTCGTCGACGACCTCTCGAACTGGTATGTGCGCCGCTCCCGCCGCCGTTTCTGGCAGGGCGACAAGGCCGCGCTGCGCACCCTGCACGAGGTCGTGGAGACGGTCACGCGGCTGATGGCCCCGCTGACCCCGTTCATCACCGAGCGGGTCTGGCAGGACCTGATCGTCCCCGTGACGCCGGGCGCCCCGGAGTCCGTACACCTGTCCTCGTGGCCGGAGGCGGATCTGTCCGCCATCGACCCGGAGCTGTCGAGGCAGATGGTCCTCGTCCGGCGTCTGGTGGAGCTGGGCCGCGCCACGCGCGCGGAGTCGGGCGTCAAGACGCGCCAGCCGCTGTCCCGCGCGCTGGTCGGGGCGATCGGCTTCGAGTCGCTCGACGGGGAGCTGCACGCGCAGATCACCGAAGAGCTGAATGTCACCTCCCTCGCCTCCCTCTCCGAGGTGGGCGGCTCGCTGGTCGACACCACGGCCAAGGCGAACTTCCGCGCGCTGGGCAAGCGCTTCGGCAAGGGCGTCCAGGCGGTCGCCAAGGTGATCGCCGAGACGGACGCGGCGGCCCTCTCCCTCGCCCTGCGCGAGGGCACCGCCTCGGTGGAGGTCGACGGCGAGACGGTGACGCTGGCCGCGGACGAGGTCATCATCACGGAGACCCCGCGCGAGGGGTGGTCGGTGGCGTCCGACTCGGGTGCCACGGTCGCTCTGGACCTGGAGATCACCGAGGAGCTGCGGCAGGCGGGTCTCGCCCGTGACGCGATCCGGCTGATCCAGGAGGCCCGCAAGAACAGCGGCCTCGACGTGGCCGACCGGATCGCTCTGCGCTGGACGTCCACCGACCCGGCCGTCATCGCCGCCCTGAACGAGCACGCCGCGCTGATCGCCGACGAGGTCCTCGCCACCGACTTCGCCCAGGGCGAGGCCGACGACACCTACGGCGCCTCGTTCACCGACGAGGGCCTGTCCCTCACCTTCCGCCTCCGCAAGGCGTAGCCCCCCTGCCCCCAGGGGTGCGGGGAACTGCGCGACCAGCCCCCACCGGCCCGCAGCCGAAGAACGAAGGCCGGGGCCCACCAAAGATCTTGGTGGGCCCCGGCCTTCGGCGTTGCGTACCCCGTACAGATGCCCCAAGGAACCGCACGCGCGCCCGAGACTTCCCCGCCCGAAACAGCACGGCAAAAGGGCGGAGCCCCGGAAAGATCCGGGGCTCCGCCCTGAACGCTGCCGACGCCTAAGGCGTACTCAAGGCCGTCAGTTGTCGTCCTCGTCGATGAGGAACCCACGCATCGGCGAGGGGGCCTGCTGCATCGGCGACGGCCCCTGGGGCCGTACCGGAGCCATCGGCTGGGTCATGGCCGGCGACATCTGCTGCTGCCCGCCGTAGGAGGGCGCCGCCGGTGCCGGGGCACCGCCCATGCCCTGACCGCCGTACGACGGCGCACTCGCGCCGGCCGGAGCCATCGAGGGCGCGGAGGGCGACGGCAGGGAGGCCGTGGCCGGAGTGCGCGGCGGGGCGAGCGAGTCGTCCGCCTGCGTCTCCAGCTGGCGCAGCTGCGACTCCAGGTAGGACTTCAGACGCGTACGGTACTCGCGCTCGAAGCCACGCAGGTCCTCGACCTTGCGCTCCAGCGTGGCGCGGGCGGACTCCAGGGAGCCCATCGCGACACGGTGCTTCTCCTGCGCGTCCCGCTCCAGCGCGTCGGCCTTGGCACGGGCGTCACGCTCGAGACCCTCGGCGCGGCTGCGGGCCTCGCCGACGATCTTGTTGGCCTCGGAGCGGGCCTCGGCGATCGCCTGGTCGGCGGTCTGCTGAGCCAGCGAGAGGACACGCGCGGCGCTGTCGCCACCGGGGCCCTGCTGCGGCATCTGCGGGCCGTGACCGCCCATGGGTCCACCCATGGGGCCGCCCATCGGGCCACCCATCTGCTGCTGCATCTGAGGCTGCATCTGGCCCGGCATCTGCTGCTGCATCTGCTGACCGGGGCCCTGGCCCATGGGGCCCTGACCCATCTGGCCCTGGCCCATCGGACCCTGACCCATGGGGCCCTGGCCCATCGGACCCTGACCCATGGGGCCCTGCCCCATCGGACCCTGGCCCATCGGACCCTGACCCATGGGGCCCTGGCCCTGCTGGCCGCCCTGGGCGCTGGGGCCCGCGGGCAGCTGCGGCGCACCGCTCGGCAGCTGGGGCGGGCCACCCATGGGGCCACCCATCTGCTGCTGCGGCGGGCCCGATATGCCGGCGGGTACGGGCGCACCGGGACCTCGCATGCCCTGCGGCGGGCCCTGCTGGTCCTGCTGCTCGGGCGGCTTGCGCATGCCCTGCTGCTGGTTCTGCGCAGCCGCGCGCGTGGCCGCCGCCAGTTTGGCGCGCAGGTCCTCGTTCTCGCGGAGCAGTCGCGTCAGTTCGGCTTCGACCTCGTCGAGGAAGGCATCGACCTCGTCCTCGTCATAGCCTTCTCGGAGGCGGACGGTCGTGAACTGCTTGTTCCGCACGTCCTCGGGGGTCAACGGCATCTCTTCACCTCAACGTAGTCGTCGGCATTCGGCAAGACCGTATCGTTCACAGCCGGCTCACGACGGAGATCAGGATGTAGACGATGATCATCAGTACGAAGAAGGACAGGTCGAGCGCCACGCCCCCGAGACGCAGCGGCGGAATGAACCGCCGCAGAAGCTTGAGCGGTGGATCGGTGACAGTGTAGGTGGCCTCGAGAACGACCACCATCGCCTTGCCGGGTTGCCATGAGCGGGCGAACTGGAAGACGTAGTCCATGACCAACCGGAAAATCAACACGACGAGGAAACACGTCAGCGCGACGTAGAGAACCTGCCCGACCACGCTCATGATCCGTGCTTACCTCTCCCCTGTTTCCGTACCTTGATCCGGTCCTGCGTCTCAGCTCTGGTTGAAGAACCCGCCCTCTGCGATGCGGGCCTTGTCCTCCGCCGTGACATCGACGTTAGCAGGCGACAACAGGAACACCTTCTGCGTCACCCGCTCGATGCTGCCGTGGAGACCAAACACCAAACCGGCCGCAAAGTCGACAAGTCGCTTCGCATCTGTGTCATCCATCTCAGTCAGATTCATGATCACCGGGGTGCCCTCACGGAAGTGTTCCCCGATGGTACGGGCCTCGTTATAGGTCCGCGGGTGAAGTGTGGTGATCCGGTACGGCTCTCGTTCCGACACGACCTTGGGCATGATCACCGGTGCGTTCTTCTCCAGGCTTGCGCGTTCTTGTGTGATGGATGCCACGGGCGCGATCCGCGCCGGACGGCTGGATTCCGCAGTGAGCGAAGCGGAATGCGGCAACGGATCGCGAGGCGCCGGAGGCTGCACCATGCGCACCGATTCATCCCTTTGGGACTGATGTGCCTGATGCGACTGGTGAGGCGGCTCGTGCCGCCGCCGGTCACGCTCGGGCTCCGGGTCGAGCTCGGGCTCGAACTCGTCATCGGGGTCGAAGCCCCTGCCGTCGTACCCATCGTCCTCCACGAGGCCGAGGTAGACCGCCATCTTGCGCATCGCGCCGGCCATGCTCTGAGTCCTCCGCTCTGTGGTGGATCGGCTGACGAATTGCCAAGTGCCCGCGATCCACGAGGTCGTTATGCCCGCCAGTGGCGGTAATGACCATATTTTCTGCTGTGGTCCGACTTCTTGGCGACGTTACCCGAGCCCGGGTCGGACTCCGAGTACCGCCGTACCGACGCGTACATGTGTCGCTCCGGCCGCCACGGCCTGCTCGAGGTCCGCACTCATCCCTGCAGACACCATGTTCGCAGCCGGATGCGTGCGGCGCATAGCAGTCGACAAATCCATCAGCCGCTCGAACGCCGCTTGTTGGCGCCCGGCGTACGCCCCGGTGAGCGGTGCGACGGTCATGAGTCCGTCGAGCCGGAGCCCGGGTGCCCCGGCGATGAGGTCGGCCAACTCTTCGATTCCGCCGACTCCGACGCCTCCCCGCTCACCCCGGCCGCTCTCCTGCGCGTCCAGTGCGACCTGGATGAGGCAGCCCACCTCGCGCTCCACCCGCACCGCTTCCTTCGACAGGACCGTGACGAGCCGGGCACGGTCCACGGACTGCACCACATCCGCGTAACCGACCACAGAACGGACCTTGTTGGTCTGCAACTGACCGACAAAATGCCACGAGAGGGGCAGATCCGAGCAAGCCGCGGCCTTGGGCGCCGCGTCCTGGTCCCGGTTCTCGGCGACGTTGCGCACACCGAGCTCCGACAGGATCCGCACATCGCCGGCGGGGTAGGTCTTGGTGACCACGATCAGGGTCACCTCTTCGCGCTTGCGCCCGGCGGCCACACAGGCCGCCGTGATGCGCTCTTCCACTTTCGCCAGATTTCCGGCGAGTTGAGCCTTACGTTCCGTCATGCCCCATCAGTCCAGCCAGACATAGCCCGCGAGCCGCCCGGTGGTGCGGTCCCGTCGGTACGAGAAGTGGTCGTCCGACTCCAGCGTGCACACCGGCGACTGCGCCCGGTCGCACACCCCGAGCCGTTCCAGCTGCGCGTGCACTCCGGCGGTCACATCGACCGCGGGAGTGCCCCAGCTGGTCTCGGCGTACGCCGCCGGCTCGACGGCGGCGACTTCGGCGCGCATCTCGTCCGGCACTTCGTAGCACCGGCCGCAGACCGCGGGTCCGGTGCGGGCGACGATCCGCTCGGGCTCGGCGCCGAGTTCCACCATGGCCCGCACGGCGGCGGGGACGACCCCGGCGACCATGCCGGGCCGTCCCGCGTGGGCGGCTGCCGCGATCCCGGCGACCGGGTCGGCCAGCAGCACGGGCGTGCAGTCGGCGGTGAGGACGGCGAGGGCGAGCCCGCGCCGCGCGGTCACGATCGCGTCGACGGACGGGATCTCCGCGGAGAGCCACGGTCCGTCGACCACCGCCACGTCCGGCCCGTGCACCTGGTTCATCCAGACGACCAGGGCCGGGTCCAGTCCGAGCGACTTGGCGGCCAGTTCACGATTGGTCCGTACGGCGTCGGGGTCGTCGCCGACCGCTCCGCCGAGGTTGAGCTCCTCGTACGGAACGGCGCTCACCCCGCCCCACCGGTCGGTGAAGGCGAAGTGCGCGCCGCTCACGGTGCTCGTTTCGGAGCGATGTCCTATCACTTCAGGAAGTCCGGCACGTCCAGCTCCTCGGCCGCGCTGTCCGAGTAGGCGCGGGACGGCGGGACCGGCGGAGCGACCTGGACCTCGTTGACCGGCTCCGGGGTGGGCTCCGGGGCCTCCTTCGGCGTGACGCTGCCGAGCGAGCCGAAGGACGGACGGCTCTCGGCGGCCCGCACCGGCGCGGGCTCCTCGCGCTGCTTGGCGGAGGTGGAGCCGAGGATGTTGTCCCGCTTGGCCGGCGGCTGGCCGCCGTCGAAGCCTGCGGCGATCACGGTGACCCGCACCTCGTCGCCGAGCGCGTCGTCGATGACCGCGCCGAAGATGATGTTGGCCTCGGGGTGTGCGGCCTCGCTGACCAGCTGGGCAGCCTCGTTGATCTCGAACAGACCGAGGTCGGAGCCGCCGGAGATGGAGAGCAGGACGCCGCGTGCGCCGTCGATGGAGGCTTCCAGGAGCGGCGAGGAGATCGCCATCTCGGCCGCCGCCACGGCGCGGTCGTCGCCGCGGGCCGAGCCGATGCCCATGAGCGCGGAACCCGCCTCGGACATCACGGACTTGACGTCGGCGAAGTCGAGGTTGATCAGACCGGGCGTGGTGATGAGGTCGGTGATGCCCTGAACACCGGACAGCAGGACCTGGTCCGCCGACTTGAAGGCGTCGAGGACGGAGACCTGGCGGTCCGAGATGGACAGCAGCCGGTCGTTCGGGATGACGATGAGGGTGTCGACCTCTTCGCGGAGTTCCGCGATGCCGTCCTCGGCCTGGTTGGCGCGACGCCGTCCTTCGAAGGTGAAGGGGCGGGTGACCACGCCGATGGTGAGGGCGCCGAGCGAGCGGGCGATGTTGGCCACGACGGGCGCGCCGCCGGTGCCGGTGCCGCCGCCTTCACCGGCCGTCACGAAGACCATGTCGGCCCCCTTGAGGACCTCCTCGATCTCCTCGCGGTGGTCCTCGGCCGCCTTGCGGCCGACGGCCGGGTTGGCTCCGGCGCCGAGTCCGCGCGTGAGTTCGCGGCCGACGTCGAGCTTGACGTCGGCGTCGCTCATCAACAGAGCTTGCGCGTCCGTGTTGATGGCGATGAACTCGACGCCCTTGAGACCGACCTCGATCATCCGGTTGATGGCATTGACACCACCGCCGCCGACACCGATGACTTTGATGACTGCGAGGTAGTTCTGCGGTGCTGCCACGTCGAAGGCCTCTCGCCTCGAGTTACGTGTCGTCGCCTCGCACGCTCGCGATCCGACGACTGATGCCGAATGGGACGGTCCGAACGCCGACCCGAACCCTAACGCTGAAGTTTAGGGTTACCAGTGTGTCTGTTCCTTGGACTCTTCCGAACAGGACACTAAGTCGACAAGTGGCGCACGTTCAACGAACACGCCGAACCTCCCGTTTTTCTTTTCACCCTATGTGATCAGCCGTAGCGCTGCCCAACCAGGGTGCTGGCCTGCGCTGATGTGCGTCAACTCCCCGATGACGCAGGGGCGATGGGGGCACTCACATCGAAGTGCCGGGCCCCTGGAGCTGCTTTCATGAGAGCGGTGAGCGTCCTGGCCTTGGCATGGCCCTTCTCGTCGCTCCCCCACTCGACGCTGCGTCCGCCGCTCAACTCCAGCGAGATCGAGTCGTACGAACGGACCTTGACGATCCGGGTGTCGCGACGGACAGCGGCCGGAATGTCCCCGGCCACCCCCACCGCATCGCGCACCAGCCGGTCGACCGGGAAGCGGCGCAGAACGGCCGCCCTGGACTTCGCAGGCACGGCCAATTCCAGTGTGGGCACACCCCTCGGGGCAGCCGAAACCGTCGCGAAACGCACACCCTTGGCGTCCACTTCGACGTACTTGCCGCCGTTTCCGGTGTTTTTGAGAATGAGTACCGGGGCGCGTTCGGTCACTTTCAGCCCGATTCCGTGCGGCCAGGAACGGACGACATCAACCGAGTCAATTCGGGGCAATTTCCGGCGCAATCGCGCCTCAATGGTGTCGGTATCGATGGAAATCAGCGGCGATCCGACCGACACATCGGCCGCGTCGCGCACTTGCCGGTCCGTCAGGACCCGCACCCCGGAGACCGACACCTTCTCGGCCCGCAGCCACGGCGAGCCGTAGAGCAGCCAGAGCACGGCCGCCGTCGCCAACACCACCGCGATCAAAAGGATGATGAGCATACGAAGGCGACGCAACCGCCTGAGGCGGGGCGAGCCGGACTCCAACTTCTGCCGTTCACCGCGCTCGGCGGTCGTCGGTCCGGCCACGCTCCCTGCCTTCCCTCATGCGGTCCTAGCGGTGGCGAGAGGCGATCGCCTCGTACACCATGCCGACGAGCAGGTCGTCGGCGTCCCGGCGGCCGAACTCGCTGGCGGCGCGGGACATCTCGTACAGCCGGTGCGGGTCGGCGAGCACGGGCAGCACGTTCTGCTGAACCCACGCAGGCGTCAGCTCCGCGTCGTCGACAAGGAGCCCGCCACCGGCCTTGACCACCGGCTGGGCGTTCAGCCGCTGTTCGCCGTTGCCGATGGGCAGCGGGACGTAGGCGGCCGGCAGCCCGACGGCGGAGAGTTCGGCGACGGTCATCGCGCCCGCGCGGCAGAGCATCATGTCGGCCGCCGCGTACGCGAGGTCCATCCGGTCCACGTACGGTACCGGGATGTACGGGGGCATTCCCGGCATCTGGTGGACCTGCGGCAGTTCGTTCTTCGGGCCGACCGCGTGCAGGATCTGGATACCGGCCTGCTGAAGGTAGGGAGCCGCCTGCTGGACGACCTCGTTGAGGCGCCGTGCGCCCTGGGAGCCGCCGGAAACCAGCAAGGTCGGCAGCGAGGGGTCGAGACCGAACGCGGCGCGCGCCTCGGGGCGTACGGCGGCCCGGTCGAGGGTGGCGATCGAGCGGCGCAGCGGGATACCGATGTAGCGGGCGCCGCGCAGCTTGTTGTCCGGGGTCGAGACGGCGACCTGCGCCGCGTACCGGGACCCGATCTTGTTGGCGAGGCCCGGCCGGGCGTTGGCCTCGTGGATCACGATCGGCACGCCGAGGCGCTTGGCCGCGAGGTAGGCGGGCAGCGCCACATAGCCACCGAAGCCGACGACCGCGTCCGCCTTGGTGCGCTCCAGGACCTGCTCGGCCGCCTTGATCGTGCCGCGCAGCCGCCCCGGGACGGTGATCAGCTCGGGTGTGGGCTTGCGGGGCAGCGGAACGGCGGGGATCAGCGCGAGTTCGTAGCCCCGCTCCGGTACGAGCCGGGTCTCAAGTCCGCGTTCCGTGCCCAGGGCCGTGATCCCCACGGTCGGGTCCTGCCTGCGCAGGGCGTCCGCGAGGGCGAGCGCGGGCTCGATGTGGCCGGCGGTCCCCCCGCCGGCGAGTACGACATGCACCGAAATTCACCGCTCTCCGGACGAACGCGCCGCCGAGGCACGCCGTCGCATCGTGTTCCATCTCCGAGGCCCCGCGGCCCCCGCGGAGCCTCTCACCGCAGCACGCTTTCTACCAAAGCGGGGTTGCCGCATCGCAAGCGCCGCCCGCGCAGCGGGCTCGTCGCGTGCGAAGGCGATCAGCAGCCCGATGGCGAACATGGTCGGCAGCAGGGCGGACCCTCCGTAGGAGAACAGCGGGAGCGGGACTCCGGCGATCGGCAGCAGACCGAGCACCGCACCGATGTTGATCACGGCCTGGGCCGTGATCCAGGTGGTCACGCCTCCCGCGGCATACCTCACGAAGGGGTCCTCCGTGCGTCCGGCCACGCGGATACCCGCATAGCCTAGAGCCGCGAAGAGGGCGAGCACCGACAGCGTCCCCGCGAGGCCGAGTTCCTCCCCGGTGATGGCGAAGATGAAGTCGGTGTGCGCTTCCGGGAGTTGTCCCCATTTTTCCACACTGGCACCGAGGCCGGAACCGAACAGTCCGCCGGAGGCCAGCGCGTAGATACCGTGCACGGCCTGCCAGCAGGTGTCGTTCGGGCCGGGTTCGGTGGCGCCGATGCAGGCGAGCCGGGACATCCGGTTGGGGCTCGTCTTGATCAGGATGAAACCGATGGTCACGGCGACCGCCAGCACGCCGCCGAACAGCCTCGTGGGCGCCCCGGCCAGCCACAGCAGTCCGAAGAGGATGGCGGTGAGGATGATCGCCGTGCCCATGTCGCCGCCGAGCATGATCAGCCCGAGCAGCAGGAAGGTGCCCGGGACGAGCGGCACCAGCATGTGCTTCCACTGCGCGAGCATGCCCTTGTCCTGCTTGCGGGCGAGCAGGTCGGCACCCCAGAGCACGAGCGCGAGCTTGCCGAACTCGCTGGGCTGGATCTGGAACGAGCCGCCGAGGGAGATCCAGTTCTGGTTGCCGTTGACCGCCATTCCTATCCCCGGGACCTGCACGAGGATCATCAGGAAGACCGCGCCGGCCAGGATCGGATACGCCAGCGCCCGGTGCAGTTTCACCGGTACCCGCATGGCGATCAGGAGCAGCACGGTGCCGATGGAGGCGGCGAGGAACTGTTTGCGGAAGAAGAACGACCCCGGCAGCGACAGCTGCAGCGCTGTGATCATCGAGGCCGAGTAGACCATCACGAGGCCCAGCACGGTGATCAACAGGCTGCTGCCGAAGATCAGATAGTACGCGGTGAGCGGACGGTCCCAGGCCTTGCGGGCGCGCAGGACGAGCAGGCGCAGGGGGTTGTCGCGCGGCGAACGGGGGCGTCCGGCGGGGCGCCGTGGGGCACGCTGGACGGGGGGACGGCCAGTACGGCTACCGACCATCACCGGCTCCGTCCGCCATGCCCCGGGAGGGCGTCCCACAGGGCGATGGAGGCCCCCACAATGGCGTCACGCGTCCCTCCCAAAGGTCCCGGCCGCGCCCGGACCGTCCGAGACCGCCGTCAGGCGCTCGCGCCGAGTTCGCGGACCGCCTCCGCGAACGCGTCCCCGCGCTTGTTGTAGTTGGCGAACATGTCCATGGAGGCACAGGCCGGCGCCAGCAACACCGTGTCGCCCTCGCGGGCGAGCCCCCGCGCCTCCCGAACCGCCGCGAGCATCGCCCCAGTGTCGGTCCGGTCGAGGTCGACCACGGGTACTTCCGGCGCGTGTCGCACAAGGGCTTCACGGATCAGAGCCCGATCCGCGCCGATGAGTACGACGCCCCGAAGTCGCTTGGCCGACTTGGCGACCAGCTCGTCGAAGGCCGCGCCCTTGGCGAGCCCGCCCGCGATCCACACGATCGACTCGTAGGCCGCCAAAGAGGCTTCCGCGGCATGCGTGTTGGTCGCCTTGGAGTCGTCGACGTACGCCACGCCGTCCACGTCGGCGACGAGCGCGATGCGGTGGGCGTCCGGCGTGAAGGCCCGCAGCCCGTCCCGTACGGCCGCGGCGGGCACCCCGAAGGCGCGTGCCAGGGCCGCCGCCGCAAGGGCGTTGGCGATGTTGTGCGGGGCGGGCGGGTTGACGTCGGAGACCTCGGCCAGTTCCTGGGCGTTCTTCTGCCGGTTCTCGACGAAGGCGCGGTCGACCAGGATGCCTTCCACGACGCCGAGTTGGGACGGTCCGGGGGTGCCGAGAGTGAAGCCGACCGCCCGGCAGCCCTCCTCGACGTCCGCCTCGCGCACCAGGTCCTCGGTGGCCTTGTCGGCGAGGTTGTAGACGCAGGCGACCCGATTGCCTTCGTAGATACGGCCCTTGTCGGCGGCGTACGCCTCCATGGAGCCGTGCCAGTCGAGGTGATCGGGTGCCAGGTTCAGCACGGCGGCCGAGTGCGCGCGCAGCGACGGCGCCCAGTGCAGCTGGTAGCTCGACAGCTCCACCGCCAGGACGTCGTACCGCTCCTCACCGAGGACCGCGTCCAGGAGCGAGACCCCGATGTTGCCGACGGCGGCCGTGCGCAGCCCGGCCGCCGTCAGGATCGAGGCGAGCATCTGCACGGTCGTGGTCTTGCCGTTGGTGCCGGTGACGGCCAGCCAGGGGGCCGCGTCGGGACCTCTCAGCCGCCAGGCCAGTTCGACGTCGCCCCAGACCGGGACGTCCGCCGCGGCGGCCGCGGCGAACAGCGGCTTGTCCGGCTTCCAGCCGGGCGCGGTGACGATGAGCTCGGTGCCCTCGGGCAGGGTGGCGCCGTCACCGAGGCGCACGGTGATCCCGAGCGCCTCCAGCTCCGCGGCCTGCGCCCGGGAGCGCTCGTCGTCGCCGTCGTTGACGACCGTGACGACGGCGCCGAGGCCGTGAAGCACCTTGGCCGCCGGGATGCCGGAGACGCCGAGCCCGGCGACGGTGACGTGCTTGCCCTGCCAGTCGGTCACTTCTTGGCTGCCCATCCTGCGTAGAAGAGCCCCAGACCCACAATGACGCACATGCCCTGGATGATCCAGAAGCGGACCACGACAAGGACTTCGGACCACCCCTTTAGTTCGAAGTGGTGCTGGAGTGGTGCCATGCGGAAGACGCGCCTGCCGGTGAGCCGGAAAGAGCCGACCTGGATGACGACCGACATGGTGATCAGGACGAAGAGGCCGCCCAGAAGTGCGACCAGCAGCTCCGTGCGGGAGCAGATCGCGAGGCCGGCGAGCGCGCCGCCGAGGGCCAGCGAGCCGGTGTCACCCATGAAGATCTTGGCGGGCGAGGTGTTCCACCACAGGAAGCCGAAGCAGGCTCCCATCAGGGCGGAGGCGACGACCGCGAGGTCGAGTGGATCTCGTACCTCGTAGCAGGCGGCCGGGTTGGTCAGGGTCTGCGCGTTGGCGCAGGACTCCTGGAACTGCCAGACACCGATGAAGGTGTACGCGCCGAAGACCATGGTCGCGGCGCCGGTGGCGAGACCGTCCAGACCGTCGGTCAGGTTCACGCCGTTCGACATGGCGAGAATCATGAACAGGGCCCAGACCACGAAGAGCACCGGGCCGATGGTCCAGCCGAAGTCCTCCACGAAGGAGAGCCTGGTGGAGGCCGGGGTGTTGCCGTGGTTGTCCGCGAACTGCAGCGCGAGGACCGCGAAGGAGATGCCGACGATCAGCTGACCGGCCATCTTCGCCTTGGCCCGCAGACCGAGCGAACGCCGCTTGACGATCTTGATGTAGTCGTCAAGGAAGCCGACCAGGCCCATGCCGGCCATCAGGCCGAGCACCAGCAGACCCGAGAAGGTCGGCGGCTTGCCCGTGATCACCTTGGACAGGAAGTACGCGATGATCGTCGCCAGGATGAAGGCGATACCACCCATGGTCGGAGTACCGCGCTTGCTGTGGTGCTCCTTCGGGCCGTCGTCGCGGATGTACTGCCCGTAGCCCTTGCGGGCCAGCAGCTTGATCAGCAGCGGGGTCCCGATCAGGGTCAGGAACAGACCAATGACTCCTGCGAACAGGATCTGGTTCATCATCGGGCCGCGACCTCACCCTCGGCACCGTCGTCGAGCAGCGCCTGCGCCACCCGTTCGAGCCCGACCGACCGGGACGCCTTCACGAGCACGACGTCCCCCGGGCGCAACTCGCTGCGCAACAGGTCGACAGCCGCCTGTGCGTCGGACACGTGCACCGACTCCTCACCCCACGAACCCTCGTTATATGCGCCCAGTTGGAGCCAGGAAGCTTCCCTGCCCCCGACCGCGACGAGCTTGCTGACGTTGAGTCGGACGGCGAGCCGCCCGACCGCGTCGTGCTCGGCGAGCGCCTCGTCCCCGAGCTCGGCCATCTGACCGAGCACCGCCCACGTCCGACCCCCTTGTGCCTGTGCGGCTTTGCCCATTGCCGCGAGCGCGCGCAGGGCGGCTCGCATGGACTCGGGGTTCGCGTTGTAGGCGTCGTTGACGACCGTCACGCCGTCCGGGCGCTCGGTGACCTCCATCCGCCAGCGGGAGAGGGAGCCCGCCTCGGAGAGCGCGAGGGCGATCTCGTCTGCGGACATGCCCAGCTCATGGGCGACGGCGGCCGCGGCGAGCGCGTTCGACACGTGATGCTCACCGTACAGGCGCATGGTCACATCGCTGCACCCGGAGGGTGTGTGAAGCCTGAATGCGGGCTGTCCAGCGTCCGTGAGACGGACGTTCTCGGCACGTACGTCCGCTTCGCCGGACTCTCCGAAGAGGATCACGCGCGCTTTCGTCCGGGACGCCATGGCCCGTACGAGGGGGTCGTCGGCGTTGAGGACGGCGACACCGCCCGCTTCCGACGGCGGAAGGCTCTCGACGAGCTCGCCCTTCGCCTGTGCAATCTGTTCGCGGCCGCCGAACTCACCGATGTGGGCGGTCCCGACGTTCAGAACGAGGCCGATCCTCGGTGGCGTGAGGTCCGTGAGGTAGCTGATGTGGCCGATGCCGCGGGCGCCCATCTCCAGGACGAGGAACCTGGTCTCCTCCGTGGCGCTCAGCGCGGTCAGCGGCAGCCCGATCTCGTTGTTGAGCGAGCCGGGCGTGAAGACGGTCGGCGCCTTGCTCCGCAGGACCTGGGCGATCAGGTCCTTGGTGCTGGTCTTGCCCGCGGAGCCGGTGAGGGCCACGAGGGTCGCGCCGAGGCGTTCGACGACGTGACGCGCGAGGGCGCCCAGGGCCGCCTGCACGTCCGCGACGACGATCGCGGGCACGCCGACGGGCCGGGAGGCCAGTACGGCGACCGCGCCCGCTGCGACGACGGCCTCGGCGAAGTCGTGGCCGTCCACGCGCTCGCCGACGAAGGCGACGAAGAGGCTGCCTGGCTCCACTTCACGGGAGTCTCTGACGACCGGTCCGGTGACCTGTACCGCCGGATCCGGTATGTCGTACGTCTGCCCGCCGACGACTGCTGCGATCTCGGCGAGAGAGAGGGCGATCACAAGTTCATCCCTGGGTCTTCTGGATAGCTTCGCGAAGCACCTGGCGGTCGTCGAAGGGACGCACCACCCCGGCGATGTCCTGGCCCTGCTCGTGGCCCTTGCCCGCGACCAGCACGGTGTCGCCGGGCCGCGCCCGGGCGACGGCGGCGGCGATGGCGGCGGCCCGGTCCTCGAAGACCTGGACCTCGCCACGCTCGTGCGCCGGCACCTCGGCGGCGCCCGCGAGCATCGTCGCGAGGATCGCGAGGGGGTCCTCCGAGCGGGGATTGTCCGATGTCAGTACGGCGGTGTCGGCGAGCCGCGCCGCGGCCGCGCCCATCGGCATCCGCTTGGTCTTGTCACGGTCGCCACCGCAGCCGAGCACGATGTGCAGCCTGCCCTCGGTGACCTTGCGCAGCGCGCGCAGGACCGATTCGACGGCATCCGTCTTGTGGGCGTAGTCGACGACCGCGAGGTAGGGCTGGCCCGCGTCCACGCGCTCCAGGCGGCCCGGCACGCCCGGGACCGCGGCGATGCCGTCGGCGGCGGTCTGCGGGTCGATCCCGGCGACGGCGAGGGCGACGATCGCGGCAAGGGTGTTCGCCACGTTGAAGGGGCCCGCGAGCGGCGACTTGGCGATGATCCGCTCGCCCTTGGGACCGACCGCGACGAACGCCGAGTCCATCGGGCCGACCTCGACCTCCTCGGCGCGCCAGTCGGCGTCCGGGTGTCCTTCGGCGGAGAAGGTGACGACGGGGACGGTGGCCTCCTCGGCCAGCCTGCGCCCGTACTCGTCGTCGAGGTTGACGACGCCGAGTTTGCTGCGTTGCGGTGTGAACAACTGCGCCTTGGCCCGGAAGTAGTCCTCCATGTCGGAGTGGAACTCCATGTGTTCCGGGCTGAGGTTGTTGAAGACGGCGATGTCGAAGACACAGCCGTCGACCCGCCCGAGGACCAGCGCGTGGCTGGAGACCTCCATCGCGACCGCGTCGACGCCGCGCTCGCGCATCACCGCGAACAGCGCCTGGAGGTCGGTTGCTTCGGGGGTGGTGCGCTCCGACTTGATGCGCTCCTCGCCGATGCGCATCTCCACGGTGCCGATCAGGCCGGTGGAGCGGAGCGTTTTCAGCCCGCCCTCGACGAGATAGGCCGTGGTGGTCTTGCCGGAGGTGCCGGTGATGCCGATCTGGAGCAGATCGCGTCCCGGGTGGCCGTAGATGGTGGCCGCGAGCTCGCCCATCAGGCCGCGCGGGTCGTCGACGACGAGGACCGGCAGCCCGGTGGCGGCGGCGCGCTCGGCGCCGGTCGGGTCGGTCAGCACGGCGACCGCGCCGAGACCGGCCGCCTGCGTCACGAAGTCGGCGCCGTGCAGGCGGGCGCCCGGCAGCGCGGCGTAGAGGTCTCCGGGGCGCACCGCGCGGGAGTCATGGGTGATGCCCGTGACCTCCGCACTCGACGCCGGGGCGGTGACACCCAGCTGATCGGCGAGCTCCGCGAGGGGTGTGGCGGAGTTCTGGACCGGTCGCGGCGGCCCCGGATATGTCACAGGAACGCCCTTCTGGGTGGTTTGGGACTGATCAGCGTGTGGCACGGCGGTGAGCGTACCGGGCGCACCCCCGCCGGAGCGAAGCGAGGGGCGTGGCGAGCCGTGGTTCCCGGAATCCGGGGTGATCGTTGTCACGAGCTGGTTCCTGGTCCGTTGTGCGTGCGGTCTTGTCCGGGTCCTGGCCGGACCCTGATCAAGTCCTGATCAGGGGATATGGCCGGAATCGATCACGGCGTGAAGGTCACGGGCAGATTGGCGGCCCCCGCTCCGGTGGGCGGGACCTGGAGGGTCTTGAGCGCGAACTCCATGACCTGCTTGTAGATGGGTCCGCAGATCTGGCCGCCGAAGTAGCTGCCCTTGGTGGCGTTCTGGATCGCGCAGTAGACGGTGATCCGGGGCTTGTCGGCGGGGGCGAATCCGGCGAACGACGAGGTGTAGCCGTGGTACTTGCCGGTGGCCGGATCCACGCGGTTGGCCGTACCCGTCTTGCCCGCGACCCGGTAGCCGGGGATACGCGCCTTGGCGCCGGTGCCCTGCTCGTCGTCCACGACGGACTCCAGCATCTGGGCGAGGGTCTTCGCCGTCTTCTCGCTCACGACCCTCGTCTTCTTCGGCTGGGCGGCCGGGGTGAACAGGCCGTCGGGCCCCTTCGTGCCGCGCACCAGCGTCGGCTCGACGCGTACACCGCCGTTGGCGATCGTCGAGTAGACGGAGGCCGCCTGCATCGCGTTGATCGACATGCCCTGGCCGAAAGGAATCGTGTACTGCTGGGAGGTCGACCACTTGTCGGCGGGCGCGAGGATGCCCTTCGTCTCGCCGGGGAAGCCGAGCCCGGTGTAGCTGCCGATGCCGAACTTGCGCAGATACGAATAGAGGACCTGGTTCGCCTCCTTCTGCGTCTTGCCGAGCTGGCCGGTCGCCAGGATGGTGCCGATGTTGCTGGACTTGGCGAGCACGCCGTTGAGCGTCAGGTTCCAGGTCGCGTGGTCGACGTCGTCCTGGAAGAGGCGGTCGCCGCGGTGCAGCCGGTTGGGCACGACCACGTGCGTCTCGGGCGTTGCGGCGTTCTCCTCCAGTACGGCTGCCATCGACATGACCTTGGCGGTGGAGCCGGGTTCGTACGCGTCCTGGAGGGCCGCGTTGCCCAGGGCCGCCGCGTTGGCCTGGGTGAGGTCGTTGGGGTCGAAGCCGGGCGAGTTCGCCATGGCGAGGATCTCGCCGCTGCGGGCGTCCTGCACGATCACGTACCCGCGGTCCGCCTGGGACGCCTTCACCTGCTGGGTGATGGCGTTCTGCGCGGCCCACTGGATGTCGCGGTTGATGGTCAGCTCGACGTCGGAGCCCGCCACGGCGGGGGTCTCCGTCGACCCCGCGGTCGGCACCTGACGGCCGCCGGACTGGGCGTAGCGGATCTTGCCGTCCTTGCCGGCGAGTTCCTTGTTCAGCTTCTGCTCGACTCCGCCGCCGCCCTTGCCGTCGGCGTTGACCCAGCCCAGTATCCCGGCGGCGAGATCGCCGTTCGGATACACGCGCTTGCTGGCCGGGACCGCGACGACGCCCGCGAGGAAGTTGACGGTGCTCTTGTCGGTCTCCGCCTTGACCGCGAGCGTGTTCCTCAGGTCCTTGATCTGCTTCCAGACCTGGGGGGTCTGGCGGTGCGCGAGCAGGGTGTAGCGGGTGTTCTTCGTACGGAGCTTCTTGGCGACGGTGTCCACGCCCTCGCCGAGGATCGGCCCGAGCAGTGCCGCGGCCTGCTCGGGCGCGTCCGTCACCTTCGTCGTGTCCTGCGTGAACATCGTGGGGTCGGCCGTGATGTCGTACGCGTCCACGCTCGTCGCGAGCTCCACGCCGTTGCGGTCCGTGATCCCGCCACGGGTGGCGGCCAGGGTGCGGCCGACATACCGGTTCTGCTCGGCCTTCGCGACGTAGGCGTTGGCGTCCACGGCCTGCACCTGGAGCAGGCGTACGACGAAGGCGATCATCACCAGCGTCAGGGTGAGGCTGACCATGCGCAGCCGGGGACGGGGGCTGCCCAGCCGCAGTGCCTGTGGGCCGCCGGGCCGGGACGCGCCCGGGCGGCGTGCGGGGCGGGCGCCGGGGCCCGGACGCAGCTGGCCGCCGGGGCGTACGGGCCTGGCGGGGCCGGGCACACGGCGGCGCGGCGGTTCCCTGTCGGACACTTCCGTCACCTGCCGGGGGTCGAGGAGGGCTGCGCGGACGGGGTGGGGGCGGGGGTCTGCGGGGTGGGGGTCAGCGGGGTGGCGGTGCCTGCGGAGGGGACGGCGGCCGCCGGGGCGCTGGTGGCCGGGGCCGTGGTCCGGGTGAGGGCGAGGACCTCGGGCGGGCGGACCACCGGGTTGCGTGCGGAGGACTGCTGGGCGGACGTTCCGGGAACGCCCTTGACGCTGCCGTCCGGGTTGAGGAAGGCCGGGTCGCCGCCGGGCACCATGCCCAGCTCGCGGGCGCGGCGCTGGAGGGCGTCGGGCGCGGAGTAGGTGTCCACGTCCCGCTGCAGCGCCTGCTCCTCGTCGGTGAGGCTCTTGGTGTCCCTCTGCAGGTCGTCCAGGTGGAACGAGCCCTCGCTCAGGGCGGAGTTCAGCACGAGGAGGCCGATCAGGCCGCCGCCGAGCAGGAGCACGACGAGCAGGACGAAGGGGGTACGGGCGGCATGTCCCCCGCCGGCGGGGAGAAGCCGGGCGAGCCGGGCGGCCCGCCCCCTGAGTTCGGGTTTCCTACTCACTCGGTCTCCCCCTCCTGGTGCCTCACTCGGCGTCCTCGCGGATGCGCTGAGCCCCGCGCAGTCGTGCGGGAGCCGCTCGCCGGTTCTCGGCGACCTCTTCCTCGGTGGGAAGTTCGGCACCGCGGGTGAGCAGCTTGAGCCGGGGCTGGTAGCGCTCGGGCACGACCGGCAGACCGGGCGGCGCGGTGGTGGCGGCCCCGGCCGCGAACACCTGCTTGACCAGCCGGTCCTCCAGCGAGTGGTACGACAGAACGGCGATCCGGCCGCCGACGGCGAGCGCCTTCACGGCCGCGGGAATCGCCCGCTCCAGGACGCTGAGCTCCCCGTTGACCTCGATGCGCAGGGCCTGGAAGGTGCGCTTGGCGGGGTTGCCGCCGGTGCGCTTGGCGGCCTGCGGCAGGGAGTCGCGGATCAGCTCGACGAGCCGCGCGCTGTTGCTGAAGGGTTCCTTCTCGCGTTCACGCACGACGGCGGAGACGATCCGCTTGGCCTGCTTCTCCTCGCCGTACGCGCGCAGGATCCGCACCAGTTCGCCCGGCGGGTAGGTGTTGAGCACCTCGGCCGCGCTGATGCCGGTCGTCTGGTCCATCCGCATGTCGAGCGGGGCGTCCTGGGCGTAGGCGAAGCCGCGGTCCGCCTCGTCGAGCTGCATGGAGGAGACGCCCAGGTCGAACAGGACGCCCTGGACACGGGGGATGCCGAGGCGGTCGAGCACCTCGGGCAGTTCGTCGTAGACCGCGTGCACGAGGGTGGCACGGTCACCGAAGGGGGCGAGCCGCTCTCCGGAGAGGCGCAGTGCCTCCTTGTCGCGGTCGAGGGCGACGAGACGGGCCTCGGGGAAATGGGTCAGCAGCGCCTCGCTGTGGCCGCCGAGTCCCAGGGTGCAGTCGACGACCACGGCGCCCGGCTCGGTGAGGGCCGGGGCCAACATGTCCAGGCACCGCTGGAGCATCACCGGGACGTGTCGGCTCTGTCCCTCCCGTCGCCCACCACCACCCGTATCCGAATGCGCTTCGCGCCCCATTGAATCTGGGCCCTCTCAGGTTCGGCGCGGCCACACGCACCGCCGGGTCCCCACCCGCTCCAGAAGGGGAGGCCTGCTGGCGCCGGTGAGTGGCGTCAGCCGACCGGGAGCGGGAGGAGGCCGAGCCGTACGTACGCGCCGCGCACGCGGGGGGAGACGCCGGAAAATCGCCGGGTCTCCAGGGGAAAGCAGTCCAGCAGGGAGAGCTTCGCCTCCCGCTTCGCGTCACTTTAGTCCACGGTGTCTCGCGGTCAATCAACCGGCATGCGCGTCGCGGACCGCTCCTCCACGAACCCCCGGTCGAAGCGGTGAATCAGCAAAAATCACCTATCCAGGCGATCTCTAAACCCTCATGTGGGTTACCTCACAACAAGACACGATGACGTTCTTTGTCCCTTCTCACAGCAGGACTACTTCGTACCTGACCAGTAACGTCATAGCTATGACGACTTCTGCATCCGTACCCACAGAGCCCGAAGACGCCATAATCACGGGCGGCGGCGTCACCGACCGTCTCGTCGAGGCGAACCAGCAGTACGCGGGCGCGTTCACCGATCCCGGGATGGACGCACGCCCCGTGCTGCACGTCGCGGTGGTCGCGTGCATGGACGCCCGGCTCGACCTGCACGCCGCGCTCGGCCTGGAGCTGGGCGACTGTCACACCATCCGCAACGCGGGCGGCGTCGTCACCGACGACGTGATCCGCTCCCTCACCATCAGCCAGCGGGCGCTCGGCACCCGCAGCGTCGTTCTCATCCACCACACCGGCTGCGGCCTGGAGTCCCTCACCGAGGACTTCCGGCACGACCTGGAGATGGAGGTCGGCCAGCGCCCCGCCTGGGCGGTCGAAGCCTTCCGGGACGTCGAACAGGACGTACGGCAGTCGATGCAGCGCGTGCGCACCTCACCGTTCCTCCTGCACACGAACGACGTGCGCGGCTTCGTCTTCGACGTGACGACGGGTCTGCTGCGCGAGATCGACCCCGCCTGAACGCTCCCACCGGGCCCCTCGTAAAACTTCCTGGGGCCCTCGTGGGACCCTCACCTCACGAAAAAGCCCCGACCCACCGGCGCCCAAAGAGTCGCAAGACCTGACATATCGCAGCCAGTTATCCACAGGCGAGTGACACGAACCGGTAACGGCAACAAGAATGCGGTTGTGGCGTCACGCGGAACTTCTCGCGCGTGGTGTCCGTGATTCGGGGTGGGCCGGTCCGCACAGGGCGTCGGCCCGAGAACGGGCCGAGGAGGGCCGGGTGACGACCTATGACGATCGAGCGAGCCTTACAGATCTGACCGCCACTGTGGAGCGTGTCCGCAGTTCGGTGGAAGGAGTGATCGAAGGCAAGCCTGAGGTCGTACGGCTTTCGCTGACCGTGCTGCTCGCCGAGGGACATCTTCTGATCGAGGATGTCCCGGGCGTCGGCAAGACCATGCTGGCCAAGGCATTGGCGCGGTCCATCGACTGCTCGGTGCGGCGTATCCAGTTCACGCCCGACCTGCTGCCCTCGGACATCACGGGTGTGTCCATCTGGGACCAGCAGCGCCGGGACTTCGAGTTCAAACCGGGTGCGATCTTCGCGCAGATCGTGATCGGCGACGAGATCAACCGCGCCTCCCCCAAGACGCAGTCCGCGCTCCTGGAGTCGATGGAGGAGCGCCAGGTCACCATCGACGGGCAGACCTACGAACTGCCCAGCCCCTTCATGGTGGTGGCCACGCAGAACCCGGTCGAGATGGAGGGCACCTACCCACTGCCGGAGGCCCAGCGCGACCGCTTCATGGCCCGCGTCTCCATCGGCTACCCCAGTGCGGAGGCCGAGCTCCAGATGCTGGACGTCCACGGCGGGGTCTCCCCGCTGGACGACCTCCAGCCGGTGGCGCACGCGCACGAGATCGTGAAGCTGATCGACGCGGTCCGCACGGTCCACGTCGCGGAGACGGTCCGGCGGTACGCGGTGGATCTGGTCGCCGCCACGCGCACCCACCCCGACCTCAGACTCGGCGCCTCGCCGCGTGCCACGCTGCATCTGCTGCGCGCGGCGAAGGCCTCCGCGGCGCTCAGCGGCCGGGAGTACGCGCTGCCGGACGACATCCAGGCACTCGCCGTGGCGGTCCTGGCCCACCGTCTGCTCCCCACGGCCCAGGCGCAGTTGAACCGTCGTACGGCCGAGCAGGTCGTCCAGGAGATCCTTCAGCAGACCGCCGTTCCCGCGGCACCCCAGCAGCAGCCGGGCTTCACGATGGGCCGCGGCGCGCCCGCGTACGGCCAGCAGCCGCCCCGGAGGCTGTGATGACGCCCGGGGGGACCGGCGACGCCGAGGAGGACAAGGGCGGGCTGCGCACCGCGCTCACCGGTCTCACCACCCGCGGGCGCTCCTTCCTGGCCGCCGGCATCGCGGCCGCGATCTGCGCGTACGTCCTGGGGCAGAGCGATCTGCTCCGGGTCGGCCTGCTCCTCGCGGTCCTGCCGCTGGTCTGCGCGACGGTGCTGTACCGCACGCGCTACCGGGTCGCGGGCAGCCGCAGGCTCTCCCCCGGGCGGGTGCCGGCCGGTTCCGAGGCCCGCGTCCATCTGCGGATGGACAACGTCTCGCGGCTGCCCACCGGCCTGCTGATGCTCCAGGACCGGGTGCCCTACGTGCTCGGCCCGCGGCCCCGGTTCGTCCTGGACCGGGTGGAGGCGGGCGGGCGGCGCGAGGTGTCCTACCGGGTCCGCTCCGACCTGCGCGGCCGCTATCCGCTGGGTCCGCTGCAACTGCGTCTGACGGACCCGTTCGGGATGTGCGAACTGACCCGCTCCTTCTCGACATACGACACCCTGACGGTCATCCCGCGCGTGGAACCGCTGCCGCCGGTACGGCTGAGCGGTGAGGCGAAGGGGTACGGCGACGGGCGGCAGCGCTCGCTGGCGCTGGCCGGCGAGGACGACATCATCCCGCGCGGCTACCGCTACGGCGACGACCTGCGCCGGGTGCACTGGCGCCTGACCGCGCGCTACGGCGAACTGATGGTCCGTCGCGAGGAACAGCCGCAGCGCTCCCGCTGCACGGTGCTGCTCGACACCCGGGGCATCGCCTACGAGGGCGCCGGCCCGGACTCCGCCTTCGAGTGGGCGGTGTCCGGCACGGCGTCGACGCTGGTGCACATGCTGGAGCGGGGCTTCTCGGTGCGGCTGCTGACGGACGACGGCAACTCGGTGCCCGGCGAGGGCGCCGACGGCTTCGCGGGCGCGAGCCAGGAATCGGCGGACGCGGCCGGACTGATGATGGACACGCTCGCGGTCATCGACCACTCGGACGGCGCCGGGCTCTCCAGGGCCTACGACGTCCTGCGTGGGGGCAACGAAGGGCTGCTGATCGCCTTTCTCGGCGACCTCGACGAGGAGCAGGCGACGGTGCTCGCCAAAATGCGCCAGCGCAGCGGCGGGGCCGTCGCCTTCCTGCTGGACAGCGAGACCTGGGTGCGGGAACCGACCGACATCCCCGGCCCGTTGGACAGGAGCGAGGACCGACTGCGCATGCTGCGCGAGGCGGGCTGGACCGCCGTGACGGTGCCACGGGGGGCGGAACTCGCCGACCTGTGGCGGCAGGCGGACCAGCAGCGCACAGGTGCCGCCTCGACGGGGAGTACGGCAGGGGGTGGGCGATCATGAGCGGGCGGGCTCGGCTGACGCTGTATTCGGCGACGGCCACACTGATGGCGGCGTGCGCGCTGCTGCCGCTGGTCAAGCCGGCGACGTGGTTCCTCCAGGCGGTGTTCCTGCTGGCCCTGCAGTCCGGTGTGGGCGCGCTGACCCGGCGGGTTCCGCTGGCCCGGCCGCTGACGGTGGCGGCGCAGACGCTGGTGACGCTGATGCTGCTGACGCTGGCCTTCGCTCAGCAGCAGGCGCTCCTCGGCTTCGTCCCGGGTCCGGAGGCCTTCCGGCATCTCGGCGATCTGCTCCAGGCGGGCACGGACGACGTCGGGCGGTACGCGATTCCGGCGCCGCTGTCCGACGGCATCCGCCTGATGCTGATCGGCGGTGTCCTGGTGATCGGGCTCGCGGTGGACACGCTCGCCGTGACGTTCCGCAGCGCGGCCCCCGCCGGACTCCCCCTGCTCGCGCTGTACTCGGTCGCCGCGGGACTGTCGGGCGGCGGCTGGGCCTGGCTGTGGTTCCTGCTCGCGGCCACGGGCTATCTGATGCTGCTCCTGGCGGAGGGCCGCGACCGGCTCTCCCAGTGGGGCCGGGTCTTCGGCGGCGCGCCCCGCTCACAGGGGCTGGACGCCTCCTCGGGCACGGTCGCACCGGTCCGCACGGGGCGGCGCATCGGCGTGGTCGCGCTGGGCGTCGCCCTGGCCGTGCCGCTCGCCCTGCCCACCCTCGGCGGCGGTCTGCTGGGCGGCGCGGGGGCGGGCGTCGGCTCGGGTTCCGGAGGCGGCACGATCTCCGCGGTGAACCCGCTGGTCTCGCTCCGCGACAGCCTGAACGTGGACGAGGACCGCCAGGTCATGTCCTACCGCACCAACACCGAAGACACTCAGGACATGTATCTGCGGATCGTGTCCCTGGACGACTTCGACGGCACGGCGTGGAAGCCGGCCCAGCGACACATCCAGGACGTGCCGGACACGTTCCCGACGCCGATCGGCCTCGGGGCCGATGTCCAGCGCAGCGAGATCCAGACCCGCATCTCGGCGGCCGACTGGTACGCGCAGGACTGGCTGCCCATGCCGTACCCGGTCAGCAAGGTGAACATCAGCGGCAGTTGGCGGTACGAGCCGGTCGGGCGCACGCTCGTCGGTGACCACGGTCAGAACACGCGCGGCGTGCAGTACGAGGTGACGAGCCTGATCGTGCAGCCGACCGCGGAGCAGCTGGCGAACGCGCCGGAGCCGTCGAAGGCCCTGAAGCGCGAGTTCACCAAGGTGCCGTCGTCGCTGCCCGCGGTGGTGGCCGACACCGCGCGCAAGGTCACCGCGGGCTCGACGAACCACTACGAGCAGGCGGTCAAACTCCAGGACTACTTCGCGGTGAACGGCGGGTTCACCTACAACACCCAGGTACAGGTGGGCAGTGGCTCGGCCGCGATCGCGCGCTTCCTGAAGGACAAGCAGGGCTTCTGCGTCCACTTCTCCTTCGCGATGGCCTCGATGGCCCGGACGTTGGGGATTCCGGCCCGGGTCGCGGTGGGCTTCACGCCCGGCTCCCCGCAGTCCGACGGTTCGATGTCGGTGGGGCTGCGGGACGCGCACGCCTGGCCCGAGCTGTACTTCGAAGGGGTGGGCTGGACCCGCTTCGAGCCGACCCCGAACCGGGGCTCGGTGCCGGAGTACACCCAGACGGACACGCCCGGGTCGGACTCGCCGACGGTGCCGAAGCCGTCCACGTCGACGTCCGCGGCGCCGTCCACCGCTCCCTCGGCCAGCGGCAACTGCCTGGCCGAGCAGAAGAAGCTGGAGGCGTGCCCGAGCCAGTCCGCGCTGGCCACGGTGGGCTCGAAGGACGACGGCACTCCGTGGTTGCAGATCCTGGGGTACACACTGGCCGGACTCCTGCTACTGGTCGTACCGCTGCTGCCGATGCTGTGGCGGATGCGGCTCCGGTCCGTGCGGCTGGGTGCGCACGGCCGCAGTGAGGCGGACGCGCCCGCGTACACGCTGGCGACCTGGCTGGAGGTGACCGACACGGCGTGGGACTACGGAATCGTGCCGGACGAGTCCCAGACACCACGCAAGGCCGCGGCGCGGATCGTGCGGCTCGGGCTCCTCGAAGCCGAGGCGTCAGAGGCGGTGCACCGGCTGGCCGCGGCGGTCGAGCAGGTGCTGTACGCCCCGCGCCCCCGGCTGACGGCGGGGCTCGCGGAGGACGCCCGTCGTGTCACGGACGCCCTCGGCGCCCGGGCGAGCCGCACGGCCCGCCTGCGCGCCCTGCTCGCGCCCCGCTCAGCCGTCCGGGTGGCCTGGGCGGCGTCGGCCTACTGGGCGGCTGTGTCGGCCCGGCTGGCGGCGCGCAGAGAGTCCTTGCTGCGACGTCCTTCGGGGCAGAACAGCTGACGTCGCGTTGAACCATGTGGCCCGTGTCCCCGGTCGGGGGCACGGGCCACATGTGGTGGGTGCGCGACCGGAACGGAGGCCGCCGGTGGCGATCCGCCGGCACCGGCCGGCGTCCCCCAGGCGAAGGTTCGGTTCTCGTCGGCGTCACGCAGGCGCTTCACATCGGCGCGTCACGTCAGCGCTTCACATCGGCGCGAGCGGGACGCCCTGTCGGGGTACGACTGAGGGGGTGTCCCACCCGGGCCGGGTGGGACACCCCCTCACGCGTTGTCTTCGACTGCGGGCGCCCGCAGGGCTACTGACCCCGCGGGGCTACTGCCCCTGCTCGTCTCGGCGTCGCTGCCAGCGTTGTTCGATGCGGTCCATCATGGAGCGGCGCTGTCGGCCCTGGTGACGCGTGGCGGGTGCGCCGGGCGCGGCCGGCTGCTCACCCGGCTTGGGAGCCTTGCGCCAACCGGTGACGGCGAGCACCGCACAGCCCAGCATGACGAGAAAACCCACCACGCTGACCCAGATCTGCTTCGAGACCATTCCGGCCATGAGGAGCGCGATACCCACCAGAAAGCCCGCGACCGCCTGGTAGACCCGTCGCCGGGTGTACGTACGCAGCCCGCTTCCCTCAAGCGCTGTCGCGAACTTGGGATCTTCGGCGTACAGCGCTCGCTCCATCTGCTCGAGCATTCGCTGCTCGTGCTCCGAGAGCGGCACGGCGTCCTCCTCATCGTGCAGTCGCCGGGGCGACCGGGGGTCCCCTTCAGGATAGGCAGGGAATCGCCCCCGTGAAACCCGCCCCTCTGCGCCAATTCGCCAACCGGAACCCGCCATGGCACCCCGATTCACTGAGGCGTGCATTCCCCAGCAACCGGCCCGTCATGCCGGACGGTCTCCCTCGATCATACGGCGCCGAGCGCCCGATCGGGTGGCCTGTGGCGTACTCCATCTGCCGCCCCGCCCCTGATCAGGGGCGGGGCGTGAGTGGCGACTCAACCCTCATCGGCCCCCTGCGCCTCACCGAGCACATGAAGCTGCGTGGCCACGGAGTGGAACGCGGGGAGTTCGGCGGCCGCCGCCTCGAGCTTCAGAAGGGCTTCCACGGCACCCGGCTCGGTGTCCACGAGGACGCCGGGGACCAGGTCCGCGAAGACCCGTACACCGTGCACGGCGCCGACGCGCAGACCCGCGCCCTCGACGAGCGCGGTGAGCTGGTCGGCGGTGAAACGGTGGGGTACGGGATCGCCCTCGCCCCAGCGTCCGTCCGGGTCGTCGAGCGCCTGTTTGGCCTCCTTGAAGTGGCCGGCGAGGGCACGGGCGAGCACGGCGCCGCCCAGGCCCGCCGCGAGAAGGCTGAGAACGCCCTCCGGGCGCAACGCGTCCACCACGTTGCGCACGCCGTCGGCGGGGTCGTCCACGTACTCCAGGACCCCGTGGCACAGCACGACGTCGTAGCCACCGCGCTCGACGACGTCGAAGAGGCCGTGGGCGTCGCCCTGGACACCCTTGACACGGTCGGCGACCCCGGCCTCGGCGGCCCGGCGCTCCAGCGCGAACAGCGCGTTCGGGCTGGGGTCGACGACGGTGACACGGTGGCCGAGGCGGGCCACGGGCACCGCGAAGTTGCCGCTGCCGCCTCCGGTGTCGAGGACGTCCAGGGACTCCCGCCCGGTGGCCTTGACCCGGCGGTCGAGAGCGTCCTTGAGGACCTCCCAGACCACGGCGGTACGGAGAGAAGCGCGAGGGCGCGTCGGGTCCGGCACGGCAGTTGACTCCTCGGAGCGGCACCGCCTCTTGCGCGGCGGAGCGATCGGGGGGCCTCCCGGCAGGAGGCTTCAGGCGCCTCCACCCTATTGCCTCCACCGTCGGACCCGACCCTCCGTCTCACCCGGCGGATCACGCGTCGGATCAGGCATTGGATCAGGCATTGGATCAGGCATCGGATCGCGCGGCGGATCGTGGGGTCAGCTCGCGTCCGGGACCTCCCTGTCTTCCCTGTACTCCCTGACCTCCCCGTCTCCGTCCCCCTCCGCCTCTCCGTCGCGACGGGGCTGGGGCAGTACGGGTTGCAGCACCAGCATCCGCTCGACGAGGCGCAGGAACATCGCCACGTCACGTATCAGGTCGTCGGCGTCGCGGGTGCCGGCCGCGCCCCGGATACCTGCCTCGGCGCGGGCGCGCCGGTCGGCTCCGGAGGCGAACAGGGCGCTCCACTCGGTGAGTTCGGGTGCGATCTCGGGAAGCACTTCCCAGGCGCTCCGGATGCGGGCGCGGCGTCGGGGTGTGGGCTCCGGGCGGCCCCGGGCGGCGAGGACGGCGGCGGCGGTGCGCAGGGCCGCCAAGTGGGCCGTCGCGTAGCGCTCATTGGGTGTTTCCAGGGCGGTCGCCTCGTCGAGGCCGGCGCGGGCCTGGGCGAGCAGGTCGAGGGCGGCGGGTGGGGCCGTGGCCCGGCGGAGCACGGGGTGTACGTCGCTCGCCGGGCCGGTCAGTGAGGGGGCAGGGCCGGTGGCGCGGCGCCGGTGGGCGGCTGCTGCGGAAGAGGTGGCCATGACGAACCTCCTGTCGTCTGTGTGACGGCACTGTGGCCGTATGTGCCCATCGTGAGGTATCCCACTGACAATCCGTTCTGACCTGGGCCTTTGCTTCGATCGAAGGTTCGGGTTAGTTTTTGCACTGACCAGTCAGTTCAAAAATGTTCGTTCAGGGGATGGGGACGCTGTGGACGGTCCGCTCGGACTCGGTGTCACGGCCAGGGACTTCGGACTCGAGGGCCCTCGCGGCTGGGCGTTCCGCGGGGTCGGTGTCGATACGGGGCCCGGGTCGCTGATCGCGGTCGCGGGGCCGTCCGGCTCGGGCCGTACGTGCCTGCTGCTCGCGCTCACGGGCCGGATGCGGTCCACCGAGGGGACGGCCACCGTGGGCGGGGCCACGCTGCCGCGGCAGATGGCCGCGGTGCGCCGCGCGAGCGCGCTGGCCCATGTCCCGGGTGTCACCGACCTGGACCCCGCCCTGACCGTCGGGGAGCACCTGCTCGAACGGGCGCTGCTGCAGCGGCGGTTCGGGACGCCCCTGAAGGACTCCCTGCGCGGACCGCTGCGTCCGCGAACCGAGCGGGCGGCCGAGGGGAAGCTGCGGATCGACTCCGCGCTGGCCGCCGCCGGGCTGGACCGGGAGGCCCTGCCCAAGGGCTCCCGGACCGCCGTACGCGACCTGGAGCGGCTCGAAGCCCTGCGGCTGTCCGTCGCGTTGGCCCTCGTCGGCCGCCCGGGGCTGCTCGGCGTCGACGACACCGACCTCAAGTTGTCGGATGCCGAACGGGCCGAGATCTGGGCCCTGTTGACGTCGATCGCCCAGTCGGGCACCACGGTCGTGGCGGTGTGCGGCGAGGCTCCCGACGGAGCCGTCCGCGTGTCCACCCGCCCGACCGACACCGATCACACCAGCGAGACCGACGACAAGGAGACGGCCGATGCGCTCACCGAGACTGGCCGTTCTTGAGCTCAGGCGCTTCAGCCGGGGCAAACTCCCGCGCGCCGCGCTGGCCGCGCTCCTGTTGCTGCCACTGCTGTACGGCGCCCTCTACCTGTGGTCGTTCTGGGACCCGTACGGCCGGCTGGATCGCATTCCCGTGGCGCTCGTGAACGACGACAAGGGGGCGAGCGTCGCGGGCAGGAAGCTCTCGGCGGGCGCGGACATCACCAAGGGGCTGCGCGACAGCGACACCTTCGAGTGGCACGAGGTGAGCGCGGCCGAGGCACGCCGGGGGGTCGAGGACGGCACGTACTACCTGTCGCTGACCATGCCGTCCGACTTCAGCCGGAGGATCGCCTCCAGCTCCGGACAGGCTCCGGAGACGGGTGCCCTCCAGGTGCGTACGAACGACGCGAACAACTACATCGTCGGGCAGATCTCACGGACGGTGTTCGGCGAGGTGCGCACGGCGGCGTCCACGAAGGCCTCCCGGTCGTTCCTGGACAAGATCTTCATCTCGTTCTCGGACATCCACGGGGCGACCGAGAAGGCCGCCAAGGGAGCCGACAAACTCAGCGGTGGCATCGGCAGGGCCCGGAAGGGCTCCGAGGACCTCGCCGACGGCCTGAAGGACGCCAAGGAAGGCAGTGGCAAGCTCTCCGGGGGCCTGCGGAAGCTCGACAAGGGCGCCGGCGACCTGGCGGACGGCTCGCGGCAGGTCGCCGACGGCACGGGGGCGCTGGCCGACAAGGTCAACGGGGTCGCGGACAAGGTGGGCCCCTTCCTGAAGGACAACGAGAAGTCGATCGGCGACACCGCCCGGCTCGTCGCCGACTCCGCCGCGGGGATCCGCCACAACCTCGACACGCTGGTGAAGACGGCCCCGGCCGCCGCCAAGGGCGCCCATACGGCGTCCGACGCGCTGAGCGCCGTCTACAGGGCACGCTGCGAGACCCTGCCGTTGCCCGACGCCGCGTGCCCCGACCTGAAGAAGGCCCGGCAGGCGGCCGCGGACGTGGCCGAGGTCGCCGACGACGTGAACACGCTCATCGGCGACCAGAACGGCGATCTCGACCGGCTCGACAAGAACCTGGGCACCCTGCAGAAGCAGGCCCAGGCCCTCGCCGACCGCTCGCCGCACCTCTCCGAAGACCTCACCGACGCCGTCTCCAAGGTCAACAAGCTGAACGAGGGCGCCGAGAAGGTCGCCGCGGGGGCCAAGAAGCTGCGCACGGGGCTCGGCACGGCCAAGACCGGCGCGGCGGACCTCGACACGGGTGTCGGCGAGCTGAAGACGGGCGCGAGCACCCTCGACGAGGGCATGTACAAGCTCGTCGGCGGCTCGGGGCAGCTCGCCGGCGGACTGCACGACGGCGCCGGGCAGATCCCCGACTACGACCGGCAGGACCGCGACCTGCGCACCCAGGTCATGGCCGACCCGGTGAAGCTCGCCTCCAAGGACCTGCACAAGGCGCCCAACTACGGCACCGGCTTCGCCCCGTACTTCATCCCGCTGTCCCTGTGGGTGGGCGCGATGGTGGCGTACATGCTGATCCAGCCGCTGAACCGGCGCGCGCTCGCGGTGGGTGCCTCGGCCTGGCGCATCGCGCTGGCGGGCTGGCTGCCAGTGGCCGCCCTGGGCGTGCTCCAGACGGTGGCCCTGATGTCCGTACTGCACTGGGCGATCGGCCTGGAGATGGTGCGGGCGGCCGGGACGGTCGGCTTCCTGTGCCTGGTGACGGCGTGCTTCGCGGCGCTCGTGCAGTGGCTGAACGCACGCTTCGGAGCGGCGGGCCGGATTCTCGTCCTCGCCCTCCTGATGCTCCAGCTGACCTCGGCGGGCGGCACGTACCCCGTGCAGACCAGTCCGGGTTTCTTCAACGCGATCCACCCCTTCTTGCCGATGAGTTACGTCGTCGAGGCCCTCCGCAGGCTCATCACGGGCGGCGGTCTCGGACCGGTCTGGCAGGCGTGCGCCGTCCTCGCGGCGTTCACCGCGGGCGCGCTCGCGCTCACCGCCCTGTCGGCACACCGCAAGCAGGTGTGGACCCTCGACCGTCTGCACCCCGAGCTGAGCCTGTGACAATCAGGGCCATGGAACGCAGCAGCACCACGGCAGGTGGCGGCCGTCGCGAGGCGACCCGGCAGAAGCTCTACGAGGCGGCGGTCACCCTCATCGCGGAACAGGGGTTCTCCGCCACCACCGTGGACGAGATCGCCGAGCGGGCCGGGGTCGCGAAAGGCACGGTCTACTACAACTTCGCGAGCAAGTCCGTCCTCTTCGAGGAGTTGCTGCGGCACGGCGTGGGACTCCTCACCGCCTCCTTGCGGGAGGCCGCGGAGCGCACCGAGCGGGACGGCGGCACCAAGGTCGACGCGCTGGACGCGATGATCAGGGCCGGGCTCGCCTTCATCAACCGCTACCCGGCCTTCACCCAGCTCTACGTGGCCGAGCTGTGGCGCACCAACCGGGCCTGGCAGTCCACGCTCATGGTGGTCCGGCAGGAGGCGGTCGCGGTCGTCGAGGACGTGCTGCGCGAAGGGGTGGCGAACGGCGAGCTCAGCGACGAGATCGACGTTCCGCTGACGGCCGCCGCGCTGGTCGGGATGGTCCTGGTGGCCGCCCTGGACTGGCAGGCCTTCCAACCGGAGCGTTCCCTGGACGACGTCCACGCGGCGCTGTCACGGCTGCTCCAGGGCCGCGTGAGCGGCAATCGGTGAGCTGACAGGGCTCGGTACGGATACGGGGCACGGGGGGGGGGGGGGGGGGGGGGGGGGGGGGGGGGGGGGGCGGGCCCCCCCCCCCCCCCCCCCCCCGGGGGGGGGGGGGGGGGTGGGGGGGGGGGGGGCGAGAAACATCCGGGCCGTCGCCCCTGCGGCCTACGCCCAGAGCTGGCCCTGGAGGGTTTCGATGGCTTCTTCTGTGGTCGCGGCGGTGT
>NZ_JBIWFN010000009.1:0-87075 GCF_044763085.1 Streptomyces sp. NPDC096311
GCGCCGCGCCCCCGGCGGGGGGGGGGGGGGGGGGGGGGGGGGGGGGGGGGGGGGGGTGGGGGGGGGGGGGGGGGGGGGGGGCCCCCCCCCCCCCCTCCCCGTTCTCGGCTCGGTGATCAGCTGGTCATGGACCGGGCCGCGCCGTACACGTCGAAGACCGCGAGGGCCAGCGGAATCAGGGTGAGCAGTACGAAGCCTTCGGCGACTTCCAGGAAGCGGCCCCAGAACGGGGTGAGGCCGCCGCGCGGCAGGATCAGGCCGAGTGCGGTGACCAGCGCTGCCGCCGCCCCGATCGCCGCGACGAGCCAGATCGTGCGGATGTCGAGGTCCGCACGGTCGCCGGTGAGGGCGTCGCGCATCAGAGCGTGCGGCGGGTTGAGCGCCAGACCGAGGCCGAGCAGGACGAGAGCACCGAGGCCCGCGGCCAGGACGGGCGCGACCTGCGTGGTGTAGCGGAAGAGGTGGGCGCGCATCAGCATGGCGACGCCGGTGGCGAAGGCGAGCAGCTGTCCCCAGACGTTGTCGGAGAAGCCGAGCACCACCGAGGCGCCGACGGCGAGCAGCGCGCAGCCGCCCACGAGCCCGACGAGGAGTTCGTGGCCGCGGCGGGCCTGCGCCTCGATGCGTTCGGCGTCGACCGGCTCCGGCGGGGCGGGATCGGCGGAGTACGCGCTGCGCGGAGCGGCGTTCGGCGGGTCGAAGCCGATCGGCAGGCGGGCGAAGCGCATGGACATGCCCGGCAGGAACGCCAGTGCCCCCACGGCGACGGGCGCGCACAGCGCGGCGATCTCGGTGGGTGTCCAGTGCACGAGCAGTGCCACGAACACCACGACCAGGGCGACGGCAGAGGCGAACACGAAGGCGACGAACGGGCCGTCACCGCGCCGCGAGCACAGGGTGAGCACCACCGAGGCCACCAGCACCGCGGCGCAGGCGAGCAGGAACTGCAGCTTGCCGATGCCCTCACCGCCCGCCAGTGAAAGCAGCCCGGAGCCCGCCACGCCCACGTTCGGGAGCGCGCCGAGTCCCAGCGCGACGGCGGAGGCCCGGTCGTCGTAGATCCGTGCGCGGATCGCGGCGAGGACGACAAGAAGTACACCGGTGACGCCCGCGAGGATGCCGGGAAGGCTGTGCATGTCGTGGCGCGGATCGGCGGTCCAGGCGACGAAGGCGAGCAGCGTCGGCAGGACGCCGCCGCCGACGAGCCCCGCGGCGCGCGTCAGGTCGCCACTCCACAGGGTGCGTTCACGGGTGACCGCGGATGCGACCGCCTCTGACACGTCGTCGAAGACGGCGGGGGGCAGCGACTCGGAGAAAGGGCGCAGGGTGAGGAGTTCGCCGTCGAGAATCCGCTGCGCGGCGAAGGAGCGCGAGCTGTCGAGGACAGCGCCGTCGCGGCGTACGAGGTGGTAACCGACCGGAGCGCCCTGGGCGGGACTCTGCTGAGAAAGCCTGAGGATCTCCGGATAGATGTCGGCGACCGGGATGTCGTCGGGCAGCGCCACGTCGATCCGGCTGTCGGGCGCGACGATGGTGACCCGGCAGAAGCCGAGGCCCGTGTCTGCCCCGTGAGGGGCTCCGGGTCCCGGCCCTCCGGCTCCGGTGGTTGTCGCGGAGGCCGTCATGCTCACCTGCTGCTCCCCCTCAATGATGGTCCTGCGTCTGCGATCTCGGTCATGCTCGTGCGTCTGCGTCGGTTGCGCGGACGTGATGACGCCGCGGCTGCGGTGGTTCCGCGGCCACGATGTGAAGGTCCTGCGTCTCTTTGTCCGGACCACCCGGCCGACGGTGCGGCAAGGCGGCGGAAAGAGGTCCGTGCGGCCGGTTCTTGGGTTCCGCACACCACCACATCGCGCGGAATGCCCTGTTTTTCCGGCCTCGTTCGCGTGTGCTCACGCGAACATCCGGCACCCTACCGCCCACCCGTCCCCCATGAAGTCGGTAGTAAGTCAGTAGGATCACGCGGCGGCCTGCGTCCGCCTGACACGGGGCGGCGGGCGGAAGACCCTGGGGCCGGCAAGGGAATTGGTGAGCAGTGAGCCAAATCATCGTCAAGCGCCCACCTCGGGCGCTGCCGTCCGAAGTGCCCACGGAAGAGGTCGTCCTGCAGCCGCCGCCGGAGCTTCCGCGCGGGCACCAGGAGAGCGTCCTCATGCAGTTGCTGCCGACGCTCGGCATGGGCGGCTCGGTGGTCTTCTTCTTCACGAACGGGCAACCGTTCATGAAGATCATGGGCATGGTGATGATCGCGTCGACGGTGGCCATGTCCGTCGCGATGATCGTCCGCTTCCGTCGCGGCTCCCAGGGCCAGCTCGCGGACATGCGCCGCGACTATCTGAGCTATCTGTCGCAGACCCGACGCACGGCCCTGGACACGGGGAAGGCGCAGCGCGACGCCCAGTACTACCTGCACCCTTCTCCCGAGCAGTTGTGGGCGCTGGTCGCCGAGGGCAGCCGGGTGTGGGAACGGCGGCCTGGGGACGAGGACTTCGCCCAGGTGCGCATCGGCCTCGGTCCGCAGTCGCTGGCCACCCCGCTGGTCTCCCCCGAGACAGGTCCGGTCGACCAGCTGGAGCCGCTGACCGCGGGCGCGATGCAGCGTTTCGTGGCCACCCACGGCGTCCTGGACGCGCTGCCGATGGCCGTCTCGCTGCGCGCCTTCTACCACGTCACGGTCAGCGGCGATCCGCAGTCCGTACGTGCCTCCGCGCGTGCTCTGGCCGGTTCGCTGGCCTCGCTGCACTCGCCCGAGGACCTGGTGATCGTGGTCGCGGCCGGGCGTGAGGAGCTCTCGCACTGGGAGTGGGCCAAGTGGCTGCCGCACGTGCAGCTCCCCGACACGGCGGACGGCGCGGGCAGCCGCCGGCTGATCGGCAGCGACTCTCGCGAGCTGGAACAACTGCTGGTCACCCGGCTGACGGGGCGCCCACGCTTCCACCCGAACGCCACCCCGCTCCCGGACGAACCGCACATCGTCGTCGTACTCGATGGCCTGTCGCTACCACCGGACTCCGTCCTGGCCGCCCCCGAGGGACTGCAGGGGGTGACGGTCGTCGAGGTCGTCCCCGAGGACTTGTCCGGAGCCCGCGGTGACCTCTCCATCGTCGTGCAGCCGCACGCGCTGCACCTGGAGTCCGGGCACGGCATCGTCTACGAGGGCACACCGGACGCCCTCTCGTACGAGTCCGCGGAGGCGCTGGCGCGGCAGCTGGCGCCGCTGCGCATGGCCTCGGGCGGGGACGACGACGAACCGCTGCTCGCGAACCTGGAGTTCACGGATCTGCTGAACCTCGGAGACGCGGCCTCGGTGGACACCAAGCGCACCTGGCGGGCGCGTTCGCTCGCCGAGCGGCTGCGCGTGCCGATCGGTGTCGGCGAGGACGGGCGGCCCGTGATGCTGGACCTCAAGGAGGCCGCGCAGGAGGGCATGGGCCCGCACGGGCTGTGCGTGGGCGCGACGGGTTCGGGCAAGTCGGAGCTGCTGCGCACGCTGGTGCTGGGTCTGGCGGTGACGCACTCGTCGGAGACGCTGAACTTCGTCCTCGCGGACTTCAAGGGTGGTGCCACCTTCGCCGGGATGGCGCAGATGCCGCACGTGGCCGCCGTCATCACCAACCTGGCGGACGACCTGACGCTGGTCGACCGCATGGGCGACTCCATCCGCGGTGAGCTCAACCGCCGCCAGGAGATGCTGCGCGACGCGGGCAACTACGCGAACATCCACGACTACGAGAAGGCGCGGGCGGCCGGGGCGCCGCTCCAGCCGATCCCGTCCCTCGTCCTGGTGATCGACGAGTTCAGCGAGCTGCTGACCGCCAAGCCGGACTTCATCGAGATGTTCGTGCAGATCGGCCGCATCGGCCGTTCGCTGGGCGTGCATCTGCTGCTGGCCTCGCAGCGCTTGGAGGAGGGCCGCCTCCGCGGTCTGGAGACGTACCTCTCGTACCGGATCGGCCTGCGGACGTTCTCCGCCGCCGAGTCGCGTGCGGCGCTGGGCGTCCCCGACGCCTACGAACTGCCGAACGTGCCCGGTTCCGGCTTCCTGAAGTTCGGCACGGACGAGATGGTGCGTTTCAAGGCGGCGTACGTCTCCGGGGTGTACCGCACGGGTCCGACCCGGTCCGCGCTCGGTGGCGCGCTGCCGGTGGACCGGCGGCCGGTGCTGTTCACCGCGGCGGAGGTGCCGGTGCGGTACGCCGCCGTGCCCCAGCAGCGTGAGGAGACGTCGGAGACGGACGACGCCCTGGCCGACACGGTGCTCGATGTGATCGTGCGCCGTCTGGAGGCGCAGGGGCCGGCGGCCCACCAGGTGTGGCTGCCGCCGCTGGACAGCCCGCCGTCACTGGACGGGCTGCTCCCGGGACTGGCCGCGGTGCAGGGGCGCGGGCTCACTCAGCCCGGCTACGAGGGGGCGGGACGGCTCGTCGTGCCCGTCGGTCTCGTCGACAAGCCGTACGAGCAGCGCCGCGACCCGCTGTGGGTCGACTTCTCGGGCGCGGCCGGCCATATGCAGATCGTCGGCGGTCCGCAGTCCGGCAAGTCGACGCTGCTGCGCAGCCTGATCGCCTCGTTCGCCCTCACCCACACCCCGCACGAGGTGCAGTTCTACGGCCTCGACTTCGGCGGTGGCGGCATGTCGGCCGTGGCCGGACTGCCGCACGTCGGCGGGGTGGCCTCGCGCCTCGACCCGGAGAAGGTGCGGCGTACGGTCGCCGAGGTGTACGGCGTCATGACGCGCCGCGAGGAGTACTTCCGCTCCTCCGGCATCTCGTCGATCGCCGAGTTCCGCACGAAGCGGGCGCGCGGCCAGATCTCCCTGACCGACCAGCCGTGGGGTGATGTCTTCCTGGTCATCGACGGCTGGGGGAACTTCCGCGCGGACTACGAGGCCGTGGAGGGCGTCGTCCTGGACATCGCCGCACGGGGTCTCGGCTACGGCATCCACCTCGTCCTGACCGCGTCCAGGTCGATGGAGGTCCGGGCGAACCTCAAGGACCACCTGATGAACCGCCTGGAGCTGCGCCTCGGCGACACGATGGACTCGGAGCTGGACCGCAAGGTGGCCGTGAACGTCCCCACGGGCGTGCCCGGCCGCGGCCAGGCGCCGGGGAAGCTGCACTTCATGGGTGCCGTTCCGCGCATCGACGGTCTGACGTCGGACACGGACCTCGCCGACGCGACAGCGGCGCTGGCGACGGAGGTGTCCCGCCACTGGCAGGCGCCCGGCGCCCCCGAAGTCCGGCTGCTGCCCCGCGAGTTCCCGGCGCTGCAGCTGCCTCCGGGTGACCACTCCCCGCAGCGCGGCGTGGCCTTCGCCCTCGACGAGGACAACCTCGAACCCGTCTTCGTCGACTTCGAGCAGGACCCGTTCTTCCTCGTTTTCGGAGAGAGCGAGTCGGGCAAGTCGAACCTGCTGCGCCTGCTGATCAAGCAGCTGACCGAGCGGTACTCGGGCGACGACTGCAAGCTGTTCGTGGTCGACAACCGGCGCTCACTGCTGGACGTCACCCCGTCCACGCACCTCGCCGAGTACATCCCCATGTCCAATGCCATGGACCACCACATGAGCGCGCTGGCGGAGCTGATGCAACGCCGGACACCCACGGCAGACGTGACCGCACAGCAGCTGCGGGAGCGGAGCTGGTGGCGCGGCCCGACGGTGTACGTCGTGGTCGACGACTACGACCTCGTGTCCACGTCGAGCGGGAACCCGCTGGGCGGTCTGACGGAACTGCTCCCGTTCGCACGGGATGTGGGCGTGCGGTTCATCATCGCCCGGTCGACCGCCGGTGCGGGGCGCGCCGCGTACGAGCCGTTCATGCAGCGGATGAGGGAACTGGGTGCGCAGGGTGTGGTGCTCGCCGGTGATCCGGGCGAGGGAGACATCCTGGGCGGAGTGCGGCCTCGGGCGATGCCCGCGGGGCGGGGCGTCTTTGTCTCTCGTAGGCGGGGAAAGCCCTTGGTTCAGACCGGGTTGATGAGTGTGGAGTACTGATGAAGCACACGCGAAAGTCTTCGCACTCGACAGCTCTGACGCGACAGATCTGCTCCATTGGTACGTTGAAGTAGCCCGGCGGCCGTCGGTCCGACGGCCGCGCTCACGGGAACAACGGGGAGGATTCAGACGTGGCTTGGGACGAATGGGAGCAGCTGAAGAACCAGGCAGCGCACAAGCAATCCGCGCGCATGCAACTCAATCAGTTGCCGGCCGACGGTGGCGGTGGCAGCACCCCGCAAGGTGATCTGACCGTTGACCAAAAGGATCTCGCCGCGATCGGCGACCGGGCATTCAAGCTGTGGGAAGACTTGGGCCGGTATGGGCGTGACGCCTGGTCCAGCAGCCAGACAGCGGCGTCGGATCTCAAGACCCAGGGCTTCACACTGGGTGGGGCAGTCGACCGCGTGCAGAGCCGCTGGGAAGAACAACTGACGTCGCTCCTCGACGCGTGTGCCCATATCTCCAACCATATGGACTTCACGAAGAAGGCCCATCAGGGCGACGAGTACTACATCGCCGGCCAGGTCAGCAGCATCTCCACTCTCGACAAGGGCTTCGACGGTGGGAAGGGGCACTGATGGATCTGGATACGCTCCGTTGTGGGAACTTCGCGTCGCTCGGTACTGCCATAGATGACTGGACTCGGGTTGTGGGGAACCTGGAGACCCTTGAGAAGAACGCCCGTGAAGGACTCAAAGGCCTGGCGGACAAGGCCAATTGGGTCGGCGTGAACGCCACTGTCTCGCGCGAGTTCATCACCAAGACGGCGGGCGAGTTCACTGACGCCCACACCGAGGCCAGCACCATCCGTAACATCCTCAAGGACACTCACGAGGAGCTCGTCAGCTACCACGAGCAACTCAACGAGGCGATATCGCGCGGGCTCAAGAAGAACCTCACGGTGATGGACACCGGCAACGGCTCCTTCACCGTCACGATGAACATCCATCCCGATCGTGCGGCCAAGGGAACCACGGTCCCTGATCACAGCGAACAGGATGTGACCGAGCTGCGCGATGACGTCCAGCGCATTCTCGGCAGAGCCACGCACAGCGACGAGACCGCGTCGGAGGCGCTTCGCGCAATCGTCGAGCAAGCCGAGTACGGGTTCTCCGGCGCCTCGTACGGTGACCGGGATTCGGCGACCAAGGCCCTGGAGGACGCCGAGAAGTACGCGAATCTCATCAAGAACAAGGGAGATTCGATGTCTCCCCAGGAGTTTGATGAACTCAACCGGAATCTCGCCGGCTACAAGAACGACCCGCTCTTTCAGGAGAAGTTCGCCACCACCCTCGGCCCGAAGGGGACATTGGATTTCTGGGCCGACCTCTCCGATCCCTCGGACGGCGGCGATCTGCAGCGGGCACGCCTCGATCAACTCGGCGACTTCCAAAAGAATCTCAGCCTCACTCTCGCAGGAGCGACACAGTCGGATTCCCCCGCGATGCGGAACTGGGAGAACGACATGGTCCAGCTGGGTGACGATCCCATCAAGACCCGTGGAACACGGGTCTACGGTTTCCAGCTGATGAGCAACCTCATGCGAGTCGGGGATTACAACGACGCGTTCTTGAACAAGTACGGTGACGCCCTGGTGTCGACCGAGAAGAAGATGAAGCTGCCGGACCACTACTGGAACGGTGGCGTGGGCGGACCTGCCATGCCCAAGATGAACTTCATGGGCGACGAGTTCGGCCGGGATCCGATGACCGGATTCATGACAGCTCTCTCGAACAGCCCCGACGCTGCCACCGACTTCTTCAACAGCACTGATCCCCAGGACAACGCCGAGTGGGTCCTCAAGGATCGCCCCACCTTCGACGACACCCCCCTGAACAGCGACGATGCAAACCAGTCGCGTGACGCGACAGGGAATGCTCTCGTCGCCGCGGCCACGGGCGTCAATCCCAACGACCCCCACGCCGTTCCCGTGGAGCACACGGCCGAGAACCGGCACGTCCTCGATCGCTCTCTGCAGATCATCTCGGGTGTGGGCGACGACTTCGCTCCCGAGATGCGCGATGACATGGCCAAAGTGCTGGTGAACTATGGCGACGAGGTCAATCACACCGCAAGTTCCCTCGCGGATGATCACGGCGACCCGAGACAGCTCGATCGCCATCAGTTGTTGGAAGTGACGAAGCAGGTGTCACGCGATCAGAACGCCTACGGAATACTCAACGACGGCCTGAACCGGGAGATGGTGCGCGACATCTACACGGACCATCCGAGCGACCCGAAGGAAACGCTGCTCCGGGCAGGCCACACCGTCGGCTTCCTCGAAGAGGCCCGCTATCAGGCGCTGAAGACGGACAAGCACGACCCTTCATGGGACGCCAAGTGGCTGTATCACGGCTTCGGTGGTGCCGCGAACTTCATCCCGGTGGTCGGTGATGCCGCGCAGCGAGGCGTCGACGCCCTCGCCTACCAATGGCAATTGGACGAGCAAGCACGCATCAACGAGGAGACCGCCCGGCAGAACGGCGAAGTCTTCACCGCGCGGGAGAACCAACTGCAGAAGCTGGCCGACCTGTGGATGGACGCCAACCCGAACCACGGCAACAACAGGTACACGATTACATCCGAGATCAACGGCGCCGCCTTCGACGGCAATGGCCGTGCTCAGGGACTGGCAGGTGATCAGTGAACAACGGTACTTCTCCGCTTCCGGGTCGGCCCGCGGTGCGTACGGCGGTACGTACCGCGCTGCGTACGGGAGGATCTCAGCGCTGTACGCGAAGTGTCTCCGCCGCTGTTGCTGCTGCGAGCGTGATCCTTCTGACGGCGACAGCTTGTTCGGAGTCTCGCGACTACGCGGTCCCGGACAAGGCATGCGGTGTGACCGTCGACTCCGACTCTCTGTCTCCCCTCCTTCCGAACGGGAAGAAACTCACCGAGAAGTCGTACGACGCCGGCCCGGAGAGTCCACGGTGCCGTCTGCTGGTGGACCAGAAGCTGGTCGTCTATCTTTCGGGAGATGTCGTTGCCGGCGACACCGATCCCATCAAGGTCCAGGATCGGGCACTCGTACGCCTGGGGAGTCCCGCCGCTGCCGACATCGGCGACGACGCCGTGATCGCCGACCGTGGAGCAATGGCGGTCGCCGACTGCACCTACAAGGGAAAGCAGCAAAAGTTCGCCGTGCTGGTTCAGCTGCAGAAGAACGTTCCTGAGAAGGTTTCGGAACGGCGCGATGCCCTCCGCTCCTTCCTCCGTTCTTATTTCCCGAAGGCCATGGAGAAGCAGGGCTGCCAGTAACACCACGCGGTACGCGTTGGCCTCCGGACGTCGTCAACCCGTCCGGAGCGGGGTCGAGCGACGCCCTCGACTGCCCCGCGTCGACTTCGTCCCGGCCGACCCGGCAGAAGCCCGCAGCGCACAAGCGAAGGGCATGAGCCCGGTCACCGTCGCCCTCCAGAGACATGCGCCATGTTGTGGAGATCATGGTGAGCTATTTAGACTTCCTTGACTCAAGCTCACGGATCCGGCCAGTTTGTAGTTCGACGGATTCGAGGTAGCGGTCCCGTCCGGAGGACGGGCTTCACGGGGACACGGGGAAGTGATCCAAAGGCATGGCGTGGGACGAGTGGGAACAGCTGAAGTCACAGGCGGCGGAACGCCAGTCGGCACAGATGCAGCTGAACCAGGTGGAGCCCGGCGCGGGCGGCGGGGGCAACACCGCGGATCCCAGTCAGTACGGCGATCTCACAGTGCGCGAGGGTGATCTGGCGAAGATCGGCGACCACGCGTTCACGCTGTACAACGACCTGTGGAGCAAGGGACGCAGGGCGGTCCCCAGCAGCGACAAGGCGGCCGGAAACCTCTCCACACAAGGCTTCGCGCTGGGTGGCGGACTCCAGCACGTGTCGACCCGCTGGGACGAACAGCTGTCGTCCCTCAGGGACGCGTGCGCGCACATCTCGAACCACATGCAGGTCACCAAGAAGCTGCACGCGGGCGACGACCACTACATCCGGCGGCAGATGAGCAGCATCGACGTGCTGGACGCAGGCTTCGACGAGCGTGTGGGTGACCCCGGCAAGAAGAACCCGGTGTACGGCGACTCGGGTGAGAAGAAGGACAAGAACTGATGGACCTCGAAGCCCTTCGATTCGCCGACTTCGCACTCCTCGACGACGCCGTGGAGGACTGGACGACGATGATCCGTGACCTCGACGACCTGAAGGAGTCCGCCGACAAGGGCCTCAGGGGCGCGGCCAACAAGGCTAACTGGGCGGGCGTCAACGCCACCGTCTCCAAGGAGTTCATCGGCAAGACGTCCGGCGAGTTCGCGGATGCCCACACCCAGGCGACATCCATCCGCAACATCCTGAGGGACACGCTCGGCGAGCTGAAGGACTATCGGAAGAAGCTCAACGCGGCCATAGACCGAGGCCTGAAGAAGAACTTGACGGTGGTGTCCACCACGGGTGGCGCATTCACGGTCACGATGAACATCCACCCGGACCGGGCCGCGAAGGGGACGACCGTTCCCGAACACGACGCGAGTGATGTCACCGCCCTGCGGGACGAGGTCCAGAAGATCCTCAATGCCGCGACGGAGAGCGACAACTCGGCCAATACGGTGCTGCAGGCCCTCGTCGACCAGAGCCGGCTCGGCTTCTCCGACTCCAGCTATGCGGACCGGGACTCGGCGGCTGACGCCGTCAAGGAAGCCGATGAACTCGCCAAGCTGGCACGGAAGGATCCGAAGGACCTCACCGTCGAGGAGTTCGACAGGCTCAATGCCGGCCTGAAGAAGTACGCGAACGACGACCTGTTCGCGGAGCGCTTCGCCACCAGACTCGGCGCCAAGGGGACGCTCGAGTTCTGGACGAAGCTCACCGAGCCGACCACGAACCCTGAGCTGTACCGTGCGAGGCGCGAGCAACTCGACGATCTGCAGCAGCACATCGGCCTCACCCTCGCCACCGCCACCCAGAGCGACACCGCGGCCATGACGGAGTGGAAGCGCCAGATGGTGGACCTCGGCGACAAGCCCGTCGGCAGGGGTGGTGGGTTCCCGTTCGGCGTCCAGGTCATGAGCAATTTCATGCGCTGGGGCGACTACGACGACCAGTTTCTTGGCGACTACGGCAAGAAACTGATGGACACGGAGCGGAAGCTGACGCAGAACGGTCAGCACGTCGCCTGGCAGCAGATGGGCTTCGACCCGGACCTCAACCGTACGGGGACCGACGGCGGCTACGACCCGATGACCGGCTATCTGAAAGCACTGTCGAACAGCCCCGACGCGGCCACCGAGTTCTTCAACGACCAGTTCATCGGCAAGGACGAGGACCACAAGAAGGCCCTGTCCAACTTCGACTACCTCTTCGAGGAGCGTGACTGGCCGCAGGACCAGGACGACAAGGGCGATGCCAGCAACACGGGCCGGAACAACCTGGCGCTGGCTCTGGAAGCCGCGACCACGGGGCATCCGGCGGGTGAGCTGCCGACGCTCGACACCCCTTCCCACAACCCGGAGCAGACAAAGCTGATGGAGAGCCTCGTCGCCTCCATTTCCGACGACAACGAGCGCGTCACCAAGCATGGGTTCATGGGCGACAGCATCGGGCAGATCGCGTCGGAGTACCTTCCGGACCTCAACCGAGCCATGACCGATGACGGAGACGACGACACCGATCGACTCTTCCCGATCGCGGGCTCCGAGGCCGAGTTCAATCACCGGGACGTGACACGGTTCCTGTTCACCGTCGGACAGAATCCCGAAGGGTACGCAGCGGTCGAAGTGGGCCAGAAGGCCTACATGGCCAACCTGATGGAATATCACTTGAATCCCGATCTCCCCGAGGACCAGCGCTACGCCAAAGACCCGCAATTCGTGGTCGAGCAGATCGCGAAGGGGTCCGGTGAAGTCTCGGGAACCCTTGCACAAGGCCGCGCGGAAGTCGTCGCGGGTGAGGCCGATGAGAAGGACAAGGCCTACGAGCACTCGGTGGCTCAGTGGAAGAACGCGATCTCCGGAACCGTCGGCACCATCACCGGCGTCGGTACGACCTTCATCACCAGCCCCGCCGGAGGGGCGGCGGCCGGCGGAATCGCGGGCACCGCGACGAGCATGGTCCTGGAGGAACTCTTCAAGGACGCCGAGGGGAAGGCCAAGGACGATGCCGGCCCTGTGATGGGCGAGCACTGGGAGTCCGGCCTGGACAGCAACAGCAAGTACACCGAGAAGGCCGCCGAGGCCGCGGCGAAGAACAACAACCGGTCCGATCTCCCGGACGTCGGGGAATGGGCGCGCGATGGCGCGCAACGCGGATTCAACGCGTCCGGGACGAATGTCATCGCCATGGCACCGGACCTCAAGACGGATGTCTGACGTCGAGCCGTCGAGCCGTCAGACATCCGTCTCGGACCTCGAGCAACATTCACCCTGTCCAGAGAGGCATGCGACCTTGAAGTACTCTCGTCTCCGATTCTCACCGGCACCCAGGAGAGTCGCTTTCCTGGCGACGGCCGTCGCCATGGGAATCGCGCTGTCCGGCTGCTCGACAGAAGAGGTGCGGGAGTATGCGCTGCCAAAATCCCTGTGCGGCGTCTCCGTGAAATCCGACCTGGTATCGCCCTTCTTGCCGCCTGGAAAGAAAATTTCCACGCAACAAGAGTCGCCCAACGGTGGAACCGAGCGGTGCAAGATCAGCGTCGATGGCAAAGTCGCCATGATCGCGGGTCAGTTGTGGTGGGAGAAAGAGGGCACCCTCATGGACGTTGCTGCCGTGCATGCAGAGGTCACCCCCGGGACCGTGACGGACGACAAAAGGTATCTTTACTCAGGAACCGGTGCGGTCGGTAAAGCCGAAGGCTGCAGTGATTCGACCCATCCGGATCAGTATTTGTTCACCGTCATGCAGGTGTTCGCGCCCGATCTCGATGACGCCGCCACGATGAAGCGTCTGATCGTCGACTACACCAAGCAGATCCAGGAGAAGAACAAGTGCGTCTGATATGAGCTCCGATAGGGGTGAGGACGCACAACAGGGTGGGCACCTCCCGTGCGTGCCCACCCTGTCGACCCGTATCGACCTGTCCTACAGGTAGTAGCTGGCGGCCTTCTTGTCGCCGCCGTGGTAGTCGCCGCCGGCGCGGCCGACCACCTGCGCGATGGCCACCAGAGCCTGGTGGATGTCGCGCGCTTCCTTGTCCCACACGGCCTGCTGCTGCTTGTACATGTTGTGGGCTTCGCCTTCCCAGCCCGACGCCACGCTGGCGACCATCTTCTTGATCTCTTCCAGGTCCTGCTCAAGCTGCTTGGCCTGGTTACCGATTTCGGTGGCCGCGGCGTCAAGGGCCCCGTACTTGACTACGAGTTCATCGTGGCTGTTGCCGGCCATGCCTACTCCATTTCATTCGTGATGTCGTCTCACCGAGCCCGACCTGCGAGCTCGGACAAGTCGGACTCAGAACCCGCTGAGGCTCGACTTCGGGGCACCGTCAAACACGTTGATGCTCTGCACGGCCGAACGGACTTCGTCCTCCGTACCGTCCTTGATCTTCCGGGTGGCGGTCATCGCCTCCAGGAACTTGGTGAGGACGTTGCCGATCCGCACCAGGGACGTGTTGATCTCGTACTGCTTGGTGTTGAAGGCACCGGCACCGATGCCCTTCCACTGCCCGGACTCAAGGCTGTCGATGGTGCCCTGAAGGCGGTGAACCTGCCCCTTGATCGACTCGAACTTGATAAGGATGTCCTTTTCGAGCTTGACTACTTGGGCGTCTGATAGCCGCTGACCGTCTGCCATGACTGAGCTTCCCTTCCTGGACTGTCATTGCAACTTGCCGAGTTACGCATCGCCACAAGGTGGGAAGCGGAACCTGGCCTGAAAATTGGTCGAACCGTGCAGGGAGCCCTCAATTGCCGCGGCGCGCACGGAACACGGCGAAGCCGCCGCCTCCGATCACCACCACCGCCGCCGCTGCTCCGAGAACCACCCACAGCGTGTTGTCGCCGGACGACGTCGAGCTTGATCCTGCCGCTGAAGTCAGGCCACCTGAACTGGATTTCGGGGGCTGTGACGAGGTTGATGCGGAGGGCGAGGTACCGGTGCCTGCGGAGACGCCGGGTGTCTTCTTGTTGCTGACGGGATCGACGTCGGCGGGTCCGGGATCTCCCTTGCCCTTCAGGAGAACCTGCGCCGGCCGGATCGTTCCATAGCCGAGGTACCGGCTCGGGGTGCTCTTCGGCCAGTCCCGGCCGGCGGTGTCGATCATCACGCGGAGGACCTGGTTGGCAGTCCACTTGGGGTGGGCGGCCCAGATGAGAGCGGCGGCGCCGGAGGTGATGGCGGCTGCTTGACTGGTGCCATTGCTCTGCGCGCAGTAGGACTTCAAGGCCTTGTCACACCAGGTCGGTACGTCGACGCCAGGCGAGGCCAGATCCACATACGCGCCATCCTGCGAGAACTTGGCTACCTCGCCGTTTTCGTTGATCGCCGAGACTCCGACCACGCCGGGGTATTTGGCGGGATAGCCGATGTAGTTCTTGGCGATATCGGCAGCGTTACCCACAGCGGCAATGAGCAGCTTCCCCTTGCTCTGCGCGTACTGCACGGCTTCAAGTTCACCCTCGTCCTCGGAATACGTACCGAACGACATATTGATGATCTTTGCGTCGGAGTCGGCAGCGGCTCGGATGGCCTTCGCTGAGGTATCGCCCTGCTCCTCACCCTTCTTGCCGATTCCGAGGAGCACCGTGCGGATGGGGATGATCTTGGCTCCGGGTGCCACTCCCTTGAGCCCGCCACCACGGCCGGTCCCCGCGATCAGCTCGGCCATCGACGTGCCATGGCCGGCGTAGTCGTCCGTTTCGTCACCTGTGGTTCCCGTGGCGTCGACTCCAGGTAGCACCTGGCCCTTCAAGGAATGCGTGTCCGGGTTCACGCCCGTGTCGACCACCGCGACCGAAATACCCTTGCCTGTGCTGACTTTCCACAGCCCCTGGGCGTTCATCGCGTCCAAGTACCACTGCTGTGACTGGATGTCGTCGGCAGACGAGGCAGGGGCCAGCCCAACAGACATGACGGCCAAAGTACCGAGCGTCGCGCCCACGGTGGTCACATGTCTCCGGGCATGCCTCGCCCACAGCGCGGCGCGCGAACGGCGTACGCCAGTCCCTGACTTCATGCTTGTGTACGTCCTCGGTCGTTTCGGTCAGTCGGTCGCCGACGGCGTATCGCCCCGGCGCGCATCATCACGCGCACGCTTCTTGTCCTCGGCAGGGCGCTGTTGACGCTGCGTTCTCCCGCCGGCGGCACGATCGGGGCTGTGGGCCTCCGCAGAGCCGGACACCAGACCAGAGCCGCCAGACACGGCTCCGTTGCCCCTGGCGCCGGGCCGCCCCGCGGGCGCACCGACCACACCGTCCGCATTACCTGGAGAGCGGCGCTGAGACTGTCCCTGCCCCGTGCCCGGCACCGGGCTCTTCGCACCGATCACCCCGCGCTGCCCCGGCTTTTCACCCGTCGCACGAGCGCCGGTCGCACCCTCGCCACCGATGACCGTGCCACGCGGAACCCTGGCACCCGTCGCACGCGGGCCGGCTTCAGAAGCGGGCCTGCCACCGACCACGCCACCCGTACGCGCAGCACCCGTGGCTCCCGGGCCGGTCCGTGCCGCAGGCTGACCGGGCACGCCGCCGACTCGCCCGCCAGGCCCACCGCCGGTCCGTGAACTCGTCGTGCCCGCGTTTCTGGGCATGCCACCGGTGACGCCGCGCGCCATGGATGACCTGCCCGTCGCGGACGCGGGCCCACGGGCAGCCTGCTGGCCAACCGCCGAAGCGCGGCCCATCGGTCCCGCGGGACCGCGTCCCGTGCGGCCTCCGGCAGTGGTTCCCTCAGAGGCGGTGACCCGCCCTTGAGCCGATCCCGGTGTCCTGCCGCCCGCTCCTCCACCAAGTCCGACAGCGCGCCCGACCGGCCCTCCGAAGGCAGGAGGTACCGCGCCCGTCCCCAAGGGGGGGAGCGTTCCCCCAGAGGGTGCGCCAGGTCCCGTTGCCGTGGAAGGGGGGAACGTGGGCGCCGGCTTCGTGGTTTCCGGCGGCAGCGTACCCACGCTGTTGATCTCCGTACCGACAGTGGGGGGGCGATGCAGATCGACGTTCGTGTCCACGGCCGGATGCGTAGAGGGAAGACGGCCGTTCCCGGAATCGCTGTGGGACGCATGGCTGGCTTCGCTCGCAACGGCAACCGTTGGGTGGACTGAGCTCAGGTTGGAGTGATGCGTGGAACCATGGGTACCTCCGCTCGGTGCCTCGTACGCCGGCGGCATGCCCACATCCGGCATCGCCTCAAAAGCCGGCGGGGCCTGCTTCTCCAGGTTCGCCAGTTGGGACCCGGACACCGAGTAAAAGGAGGCGAGGCGATTCATCTGGTTGATCGCCTCTTGCCGGTCCTTCTCGACCTGGACCGCCTCGGCATACTGCTTGTTGCCTTCGAACTGCTGGAGTACCGGAAGCTGCCCCGGCTTCTTCTGGTCGAGGGCAGGGCGGGAGTCCCGGGGCGGCAGGGAGCTGCGCACGGATGCGAGCCCCGTCGCGGCAGCCGTGACCTGCACCCCGGCGCCATCGGCGTACGTGGCCAGGCCCTCGGTGTGCGTGGCGAGCTTCTCTCCCCACTTCTGGAACGCCTCGCCGGCCACGCCCTGCCAGTCCTCACCCGCGTGCTTGAGGTGACGCCTGAGCTCCACGGCGGCGTCGCTGATCGCCTTGCTCGCCTTCGCCAACGTCTCGCCGGCATGCTCCAGATCGGCGGGGTTCGCCTGATGGACCAGGTCGATCATGGCGTTGAGCTTGTGGTCCTCGAAGTCCGTGACCTTCCCGTACGTCAGCAGGCGGACGCGCCTGAATCCGAACGCGTCGTGCATCACGTTCGACACCCCGGACACCGCGTCGACCTGGCCGACCTGAGCGTCGACGCGCTGCTGGTCAGTGAGCTCCTTCGGCGCCTTGTCGTCCCCGCTCACTACTGGAGTCCCTTCGTGGACTTCTTGGCGTCGCTCAGCTTCTTCTCACCCTCGCCGGACTTCTCCTGCCGGGCTTCGCTGTACAGGCGGTCGGTCTCGACCTGGATCTCCCAGAAACGGCGTCGCTGGTCATCGTCGAGGTTGTCGAAACCGTTCTGCGCGCCCTGCGTCGCGATGCCCATGGCCTCGATCTGGAGACCCAGCGTCTTGGAGAGCTGCGTTATGTGCTCGTGAACCTGCTCGTACTGAGCGAACAGGGCGTCCGCCTCATGGAAAGGGGTGCCGTGCCCACTGAGGGAGGTCCGCGAGACGCGGTGCGCACCCACCTTGGAAGCGCTGCCCGCCGAGTCCTCGAACTCGGACAAGAGCTTGTCGATGCGCTGCTTGAACGTCATCAGCACGCCGGCGCCGACCTTCAGGTCCGCAGCTGTGCCGGGCGACGCCCCACCTGTCATGTCCGCAGGAAGCATGACGCCTTCCCTCCCCGTTTTGTCGCCCGCTCCGGGCGACTGCACCCCTCAAGCGTTCATATCCGCAACGACATCACTCTAGTCGCTTCCTATGACGGCCCCAACTGCTATATGCAACAGCTGTGCTACCGCCCAGCGAAGCTTCACCGCTTCTTCACCGCGCCCTCGCGCTCGCCTGGGCCCGTGCCGCCACTCGACACTACGTGGCCCACAGCGCGACGGACCTGAGTACTCCTACTCATTCGGCGTTGCTGTGTAGCCATTGCGAACTCACAAGAGACGGCTGCCGCCTGACGACCTATCCCGCGCTCCCCACCCCGAGGACCAGCCACTCCCAGACCTTCTCCTTGGCATTGGCCGGCCCGTTCGCCTGCTTCGCGCCGAAGAAGATCCGCCCGTTCTGCACGACGATGTCGTTCAGTTCCTGGTCTGTGAGCGTCCAGGCTTCGGAGGGCAGATCGAAGTAGAGGTACGGGGTCTCCTTGCCGGTCCGCGGGTTCAGGCTGACGAGCGCCATGGGCGCGATGTGATCGCTGCTCTCGCGGAGGGCGAGGAGCTGATCGCCGCTCATCCGCAGGGGATACAGCAGTTGGTCCTTGCCCGACTCGAACTTCTTGACCGTCTTCCCCGTCGCCAGATCGAATCCGATGATCCAGTTGGAGTTGTTCACGATGGTTCCATCGGGGTCCTCCCTGCTCATCAGGAAGACCTGGCCGTCTCCGACCACCATCGACGGGCAGTCGTCCACCGCCCCGTAGTCCACTTCATCGACACACTTGGCGACGTAGTGGCCACCTTCGACGCGAATCGTGGCGCGGTACTTGCCCTGTTCGTCGAGGGAGATCAGGTCGGTGATCTCGACGTCGCCGGCCGCCACGGCGAGGACGGCGGGTTCGGCGGACACCAGGTTGACGTCCTTGACGCCCTTGGCGACCTGGTACGTCCAACTCACCTTGCCTGTACGGGGGTCGACCTTCCGGATCCGATAGGTGGTGGTGGTGGTCTTCGCGTCGAAGCAGTCGGTCCGGACGAGCAGGGCGCGCCCGCCTGCCAGTCCCCTGTCCCTGCACCCATCAGCGGGGGTGTTCGTCCAGAGGCTCTTCCCCTGGTTCATGTCGTACGCCCCCGTGCCTCCGCCCCACGCCACGGCCACCGTCGCTCGCGACATGGTCACACTCGGAGTGACGTCCGCGGAGGCGGTCTGCTGCGTGGAGAACCGGGCCTCCCAGAGCTTCTTGCCCGTGTCGAGGCCGACGAAGGCCACACGGTCGCACACCGCGTCGCTGCCGGTACCGGACCGGAAGAGGACCGCCGTGCGGTCCCCCGCAGTCACATGACGCGTCGTGCCGCAGATCGGTCCGGCGAACCTGATGCTCCAGACCTCGTCGCCCGCGCGGGCATCCGCACCGATCTTGAAACCCACGAGGGTTCTGTTGATGCCTTTGGCAAGGATCTTGTCCGTCGCCCACATGCCCGGCATCGCGTACGACTCGCCGGCCTGCATGTCGTCGGCGGAGAACCTGAAGGCCATGCGTCCAGCTACCTTCGCGGGTCGCTTCTCGACCGTCTCCCTGATGTCCAGGGGACCTTGTTCCGCGGGGACCGCCTGCTTGGCGGCTGCCACGGCCGAGTCGTCGTCGTGCCAGAGGAGCCAACTGCCCACGCACAGCGCGACGATCAGGAGGGCTGCCACGCCACCGAACAGTTTCAGGCGGCGCTTCTTTTGCATGCCGTCCGCTGTCAGAGCGGACTGTGTGTACATGGAAGGAGGTGGGCCGAAGCTCACGCGGAAAGGTCCTTTCGATGACCGCGATACATGTCTGTCAAGTCAGCGACCAGGCAACGGAGATGTGGAGAACAGCCATGTGCCGGGCCGTCACTCCGCCCCCGCCACCCGCCGCTTCCTCCGCCGCGCGTCCCGCACCGCCACCGCCGTCCCGCTGAGCCCCGCCAGCAAAACCGCCGCCCCCACAGCCACATACGTAGCCAGTCGAGCGTTCCGTTCGTCCGGCGTTTCGCCCAGTTGCAGTTTTGCCGGGGTCGGGGCCTCGGCCTTCGAGAGGCCCTCGTGAGGGTCGGGGGACTCGATGGGATGGTCGTCCTCCGTCAGGGCGCGGACCGGGTCGACCACTCCCCAGCCGACCAGACGGTCATGGCCCGCCACCGAGCGTTCGGCGGTCTGTTCGATCTGGGCCACGATCTGCTGTTGGGTCCAGTCGTGGTGCTTCGCCTTGATCAGAGCGGCGACTCCGGCGACGTACGGGGCCGAGAAGCTGGTCCCGTTGTCGGAGCAGTGGCCGCCGTCGGGGACGGTGGAGATCATGTCCACGCCGGGGGCCGCCACGTCCACGAAGTCGCCGGACTGCGAGAAGGAGGCGCGTTCGTTGTTGCGGTCCGAGGCGGCGACCGCCAGGACGCCGGGGTACGAGGCCGGATAGGTGTCCTTGTCGTTGCCGCCCAGGCCGTCGTTGCCCGCCGAGGCCACGACCACGATGCCGGCGGCCAGCGCCTCGTCCACCGCCCGTTTCAGGTCCGGGGCCGGTTTCACCGCGTTCGAGGTGTCCTGGGAGATGTTGATGACGTTGGCCTTGGCCCGGATCGCGTCCCGGATGGCCGTGGCGAGCGTTTCCGCCGTGCCGTGGCCCTCGGCGTCGTTCTGCTGGATGGGGATGATCGTCGACTCGGGAGCCAGGCCCACGAATCCGGTGCCGGACAGGGGCCGGGCCGCGATGATGCCCGCCACGCGCGTGCCATGGCCGACGGTGTCCGTCGTGCCGTTCTCCTTGCCGCGTGCGATCGGGTCTCCGTTGTCGTCCTTCAGTTTCTTCGGGAGGAGGTTGAGACCGGCCGCCGTGTCCACGGCGTGAGTGAGCTGCGGGTTCTTCACATCCACACCCGTGTCGATCACAGCCACCCGTACGCCCTTGCCTTTTGACTGGCTCCACAGCTCGTCCAGCAGGACACGTTGCAGCGCCCAAGGGCGGCCCGCGTACTTCTTGTTCGGGAAGGTGCACTGGTCCGTGGAGGTGTCCGCCGCCGCGAGCGGTGCGAGGGCGACGCCGGCAGTGGAAGCGAGCAGCGTCGCGGCCATGACGACCGCGGTACGAAGAGGCCTTGCGGCCGGTGCGTACGACATGGCCCCCCTTACGAGCCCTGCGGCTGGCGTGCCGCCGAAGTCGACAGACGGGGGCCCGTGGGCAGGAACTTGGACCAGGCGGCAGGGATGGGCGCCGGGTCCACGTCGGAGTAGCCCAGGCTGATCTGGGCCAGATGGGCCTCCTGCTCGAGTTGCTTGCGCTCCTTGGCCGTGGTGCCGATGCCCGCGTCGTTCGAGGCGCTGTCGTCGTTGGACTGCATCGCATAGCGCAGTCCGGTGTCGGTGACCAGGAAGACACCGCCCGCCGAGGTCTCCTCGCCCTGGAACTGGCGGTAGAGCTGCCCGGAGCCAGGCGTGACGTACGCGCTGGAGGACCCGGTCGGGAGGGTGGCCGGGAAATCCGTCCCCGCCCAAGTGCTGAGCGTCGTCCCGCCCTTGCCCTTGTCGACGTCGCGCAGGACGTTGCAGACGGTGTTGCGGTGCCCGTCCGACGCGTCCGCCTCGTTGACGGGAACGGGCATGCGGCTCGGCCAGGTGTGGTCCGCGGCGAACCCGGCCGTACTGGGCACGAAGGCTCCGGCGCTGACGTCGAGAGCCGTGCCGGCCTGGCCGAGGCCGACCAGGTCGCTGCTGTTCAGAAGCAGCTTGGCGGTGAAGTCCGAGACAGGAGCCACCTTGCCCTGCTCGACGAGGTAGTACTGCTCGGTCGCGCCGTTGGGCGCCTTGAGCACCATGCCGACCTTGTTCGCTTCGGCGGACAGGCTGCCCTGGACACCGGCGGCGGTGCCGATCTGCCCCTCGACCTTCGGGAAGGTGATGGGGTCGCCCGGGTGCAGGGTCTCCAGCCACTCCTTGGACACCCGCTGTGGTTCGCGGCCGGAGCCGACCAGCGTGCGCAGCAGCAACTCGTCGTTCTTGTCGACCTCGTACGACGTTCCGCTCGCGTCGACGATGTAGCGGGTCTTGTCCGGGCCCGCGACGTACAGCAGTTCGCCGCCCCCCAGCTTCTGCTTGCTGCCTTCGGTCTTGCCCATGTCGCGTGCGGCCAGGACGAACGCGGCCTTCTGGATGGACCTGCCGCCCGCGCTCGGGCGTTCGCAGACGGCCCAGCGCTTCGCGGAGCCCGCCTCGGACGCGGCGGGAAGCCGGTCGGGGGCGTAGGGGATGCCGATGGTGACCCCGCGCGGGATGGTGCCCCTGTCGAGGATGGACTCGTCGACGGTGACGACGTCACCCTTGCCCGTCTTGAGCAGGAGCTTCGCGGACGCCATGTTGAGGACCGGGTGCAGTTGGACCTTGCCGTCGGTCTTGAGGACCACGTAACGGGTGGTGGACTTGCTGGCGATGATCACCTTCTCGCCGACGGCGTTCCAGCCTTGCGGCGCGGTCGGTTTGAACATCCCCCACGCCCCGAACGCGGCCATGATGATCACGCCGACGAGAGTGCCCGGCAGCACGGCACGCAACGGGCGCGGCGCCCCTTCCTCCGAACCGTCGGGAGACGACTGGACGAAGGACGCGAGCATGCGCCGCTTCGCGAAGGTGTAGGCGTTGAGCTGGTCCCGCCGAGATGCCATGTGTGCCTGTTTCTCCCCGTGTATCGCCTGGCGACGCTGGGGGGTACACCGTCCCCCGCCCTCCGTTGTCAGACCGGCCCCCTACTATGCCTGGTAAGGGATCGGTCTTGTGGAGCGGGTAGGGTATCGGGGCCTTCAAGGGCCCTGTGTGGTGGCGTTGTTCCCATGAGTTGTGAGGAAAACGGGGGGATGCAGTGATGGCTTCCGGAACGCGGTTCCGGTCGCGTGACCGGTCGCGGGAGCAGGGCTCCTCGGCACCCCGGTCGCAGCGGTCCGCGCCGCCCGCGCGGGCGCAGGGACAGACGGGGGCGCTGCATCTCAAGGTGCGTCCCGGGCAGTCGGGGTCGTTCCGGTTGCAACGGATCGTTCTGTTGGAAATCGCCGCCGCCGCGCTGCTCGTCGGGTGGATCGTCGGTCCGTTCGCGCTGATGCCGGCCGCTGTCGTCGCGGTCGCACTCGTCCTCCTCGCCTTCGTGCGACGCCGGGGCCGCTCGTTGCCCGAATGGCTCGCCACGGCACGGGCGTTGCGGGCGCGGCAGCGCCGCGCCGCGAGTACGCCGATACCGCCCGGGACGGAGCCCGGTCTCGCCCCGGCCGTGGAGTGCGATCCGGGCCTGCGGACCTCCGCGTACAGCGCACGGGACCGACGGCCCGTCGGCGTGATCGGGGACGGTACGTTCGTGACCGCCGTCCTTCAGGTGGAGGCCGACGCGACCGCGCTGCGCGCCGAGCGGAGCCGGCAGCCGCTCCCCCTGAGGCTGGTGCGGGACACGCTGGACGTGGACGACATCCATCTGGAGTCGGCGCAGATCGTGCTGCACACGCAGCCCGCGCCCGCGCTGCACCTGCCACAGCAGTCCGTGGCCGTCAGCAACTACGCGCCGCTCCAGGAGCAGACCGGTGCACCCGCCGTGCGCATCACCTGGATCGCGTTGAAGCTCGATCCGGAGCTGTGCCCGGAGGCGGTGGCCGCACGCGGGGGTGGACTCGTCGGCGCGCAGAAGTGCGTCGTGCGCGCCGCGGACCACCTCGCAAGTCGGCTCACGGGGGCGGGTTTTCGTACCACGGTGCTCAATGAGGAGGAGTTGACGGCCGCGGTGGCGACCTCGGCGTGTGCCAACCCTCTGGTGACGGCCGAGGCGGGACGCACCGACCTGCCCGCGCGGCGGACCGAGGAGTCCGGCCGCAGCTGGCGCTGCGACAACCGCAGACACACGACGTACTGGGTGCGGCGCTGGCCCCAACTGGGCGGTGGCGGCGGGCCCTCCCTGCCCCAACTCGTCGCGCTGCTCACGGCCGTGCCCGCACTGGCCACCACCTTCAGCCTGACGCTGCGGCGCGGAGAGCGCCAAGAGGTGTCGCTGTGCGGGCACATGCGCGTGACCGGCCGCAGCGACGACGAACTGGTCGCGGCGCGCCGCTCGTTGGAGCACGCCGCCCGCCAGGCCGGCACGGGGCTGGCCCGGCTCGATCGCGAGCAGCTGCCCGGTGTGCTCGCCACGCTGCCTCTCGGGGGTGTTCGCTGATGGCCATGACCACAGGTGGAGCCACCGCCTCGGGGGCGTACGGGAACGGGAATCCGGGTGGGTTCGGGGCCTCGGGCCCGTACGGCGCTTCGGGGGATCCGGGAGCTCGTGGAGCTTCGGGCGCCGGATCGGCCGGCTCCCCCGGCCCGGTCCCGGAGCCGGGGCGTGGGCGTCTGCGCAGCGGGTTCGGGCTGCTCGGGCCTCGGCACGGACGGCACTCGCTGTCCGTGGAGCAGATCGACTCGCTCGCGCTGCCCATCGGGGACGACGGGGTCGTCATCGGGGTGGACGCCGAGGGGCAGCCCGCCGTGCTGGGCCTCAACCGGCCGACGGCGTACGACGTCGTCCTGATCGGCGGTCTCTGGACCGCGCAGGTGCTCGCGCTGCGAGCGGCGGCCACCGGGGCGCGCGTGGCCGTGGAGACGGGGCGCGCGCCGGCCTGGATGCAGATGGTGCACGCCATGGGCGGCGGGCAGAACGGCATGAGCGTGCACGACGTGGGGCGGGTACCGCCGCAGGGCTCCTCGGCCGGCAACCCGGTGCTGGTGGTGCGTGACTGCGGGATGCGGCCACCGCGCGGGCGTGTGGTCTCCGGCCCCTGGCAGTCGGTGCTGACGCTGCTGCCGTATCTCAGCCCGGTGGCTCCCCGGTTGCTGCGGCAGGCGCGGCTCGTCGGCGTGCAGCGTGTCTCGCCGGACGAAGCCGCCGAAATCGGGCGGGCGTTGACGCTGCCCCGAGGCGATGTGGACTCACTGCCCACGCTCGCCGACGGGGTCACGCTCTGGTGCGCCGACCGCGACCGGCAGTACGTGATGACTCAGCCCACGGACGCCGAGACCGGATTGTTCGGTACGCCGCGCAGGATGGACTGACCGAGCGTCCTCGGGCATCGCCGACTCAACATCGGTCCGTAATTCGACCTTTGGGAATGATTTCCCCCTTGTCGCGCCCAGCTTGTTCACCACGATTGCCCGGTTTGTTAACTCCCTTGACGCGTGCGTACTCCGCTTCTGGGCACGGTGTGACGGAGCGGACCCGTGCGGAGGGGCGGACGGGCCTGCCGTCGTGGCGCTCGTGGTGATTAGGCTGGGACCGGGCGCGACCCGTATCCCTCGACCCACCCGTCGACGGACCCGCCCGCGCTTCGCACGAAGAGACGCGAAGACGGACGCGAAGCGAACGGTCGCGCCAGCACGGCATTGAGGGTGCTTGACCACACCAGGAGGAATTGTGAACAGCGATCGGGACGGGATCCGCGGGGGCTGGGCCACACCCGGCGATGACCAGTCCGACGCGGAGTCCGCCGTCGAGGCGACGGGCGAGTTCACCATCGACTACGCGCCGCCCGCCTGGTACACGCAGAACGCGTCGGGCCATTCGGCCCAGGCCTCGCCGACCCCACCTCCCCCGGCTCCCCCCGCGCCGTCCGCTCCGCCGGTGTCGTTCGACCCGGCCGCGCACGTTCCGCCGACCGTACCGGCCGACGAGGCGGGTCCCGGGAACGGTGACATCGAGAGCGGCGCGACCATGCGGTTCTCCGCCGCCGCGCTCAAGCGTGAGTTCGCGGAGCGGGAGGCCGCGGCCCGAGCCGCCGAGGAAACATCCACAGGCCCGGCCGGGGACGCCGCTGTCGCCGAGGGCGCGCCGGTCGGTGACGGACCGGACGGCGAGGACAAGACCGGCGGTGACTTCGAGCTGAGCGCACCCGCCGTGCCGGCCGGGGAGCAGCAGTCCGCCGAGGCCTCCGGTGAGGCCGCGGCGGGCGCGGAAGCGCCCTCGCCGGCGGAAGACGCGAACGCGGGCACGAGCGAGCACGACGGCACCGGCGCCGCGACTGCGGGCGACGCCACCGACGCCGCCCACTCCGCCGCGGGACACGGACAGGAGCCCGCGGACGTCGGGGCCGACGTGACGGACCCGACCGGTGGTGAAGACGGCCCGCACGGCGAGGTCGAGGCGTCGCAGGTTCCGGCCGACGCGGGCGACGACGACTCCGAGGACGCCACAGCCGCAGCCGCAGCCGCAGCCGATGGTGGTTTCGAGGAGCCCGCGGGTACCCCTGCCAGCGACGTCGAGAGCGCCGAGGATGCCGCCGACGCGGAGGGAGAGCGGCCCGTTGCCGCCGCGACGGCTCCCGACGCCCCCGTGTCCCAGGACGCGGCGGCGCAAGAAGCCGATGACTTCGACGACTGGCCCCAGAACATCGCGCCGGACACCTCGCCGGACGCCGGGACCGACGTACCGCAGGACGCGCAGACGGCCGCTCCCGCCTGGGCTCCCCCGCCGATGCCGCAGGGCGGACTACCGCCGCTGCCGCCCGCCTACCAGCCCGCAGCCCCGGCCCCGGCAGCCCAGTGGCCCTCCCCCCAGCCGGTCGTGCCATCGCAGCCCGGGCCCCCTCAGCAGCCGCAACCGGCGCCCGCCCAGGGCCAGGTACCCGTCCCGCCGCAGCCCTCGGCCGCGCAGGGACAGCCGACCATCCCGCCGCAGCCGACCGCCGCGCAGCGACAGCCGCCCCTGCCGCCCCAGCAGGGTGGCTACGGCTTTCCCCATCAGCAGCCCCAGCAGCAGCCCTACCCAGGGCCGCCGCCCGCCCAGCCGACGGTCCCGCCGCAGCAGCCGGTCGCCCAGCCGCAGCCGCCGTTCCAGCCGCAGGCTCCGCAACCCGCGCCCGCCGCGTGGCATCCGCAGGGCACGCCGCCCGCGCCGGGCCCCGTGGCCCCTCCGGTCGCCCACGCTCCCGTACCCGCGCCGCCCGCACCGCAGGACGGTTACGGCTTCCCGCACCCCGGGATTCCGGCTCCCGTCACGCCCAACCCCCCGGCCCCGCCGACCGGTTACGGGTTCCCGCAGCCGAGCGCCCCCATCCCGTCCCAGCCGGGACCGCAGCAGAGCGGCTACGGCTTCCCGCAGACGGGCGCGCCCGCTCCCCAGCCGGCCCCACCGCAGGCCAACGCGCCCCAGCCCCCCGCGCCGCAGGCCCCCGGCCCGCAGTCGGGCTACGGCTTCCCCCAGCCTCCGGCTCCCCACGCTCCCCAGGAGGGCGGCTACGGCTTCCCGCAGCAGCCCCACCCGGGACCGCAGCCGGACGCGCAGCAGGCGCAGCCCCAGCCGCCGGTGGACCCCCGTACCGGCGCGGCTTGGCCGCAGCCCATCCAGCACGACCAGCGTCAGCCCACCAACCCGGCCGCCGCCCCGCTCGGGTACACGGCCGCGGTGGAGTTGTCCTCCGACCGGCTGCTCAACAACAAGAAGCAGAAGGCCAAGAGCGGTCGCCCCTCCGGCGGCTCCTCGCGGTTCAAGTTCGGCGGGAAGAAGGAAGAGGCCGAGCGGCAGCGGAAGTTGGAGCTGATCCGGACGCCGGTGCTGTCGTGCTACCGGATCGCCGTCATCAGCCTCAAGGGCGGTGTCGGCAAGACGACGACCACCACCGCGCTCGGCTCCACGCTGGCCACCGAGCGACAGGACAAGATCCTGGCGATCGACGCCAACCCGGACGCGGGCACGCTCGGGCGCCGGGTGCGCCGCGAGACCGGGGCCACCATCCGCGACCTCGTGCAGGCGATCCCGTACCTGAACTCGTACATGGACATCAGGCGGTTCACCTCACAGGCCGCCTCCGGTCTGGAGATCATCGCCAACGACGTCGACCCGGCCGTCTCCACGACCTTCAACGACGAGGACTACCGGCGCGCGATCGACGTGCTGGGCAAGCAGTACCCGATCATCCTGACCGACTCGGGCACCGGTCTGCTGTACAGCGCCATGCGCGGGGTGCTCGACCTCGCCGACCAGCTCATCATCATCTCCACGCCGTCCGTCGACGGTGCCAGCAGTGCCAGTACGACACTGGACTGGCTGTCGGCGCACGGGTACGCGGATCTGGTCTCGCGGTCCCTCACCGTCATCTCCGGGGTGCGCGAGACCGGCAAGATGATCAAGGTGGAGGACATTGTCAGCCACTTCGAGACGCGCTGCCGCGGTGTCGTGGTCGTGCCGTTCGACGAGCATCTGGCCGCGGGCGCCGAGGTCGACCTCGACATGATGCGGCCCAAGGTGCGGGAGGCGTACTTCAACCTGTCCGCGATGGTCGCCGAGGACATCGTGCGGCACCAGCAGTCGCACGGGCTGTGGACGAACGACGGCAACCCGCCGCCGGTGGCCGCCCCGCCGATGCCGGGTCAGTACCTCTACCCGCAGGGCCAGGGCGTGCCAGGAGCACCGATGCCGGGGCAGCAGCCCCATCCCCAGCAGCCGGGCCGGCCGTATGCCGGGCCCCCGCAGCCCGGCCAGCACCATCCGGGGCCTCCCCAGCCTCCGCAGCCGGGCCAGCAGTTCCACCCGGGCCAGCCCGGTCAGCCGGGTCAGATGGGGCAGCCGGGTCAGCCCTATCCGCCGTACCAGGGCCAGCCCCCTCAGACCCCTCCCCCGCCCGCACCCCCACAGCAGTAACCGGACATCGACGCCGGACGTCGACAACCGGACATCAATAACCCGATCGGGCCCTTCAGGGGCACCGTTTCTCGCCGAGGCCCGCGCCCTGCCCCCAGGGTGCGGGCCTTCGCGTGTCCAGGCACGAAACAGGGCGTCACCCCCTGGCCAGGAGGGCTTCACCGGTCTGAACCAATGAGCGAAAAATCCGCGCCAACTCGTTATTTCCGCAGGCCACACGGGGTTCACGCGCCGTTGACGCGCCGAGACCGCCGCTGATAGACACACACATCAATCCCGCCGGCGTCCCCCGATCACCCTGATCCAGTAGGTCAACCAGCCATCCCTGTGCGAGCGATGACGCGAGGTCACCGACCCATGAACAGACACGATCAGCCCAACAGAGGACGTCTGCGCCCCCGGCTCCTCGCCGCCGCAGCCGCCGCCGCGCTCACCGTCACCGCCGGTCTCGCGACCCCGCTCAACCCGGCCCCTCAACAGGCCCAGGCCAAGGGGAGCCGGCAGGCCGAGGAGGGCAAGAAGGTCCTCACCGTCGCGGTCGCGCAGAGCGTCGACTCGCTGAGCCCCTTCCTGGCCTCACGCCTGCTCAGTACGAGCATCCACCGGCTCATGTACGAGTACCTGACCAACTACGACCCCGCGGACAACCACACCGTCCCGGGCCTTGCCACCAAGTGGGAGCCGTCCGCCGACAAGCTCACCTGGACCTACACGATCCGCTCGAACTCCAAGTGGTCGGACGGCCGGCAGGCCACCGCCGCGGACGCGGCATGGACGTTCAACAAGATGATGACGGACCAGGGCGCGGCCACCGCCAACGGCAGTTTCGTCACCAACTTCAGGAAGGTCACCGCCCCGAGCCCCACCCAGCTCGTCATCGAGCTGAAGAAGCCGCAGGCCACGATGGGCGCGCTCGATGTGCCGATCGTCCCCCAGCACATCTGGGAGAAGGTCAAGGACTTCTCGAAGTTCAACAACGACCAGAGCTTCCCGATCGTCGGCAACGGGCCGTTCGTCCTGACCGACTACAAGCCCGACAGCTATGCACGGCTGAAGCCGAACAAGACCTTCTGGCGCGGCGCCCCCAAGTTCGACGAGCTGGTCTTCAAGTACTTCAAGGACCAGGACGCCGCGGTGGCCGCCCTGCGCAAGGGCGAGGTCTCCTTCGTCGCGGGCTCCCCCGCGCTGACCCCCGCCCAGGCGGCGTCCCTCAAGGGCGAGCCGAACATCAAGGTCAACGACGCTCCGGGCCGTCGCTTCTACGCCCTCGCCACCAACCCCGGCGCCCAGTCCAAGGACGGCAAGCACTTCGGTGACGGCGCCGAGTCGCTGCTGAACCAGAAGGTGCGCCAGGCGCTCTTCATGGCGATCGACCGGAAGACCATCATCGACAAGGTCTTCCAGGGCCACGCCGTCGAGGGCGAGGGATACATCCCGCCGCGCTTCTCCACGTACTACTGGAAGCCGTCGGCGAGCCAGGAGCTCGTGTACGACCCGGCCAAGGCGGCCCAGCTCCTCGACGCGGCGGGCTACAAGAAGAACGCCGACGGCAAGCGCGTCGAGAAGAACGGCAAGCCGATCAATTACCGGATCCTCTGCCACGCCACCGACCCGAACGACAAGGCGGTCGGGCAGTACGTGAAGGAGTGGTTCGGCAAGCTCGGCATCGGCGTCACTCTCAACTGCCTCGACAACGTGACCGACCCCTGGCTGGCCGGCACGTACGACCTGGCCTTCGACGGCTGGTCCGTCAACCCGGACCCGGACTTCGTGCTGTCCATCCACACCTGCGGGGCGCTGCCCGCCACCCCCAAGGACACGGGCGCGACGGACAACTTCATCTGCGACAAGAAGTACGACGAGCTGTACGACCAGCAGCTGGCCGAGTACGACACCGCCAAGCGGGCGGACATCGTCAAGCAGATGGAGTCGCGGCTCTACGACACCGGGTACATGAACGTCATGGCGTACCCGAACGCGGTCGAGGCCTACCGCACCGACCAGATCAAGTCGATCGAGACGATGCCGAAGGCCGCGGGCAACATCTACGGCCAGGACGGTTACTGGAGCTGGTGGTCGGCGGTTCCGGCCGACGCCTCCGGTGCGTCCTCCGACGGTTCGAGCTCGACGGGCGTCATCATCGGCATCGTCGCGGGCGTCGTCGTTCTCGTGGGCGTCGGGGCGTTCTTCGCGATGCGACGCCGCGCCACGGCCGAGGACCGCGAGTAGACCTCCCCGTCCGCCGTCCCCGTATCCCGTCGCCCGACACCCACGGGGACCCCATGAACGTACGAGCGAATGAGTAGTTCATGACCGCTGAGGCAACACCCTCGCTGGTCGAGGCGACCGACGGTCCGGCCCAGGCCGGGCCGTCGGTCCGCGGACCACGGGCGCGCACCACCACCGCGTATCTGCGGTATGTGGCGGGCAAGTTGGGCGGCGCGGCCGTCTCGCTGCTGGCCGTCCTCGTCACCAGCTTCTTCCTCTTCCGGCTCATCCCCGGCGATCCGGTGAAGTACATGACGGGCGGCCGTCAGGTCTCCGCCGGGCAACTCGCCCACTACCGCGAGGAGTTCGGGCTCGACCTGCCGCTGTGGCAGCAGTTCACCGACTACTGCGGCAAGGCCCTCACCGGCGACCTGGGCACCTCGTACCAGTTCCGGGCCCCCGTCATCGACAAGATCTCCGAAGCGCTGCCGAACACCCTCCTGCTCACCGGCACGGCGTTCGTCCTGTACACCGCGCTCGGCATCTTCCTCGGCACCCGCTCCGCCTGGCGCAACGGCGGCAGGAGCGACCGCCTCAACACCGGTCTGGCCCTGACGCTGTACTCGATCCCGTCCTTCTGGCTCGGTCTGCTGCTCATCATCGTCTTCTCGGTGGGCATGGGGCCGATCCCGGGCCTGTTCCCGACCGGCGGCATGGAGTCGGGGGGCAAGGAGGGCTTCACGTACGTCCTCGATGTCGCCCACCATCTGATCCTGCCGGTGGTGACGCTGGTCGCCGTCGAGTACGGGCAGACCCTGCTGGTCACACGCTCGGCGCTGCTCGACGAGATGGGCAGCGACTATCTGACGACGGCGCGCGCGAAGGGCCTTCGGGACGATCTCGTCCGCCGTCGGCATGCCGTGCCGAACGCGCTGCTGCCGACCGTCACCCTCATCTTCATCAACCTCGGCCGGACGGTCGCGGGAGTGATCCTCGTCGAGACCGTCTTCTCCTGGCCGGGCCTGGGCGGGCTCTTCTACCAGGCGCTGAGCGTGCCCGATCTGCCACTGGTCCAGGGGCTGTTCTTCGTCTTCGCCTCGGCGGTGATCGTGATGAACACCCTGGCCGATCTGATCTATCCGCTGCTGGACCCACGGGTGGGCCGATGACCACGACCGAGTCGGACGGGCCGATGACAACCGAAGCAACCCCGCAGGTGGCCGCAGTCGGCCCGCGCACCCTCGCCTGGCAGCGGCGCCGCCACTCCGCCGTCCGCTTCTGGCGGCAGTACCGCACCCACCGGGCGGGCGTCTTCGGACTGGCCGCCCTCTCCCTCTTCGCCCTGATCGCCCTTTCCGCGCCGCTGACCGTCGGCTCCGACGTGCAGAGCGTGACCGACGCGCCGGGCGGCCCGATGGAGAGCCCCAGCGCCCGATTCCCGCTCGGCACCGACCAGTTCGGGCGCAATCTGCTCGGGCTCGTGGTGTGGGGTGCCCGGGTCTCACTGCTCGTCGGGCTGCTCGCGGCCGTGCTCTCCGTCGCGATCGGCGCGCTCATCGGGATCACCGCGGGCCATTTCCGCGGCTGGTACGCGACCGTGATCATGCGGATCACGGACTGGTTCCTGGTGATGCCGACGCTGGTGCTCGCGATCGCGCTGATGACCGTGATGTCGCGTTCGATCGGCACGATCATCCTGGCGATCGGCGTCACCACCTGGCCGACGACGGCCCGGCTGGTGCGGGCGCAGACCCTCGCCGTGGAGTCACGGCCCTACATCGAGCGGGCGAAGGCGCTCGGCGGCGGGCACTGGCACATCATGTCCCGGCACGTGCTGCCCAATGTGATGCCGCTGGTGCTGGCGCAGACCACCCTGATCATCTCCTCCGCGATCCTCGCCGAGGCGACCCTCGCCTTCCTCGGCCTCGGTGATCCGACGGTCGTGTCCTGGGGCGGACTGCTCCAGGACGCGCGGGAGGCGGGCGCGGTCAGCGCGGGCAAGTGGTGGTACCTGGTGCCGCCGGGGATCGCGATCGCGCTGGTGGCGCTGGCGTTCACGCTGTGCGGACGCGCGGTCGAGTCGGTCCTCAACCCCAAGCTGGGGGTGACCCGATGAGCACTCCGGCGAAGCGGCGTCTGCTGGAGGTCAGGAACCTCGAGGTGACGTACGCGGGCGGCGCGGCCGCCGTGCGCGGCGTGGACCTCTCCCTCGACGCGGGCCAGAAGCTCGGTATCGCGGGCGAGTCCGGCTGTGGCAAGTCCACGCTGGCGCTCGCGCTGCTGCGGCTGCTGCCCACGGGCACCCATACGAGCGGGGAGATCCTGCTCGACGGCGAGGACGTACTGACCATGAAGTGGGGCCGGGTGCGGGCGGTCCGCTGGGCGGGCGCCTCGATCGTCTTCCAGGGCGCGATGCACTCCCTCAACGCCGTGCACCGCATCGGCGACCAGATCGCCGAGCCGATCCTGCTCCACAAGAAGGCGACCCCGACGGGCGCGAAGAAGAAGACCGGCGAGCTGCTGGAACACGTGGGTCTGCCCGCCGCCCGCGCGAACGCCTACCCGCACGAGCTGTCCGGCGGGCAGCGCCAACGCGTCATGATCGCCATGGCCCTGGCCTGCGACCCCCGGCTCGTCATCGCCGACGAACCGACCACGGCCCTCGACGTGATGATCCAGGCCCAGATCCTGCGCCTGATCGAACAGCTCGTCGCCGAGCAGGAGTTGGGCCTGATCATGATCAGCCACGACCTCGCCGTGCTCGCCGACACCTGCGACCGGCTCGCGGTGATGTACGCGGGCCGTGTCGTCGAGGAGGGCCCGGCCCGGCAGGTGTACGAGGCGGCCCGGCACCCGTACGGCCAGGCGCTGTCGGCGGCGTTCCCGCGCATCGGCGACGCCGCCTCGCGGTTCGCGCCGCGCGGGCTGCCGGGCGATCCACCGGACCCGTCGGCGCTGCCGTCCGGCTGTACGTTCCATCCCCGCTGTGCGGTGGCCCTGGACAGCTGCGCCACCGAGGATCAGGCACTGCGGGAGGCGGGTGCGGGGCGGTGGGCCGCCTGTGTGCACGCCGGCGTGACCGTCCACGAGCCGGGCACCCCGGCGGAAGAAGCCAGGAGCAGCGCCCCATGACCACCACCCCTGTGACCTCGCCCCCCGTCACCGCGGCTCCCCTGCTCCGGGCCGAGGGCCTGCACATCGCCTTCCCCGGACGTCACGGCGCCGCCCGCGCGCGTGCCGTCGACGGGGTCGACCTCGATATCCGCCCCGGGGAGATCGTCGCCCTGGTCGGCGAGTCCGGCTGCGGCAAGACGACGCTGGCCCGCTCCCTGCTCGGTCTGGTCCCGCCGACCGACGGCCGCGTCACCTTCGACGGGGCGCCGCTCGACTACTCCGCACGCGCTCTCAAGGCCTATCGCAAGCGTGTGCAGCTGGTCCTGCAGGATCCCAGCGGCTCGCTCAACCCCCGGCACACGGTGTACGACGCGGTGGCCGAGGGGCTGCGCATCCACAAGTACGGCGGCGACGAGCGGGCGGCGGTCGCCGAAGCCCTCTCCCGGGCCGGTCTGCGCCCGCCGGAGCGCTTCTTCCTGCGTTACCCGCACGAGCTGTCCGGCGGCCAGCGTCAGCGCGTCGTCATCGCGGGCGCACTGGTCCTGGAGCCCGAACTCATCGTCGCCGACGAGCCGGTGGCCTCCCTCGACGCGTCGGTACGCGGCGAGATCCTCGCCCTGCTGCTGCGGCTGCGCACCGAACTCGGCCTGTCCGCCCTGGTGGTGACCCACGACCTGGGGCTCGCGTGGAACATCGCCGACCGGGTCGCGGTGATGTATCTGGGCCGGATCGTGGAGACCGGCGAGGTGGAGAAGGTCCTGACCGCGCCCCGGCACCCGTACACGCAGGCCCTGTTGTCCGTCCTCCCGGAGGCCCCGGGCGACCCCGTGGTCCTCACCGGCGAACCCCCGGACCCCTCCCGCATCCCCGTCGGCTGCCGCTTCCACGCGCGCTGCCAGATCCTGGCGAGCGGAGAGGCCGAACGGGCGGGCGTCGCGGACGCGTGCCGAGGCGAGGACCTGGAGGTACTGAACGGCAGCGGCGAGGCACAGGTGGCGTGCCACTGGGCACGGCTCGATACGTGAAGCGGGCGGCGCGGGGACGGACGCTCAGTACGTGAAAGACGGACGCTCAGTACGCGAAAAGGGGCGCCCGGTGCCTTGGAGAGCACCGGCGCCCCTGTCCCGTACGACGGGTCACTCCCCGTCGTACGCCTCGATCAGCTCGCGCGAGCGCTTCACATCGTCGGCGATGGCTTCCAGCAGCGCCTCGATGGATTCGAACTTGGCCATGCCGCGGACGTAGGCGAGGAAGTCGACGGCGACGTGCAGGCCGTACAGGTCGAGGCCGACGCGGTCGATGGCGTACGCCTCGACGGTGCGCTCGGTCCCGTCGAACTGCGGGTTCGTGCCGACGGAGATCGCGGCGGGCATCGCCTCGCCCTCGACGTGCAGCCAGCCGGCGTAGACGCCGTCGGCGGGGATCGCGGTGTGCGGGAGGGTCTCGACGTTGGCCGTGGGGAAGCCGAGCTCGCGGCCGCGCTGGGCGCCGCGGACGACGATCCCCTCGACGCGGTGCGGGCGGCCCAGGATCTCGCGCGCGCCCTCCACATCGCCCTCGGCCACCAGCCGCCGGGTCAGGGTCGAGGAGAACGGCTGACCGCCCCCGGCGGAACCGCTCACGTACAGCTCCACCACCTCGACGTCGAAGTCGTACGTCTTGCCCTGCTCGCGCAGGAAGTCGACATTGCCGGCCGCCTTGTGGCCGAAACGGAAGTTCGGGCCCTCGACGACGGCCTTGGCGTGCAGCTTGTCGACGAGCACCTTGGCCACGAAGTCGGCGGGCGACAGCTTCGAGAACTCGGTGGTGAAGGGGAGGATGAGCAGCGCGTCCACACCCAGATCGGCGCACAGCTCGGCGCGCCGGTGGTGCGGGGCGAGCAGCGGGGGGTGGCTGCCGGGGCGCACGACCTCGCTCGGGTGCGGGTCGAAGGTCACCACGACGGAGGGAACGCCCAGCTCACGGGCGCGGTCCACGGCATGCTTGATGATCAGCTGGTGTCCGCGGTGCACCCCGTCGTAGGAACCGATGGTGACGACGCTGCGCCCCCAGTCCTCGGGGATGTCCTCCAAGCCACGCCAGCGCTGCACTGTGACCGCTCCTTGTCGAACCCGTGTCCGTGATTGCCTCATTCGCAGCTCTAAGGGTGCCATGCCGAGTGCGCTCGGTTCGCATCGGCATCGGGGTGTGACGCATCGCGCACGGTTCAGGCCGGAACCCGTGGCCCGGCGAGGTTCTCGATCATGCGGCGGGTGCTCGGGCCGACCACCCCGGCCCACTCGTCGGGAGAGGTGGTCAGCCAGCGCGCCACCAGGGTCGCGAAGCCGGGAACCCGACGGGCCAGCTCGACCAGACAGCGGTCGAATCCGGTGGCTCCGGCCGGGGTGCGGACGAGGAGCAGGCCCGTGCGGTACACCAGCTCCCGGGTGGGTTCCTCGCCCCGACGGGCCGCGCCGTCCGCGGCGGCCCGCAGCAGGGTGTCGAGAACGGCAGGGTCCTGCTCGTGTGCGAGCAGCAGGTCCAGCAGCTCGCGCCGCAACGGGCCGCACTCCCGGCTGCCCGGCGCCGCCAGGACGGCCGCGAGGGCCGCCCGCACCGGAGCCGGGCAGCCGACCAGCAGACCGGTGACCAGCGGGAAGAGGACGGATCGTGCCGCGGAACCGTGTTCGAGGCGCCGGTCGACATACGCGGCCACGTGCGTGGCGGCCTCGGGACACAGCTCCACCACCTCCCTGACCAGCACACCAACGCGGCGGGCGAGCGCGGGCGTGGTGACGTCGGCGAGCGTGCGCAGCGCCTCCGAGGTGTCCGCGCCCGGCTGTCGCAGCCGGACCCGGAAGGCTTCGAGCACCGGGTCGGGATGCGTGTTCAGGGCCGCGACCAGCGCACTGGCGGGCAGCCGCGGATCGCCCGCGGCGAAGCGCTCCAGCGCCTGCGGCAGGTACCGGGCCCGCGTCCACGGGTCCCGTACGAGCAGGGCGAGCGCGCCGCCGTGCAGCGTGCAGTCGGCGGGGCGGGCGAGCAGGGTCAGCGCCGCGTACCGCAGCAGCTCGCGGTCGGCCTCGGTGCGCACATGCGGCGCGGCGCGCAGCCCGTACGCCATCGCCGCCACCCGCCGGGCCGGGCGCTCGTCGTGCGCCCACCGGTCCACCGCCCGGCAGACGGCCGAGGGCTCCTCCTCGGCGAGCGCGGCCAGCAGCTCGTCCCCGCGCCGGTGGGCGCGGTCGACCAGGGCCTCCGCGAGGTCGTCCAGGGCGCGCCGCCGGTGCGCGTACAGCAGGGCCTGCGCGGCGGTCGCCACGGTCGCGTGGGGCGTCGCGGGCAGCGGCCGGTCGTCGTCGAACCAGGGGGTGAGGTGGGGCTGTACGGCGGTGGGGTCGGCGGCGAGGAGCCGGGCGACGGCGTCCAGGTAGCGCGGGGCCTGCGGGGGACGGCGGCGGTGGGCGCCGGAGGTGGTGCGGGACCCCGCGGCCGGGCCCGCCTGTCGCGGCGCCCCGTCCACCACGACCAGGCGCCTGAGCAGGTCGAACCGCTCCGCCTCCGGCAACGGCAGCGCCTCCCAGAAGGAGGGCCCGAACTCCGCCGGCACACCCCGGCCTTCGGTCCGCCACGCCACGATCCGCTCGGCGAGCAGCCTCAGCACCCGGGTGTACGGGGTCGCGTCGGGCACGCGCACCAGGACGTCGGCGAGGAGGTGGGTGGCCCACCAGGTGCCGTCCCCGGCCGGGCCACCGTCCTCGGCCGGGCCACCGTCCTCGGTCGGGGCGGACTCCTCCGCCTGCAGGTCCTCGACGGCCTCGACCAGGTCTTCGAGGTGGCGGGACAGCGCACCGGCGCCCTGGTGCCGGGCCAGCAGGAGGAGGGCCTGCACGACAGGGCCGATGCGGTGGCGCGGGACGGGCACGGATCGGCTCTGGGCGGATGGGCGTAAGGGCGTGCGCTGGGACGGTACCCGTTCGCAACGCCAGGCTTCGCGGCGCCGGTGGACCAGGGCGTGCAGGGCCGGATCCAGGTCCAGGTGGGTGCCCTGGATCCAGTCGGCGAGCTCCTCGTGGGCGAACCGGTAGCCGCTCCCGGCGGGGATCAGGAGGCCCTCGGTGAGGACGGCGGAGGCCCAGCCGGAGATACGCCCAGGGCGGCCCCCCGGGGCAGGGCCCCAGGGGAAGACGGCCTCGAAGGACACGCGGTCCAGCTGGCCCTGGCCGGGCCCAAGACAGCGCCGCGCGGCCTCGTGCACCTGGCCGGAGACCTGGGCTGCGAGCCTTCGTACGGCCGTGCCGCGCAGTCCGTTCGCCGCCGCGAGCCGGACCGCGACGCGCAGGCACATCAGGTCCAGATGGGCGGCGAAGACCTCGTCCCGGTCGAGTGGTCGGGGCGGCGGGTCCGGCAGTGCGGCGCTCACCTCCGCCAGCAGCCGCAGCGTCAGCGGATGCCGCGCGTCGGCGGCCACCAGCGCGTCGGCGGGGATCCCGGCCCGCGACCGCAGCCGCCGCGCCTCCTCCTCGGTCAGCTCGCCCAGCCGGACGCAGGGCGGAAGCGACGGCTCCGGGTCGGCGTCGGCCCGGTGCAGCGACTCCGCCGGGAACCGGGTCCCCGCCTGCTCCCAGTACTCGGCGCGGCAGGCGACGACGAGCCGCGCCCCGCTCGCCCGCAGCCACTCGGCCGTGCCCGCGGTCCACTCGGGCAGGCGGTGGGCGAGGTCGGGCGGCATCTCCTCAGGTCCGTCGAGCAGGAGCAGCAGGGGCCGTCCGACGGCCCCTGCCAGCCGGGCCAGCCGGTCGGGACCGATGTCGCCGAGCTCTCCGTCGTACCCGCCGGGGGGCAGCACCCCCGGCTCCCGGTGCGCCCCCTCCTCCGGGGCCGCCACGATCCGCCCCGCCCGCTCCAGCGCCCGGGTGGCCGCGTCGGCGACGGAGGTGTCCGTGGCGAGGAGGTCGGCTCCGCGCAGCCAGAGTGTGGGGGCCGGCTCGGCGCTGCGGGCGCGGCGGGCGGCGAGCGCCGCGAGCTCCGTCGTACGGCCGCTGCCGGGTGGGCCGACGAGTCCGAGGACGGCGGCCGGGCCGCTCTCGAAGGCCGCGAACTCCCTTACGACGGCGGCCCGTTCGACGGTGGCGGGTGACGCGCCGTCGATGCCCGGGGAGGTCGCGGCTCCGGGGCCGTCCGAGCCCACCGAGGTCGCCGTGAGTTCGAGTACGCCTGCCGGATTGAGATCGGCCCCGTACGCGGGGACGGTGGTGGCGTTGCGGTCGAGGAGTTCGGCGAGCGGACCCGTGACGCCGGGAGTGCGCAGGAGGACCGCGAAACCCGCGGCCCGGTGCTCGGTGTGCAGCGCGGTGCCGAGCACTCCGACGACCGCTCTGGTCGCGGCGTCGAGGACCGGCCCCCCGGCCGCCCCGCCGCCCAGCCGGAGCGCGTCCGCGCCGGCCGTGCCGATCGCCAACTCCAGTGCCTCGTCGAGGAGATGGCAGCGATCGGTCGCCGTGTACGTCACAGTCGTGCTGCCCAGCACCCGGGCCTCGCGCCAGCCGCCCGCGGGGATGCGGACATACGTGCCGGTCTCGACCCGCTCGCGCACGGTGACGGGGAGCGGGTCGAGGCCGAGGCCCTCGGTGCGTACGAGCGCCAGATCGGTTTCGGGGAGCGGGGTCACGGCGTCCGCGGTCACCACACAGCTGCGGTCGCCGGGCGCGTGCAGCACGAGGCGGGCCAGACCGTCGACGGCCTCGTGGCTGGTGATCACCGTGCCGTGGTGGTCGGCGACGAAACCCGTGCCGCGCGGACGTCCGGCCAGGTCGCAGACGCGCACCAGAATCTCGTCCCGCGCGCGGCGGGCGTCGTCCGGTGTCTGCTCGTGCCCGGTCCGCGGGCCCCGTCCCGCCATGCTCGAACCTCCCCGCCGTGCTCTTTCTTCCGACGGTAGGCGCCAAATGATCAGCGGGACAGATCACGCGAGAAACGCGCCCCCTTCTGCTCCCTCGGTTCACTCCGAGCGCCTGCCCGAAGGGGTGAATAGGGCAGGGCGGATGGATACACCCTTGGGTGGGGGAACCGAGGGGGGACCGTGGAGCGGCGGGCACGAAACCCCGTGACCGCCGCTCCACGGGCAGGCGCCCGAGCATGAAGGGGCTTCGGCCTGAGCCTCAGCCTCGTCCTCAGCCGAACACGGCGAGGCTCTTCGCCTTGCCCTTCTCTTCCTCCACCAGCGCGAGGAACCGGCCCTCGGCGTCGAACACGGCCACCGCGCCGGCCCCCGCGTACTCCTCGGGGATCTCCAGGCGTACGCCGTTGAGCAGCAGCCGGGCCCGCTTGGCGTCCACGTCCCAGCGCGGGAACGCGGCCGCGGCGGCCTCGGCGATCGGCATCACGGTCAGCTCCTCCTGGAGCTGGTCGAGGGTCCGCGCGGAGTCGAGCTTGTACGGGCCGACGCGGGTGCGGCGCAGAGCGGTGAGGTGACCGCCGACGCCCAGGTCCGCGCCCAGGTCCCGGGCGAGCGCCCGGATGTACGTCCCGGACGAGCAGACCACGGAGACGACCAGGTCGAGCACCGGCGTGCCGTCCTCGGCCACGGCGTCCCGGATGTCGTACACCGCGAAGGAGGAGACCGTCACCGGGCGGGCCGGGATCTCGAAGTCCTCTCCCTCGCGTGCCCGCTTGTACGAGCGCACCCCGTCGATCTTGATGGCGCTGACCTTGGACGGCACCTGCATGATCCGGCCGGTGAGCTTGGCGACCCCGGCGTCGATGGCCTCCCGGGTCACCCGAGAGGCGTCGGTGGACGAAGTGATGTCGCCCTCGGCGTCGTCCGTCAGCGTGTCCTGGCCGAGCCGGATGGTCCCCAGATACTCCTTCTCGGTGAGCGCGAGGTGCCCGAGGAGCTTGGTCGCCTTCTCGACACCGAGGACGAGCACGCCCGTCGCCATGGGGTCGAGGGTGCCGGCATGTCCGACGCGGCGGGTCCTGGCGATCCCGCGCATCTTGGCGACCACGTCGTGCGAAGTGAAGCCCGACGGCTTGTCGACGATGACAAGCCCGTCGGGCGTCTTGGTCTTCTGCGTCATTCCGCGGCGTCGCCGTCCGTCTCGTCGTCCTCGCCCGGCTTCTTGTACGGGTCCGCGTCACCGGCGAAGGTGGCACCGGCCGAGACCTCGCGCACCTTCGCGTCCGAGGCCCGCGCCTTGTCGAGCAGGTCCTCGATCGTCTTGGCGGTGTCCGGCAGGGCGTCCGCGACGAAGGTCAGCGTCGGTGTGAACTTCACGCCCGCCGCCGCGCCGACCGCCGAGCGGAGCACGCCCTTGGCGCTCTCCAGGCCCGCGGCCGCGGCCGCGCGCTCCTCGTCGTCCCCGTAGACCGTGTAGAAGACGGTCGCCTCCCGGAGGTCCCCGGTGACCCGGGTGTCCGTGATGGTGACATGGGTGCCGAGCCGCGGGTCCTTGATCCCACGCTGCAGCTTCTGGGCCACCACCTCTCGGATGAGGTCCGCCAGCCTCTTGGCACGCGCGTTGTCGGCCACTGGTCCGTCTCCTTCTTCGCCTTGCTTGTTCCGTCAGTCTTCGTCTGTATGAAGTCTGCGCCGTACCGACAGCAGCTCCACCTCCGGTCGCGCCGCGACGAACCGCTCGCACCGGTCCAGTACGTCGGTGAGGTGCTCGGTGTCTCCGGAGACCACCGCCAGGCCGATCTCGGCCCTGCGATGAAGGTCCTGGTTGTCCGTCTCCGCCACGCTCACCGCGTACTTCCGCTGGAGTTCAGCGACGATCGGCCGGACGAGAGAGCGTTTCTCCTTGAGCGAGTGCACATCGCCGAGGAGCAGATCGAAGGACAGCGTCCCCACATACATGTGTAACCGGATGTCCCGCCGGTACGGGATAGATGGCCTGCCAATGCGCTTGGCAGGGACATCAGAACCGTACAACGAACCCCTGGCTCGCTCGACGGAGTTTCGCCCCCGCACCGGCGAGGGCCGTTCACGCAGTTCCCCGCGTCCCTGAAAGGGGCGCGGGGAACTGCGCGATCTTTTAAACGGCAAGCTGGCCGACGATGAGTAATCACCGTCGGCCAGCTCGAGCCACTGCGTTACGCCCGCGGCTTCTCGCGCATCTCGTACGTCGCGATGACGTCGTCGACCTTGATGTCGTTGAAGTTTCCGAGGTTGATACCACCCTCGAAGCCTTCGCGGATCTCGGTGACGTCGTCCTTGAAGCGACGCAGACCGGAGATGTTGAGGTTCTCCGCGATGACCTTGCCGTCGCGGACGAGGCGCGCCTTGGTGTTGCGCTTGACCTCGCCCGAGCGGACCAGGACACCGGCGATGTTGCCCAGCTTGGACGACTTGAAGACCTCGCGGATCTCCGCCGTGCCGAGCTCGACCTCCTCGTACTCCGGCTTGAGCATGCCCTTGAGGGCCGCCTCGATCTCCTCGATGGCCTGGTAGATCACCGAGTAGTACCGGACGTCGACGCCCTCGCGCTCCGCCATCTGCGCCGCGCGGCCCGCAGCGCGGACGTTGAAGCCGATGACGATCGCGTCGGAGCCGGTCGCCAGGTTGATGTCCGACTCGGTGACCGCACCCACACCGCGGTGCAGGACACGGATGTCGACCTCGTCGCCGACGTCGAGCTGGAGCAGCGAGGACTCGAGAGCCTCCACCGAACCGGACGCGTCGCCCTTGATGATGAGGTTGAGTTCCTGCACCAGACCGGCCTTGAGGGCCTCGTCCAGGTTCTCCAGGGAGAACCGGACACCCCGGCGGGCGAAGTTGGCGTTGCGCTCACGCGCCGCGCGCTTCTCGGCGATCTGACGCGCCGTGCGGTCCTCGTCGACAACCAGGAAGTTGTCGCCGGCGCCCGGGACGTTGGTGAGACCCAGGACCAGGACGGGAGTCGACGGAGTCGCTTCCTCGACGTTGTTGCCGTTGTCGTCGAGCATCGCCCGGACACGGCCGTACGCGTCGCCGACGACCATCGTGTCGCCGATGCGCAGCGTGCCGCGCTGGACCAGGACCGTCGAGACGGCGCCGCGGCCACGGTCGAGGTGGGACTCGATCGCGATGCCCTGCGCGTCCTGCTCCGGGTTGGCCCGCAGGTCGAGCGAGGCGTCCGCGGTCAGGACCACGGCCTCCAGCAGCTCCTCGATGTTGAGGCCCTGCTTGGCGGAGATGTCGACGAACATCGTGTCGCCGCCGTACTCCTCGGCCACCAGACCGAACTCGGTGAGCTGACCGCGCACCTTGGTCGGGTCGGCACCCTCGACGTCGATCTTGTTGACCGCGACCACGATCGGCACGTCGGCCGCCTTGGCGTGGTTCAGCGCCTCGATCGTCTGGGGCATCACACCGTCGTTGGCCGCCACCACGAGGATCGCGATGTCGGTCGACTTCGCACCACGGGCACGCATGGCGGTGAACGCCTCGTGACCCGGGGTGTCGATGAAGGTGATCTTGCGCTCTTCGTCGTTGACCTGAGTCGTGACCTGGTACGCACCGATGTGCTGGGTGATACCGCCGGCCTCGCCCGCGACGACGTTCGTCTTGCGGATGGTGTCGAGAAGGCGGGTCTTACCGTGGTCGACGTGACCCATGACGGTCACGACCGGCGGACGCGCGACGAGGAACTCCTCGCCACCCTCGTCCTCGCCGAACTCGATGTCGAAGGACTCGAGCAGCTCGCGGTCCTCCTCCTCGGGGCTGACGATCTCGAGGACGAAGTTCATCTCGTCCGCGAGGAGCTTCAGCGTCTCGTCGGAGACGGACTGCGTGGCAGTGACCATCTCGCCGAGGTTCATCATCACGCCGACGAGCGACGCCGGGTTGGCGCCGATCTTCTCCGCGAAGTCGGTGAGGGACGCACCGCGCGACAGGCGGACGGACTGTCCGTTGCCGCGAGGCAGCATCACGCCGCCGACCGACGGGGCCTGCATGGCCTCGTACTCCTGGCGCCTCTGCCGCTTCGACTTGCGACCACGACGCGCCGGACCGCCGGGACGGCCGAACGCACCCTGCGTGCCACCACGGCCACCGGGACCACCCGGACGACCGCCGAAGCCGGGACGGCCACCGCCGCCACCGCCGGGACCACCGGGACGACCGGCGAAACCGCCACCGCCGCCACCGCCGGGACCGGCCGGACGACCGGCGAAACCGCCACCGCCGCCACCGGGACGACCGGCGGAGCCGCCGCCACCCGGACGACCGCCGCCGCCACCGGGACCACCGGGACGACCGCCGCCGCCACCGGGACCGCGGCCACCGGGGCCACCGCCGGGACGCGGACTGCCCGCAGCGGGACGCTGCGGCATCATGCCGGGGTTGGGACGGTTACCGGCGGGGCCACCGCCGGGACGCGGAGCGCCGCCCTGCGGACGAGGCATGCCGCCCGGAGTCGGACGGGCACCGCCCGGACCGCCCTGCGGGCGCGGAGCGCCGCCGGGACCGCCCTGGGGACGGGGACCACGGTCCTGACCCGCGCCCTGCGGACGCGGAGCGCCGCCGGGACGGTCACCACCGGGACGCGGGGCACCGCCCGGACGGGGCGCCTGCGGGCGCGCCATGCCGGTGGAGCCACCAGAGGTGAACGGGTTGTTGCCCGGACGCGGGCCGGCCGGACGAGCGCCGGGACGCGGGGCCTGGCCGCCGGGACGCGGGGCGCCCTGACGGTCGCCGCGCTCGGGACGGTCGCCGCGACCCTGACCACCCTGGCCGGGACCACCGGCCGGACGGGCACCGCCGGGACGCGGAGCCTGGCCGGCGGGACGCGGGGCGCCCGGACGGGGACCTGCGGCGGGAGCCGCGGGAGCCGACGGGGGCGCGGTGAACTCGGCCGCGACCGGAGCCGGAGCCGCCGGAGCGGGCTTCGGGGCGGGCTTGGGACCCGGGGTCGGGCGCGGACCCGCAGCAGCCGGAGTGACGGGAGCCGCCGGAGCTGCCGGAGCAGCGGCGGGGCGCTCGGCCACGGCCGGCTTCGGGGCCGGCGGGCGCGGGGCGGCCGGACGGGCAGCCTGCGCCGGAGAGGGGGCACCCGGCTTCGCCGGGGCAGCCTTACGTGCGGGGGCGGGCTTGCCGCCACCGCTGCCCTGCTGCAGGGCGTCAGTCAGTTTGCGTACAACGGGCGCCTCGATCGTCGAGGACGCCGAACGGACGAATTCACCGAGCTCTTGGAGCTTGGCCATGACGACCTTGCTCTCAACCCCGAACTCCTTGGCGAGTTCGTATACCCGGACCTTAGCCACTTCGCTCCTTTTAGGTCCGGGTTGCGTCCGGACCGTCGCTACTTCATGGGCGTACTCATCGCGTGCTCATCGAGTGCTCATCGCAATCTCGACCTACTTCCAACTCGCGGGGTACCAGGGCCGCACGGGGGTTCCGTACGACGCTCCTTACGGTGTTGCCTGCTCGACACAGAGGCGCAACGCCGCTGTGTCGAGCGGTCCCGGGGCACGCAGCGCCCTTGGGAACGCCCGGCGGCGTACCGCCAGGTCGAAACAGACCAGGGCGGGGTGCACATAAGCGCCCCGGCCGGGCAGCGTACCGCGATGATCGGGGACGCATTCGCCCTCGACCGCCACGGTCCGCAGCAGATCAGTCTTGGCCGCTCGCTCCCGGCACCCCACACAGGTGCGTTCAGGGCATGCGCGGGCTCGCGTCCGGCCAGACACTCTTAAGTCTACCTCCCCGCACCGACCTCACCCCTTTGGGGCAAGAATCGAACGGTCGTTGTCGTGATCTAAGCCACCTACGGCTCAGAACTATTCCCGGTGCTGGTCCGCGCCGCGCCGAGCGGTCTCGTCGGACGGCTGCTCGGTGTCCGGACGGATGTCGATGCGCCAGCCGGTGAGGCGGGCCGCGAGGCGGGCGTTCTGGCCCTCCTTGCCGATCGCCAGCGACAGCTGGTAGTCCGGGACGGTCACGCGCGCGGAGCGGGCCGCGAGGTCCACGACCTCGACCTTGGAGACGCGGGCCGGGGAGAGCGCGTTCGCCACCATCTCGGCCGGGTCGTCCGACCAGTCGACGATGTCGATCTTCTCGCCGTTCAGCTCGGCCATCACGTTGCGCACCCGGCCGCCCATGGGGCCGATGCAGGCACCCTTGGCGTTCAGACCCGAACGGGTGGACCGGACGGCGATCTTCGTACGGTGACCGGCCTCGCGTGCGATCGCGGAGATCTCGACGGACCCGTCGGCGATCTCCGGAACCTCCAGCGCGAAGAGCTTCTTCACCAGATTGGGGTGCGTGCGCGACAGGGTGACGGACGGACCTCGTACGCCCTTCGCCACCCGAACGACGTACGAGCGCAGCCGCAGCCCGTGCTGATACGTCTCTCCTGGGACCTGCTCCTGCACCGGCAGGATGGCCTCCAGCTTGCCGATGTCGACGAGCACGTTCTTGGGGTCGCGCCCCTGCTGCACGACACCCGTGACGATGTCGCCCTCACGCCCGGCGTACTCACCGAGCGTCGCGTCGTCCTCGGCGTCCCGCAGGCGCTGCAGGATGACCTGCTTGGCGGTGGTCGCGGCGATCCGGCCGAACCCCGACGGGGTGTCGTCGAACTCGCGTGCCTCCTGCCCCTCCTCCAGGTCCTCGGGGTCCTCCTTCGCCCACACGGTCACATGGCCGGTCTCCCGGTCGAGCTTGACGCGCGCGTGTCGGCGGCTTCCCTCGGTGCGGTGGTAGGCGATGAGGAGGGCCGACTCGATCGCCTCGACCAGCAGGTCGAAGGAGATCTCCTTCTCCCGTACCAAGCCCCGCAGGGCACTCATGTCGATGTCCACGGCTACGCCTCCTCTGCGTTCTCTTCGTTCTTGTTCTTACGGTTGAACTCGACCTGGACGCGGGCCTTGGCGATGTCCTGGAAGACGAGTCGCTTGGCGGTGGGCTTGCGCCCCTTCACGCCCGGCACCTCGACATCGACTCCCTCTTCGTCCACGTCGAGGATTCTCGCGACCAACTCGCCGCCGTCTCCGAGCTGGAACTTCACCAGGCGGTCCGTGGCGCGTACATAGTGACGGTGCTCCTTGAGCTCGCGCTCGGCACCGGGGGTTCCGACCTCGAGGGTGTACTCGCCCTCGCCCATCGCGTCCGTCTCGTCGAGCTTCGCCGAGAGCGCGCGGCTCACATCGGCGATCGCGTCCAGATCGGCACCTTCGTCCGAATCGACGACTACACGCAGCACACGCTTGCGTCCGACCGAGTCCACTTCGACCTCTTCGAGGTCGAGTCCCTGAGAGCTGACGAGCGGTTCCAGCAGTACTCGCAGCCTCTCGCTCTGGGTGGTGCTCATCCGGGTGACTCCTCGGCCGCGTGTGCTGTTGTGGGTTGGTCGTGTGTCTGGTCAAAGGGTATCCGGTCGCGGAGGGTGTTGCCGTCCACCTTCCCCGTCCCCCGACGGGGTTCTCCCAAGACGCGCGGGGAACCGCGCACCCGACGAGTCCGGGGCCGAGCGGCGGTGGCGAGCCCATGGGGGCCGATCGCGTGGGGCACGGGTACCGTGATCACGGGCGTGCCGCCCTCCCTTTCGTACGAGCCTTCCGAGGACGTCTGCCGTGCCGTTCACCCTGCCGCCGCGCACCCCCTCGGGGCCGCGCCGAAGGAGCCTGCTCGCCTCCGCCGCGGGCGCCCTCGTGCTCGTGGGCTGTTCCGCCCCCGAGCCGTCCACCGACACCACGGTCCAGAGCCCCTCGGCCGCGGACCGCGCACGCGCACGTGCGGCCCGCGACAGCGAGTCGCTCGCGGCACGCTACGCCGCCGTGATCACCGCCCATCCCCCGCTGGCGGCCCGGCTGAGGCCACTGCGGGCGGAGGTCGTACGGCACATGCAGGCGTTCGGGGGCAGCGGCACCGCCGGCAGCCGGCCCTCCGGCTCGGCCTCGGCCTCGGCCTCGGCCTCGGCCTCGGCCTCGGCCTCGGCTTCTGCTTCTGCTTCTGCTTCTGCGCACCCCAGCCCCTCCCCCACCGTGGCCGCCCGGGAGAAGGACGCCCTCGCCGACCTCGCGACCGCCGAGCGCACCCTGGCCGACCAGCGGACGAAGGACCTGCTGACGGTCCCGGGCGAGCTGGCCAGGCTGCTCGCCTCGGTGGCCGCGGCCGGAGCCGCACACGCGTTCCTGCTGACGGAGGGTGCCAAGTGAGCACAACCAAGGACACGAAAAGCACCAAGGACGCCGAGCAGGCCGAGCTCGGCGCGTTGCAGGCCGCGCTCGCCGCCGAGCACGCCGCCGTCTACGGGTACGGAGTCGTCGGCGGCAGGATCGACGAGGCACGCCGGGGCGAGGCCCGGTCGGCGTACGACGCCCATCGGGCGCGGCGCGACGAACTCGCGCGCGCCGTACGGGACCTGGGCGGCAGGCCGGCGGTCTCCGCGGCGGCGTACGCGCTGCCGTTCGACGTGAAGGACTCCGTCGCGGCCGTCCAGCTCGCTGCCGATCTGGAGGAACGCGTGGCCGGGGTGTACTCCGACCTCGTACGAGCCTCCACGGGCGATCGGCGGCGCTCGGCCGCCGAGGCGCTGCGGGAGGCGGCAGTGCGGGCGGTGCGCTGGCGCGGCGAGAGCGTAGCCTTCCCTGGTCTCGCCGAGCGTGCGGCCCCCTCGGCCACCCTTGCCGCGGCGACGCCGTCGCCCTCGTGACGCGCCCCTGACGGCCCGGACGAGACGACCCGGACGACCTGGACGACTTGGACCAGCTGGAAAGGAACACTTCGCGCAATGGACTCGCGCATGGCCTTCGAACCGCCGCGGCGCCTGGTACGGGCACTCGGCGAGACGCAGCGGAGCGGGTCCAACGGATCCGGCGGGTCCAACGGGACGGGCGAGTGGCTGGACACGCTGCCCGTGCTGGCGCAACAGGCGGTCGATCTACGCGAGTTGACCGTGGAGCGGGTGCAGGCACCCGGCGGTCGCAGCAGCCTTGTCCTGCTCGTCAGGCAGGCCGACGGGACGCCCGCCGTGCTGAAGCTGGCGCCGCCACGGGCCCGTCCGGAGAGCGAGCGGGCCGCGCTCGCCCACTGGGACGGGCGGGGCGCCGTACAGCTCCTCAACCCCGCGGACGCGCAGGGCGACACCCACGGCGTACTGCTGTTGGAGCGCTTGCGTCCCGATCTGTCCGTGCGTTCGCTGCCGGAGGCGAAGGCTCTGCTGGAGGCCGCCGGGACGCTGCGGCGGCTGTGGGTCGAACCGCCCGCCACCCATGTCTTCGAGACCGTGGCCGAGCGGACCGGGCGGCAGGCCGAGGCGATGCGGGCGGCGGCGAGCGTCGACACCGAGGTCGCGCCACTGGTCGACGCGGCGCTCGCGGCCCGCGAGGAACTCCTCGCCGGACCGCCCGAGGAACGGCTGCTGCACGGCACCTTCCGGCAGAGCAAGGTGCTTGCCGGTGAGCGCATGCCCTGGCTGGCCGTGGGCCCGGACCCGGTGGTCGGCGAGTGCGCCTTCGACCTGGCCCGGCTGGTCCGGGACCGGGTGGAGGACCTGATCGCGTCCCCTTCGGGGTCGTCGATCACACGGCGACGGGTGAAGCGGCTCGCCGAGTCCCTGGAGGTGGACCAGGAGCGGCTGCGGGGCTGGACGTTGTTCCGGGCGGTCGAGTCCGGCGTACGGGCGGGGCGGGTCGGGCGGCCGCAGGACGCGGAGCTGTTGCTGGAGTTCGCGAGCTGGCTCTGACCGCCCGGACCCCTAACCTCCCTGTGCGGTGGTGAGTTTGAGGGCCAGTAGCGGGCAGTCGGCGGCAGCTCTGCGGGCGCGTTTCAGGGTGGTGGGCGGAAGGGGGGCCTCGCCCAGGAGCGGGTAGCCCCACTCGTCGAGCGTGATGTGTTCGGGGAGGAGTTCCGCGCACAGGCCGTGGCCCTGGCAGGCGGTCCAGTCGACATCCAGGCGGTGCGTGCGGTCGGTGCGGTGGGCGTGGCGGGCCATGTCAGTTCCTGTTCGCGGGGACGGGCAGCAGCGGGGAGTGGTCACTCGCCGTGCAGTGGCCCGCGGCGTGCGCGTCGAGTTCGGCGGCGAAGGTCGCAAGTGCGCTGCGCACCAGGCGGACCGTGCCGTCGGGGTGGTGGCAGGCGCCGCGGCCCTCGACGAGTCCGGCCCAACGGGCGATGTCCTCGCGGGTGCCGCCCTGCGGGCCGGGTGCGGCCAGGGTCTGGAAAGCGGCGGCGATACGGGGCAGACCGTTGAGGCAGGGTCCGCACTGGCCCGCCGATTCGAGGGCCAGGTAGCGCAGCACACGGGCGGTCTCGGCGAGACCGCAGCGGTTCAGGGGCAGCGCGGCGAGGACGCCCGCGCCGAGGTCGGCGACGGTCAGCGTGCGGGTCGCGGCCTCGGCGGCCGGGAGCCAGGTGCCGTGGTAGCCGCCGACCAGGACCGCGCCCATGCCGTCGAGCGGAAGGAGACGGCGCAGCGGCATGCCGAAGGGGGCTTCGACGACCCGTACCTCGCGGCCTGGCACATGCACCGTGCACAGGGCGCTGCCCGGTTCGGCCGGGGTGCCCACCGAGCGGAACCAGTCGGCGCCGTAGCGGGCGATCAGGGCGAGGTGGGCGAGCGTCTCGACGTTCTGGACGAGCGTCGGCGCGCGGTGCGCGCCCTGCTCGCGCACCGGGGGCCGCTGGTGGCGCGGCAGGGCCGCGTGTCCGGAGACGTACTGGGTGAGGGCCGAGGACTGGCCGGACAGGAAGCGCTTGGGGACGCGTACGGTGCGCACCCGTAGCGGGTCACGTCGCTCGGCGAGCGCCGCTTCGAGGGGCGTGGCGTGGTCCTCGACCGCGAGGTACGCCTCCCCCGCGCCGACCGCCTCGGCCACCAACTGCAGCCCGTCCAGGACGAGATGGGGCGACAGTCGCAGCAGGGTCTTGTCTTTCGCGCTCGCGGGCTCGCCCTCCGCGCCGTTGGCGACGACGACCGGGGTGCGACCGGTGCGGCGGCCCGCCTCGGCGACCGAGACCAGCTTGCGGTACGTGGGGAAGGCGGCGCCGCCGCGGCCGGTGAGCCCGGACTCGGCGAGCGTGCGCAGCAGTGGGGCCGGGTCGCCGTGCGCCACGGGGCCGTAGCGCTGCTCGTGGGTGGTGAAGCCGGCCGGGGCGCCGCCGGGGGCGAGCAGGCGCGGTGGCATGTAGATGTCCGCGAAGGTGCCGGCCATGGCCGTCGTCCCAGTCGCAGTCACGGTCGCAGTCGTGGTCGTGGTCGTGGTCGCGGTCATGGGCGGGCTCCTTCGGGCGTACGGGCTTCGGCCGTACGGAGCAGGGTGGACGGGGTTCGCCCGGAGGCGCGGGCCGCGTGGGCGACGCGGATGCCGAAGGCCGTGAGGACCGCGGCCACACAGGAGATCGTCAGCCACAGCATCCAGCCGGCGCCGGTGTCCGTGCCGATGCCGATGCCGTGGATGAGCGCGATCGGCCAGGAGGCCCAGGCCAGCCAGTGGACGGCGCGCCAGGCGCGGTGCCCGATGCGCGCGCGGAGCAGGCTGGTGATCAGTACCGCGAGCATCAGATCGAGGGCCACCGTGCCGAGGCCCAGCCAGAGGGGTCGGTAGGTGGAGGCGAACGGGACGAGGACGTCGAGGGGGCTGATGCTCACATAGCTGTCGACGACCGCGGCCGTGACGTGCAGGACCAGGAAGACGAGGGCGGAGAGGGAGAGGGTGCGGTGCAGTTGGACCGTCCCGAACCTCGGGAGGCCGGGGAGTCTGCCGCGCAGGCGTACGGCGATGCCCAGGAGCACGACGACGGTGAACAGGACCAGGCTGACCGCGCCGGTCGCTCTGTTGGCGTACCAGAGGAGGGAGGAGTCGCTCATGCGGCGGCCTCGGGTCCGGACCAGGCCGGGGCGGAAGCCGGCCAGCCCGGTGTCGTCACCACGGTGCCGTCGTTCGCCACCAGACGTGCGGGCAGGCCGAGCCCTGCCAGCCACCGTTGCGCGCCCTCGCCCTTGACCAGGGCCGCCGTGCCGGCCGCGTTGGCGTCCGCGCAGGTCGCGGCGGCCACGGAGACCGTGCGCCAGGGGGTCTCGGCGGGCAGGCCGGTGTACGGGTCGACGATGTGGTGGAGGTCGTGGACGCCCCGGCGCCAGCGCCGGGCCGTCGTGCCTGAGGTCGCGAGGCCGCCGCTCCGGATGGCGACCGTGGCGTACGTGCCCGGCGCGGGTGTCTCGTCGACCGGGCCCGTGGCGTCCTGGACGCGGATGCGCCAGCCGCCCGCCGGGGGTTCGCCGGCCACGGCCGTGTCGCCGCCGAGGCTCACCAGGACTCCGCAGCCCGCCGCCTCGGCGAGCAGGTCGGCGGCCTTGTCGGCGGCCCAGGCCTTGGCCGTGGCGCCCAGGTCGAGGCGGACCCCGGCCGGAACGGTGACCGTGTCGGTCGCGCGGTCCAGGGTCACCGCGCGCCAGCCCGGGACCGGGCGGACGGTGAGCCGGATCGGACGGCCGTCGTCCTGGACCAGCCGGAAGTCACGGTCGTAGCCGAGGGCGGCGATGGCCGAGCCGACCGTGGGATCGACGGCCCCGTCGGTCGCGGCGGCGGCGCGCAGGGCGACGGCCAGTGCCTCGGCGAGCAGCGGGCTGACCCTGACCGGGCGGCCCCGCGCCTGGTCGAGGGCCACCAGCTCCGAGTCCGGACGGAACCGGCTGCACGCGGCGTCGACCTCGGCGAGGTGCCGGGCGAGCAGCAGGTTGCAGGAGTCCAGCAGGACCGGGTCGGTGGTGACCAGGCGGACGCTGGTGCCGAGGGCGCGCCAGTCGGCGGCGGCCGTGGTGCGGTGGGTCGCCGTGGCCGTCACGACGCCCCCGAAGTGGAGTCGGCGGAGCCACCGTTGGAGGTCGTGGGATCGGCGGACGGCGACTTGAGGGTCGAGTCCGAGGAGGAACTCGACGCAGACGAAGTGGATGACGTCGATGACGTCGATGACGTCGATGCCGAAGTGGATGACGTGGATGAGGTGGATGAGGTGGTCGCCGAGGAGTCCGTGCCGCTGCTCGAACTCGACGAACCCGTTCCCGTCGCACTGCCGCTCGCCGTAGTGTCCGCGTCCGCGTGCATCGTGCCGACCAGGGCGAAGACCCCGGCCGCCGCTGCCAGCGTGACCGCCGCCGCGGCGGCCGCCGTACGCCGTGCTCCTCTGCGGACCGCCGCGGCGGCCCCCCGCTCGCTGCCTGTCATGGCTGCTCCCCTCCGAATGACGCTCTGTCACGTCCTACGGTCGGGGAGCAGCCTGAGAGAAGTCTGTGAGGCAGCCCTACGCCTCGGAAGAAGTCTCTGAGAGACGTCTTTGATTTCAGACTTCAAGCAGTTTGGCTACTCGGCCGGTTCTGCTACTCGGCCGCCAGGCGGGCGATCGCCTCGTCCACGGTCAGTTCCTCGCGCTCGCCGGTGCGGCGGTCCTTCAGCTCGAGGACGCCCTCGGCCGAGCGGCGCCCGGCCACCAGGATCTTCGGTACGCCGATGAGCTCGGCGTCCGTGAACTTCACGCCCGGGGAGACCCCGGCGCGGTCGTCCACGAGGACGCGTACGCCCGCCGCGCCGAGCTTCTCCGACACGTCGAGGGCCAGCTCGGTCTGCAGGGCCTTGCCGGCGGCGACGACGTGGACGTCGGCGGGAGCGATCTCCTTGGGCCAGCACAGCCCCTGCTCGTCGGCCGACTGCTCGGCGAGCGCCGCGACCGCGCGGGAGACACCGATGCCGTACGAGCCCATGGTCACGCGGACCGGCTTGCCCTGCTGGCCGAGGACGTCGAGCTGGAAGGTGTCTGCGTACTTGCGGCCGAGCTGGAAGATGTGGCCGATCTCGATGGCGCGGTCCAGCTTGAGGCCGGTGCCGCACTTGGGGCACGGGTCGCCCTCTTCCACCACGACGACGTCCAGGTAGTCGTCGACCTCGAAGTCGCGGCCGGCGACGACGTTCTTCGCGTGCGTGTTGACCTTGTTGGCGCCGGTGACCCAGGCGGTGCCGGGGGCCACCCGCGGGTCGGCGATGTAGCGGACCTTCTCCAGGCCCTGCGGGCCGACGTAGCCGCGCACGAGGTCGCCGCGGCCCTCGAAGTCCTCGGCGGTGACGAGTTCGACGACGGCGGGGGCGAGGTGCTCGCCCAGCTTGCCGAGGTCGACCTCGCGGTTGCCGGGGACGCCTACGGCGACGATCTCGCCGTCGACCTTGACCAGGAGGTTCTTGAGGGTGGCGGAGGCGGGGACACCGAGGTGCGCGGCGAGCGTCTCGATGGTGGGGGTGTCGGGGGTGTCCAGCTCCTCGACCGGGCCGACGCCTGAACCGTCCACCGGCTTCAGGGCGAAGGTGACGGCCTCCGTGTTGGCCGCGTAGTCGCAGGACGGGCAGTCCACGAACGTGTCCTCACCGGCCGCGGCGGGGGCGAGGAACTCCTCCGACGCCGAGCCGCCCATGGCGCCCGAGACGGCCGACACGATGCGGTAGTCCAGGCCCAGACGGGCGAAGATCTTCTGGTAGGCGGCGCGGTGCAGCGCGTACGACTCCGCGAGGCCCTCGTCCGTCGTGTCGAAGGAGTACGAGTCCTTCATCTGGAACTCGCGGCCGCGCAGCACCCCGGAGCGCGGGCGGGCCTCGTCACGGTACTTCGCCTGGATCTGGTACAGCATGACCGGCAGGTCCTTGTAGGACGCGACCTGGTCCTTCACGATGAGCGTGAAGATCTCCTCGTGGGTCGGGCCGAGCAGGTACTCGCCGCCCTTGCGGTCCTTCAGACGGAAGAGGAGGTCGCCGTACTCCTCCCAGCGGGACGAGGCCTCGTAGGGCTCCTTGGGCAGCAGAGCCGGCAGGAGGACCTCCTGCGCCCCGATGGCGTCCATCTCCTCGCGTACGACGCGGGAGATGTTGTCGAGGACCTTCTTGCCGAGCGGCAGCCAGGTCCAGATGCCGGCGGAGTTGCGGCGCACGTAACCGGCGCGGACGAGCAGCTTGTGGTTGAGCGTCTCGGCGTCCGCCGGGTCGTCACGCAGTGTCTTGACCATCAAACGGGACATGCGCTGGACCTGGGCCATGATTCTCGACTCCTGCTGCGTAAGGGTGATGGCTAGGAGGTTAGCCGGGCGGCCCATCCCGGTGGAAATCGGTTAGCGCCCGGCCGGAGGGCAGACCCAGGCGCTCAGCGCCTGCGGAGGGGCAGTGGGGCGCCCATGACGGCGTACGGCTTGGGTGCGCTGGGGAAGAGGACCTGCCGCGCGAGGTCCTCGTACCCGAGCGAGTGGTAGAGGCCGCGGGCCGGGCTGTCGGTGTCGATGGCGGAGAGGATCGAGCGGGGTTCGGTGGCGCTGTCCGTGATGCCGGTGATCAGGGACCGGCCCACGCCGTGGTTCTGGTAGTGCGGGTGGACGTGCAGTTCGGTGATCACGAAGGAGTGGTCGAGCCAGGCGTCGCGTCCCTGGGCGCGCAGATACGGTTCCACGACGGTGGACCACCAGTGGGTGCGGTCGTTGGGCATGCCGTAGACGAAGCCGACGAGCCGTCCTTCGACCGTCGTCGCGCCGAGTGCGCGGGCTCCCGGGTAGGTGAGGTGACGCAGCACGATCTGCCGGCGTACGGCGACCTCGTCGGCGCCGAGCCCGAAGGCCAGGGCCTGCACGGCGAGCGCCTCGTCGACGCGCGCCGCGAGATCCAGCGGGCCGACGACCACGTCGTCGGGGTTGCGGGGGCCCTGACCGGGAAAGCGCAGCATGCCGGGGAGACTACCCGGGCGCTTCGCCGGATTGCGCCGGGACTACGGGGCGTTGGGTCGGGTGCGGGTGGGCCGGGGGCCGATCGGGAGTCGGCCTGAGGCCGGTCGAGGAGTTCCCCACCCCGCGTCCGCGGCATGATCCGCCGGACAGGCCCTAGAACAGCACGCTCATGAACGCGCCGATCTCCTGGAAGCCGACGCGGTGGTACGTCGCCCGGGCCGGGGTGTTGAAGTCGTTGACGTAGAGGCTGACGAGCGGGGCGACGTCGGCGAGGGCGTAGCGCATGACGGCCGCCATGCCTGGGGCCGCCAGACCCTGTCCCCGGTACTCGGGGGCGACCCACACCCCCTGGACCTGGCAGGCCTGCCGGGTGGCGGCGCCGATCTCGGCCTTGAAGACGACCTTGCCGTTCTGGTCGAGACGGGCGAACGAACGGCCGGTGCCGACGAGTTCGGCCACCCGCGCCTGGTAGAGCAGGCCGCCGTCACCGGCGAGCGGTGAGACGCCCACCTCCTCGGTGAACATCGCCACGCACGCCGGCATGATCGTTTCCATCTCGTCCTTGCGGATGCGGCGGACGTACGGATCCGGGGCGATGTCGGCGGGGAGGCGGTCGGTGACCATCAGCGGCTGGTGGGCGCGGACCTCGCGGGCCGGGCCCCAGCTGGGTTCGAGCAGCCGCCACAGCTGGGCGGTGGCCTCGACGGGGCCGACGATCGAGGAGCAGCGGCGGCCGGCCCTTCGCGCCCGGTCCGCGAAGCCGCGGACGGCACGGGGGGTGGCGCAGATCGGGACCAGGTTGGCGCCCGCGTAGCAGAGGGACCGCAGCATGCCGTCCTCGTACCAGCCCCACATCTCGCCGCCGAGCCGCCAGGGGTCGAGGCCCGCGACCTGCACCCGGGACGCGACAAATGCGTTCGCGACCGGGTCGCGGTCGAGGACGGCGAGCGCGGCGTCCAGGTCACTCGGTTCGAGGACCCTGGTGGTGGTCTGGGTCAACAACGGGACGACTCCATCACTCCTTGCGGGCAACGACAGCGCGTCGCGCACCCTGTTAGCGTCGTCGTGTGCTCGTTGTGGGCACCGGTCAGGGCTTGACCGTCGCATCACTGCGAGAAGCCCCCGGGGCGGAGTCACACGGTCTGCTGATCTCCGTACTTTAGCCGGAGATACCAAGCAGCACCGCACGCAGGGACCCGGGCGCCACCTCCGGAGGGGCACCCGGGTCCCTTGCGTCACAAGGTGGGTCAGTCCGTCACCGATACCGAGGGCTCGCCGGAGGCGATGCCGGCGGCCTCCATCTGCTCGGCGAGCTTCATCGCTTCCTCGATGAGCGTCTCGACGATCTTCGACTCGGGGACCGTCTTGATGACCTCGCCCTTGACGAAGATCTGCCCCTTGCCGTTGCCGGAGGCGACGCCGAGGTCGGCCTCGCGGGCCTCGCCCGGACCGTTCACGACGCAGCCCATGACGGCAACGCGGAGGGGGACCTCCATGCCGGTGAGACCGGCGGTGACCTCTTCCGCCAGCTTGTACACGTCGACCTGGGCACGCCCGCAGGACGGGCAGGAGACGATCTCCAGGCCCCGCTGCTTGAGGTTCAGCGACTCCAGGATCTGGAGACCGACCTTGACCTCCTCGGCGGGCGGCGCCGACAGGGACACCCGGATCGTGTCGCCGATGCCCTCGGAGAGCAGCGCTCCGAACGCCACCGCCGACTTGATCGTGCCCTGGAAGGCGGGGCCCGCCTCCGTCACACCGAGGTGCAGGGGGTAGTCGCACGCCGCCGCCAGCTGGCGGTACGCGTTGACCATGACCACCGGGTCGTTGTGCTTGACCGAGATCTTGATGTCCCGGAAGTCGTGCTCCTCGAAGAGGGACGCCTCCCAGAGGGCGGACTCCACGAGCGCCTCGGGGGTCGCCTTGCCGTACTTCTGGAGGAGCCGCTTGTCGAGCGAGCCCGCGTTGACGCCGATCCGGATCGGGGTGCCGGTGTCCTTCGCGGCCCGCGCGATCTCCTTGACCTGGTCGTCGAACTGCTTGATGTTGCCGGGGTTCACACGGACGGCCGCGCAGCCCGCGTTGATCGCCGCGAAGACGTACTTCGGCTGGAAGTGGATGTCCGCGATGACCGGGATCTGGGACTTTCGGGCGATCGTGGCGAGCGCGTCGGCGTCGTCCTGGGTCGGGCACGCCACCCGCACGATCTGGCAACCGGAGGCCGTCAGCTCGGCGATCTGCTGCAGCGTGGCGCCGATGTCCGACGTACGCGTGGTCGTCATCGACTGCACCGAGACGGGTGCGTCTCCACCCACGGCCACGGTTCCGACCTGGATCTGCCGGCTCTTCCGACGCTCGGCGAGCTTGGTCGGAACGGACGGCATGCCGAGAGAAATCGCAGTCATCTGCTGTGCAACCCCAAGTTGTGGATCAAGGTCCCGGAATCGTGGGCTCCAGGCTCCGAGATTACGGCACCGGCGCACGCCCGAGCACATCACGCCCCTAAACCCACCCAACGGATGGCGGCCGGACACCCAAGGTGCCCGGCCGCCACGAACGGTGTCCCGCCAAGAGACCGTCTAGGAGATTTTCACCGGGTTAACAACGTCCGCGATGAGGACGAGGATCGTGAAGCAGACGAAGATTCCGGCCACCACATAGGCCACCGGCATCAGCTTCGCCACATCGAACGGGCCCGGGTCCGGCCGCCTCAGCACCTTCGCCGCGTTCCGCCGCAGCGACTCCCACAGCGCGCCCGCGATGTGACCGCCGTCGAGCGGGAGCAGCGGAAGCATGTTGAACAGGAACAGGGAGAGGTTGAAGCCCGCGACCAGCAGCAGCATCATCGCGACCTGCTGCGACGCCGGGATGTCGAGGGTGAAGACATCACCGCCGATACGGGCCGCGCCGACCACGCCCATCGGAGAGTCCGCCTTGCGCGGGCCGTCGCCGAAGGCCGCGTTCCACAGGTCGGGGATCTTGCCGGGCAGCGAGACCAGCGACTCGACGCCGTTCTGCATCATGTCGCCCATGCGGTTCACGGACTGGCCGAACGACTGCTGGACGATGCCGGAGGCGGGCGTGAAGCCGAGGAAGCCGGCGTACACGTACTTGCCCTCGACATAGCCGCCGTTGCCGTCGGTCTTGCTGACCTGGTTCTTGATCAGGTGAGCGGCCAGGTCGACCTTCTGGCCCCCCCTCTCGACGGTGAGCGTGACGTCCTTGCCGGGGTTGGCGCGGATGTCGGACTGCAGCGCCGCCCAGTCGTCGATCGCCTTGCCGTTGAACGCGACGATCTTGTCGCCGCCCTTGAGCCCGGCGGCCTTGGCGGGCGCGGCCTGGTCGCTCGCCCCGCACTTCGACCGGTTCTCGCTCTGCTGGATGACACAGTCCGAGACCTTGCCGACCGTGGTGGTCTGGGTCTGCACCCCGAACGTCATCATCACGCCGAGGAAGATCGCGACGGCCAGGATGAGGTTCATGAACGGGCCCGCGAACATCACGATCACGCGCTTCCACGGCTTGCGCGTGTAGAAGAGGCGGGTCTCGTCGCCGGGCTGGAGCTCCTCGAAGGCGGCCGACCTGGCGTCCTCGATCATGCCCCGAAAGGGGGAGGTGGAGCGCGCCTCGATACGGCCGTCCGGGCCGGGCGGGAACATCCCGATCATGCGGATGTAGCCGCCGAGCGGAACCGCCTTCACCCCGTACTCGGTGTCGCCCTTCTTCCGTGACCAGATCGTCGGCCCGAAGCCGACCATGTACTGCGGCACCCGGATACCGAAGAGCTTGGCCGTCGACAGATGTCCCAGCTCGTGCCAGGCGATCGAGATGAGCAGGCCGACCGCGAAGACGACTATGCCGAGGATCATCATCAGGGTCGTCATGCACGAGCCTCCGCGGTTGTCGTCTGTGCCATTGGCGCTGTCGGTGCCGTCTGTGCGGTCAGTTCACGGGCCCGGGCGCGCGCCCAGGTCTCCGCTTCGAGGACGTCCGCCACGGTCAAGGAAGTTCCCGTTCCGGGTGTGCCGTGTTCCTCGACCACCCGCGTGACGGTCTCCATGATCCCGTTGAACGGCAGGGCGCCGTTCAGGAACGCGTCCACGCACTCCTCGTTGGCGGCATTGAACACCGCCGGGGCCGTGCCCGCGAGCTGCCCCACGTGCCGGGCGAGCCCGACGGAGGGGAACGCGTCGTTGTCGAGCGGGAAGAACTCCCAGCTCGACGCCTTGGTCCAGTCGAAGGCGGGCGCCGCGTCCGGGACGCGTTCGGGCCAGCCGAGACCGATGGCGATCGGTCCCCGCATGTCGGGGGGCGTCGCCTGGGCCAGTGTCGATCCGTCCGTGTACTCAACCATCGAGTGGACATACGACTGCGGGTGCACGACCACCTCAATCCGATCGAAGGGAATGTCGTAGAGGAGGTGCGCCTCGATGACTTCCAGCCCCTTGTTGACCAAGGTCGCGGAGTTGATGGTGATCACCGGGCCCATGGCCCAGGTGGGGTGCGCGAGCGCCTCGGCCGGAGTGACGTGCGCCAGCTCCGCCTTCGTACGCCCCCGGAAGGGTCCGCCGGAGGCGGTCACGACCAGCTTGCGCACATCGGCGCGCGTACCGGCCGCCAGTGCCTGGAAGAGCGCCGCGTGCTCGGAGTCGACCGGGATGATCTGGCCGGGCTTGGCCAGCGCCTTCACCAGCGGGCCGCCGACGATGAGCGATTCCTTGTTGGCGAGCGCGAGGGTGCGGCCCGCTTCCAGGGCGGCGAGGGTGGGGGCGAGGCCGATGGAGCCGGTGATGCCGTTGAGGACGGTGTGGCAGTCGGAGGCGGCGACCTGGGTGGCGGCGTCCGCGCCGGCCAGGATCTCGGGAAGGGTCTCGCCGGGTGCGTACTCGGCCGTGAGCGCCTCCCGCAGCGCCGGTACGACGTCCTCGCGCGCGACCGCGACCGTGCGTACGCGCAGCCGGTGGGCCTGCTCCGCGAGCAGTCCGACCCTGCCGCCGGCGGCGGAGAGCGCGGTGACCCGGAACCGGTCGGGGTTGCGCAGCACGAGGTCGATGGCCTGAGTGCCGATCGAGCCGGTGGAGCCGAGGATCACGACGTCCCGGACTCCGTCCACGGGGTCGAAGACGAGATGCGGATCAGCGAGGGGGGCTGGACTGTCGCTCATCCCCCCATTGTGGCCGCTGCGCGACCCGCGCAGGACAGGGCTCCCCACTTCCCCTCTCTTCTCTCCTCTCTTCGCCTCTCTTCTGGCCCCATTAGCACCCCGACGTACCGGAGGAAGCGAAATCGCCCTTTGTGAAACCTGCGTGAAGATCATGTGATAGCACTTCATGCACGTCGTCACTCTCACTGGCCGGTGGACGACCGGCCGGGGGGCGACACCCTGGGGGGTTCTCATGCGGATACGCGCTGCCCTGCCCGCGCTCGCGGGCGCCGTGGCACTGACGGGCACGTTCCTTCTCAGCACTCCGGCGCAGGCGGCCGGCGGTGTGACCATCTACCACGTCTGGTTCGACAGCCCCGGTTCGGACAACCGCTCCAACGCGAGCCTCAACGCCGAGTGGGTGCAGATCAAGAACACCAGTTCGGCATCGATCTCGCTCAAGGGCTGGATCCTGAAGGACGTCTCGAATCACAGGTACACCTTCCCGAACGTGAAGATCGGGGCGCACAAGACCATGAAGGTGCACACGGGCAGCGGCAGGGACGCCGCGGGGGACAAGTACCAGAACCGCCGCGCGTACGTCTGGAACAACACCAGCGACACCGCCACGCTCACCAAGGCGAACGGCGGCAAGGTCGACGCGTGCTCGTGGACGACCCGGGACCCCAGCGACAAGTACTGCTAGCCCCTGCCACCGCCGCCGGCCCCCGCGTCCTCAGCGCTTGCGGCGGCGCCGCGCCTTGGACCTGCCGGGGCGCGAGCCGCCGCGTGAGGGCGCGGGAGCCGGCGCGGCGGCAGTCGCGGGCGCGTCGGCGTCCGCCGGGGAGAAGTCACCCGCGACCACACCCTCCGCCGTGTCCATGGTGGGGGCCGTGAAGTGCAGGTCCTCGACCCGGTCACGGCGTTCGAGGGTCCCTGGCGCACCGCTGGAGGCGTCCAGGTTGAAGACGTAGCCGACGGACTCCTCCTTGATGGCGTCGGTCATCGCGCCGTACATGTCGAAGCCCTCACGCTCGTACTCCACGATGGGTTCCCGGCCGAGCGTCCAGCGCAGACCGATGCCGTCGCGGAGGTAGTCCATCTCGTAGAGGTGCTCGCGCCATTTGCGGTCGAGGACGTTGAGGACGACCAGGCGTTCGAGGTCGCGCAGGGCCTCGGCGCCGAGTTCGGCCTCACGGTCCTCGTAGCGGTCGTGGATGTCCCGGGTCACGGCCTCGACCAGGTCCTCGGCGGTGAGGTTCGCACGGTCGCCTGCCGCCTCCTCCAGGTCCTCGATCGTGACCCGTGCCGGATAGAGCTGCCTGAAGGCGCCCCAGAGCCGCTCCAGGTCCCATTCCTCGGGGAAGCCCTCACTGGTCTCCTGTCCGATGTACGCCCGCACGGTGTCGTCCATGAAGTGCAGGAGCTGTTCGCGCAGGTCCTCCCCGGCCAGGACACGGCGGCGCTCGGCGTAGATGAGGGTGCGCTGCCGATTGAGCACCTCGTCGAACTTCAGGACGTCCTTGCGGGACTCGAAGTGCTGCTGCTCGACCTGGGCCTGGGCGGAGGCGATGGCGCGGGTGACCATCTTGTTCTCGATGGGGATGTCATCGGGGACGTTCGCCATGGCCATCACACGGTCCACGACCTGGGCGCGGAACAGGCGCATCAGGTCGTCCTCCAGGGAGAGGTAGAAGCGGGAGGCGCCGTTGTCGCCCTGGCGCCCCGAACGGCCGCGCAGCTGGTTGTCGATACGGCGGGACTCGTGGCGCTCGGTGCCCAGCACATAGAGCCCGCCGAGTTCCTTGACCTCCTCGTACGCCGCCCCGACCGCGGCGGTGACGCGCTCGCGCACCTCGCGGCAGGCGTCGGGGTGCTCCTCCTCGGTGAGTTCGCTCTTCTCCAGCTCGGCGGCTATGAGGGACTCGGGATTGCCGCCGAGCATGATGTCGGTGCCGCGGCCCGCCATGTTGGTGGCGACGGTGACCGCGCCCTTGCGGCCCGCCTGGGCCACGATCTGGGCCTCGCGCTGGTGGTTCTTGGCGTTGAGCACCTCGTGCCGGACACCGCGTTTCCTGAGCAGCGCGGAGAGCAGTTCGGACTTCTCCACCGACGTGGTGCCGACGAGGATCGGCTGCCCCTGGGCGTGCCGCTCGGCGATGTCCTCCACGATCGCGGTGTACTTGGCGTCCGCGGTGCGGTAGATCTGGTCGGGGTCGTCGGCGCGCTTCGGGGGCCGGTTGGTCGGGATCGGCACGACCTGGAGCTGGTAGATCTGGTGGAACTCGGCGGCCTCGGTCATCGCCGTGCCGGTCATACCGGCGAGCTTCTCGTAGAGGCGGAAGAAGTTCTGCAGGGTGATCGTGGCGAGGGTCTGGTTCTCGTCCTTGATCGTCACCCCTTCCTTCGCCTCGATCGCCTGGTGCAGCCCCTCGTTGTAGCGGCGGCCCGCGAGGATGCGACCGGTGTGCTCGTCGACGATCAGCACCTCGCCGTCCACGACCACGTAGTCCTTGTCCTTCTTGAAGTGCTCCTTGGCCTTCAGGGCGTTGTTGAGGTGCCCGATGAGGGAGGTGTGGTCGGACTCGTACAGGCTCTCGATGCCGAGCTGGTCCTGGAGGTACTCGACGCCCCGGTCCAGGATCGCGACGGTGCGTTTCTTGGGGTCGTACTCGTAGTCGTACGTGGCCCGCAGCGCCGCCAGTTCCTCCTTCTCGGCCGGCCGAGTGAAGAGCTCCTCCTGGACGCGGACACCCTTCATCCGTCGTACGAGCCCCGCGAACGCCTCGTACCACTGGGTGGGCTGGTCGGCGGGACCGGAGATGATCAGCGGGGTGCGGGCCTCGTCGATGAGGATGGAGTCGGCCTCGTCGACGATCGCGAAGTGGTGGCCGCGTTGCACGAGTTCGTCCCTCGACCAGGCCATGTTGTCGCGCAGGTAGTCGAAGCCGAACTCGGTGTTGGTGCCGTAGGTGATGTCGCAGGCGTACTGGGCGCGGCGTACGGCGGGTGTCGACTCGGACTTGATGACACCGACGGTCAGGCCCAGGAAGCGGTAGGCGCGGCCCATCCACTCGGCGTCGCGCTCGGCGAGGTAGTCGTTGACCGTGACGAGGTGGACTCCCTTGCCTGCCAGGGCGTTCAGATAGACGGGGAGGGTGGCGACGAGGGTCTTGCCCTCCCCCGTCTGCATCTCCGCGATGTTGCCGAGGTGCAGCGCCGCGCCGCCCATCACCTGGACGTCGAAGTGACGCATGCCCAGGGTCCGCCGGGCCGCCTCGCGCATCGTGGCGAAGGCCTCCGGCAGCAGGTCGTCCAGGCTCTCGCCGTCGGCGTGGCGCTGTCTGAACTCCGGGGTGAGGGACTGGAGTTCCTCGTCGGACAAGGCCCTGAACTCCTCGTCCAGGGAGTTGACCTGATCGACGACGCGCTGGAGCCTGCGCAGCACCCGTCCCTCGCCGGCCCGCATGATCCTGCCGGTGATGACGTCCAGACCTTTGCCCGGCATAGGAATTCCCCCAGACTTAAACGGCGTCCGCGAGCAGCCGAATCCAGTGATTGGCTCGTTGCAGAATGTGGACGCCCTGCTGATTCGCTTTGATCACCTCGCGCAGGACGGGATCGTCGACCACGTCGAGCGCGCTCTTGAAGAGTTGCTGGATGACGGGCCGTTCCCCCGGCCGCCCGGCGTCCAGCAGACCGTCGACGTCACGGAGGTCGATGCGCCGGATCCGTACGGCATCGAAGGAGGGCACCGGCGGGCGCGGCTCCGTGTCGACCAGGGCGAGCGCGCAGTCGTTGAGGAGAACCGCGAGGGCGTCGCGGTGCGCCTCGAAGGTCTCGGGCGCGACGTCGCGCAGCTTCTGCGCCAGCGGCCGCACTTCTTTGCGGACGGTCCGCAGGGCCGCCGCGGGATCCGGTTCGTCGAGCTGGAGCCGGGCCTCGGTGCGGGCGCGCGTCAGCTGCGCGGAAAGGCCGTGACCGTGTTCTTCCCCGATTCCTTGGCGCATCTGCCGTCCCCGTTCGCCATTCTCCTCATTGTCGACGCACATATTCGGTGCGGCAAGCGGCGGAATGGCGAACCGGGACGGCAGTGAATTCCTGGGGAAAAGGTCAGCGAATGGGGCGGTGGACGTTTTCCTTCCGGCTCGGTCCTGGCGTCGCGTCGGCGATCCAGGGGCCCTCACCTGACGGGTCGATCACGCCCTGCTCCAGCCATTCGTACGTGCCCGCCAGGACGCCCTTGACGACCTTGCGGTCGAGGTCGTCGGTGTTGCTCCACAGGCGGCCGAAGAGTTCGTCGACGCGGATGCGGGACTGGCGGCAGAATGCGTCGGCGAGCTGGTAGGCCTCGCGGCCGTGCTGCCCGGTGAGGCGCAGGTGTTCGGCGCGCACACAGGCCGCGCTCATCGCGAAGAGCTCGGCGCCGATGTCGACGATCCGGCCCAGGAAGCCCTGCTTGGTCTCCATCCGGCCCTGCCAGCGGGACATGGCGTAGAAGGTGGAGCGGGCGAGCTTGCGGGCGTTGCGCTCGACGTAGCGCAGATGCGGGGAGAGATCCACGTGCCGGTTGAACTCACCGTACGAGCGCGGGAGCTGACCCGGGCCCGCGACCAGTTTCGGCAGCCACTTGGCGTAGAAGACACCCGCGTTCGCGCCCGCCTTCGCCTTGTCCGAGAGGGACTTGTCGGGGTCGATGAGGTCACCGGCCACGGAGAGGTGGGCGTCCACGGCCTCACGGGCGATCAGCAGATGCATGATCTCCGTCGAGCCCTCGAAGATGCGGTTGATGCGCAGGTCGCGCAGGATCTGCTCGGCGGGCACCGCCCGTTCGCCGCGCGCCGCCAGCGACTCGGCGGTCTCGAAGCCGCGGCCACCGCGGATCTGGACCAGTTCGTCGGCCATCAGGCAGCCCATCTCGGAGCCGTACAGCTTCGCGAGGGCGGCCTCGATGCGGATGTCGTTGCGGTTCTCGTCGGCCATCTGCGACGACAGGTCGACGACGGCCTCCAGCGCGAACGTCGTCGCCGCGATGAAGGAGATCTTCGCGCCGACGGCCTCGTGGAGGGCGACCGGCTTGCCCCACTGCTCGCGGGCCGCCGACCACTCGCGGGCGATCTTCAGACACCACTTGCCCGCGCCGACGCACATGGCGGGCAGCGAGAGACGGCCGGTGTTGAGGGTGGTGAGGGCGATCTTCAGGCCCGCGCCCTCCGGGCCGATCCGGTTCGCCGCGGGGACCCGGACCTGGTGGAAACGGGTGACGCCGTTCTCCAGGCCGCGCAGCCCCATGAAGGCGTTGCGGTTCTCGACGGTGATGCCCTCGGAGCCGGCCTCCACCACGAACGCCGTGATGCCGCCCTTGTGACCCTCGGACTTCGGGACGCGCGCCATGACGACCAGCAGATCGGCGACGACGCCGTTGGTCGTCCAGAGCTTCACCCCGTCGAGGACGTACTCGTCGCCGTCCGGGACGGCGCTCGTGGCCAGCCGCGCCGGGTCGGAGCCCACGTCAGGCTCGGTGAGGAGGAAGGCCGAGATGTCGGTACGGGCGCAGCGTGGCAGGAAGACGTCCTTCTGCTCCTGGGTGCCGAAGAGCTTCAGCGGCTGCGGTACGCCGATCGACTGGTGCGCGGACAGCAGGGCGCCGATCGCCGGGTTCGCGGAGCCGACGAGGGCGAGCGCCTTGTTGTAGTACACCTGGGTGAGGCCGAGGCCTCCGTACTTGGTGTCGATCTTCATGCCGAGGGCGCCGATGTCCTTGAGGCCGTCGATGACCTCGTCGGGGATCTGCGCCTCGCGCTCGATACGAGCCGCGTCGATCTTCGTCTCGCAGAAGTCGCGCAGCTTGGCGAGGAACTCCTCGCCGCGCTGTACGTCGTCCTCGGCGGGCATGGGGTGCGGGTGGATCAGGTCGAGGCGGAAGCGGCCGAGGAACAGTTCCTTGGCGAAGCTGGGCTTGCGCCAGTCCTGTTCGCGGGCCGCCTCCGCGACCTGTCGTGCCTCACGTTCAGTGACGGTGGGCTGGTGGGGTGTTGCGGACATGAGGCTCACCTCGCCGCGCATAGGGAACTTGGGGATCTTCGTTACCGACGGGTGCTACTCGATCGTATTTACCCGAATTCGGGCGACCCCACCAGTCCTGGCGCGCGTTCGCCTGAACGTGCGCCTCCTGCACGTGTGCCCCCTGTGCGCAAGCCGATGTCAGCCGATGTCGACCGAGTACGCCTTGGTGTCGAGCCGTCCCGAACCGCGGAAGACCTCGCTGCCCGACTCGATGCCGGAGAGGTACTTGTCGTTGCCGAGCAGCTTGCGGCGGACCAGGGCCTGGGTGAAGTCGTCGAGGTCGAGGGAGGCCTTGGTGGTGTTGGTGCGGCGGACGAAGGAGTACACCTTCCAGCCGATGTCGCCCTGGTAGATGTCCCACATGGCGCCGTCGAGGCTCACACTGCCGTACTTGGTGCCGAGGGGGCCCGCACCGCCCTGCCGGTTGAGCCAGACCATGATTTCGTCGGTGGGCTGGTCCTGCCAGTCCGCGTTGCTCTTGGCGTGCAGCCACAGGTCGTACGAGACGTTCATGGTGCCGGGGCCGGAACTGACCGAGAACTCCCAGCTGGTTCTGACCGGCTTGCGGTCGCCGACCCGGACGGGCAGTTCGGTGGCCGCCTTGTCGGTCTTCCAGCCCCAGTGCCAGCCGAGCACGGTACTGGCGTACGACTTGACGCTGTTCTCCTTGCCGGCCTTGCTGGTCCAGGAGTAGTTCGTGCCCCAGCCGATGGTGTCGCCGGAGCGCGAGGTGTCCCAGACGCACTGGGTGCCTGTGCCGTCGTCCTGCCCCCAGAGGTTGTTGTTGACGTAGTACTTGCCCATCGTGACGGTGTCGAAGGCGCCGCACTTCTTGCCGGTCTCGCCCGCCTGGGCGACGGTGACGCCCGCGGCGGCCGCGAGCGCCACCGTTCCCGCGAGTATCGTCTTCGCCTTCTTGGACAGGCGCGGTCGGCGGTGTTGCATCGGGGGTCCTTCCGGAAAACGGTCTGCGTACGCCTTCTCAGTGACCACCGGCCCGCAAAAGGTTGCCGCCGCACGGCGAAGTCCGGCGCGGGACACGTACCGGCGCACGACACTGGAAACACGCCCGCGCACGGCACCGCGAACATGCCGTCGCGCGGCACGACAACGGCTCCCGGCCCGCACCGCAAGAAACCTGTCGAAGCGCTTCGACAACCTATGGACACCCACCACCCGTCGAGCTACTGTCGAGCCACCCTCACACGCCCTTATCCGCACTGCGCACTGTCGAAGCGCTTCACACAATGCTTGGAGAGCTGGATGGTCACCCTCGCCGAGGTCGCCCAGCACGCCGGAGTCTCGGCGAGCACGGTGAGCTATGTCCTCAGCGGCAAGCGGTCCATCTCCGCGGGCACCCGGCAGCGGGTCGAGCGGAGCATCCAGGAGCTCGGATACCACCCGAACGCGGGCGCCCGGGCCCTGGCGAGCAGCCGGTCCAACATCATCGCGCTGATGGTTCCGCTCCGTACCGACATGTACGTACCCGTGATGATGGAGATCGCCATCGCGGTGGCGACCCACGCCCGCACGCACGGCTACGACGTGCTTCTGCTCACCGGCGAGGAGGGTCCCGACGCCGTGCGCCGCGTCACCGGCAGCGGGCTCGCCGACGCGATGATCCTGATGGACGTGGAGCTCGACGACGAACGGCTCCCGCTGCTGCGCCAGACGGACCAGCCCTCCGTACTGATCGGCCTGCCCGCCGACACCTCCGGCCTGACCTGCGTCGATCTCGACTTCGGCGCGACGGGCGCGCTGTGCGCCGAGCACCTCGCGCTGCTGGGCCACCGTGACATCGCTGTCATCGGCGAGGCCCCCGCGGTCTACGAGCGGCACACCGGCTTCGCCGAGCGCACCCTCGACGGACTCCGGTCCCGTTCGCGGGAGTTGGGCCTGCGCGTGCTGCACCGCCCCTGCGAGGGCGGGTACGACGCGATGGCCCTGACCCTCGCCCGCATCCTCGACGAGCGCCCCGGCACCACGGGCTTCGTCGTGCAGAACGAGTCCGCGGTCGAGCCGCTGCTCGCGCTGTTGCGCCAGCAGGGCCGGGCCGTCCCAGAGGACGTGTCGGTGATCGCGATCTGCCCGGACCAGGTCGCGACACAGGCCTCGGTGCGGCTGACCTCGGTCGCCATCCCGGCGCAGGAGATGGGCCGACTCGCCGTGGAGCATCTGATCGCCAAGCTGGAAGGGCACGGCAAGGACGAAGTCGTGCTCATCGCACCCGAGTTGACGGTACGGGCGAGCACGGGCCCGGCGCCGACCGCCGCCTGACCGGCGACCGGCCACCCCACTCCCCGTCCCACCCTGCACCGCACCGCACCGCACCGCATCACACCGCACCGCCCCAGCCCCAGCGTTGTGCCCTCCTCGCCGGGCACCCCCATGTCTGCATGTCTGCATTCCTCATGTCTGCATTCCTTCAGGAGCGCCCCCGTGAATCAGCCTGCCGAAAACCAGACCCAGTCAGGCGCAGTCAGCCTCGCGCAGTCCTCCCCGACCGTCGGCACGTTCCGTGAGCGGGACGGCGCACTGGAGTGGAGCGGCCGTCAGGAGACCGTCCGTATCGAGCCCTGGGGCCCGGACGCCGTCCGGGTCCGCGCGCGCCTGGGCGGCCCGGTCCTCGAAGGCCTCCCCGGCGCGCTCCTCGACGAGCCGCAGGTGACCGAGAGCACCGTCAAGATCCAGGACGGCGAGGGCCGGCTGACGGTCGGCGCACTGACCGTCGAGGTCGGCGCCGAGGGCCAGGTCCGCTTCCTGCGCACGGCCGACGGCACGGAACTCCTCGCCGAGGAGCGCGCCCACTTCTGGTGGCCCGGCCCGCGCCTGTACACCCCGACGGGCAACGGCCACCACCGCCTGGAGCAGCGCTTCGCCGCCTACGAGGGCGAGAAGCTGTACGGCCTCGGCCAGCATCAGCACGGGCTGTTCGACCAGAAGGGCGCGGTCCTGGACCTGATCCAGCGCAACGCCGAGGTCACCGTCCCGGTGCTCACCTCCAGCCGCGGCTACACCTTCCTGTGGAACTCCCCCGCGATCGGCCGGGTCGAGCTCGCGGGCAACGGCACTCGCTGGGTCGCCGACTCGGCCCGCCAGCTCGACTACTGGATCACCGCGGGCACCCCGGCCGACGCCCAGCGCCGCTACAGCGCCGCCACCGGCCGTACGCCGATGCTGCCCGAGTGGGCGGCCGGCTTCTGGCAGTGCAAGCTGCGCTACCGCACGCAGGACGAACTCCTCGCCGTGGCACGGGAGTACAAGCGCCGGGGCCTGTCCCTGTCCGCCATCGTCTGCGACTTCTTCCACTGGACCCACCTGGGCGACTGGAAGTTCGACCCGGCTCAGTGGCCGGACCCGGCGGCGATGCAGCGAGAGCTCGCCGAACTCGGCGTCAAGCTGGTCGTGTCCGTGTGGCCGTCGGTCTCCCCGCTGTCCGAGAACCACCCGCTCATGGAGCAGCGCGGCTACTTCATCGGCACCCAGTACGGCCCGATGGCCCACGCCGACTGGCCCGACAAGGGGGTCGCCTCCACCGTCCAGGTGGCGTTCTACGACGCGACGAACCCCGAGGCCCGTGACTTCCTGTGGTCGCGCGTGAAGGACAACTACCTGGACCCGTACGGCATTTCCGCCTTCTGGCTGGACGCCTGCGAGCCGGAGCTGAAGCCGGGCTTCCAGGAGAACCTGCGCTACCACGCGGGTCCGGGTCTGGAGGTCGGAAACCTCTACCCCCGCGAGAACGCCCGCACTTTCTACGAAGGCATGCTGGCGGCGGGCGAGGGCGAGATCGTCACCCTCAACCGCTCGGCGTGGGCGGGCAGTCAGCGCTACGGCGCCGCCCTGTGGTCCGGCGACATCGGCACCGACTTCGCGACCCTGCGCCGCCAGATCGCCGCGGGCCTCAACACCGCGCTCTCCGGGATCCCCTGGTGGAACACCGACATCGGCGGCTTCCACGGCGGCGACCCCGACGACCCGGCGTACCGCGAGGTGATGGTCCGCTGGTTCCAGTTCGGCGCGCTCTCCCCGCTGATGCGCCTGCACGGCTTCCGCGACCCCGGTATGCCGCTGGGCCCCGACATGACCGGCGGTCCGAACGAGGTGTGGTCGTACGGCGAGGAGGCCGGCGCGATCCTGGAGAAGTACCTGCGGCTGCGCGAGCGGCTGAAGCCCTATGTGCTGGACGTCATGCGGGAGGCCCACGAGGAGGGGCTGCCGGTGATGCGCCCGCTGTTCCTCGAGTTCCCCGAGGACCATACGGCCTGGTCGGTCGACGACTCCTATCTCTTCGGCTCCGACCTCCTGGTCGCGCCGGTGCTCACGGCGGGCGCGACGGTGCGTACGGCGTACCTTCCGGCGGGCGCCTGGTGGACCGACGCGTGGACCGGTGAGACGTACGAGGGCGGCACGGCCGTCACCGTCGACGCCCCGCTGGACCGCATCCCGCTGTTCCTGCGGGACGGGGCGCGGCTGCCGGTGGCGGAGTAGCCACGCGCGGGTGGGGGAGGCCGGACCCGCCTCCCCCACCCGCCCTGCGACGGCCCGGCCCCCGCGCGACGCGGGAACCGGGCCGGTGATGCCCTTGGGACATCGGTCAACTACTGCTGACCGACAGGCTGTTGGTCACGAAGTCCAGGCCACCGGACGAGGACGTGATCTCGAAGCCGAACTGGAGGTCGCCGATGGTCACGTTGCCGAACCAGCCCTTGGTGTCCTTGATCCACTTGAGGATCGGCAGGACGTCGACGGTGCCGGAGCTGGAGTTCGAGGTGCGCACGAAGGAGAAGACGTCGTTGGATCCGTTGTTGCCCTTGTAGACGGTCCAGGTGTGGCCGCCGAGGGTGAGGGTGCCCTGCGAGGTGCCCAGCGGACCGACGGCTCCGGTCTTGTTCACCCAGAGCATGACCTCGTACTTGTAGCCGGTGTCCCAGATGTCGTACGACGTGTTGTACGCGCCGGACGACGGGACCGTGACGTTGTAGCCGCTGGTGAGCGAGCCGAGCGAGGTGATCGACTTGTTGATCACCTTCTTGGCGTTCGGGTACGACTTGATGCCGCCGGTGTTGGGGTGGTTGGCCCACACTCCCCAGTTGGTGCCGGAGTTGGCCCAGATGCACTGGCTGCCCGCGCCGGAGCCCCAGATGTTGTTGTAGAGCGTGTACCCGTTGAGGCTGGTGTTCCCGTACTGCTCGCAGGAGTTCCAGACGGCCGCCTGGGCGGGGGCGGAGGCGAGGCCGACGGTGGCACCGAGCGCGAGCGCTGGGGCCAGCAGGGCCTTGGCTGCCCTGCCGAGTGTCCGTGTTGCCATGGTGTCCCTTCCATGGGTGGGGGGGAACTGCGGGTGCTACTGCGGCCCCAGGGTGAGGACGCAGTCTTCTCCGGCGCTCAGGGAGAGCGGTCGCGCGCCGGCGGAAGTCCTGAGATCGATCCGCGTGCTGCGGGCGGGGCGGATGACGGCCGTGCGCTCCTCCGGGCTCCAGGTCAGGTCGACCTCGGCGCCGAACCGGGTGCGGATGCCGTGGAGCCGGCCGCTCGGGTACGCCGTGGGGAGCGCGGGGAAGAGGACCAGCCGGCCGGGCGTGGAGTGGACCAGCATCTCGATGAGCACGGCGGGGAGCGTGTGGGCGGCGTCCGCGTTGTAGACGTGCCGGTTCGGGTAGTGGCCGCTCATCAGGGAGACGTGGAAGAAGTCCCCGGCCAGGACGTTGTCGAGGGCCCCCGCCACCCGCGCCGCGTCCCGCAGCCGGGCCGCCACCAGGGCGTGGTGGAGGTGGCCGTGCGCGGAGTCGTTCTCCGCGCCGCGCAGTACGAGGGCGCGGTGGGCCGCCGCGGCGAGCTCGGGGGTGTCGTACGGGTTGATCTCGTCGAGCGGCCAGACGCCGTAGAGGTGGCTGAGGTGCCGGTGGTCGTAGGTGTCGTCGAGGCCGGGCCAGGCCCACTCGGCGAGTGCCCCGTCGGCGTTGACGCGGTGCGGCGGCAGCCGCTCGGCGAGCGCGCGCCAGCGCTCGGCGTCGGCTCCTGGGTGGTGGTCGGCGGCCGTGCGCAGGGCGTGGCGCGCCGCGGAGAGATCCATGGCGGCGTTGAGGGTGATCCAGCGCGCGGTGGCGGGCCGGTTCTCCGGCGAGTACGACGGCACGATCACGACATGGCCGTTCTCGTCGGTCCGGGTGAGGAAGTCCTCGTAGAACCGCGCCACTTCGGCGAGCGCGGCGGCCAGGCGCGGGTCTCGCGCGCCGCGTGTCTCGTCGTGGTCCACGAGGGGTTTCAGCAGCCAGTCGGCGCCCGCGGTCCACACGTGCAGCGGGTACTCGCGGCTGAGGTGGTAGATGTGCCCGGACTCGCCGTCGGTGTGCGCGGGGGCGACGACACCCCGGGCGCCGAAGATCGCCCGGGCGTTGTCGCGCCAGTCCGGCAACTGGCCGTGGACCAGGGCGGCATGAGCCTCGGACACCTCCGGGAGCGCTGCCGCGGCCGCCGACGCCGTCTGGAGATTGACGTTGGCGTCGGTGGTGAAGGCCCCCGACCAGGCGGTGTCCCAGTCGCCGGTCCACAGCCCGGTCAGCCGTGGCGGCAGCAGTCCGGCGGCGGACAGCAGGTGGTAACGACCGGCCGCGAAGAGCCGTTCGAGCAGGGCGGGGCTCTTCGGACGGCGGACCAACTCCGATCCCGGGAGCGCCCGTTCGGCCGGTTCGGCGCCCAGCTCCAGGCCCGCCCGCAGGTAGGCGGGGCGGTGCAGGGCGATGTGCCGGGCGAGGAGACGGTCGTACGCGTCCTCGTCGCCGTCGGGCAGCAGGGCGCGCAGCTCACGGGCCTCGGCGAGCGTGTCCCACTCCCCCTCGTGCCGCCGTACCCGCGTGAGCAGCAACACCGCACGCGCGCCCTCGACCCGGATCCCGGGCGGCGCGGTGAGCGTCCGGCCCCCGGTGACCACGGCGAGCGTCACGCCGGTGTACGCACGCTCGCTGCCCGGATAGCGGGCTCGCAGGGTGAGGAGAGCGCCTTCGGGCGTGCGCACGCAACCGTGGCCCACCGCCAAGTCGGCGGGTACGCCCGGCAGTCGGTGATCGAGCCTCACGTCGACGGTGAGGTCGGCCTCCGTCACGTACTGGACGATGACGTCGTCCGCGCGGGACACGAAGACCTCGCCGCGTCGGCCCCCGCACTCGGCGCGGACGACACCGGTGGTGAAGTCGACCTCGCGCCGGTACGCGTGCGGCTCCCGTGGCGCCCGGCGCAGCCGTACCTGGAAGGCCGGGTGGAAGGGCTGCACCCACAGCAGCGCTCGCCCGTCGGTGAAGTCCTCCCCGGCGTCGACGTCACCGTCCAGCAACCGGTCCTGGACGCTCTTCAGCCGCTGGGCCAACTCGGGCGGCCGGGCGTGCTCACTGCCGTTCGGGCGGACCAGGGAGTGATGGTTGACGATGACCCGGTCGTCGTTCGGATCACCGAACACCATGACGCCGTGTCGGCCGTTCCCGCTCAGGAAGGCGTCCTCCCAGCGGGCGGCGGGGGCGGGCTCCCAGGTGCCGTGGACGGGGGCGTGGGGGGAGTCGTGGACGGGAGCGTCCGTGGGGCCGTCGGCGGGCTCGTCCGTGGGGTCGCCCGCGGGCTCGCTCATGGCGCTGCCTCCAGTACGACGACCCCGTACCGCCCCAGCTCCACGGCATCGACGACGTCCTCGCCGGTCAGCAGGTCGCGGTGGCGTCCCGGCACCGGCACGGTCACCGTGTCCCGCCCGTGGTGGAGCAGGAACAGCAGTTCGCCCCGGCGCACCGCCTCCACGTCCGCCGGGAGGTGGTCGAGGGGCGGCCGCACGCCCGCGTCCTCGGCGATCCCGGTGAGCAGCGGCCACAGCGCCTCGGGCTCGGGGAGGGTGGACAGGTACCAGGCGCGGCCCTTGCGCAGTACGGCCGGAAGACCGTCCAGCTCACCGCCCTTGTACCGGACGACCGCGTAGGTGTCGTCCGCGGCCTCGATCTCCTCGGACCACAACGTGCCGCGGAAGCCCTCGGCCTCGACCTTCTCGTCGGCGTCCAGCGGCCACCACTCGTGCAGGGTGCGGATGCCGAAGAGTGCGCGCAGCCGCTCGTCCATGCCGCCGGGCCGCACCCGGTCGTCCTGGTCGGCCACGCCGGTCAGGAAGCCGGAGACGAGGGTGCCGCCGCCGCGTACGTACCCGACGAGGTTGTCGATCGCCCTGTCCGTCAGCAGGTACAGCTGCGGGACGACGACCAGCTTGTACGCGGACAGCTCGTGCTCGGGGTGGGCGAAGGAGGCGGTGATGTCCGCCTCCCACAGGGCGCGGTGCCAGGCGCGTACGACGCCCTGGTGGTCGAACTCGCAGGACAGCCGCCCGTCCTGCTGACTCGCCCACCAGGCGTTCCAGTCCAGCAGTACGGCGACGTCGGCGCCGACGACCCGCGTGCCCGTCACCTTGTCGCTCAGCAGGGCGAGTTCGGCCCCGATCCGCTTGACCTCCTGGAAGGTGCGGCCACCCTCCCCCGCATGGCTGACCATCCCGGAGTGGAACTTCTCGGCGCCCTGCCGGGACTGCCGCCACTGGAAGTAGCAGACGGCGTCCGCGCCGCGCGCGACGGCCTGGAGGGACCAGAGCCGGTTGAGCCCGTGGGGCTTCGGGTGGTTCACGCCACGCCAGTTCACGGGCCCCGCCGCCTGCTCCATGACCATCCAGGGCCCGCCGCGGGCCTGTGAGCGGGTCATGTCGTGGATGAGCGCGCCGTACTGGGCGCCGAGCGGGTCGCGCGGGTCCGGATAGATGTCGACGGAGACCACGTCTTCCCGCTCGGCCCAGACCCAGGCGTCCTGGCCCTGCCAGAACGGCATGAAGTTGGTGGTCACGGGGATGTGCGGGGTGTGCCGGGCGACAATGTCGCGTTCGGCGAGATAGCACTCCAGGAGGGCGTCGGAGGTGAAGCGCTTGAAGTCGAGGACCTGGGTGGGGTTGTTCATGTAGTGGGCGTGGCGCGGTGGGAGAACCCCTTCCCAGTCGTCGTAGCCCTGGCTCCAGAAGGCGGTGCCCCAGGCGGTGTTGAGGGCGTCGAGCATGCCGTACCTGCCCTGGAGCCAGCGCCGGAAGGCGGCGGCCGCCTCGTCGCCCCAGTCGTAGGTGCAGTACTCGTTGTTGATGTGCCACATCATGAGGGCGGGATGTCCGCCGTAGCGGGCGGCGAGGTCCTCGGTGATGGCGGCGGCGTGGCGCCGGTAGACGGCGCTGGAGTGGGCGAAGTGCTGGCGGCCGCCCCACCACTCGACACGGCCGTCCGCGTCGCGGGGCAGGGTCTCCGGATGGAGCCTGCCCATCCAGGGCGGGGGCGAGGAGGTGGGGGTGGCGAGGACGACCCCGACGCCGTTCTCGTGCAGCAGGTCCATGAGCCGGTCGAGCCAGCCGAACTCCCGGGCGCCGGGCGTCGGTTCGAGCTTGGCCCAGGAGAAGACGCCGACGGTGACGGAGTTGACGCCGGCCTCCTTCATGAGCCGTACGTCCTCCTGCCAGAGCTCCTCCGGCCACTGCTCGGGGTTGTAGTCGCCGCCGAAGAGGATGCGGCCGCGGGTGGCGTCGCCGAGACCCGGTCCCTGGCGGGTCGGCGTCGGATTCCTGTGTGCCGGCATCAGACCGGCTCCCCGTACTGGATGCCACGCCCGTTCGTACCGAGGTACACGCGGCCGTACACGCGCGGGTCTCCGGTGATGACCTCGCCGGTCCAGCCCCACTGGTGGGCGTCGTCGTTGATCCGCACCCAGGTCCCGGCCGCGTCGTCGGAGCGATAGACGGCGGTGATCGTCTCCGTGGAGCCGACCTGATAGACGGCCGGGTAGTCGGCGCCGTCGGCCGCCTTGCCGAAGCCGAGGGTGTACGAGGCCCAGCAGCTGGCGACCTTGGCGAAGGCGACTCCACCGTCGGTGGACCGGTAGAGCCCGTTCCACTTCACGCTCAGCCACAGGTCACCGCTGCGCCCGGGGGCGGCGGCCAGCTGGAACTGGTCGTCCCCGGAGGGCAGTCCACCGGCACGGGCGGTGAAGGAACGGCCACTGTCGGTGCTGGCGTACAGCGTTCCCGTGCCGGTGTCGTACGCGTAGAAGAGCGTCGGGTCGGCCGGGTCGGCGACCGGCGTGGCGCCCTTCGGGAAGGAGGAGACCTCGGACCAGGTCGCGCCGTTGTCCGCCGAGCGGTGAGCCACGTACTTCGTGCCGTCCCAGTGCACGAAGGACCACAGCAGCGTAGCGCCGTCGGCGCTGGTGGCGATCGGCCCCGGTGCGTTCTTGGCGATGTCGGGCTGAGTCGTGAAGGGCGCCCAGGTCCGCCCGCCGTCGTGGGAGTACGCGCCGTTGCCGTGGTCGCCCCAGCCCGCCCGGACGACGTACGACGGCTTGGCCGCGGCCTGCGCGAGTCCCGTCGCCGACCCGAACACGGGGTTCGTCGCCATGCCGCGCGACGGAGACGCCGTGAGCCGCTCGTGGTACATCACGCCGATGTCCCCGAGTCCGCTGATCAGATGCGCCTCCCCGGCCGGGGGCGAGATCAGCCGGCGCACGGCCGTCTCCTCCAGACCACGGATCCGTGGCGCCCAGCGTCTGAGGTCGCGGGTGCCGTAGAGGGTCGCGCCGGTCCCGTACACGAGGTGCTTCGAGTCGTACGGGTCGAGGGCGAGCGCCTGGATCCACCAGCCGAACTTCGGCTGGTCCTCACCCCAGTCGAGGAAAGGAGTCTCGGACACGTCGAAGACCGCCACGTCCTTGAGGGACGCCCAGGTACGGCCACCGTCGGTGGACCGGAACACGGTGTCGCCGTCGGCCCACCGGTTGTTGGTGGAGACGACGACGGTGCCGGCGCGGCGGGCGTCGGTCGCCACGCCCCCGTAGGCGAAGGTGTCCGCCGAACCCTCGCCGGTCGTGCCGCCCGGCTTCACCGGGGTGACCTCGGTCCAAGCCCCCGTGACGGTGCGCAGCTTGTGCACGCTGCCGTCGGACTGGCCGCCCGGGCCGGGCGCGTCGCCGTAGGTCACGTACAGCTCGCGGGCGAGCCTGTCGTAGGCGGCGCGGAGCGGGACCTTGGCGGCGGCGTTGGACGGCTGCCCGGGGACGGCCTCCCAGGTCGTGCCGTCGGAGGTGCGGTACAGGTTCGCCATGCCCGTGGTGCCGTCGCCGTCGCCCCAGCCTGCGTAGACGGCGCGCCCGGCCGCGACGAGGAACGTGATGCCCTGCCCGGCGGAGTTCGCCTGCGCCGGGAAGGCGCTCACGCCTGCCCAGGTGGCCCCCCGGTCGGTGGACTTGAGCAGCCCGTCGTGCCTGGTCCCCAGCCACAGGGTGGCGCCGTCGCGCGGGTCGACGAGGAGCCGCTCTCCGGCCCCTCGTCCGTCCTCGTTGGCGCCGAGCTTCACGTTCAGGTCGGTGCGGGTCCAGGTGGCGCCGCGGTCCTCGGAGCGCAGGATCGCGCCGTTGCCGGCCCACGCCTGGGCGTAGGCGCCGAGGGCGAGGTAGAGCCGGCCCGGGTGCGCGGGGTCGACGGCGAGCGACTCGACACCGAGCAGGTTCCAGTCGTCCCAGCCGAGGTGGTCGGTGAGCGGGGTCCAGCGGGCGGCTCGCTCGTCCCAGCGGTAGGCACCGCCGATGTCGGTCCGGGCGTAGGCGAGCCCTCGTACGGCCGGGTGGAACAGCACACCGGTGATGAATCCGGTACCGCCGATGACGGCGTTGCGCCAGCGGTAGGAGGGGGCGGCGGTGACCTCGGCGGCGTGCGCGCGGCCCTGGAGAGGCGCCACGGTGGTGAGCGCGGCGGTGGCCGCAGTCCCGGCGAGAACGGCCCGGCGGCTCAATCGGGACGCGTGCATGACATACCTCGTTCTACGGAGAGACGGTCAGGGGAGTTGTCTGAGGGGCGCGGGGAACTTCAACAGGCGCCGGTCAGCCCTTCACCGCGCCCGTCAGCATGCCCTTCTTGAAATGCCGCTGCACGAACGGCGACAACACGGCCACCGGCAGCAACGCCATCACCATGACGGCCATCTGCACCGCCAGGCCGGACAGTTGGCCGGTCTTGATGGCCTGGCCGAGGCCCACCGGGGCCTCCTGCTTCTGCACGAGCTGGATCATGACGTTCTGCAGCGGCATCATGTCCTGGTCGTTGAGGTAGAGCGAGGCGTTGAACCAGGCGCTCCAGTACCCGACGGCGTAGAACAGGGTGATCACCGCGAGGACCGCGCGGGAGAGCGGCATGACGATCTGCCACAGAATGCGGACGTCACCGGCGCCGTCGATGCGGGCGCTGTCGATGAGTTCCTGCGAGATGCCCATGAAGAAGCCGCGCAGCACCAGGATGTTGAAGACGCTGATCGCGCTCGGGAGGATCAGCGCGAGATAGCTGTCGGTCAGGCCCAGCGACTGCACCAGCAGATAGGTCGGGATGAGACCGGCGCTGAAGAACATGGTCGCCAGCAGCGCCAGCAGGATCCAGCGATGGCCGAGCGAGCCGATGCGCGAGAGGCCGTAGGCGCACAGGACGGACACCGCCATGGAGAACAGCGTCCCGACGAGGGTGATCAGGATGCTGATGACCGAGGCGCGGGTGACCTGGCCGCCGCTGAGGAGTTCCTTGTAGGCGACGAAGGTGATGCCCTTGGGCACCATCACCAGGCCGCCGGCCTCGTCGATGGTCTTCCGCGAGGAGAGGCTGGTGACGATGACGATCCACAGCGGGAAGAAGATCCCCAGGCAGGCGAGGGTCAGCACGAGCCCCTTGCCCGCGAGGCCGGCCTTGCTGGGCTCCTCCTCCCACGTCGGCCGGGGCGGCGCCGCCAGGCGGCCGGGGCCGCGCACGGGTTTGTCGATGACGGCGGTCACTTCTTGTACACCCCCTGCTCGCCCATGAGATGGGCCACCTTGTTCGCGGCGAGGACCAGGCCGAGGCTGACCACGCCCTTGATCAGTCCGGCGGCCGCCGCGTAGCCGAAGTCCTGGTTGCGGACGCCGTTCCACCAGACGAAGGTGTCCAGGACCTCCGCCGCTCCTGGTCCGACGGCGTCCCGCTGGAGCAGGATCTGTTCGAAGCCGACGGTGAGGGCGTCACCGACGCGGAGCACCAACAGCAGGGCGATCACCGGGCGCAGCGCGGGCAGCGTGATGTGCCACATGCGGCGCCAGCGACCCGCGCCGTCCATCGCGGCGGCCTCGTACAGGTCCGGGCTGACCGAGGACAGCGCGGCGAGGAAGACGATGATCCCCCAGCCGGCGTCCTTCCACACGCTCTGCGCGGTGATCAGGAACTTGAAGGTGTTGGGGTCGGTCATGATGTCGAGACCGTCGTACCCGTGCTGCCGCAGCAGCTGCGAGAGGATTCCGGCGCCGCCGAAGAGCTGCTGGAAGACGGCGATGACCAGCACCCAGGAGAAGAAGTGCGGCAGGTAGAGGATCGCCTGTGCGAGCGCCCGGACCCTGGGCCTGACCACGCTGTTGATGAGCAGCGCGAGCACGATCGGGATCGGGAAGTACAGGACGAGCTGGAGGAAGAACAGCACGAGGGTGTTCTGCACGGCATCCCAGAACGCCGAGTCCTCGAAGACCCGTTGAAAGTTCCCGATGCCCACCCAGGGGCTGTGCAGCATGGAGACGATGCCGTTGTCGCTGATGTACGGGTCGTAGTCCTGGAAGGCGACGATGTTGCCGAGGATCGGCACATAGTTGAAGAGCAGGACCAGCAGGACCGCCGGCAGCGTCATCAGGAGCAGGACGCGGTCGCGTCTGAACCTGAGCCGCAGGCTCACCTTCCCGGAGGGACGTTTCTCCCGGGAGCCGGTGGCGCCGCCGGACGCCACCGGGGATTTCTCTGTCGTGTCGGCCTCGGTCCCGCTCCGAGGCACCGTGCTGTGGGACACGGCCGTTCTCCTTGCCTCGGTGCCCGGTCAGCTCGCCGCCGGGCCGCTCTCGTCGAGCAGCTTCTTGTACCAGTCGCGCAGGCTGTCGCCGCCCTTGCTCCTCCAGTCGGAGACGGCCTGCTGCATGTCGCTGATCTTCTTGCGGCCGCGGACGATGTCGTCCTCCAGCTGCTCGAAGTCGTTGGAGAGGTTGGTGTAGCGGCTGGGTTCGGTGATCTGCATGCCGTAGAAGGAGGACTTCTTGGTGAAGGCGCCCATCCGCTGCTGCCACTCGACCTGCGCCTTGGCGACCTCGGGGAAGTCGGGGTGGGCGATGGTCGCGGTGGGGCTCGCGACCATGACGTAGGCGTTGATGACCTCGTTGTTGCCCTGGTCGGTCTTGGTGGGAACGCCGTTCTTGACGGTGTAGTGGGTGCCCTCGACGCCGTAGTTGGTGAGCATGTACTCCTTGGTGCCGTACGGCGCGGCGGTGACGTTGGCGACGGCCAGCACGTCACGGATGACGGACTCGGAGGCCTTCTTGCTGACGAAGGCGAAGATGCCTGCCGGCTGTTCGGCCCAGAGGGTCGGTGAGCCGCCGTCGTGGCCGAAGATGTCCATGCCCCAGATCTTGTAGTCCGGGTTCTGGGTGGCCTGTTCGGCGGTGCGGCTCCACCACTGCGAGATGTTCTGGGCGTAGATGAGGAACTCGCCGGCCGCGAACTTGGGGCCCGGGTCGGTGGCCGCGCTCTTGCCCAGCTTGGCGTCCGGGTGGACGTATCCGGCGGCGAAGAGCTTGCGGGTCCACTCCAGCGCTTCGAGGTACTCCTGGGTCTCGATGCGGTAGACCAGCTTGCCGTCGACGAGGTTCCAGCCGAGCGGCTTCTCACTGCCCGAGAGCACACCGAAGGACTGGAAAGCGGTCCACTTCATGTCGAGGCAGGCCCACCGCTTGGCCTTGGCGTTGGCGATCTCCTTGCACAGCGCCATGAACTCGTCGGCCGAGGTGGGGACTTGGTACCCCTCCTTGTCGAAGATGTCCTTGCGGTACAGGGGCACGATGCCGGTGACGTACGGGGACGGCTGCGGCAGACCGCGCAGCTTGCCGCCGAAGAGGGAGCGCTGCCAGGCGTCCGTCGGGATCGCCGCGAGGTTCGGGTACTGCTTGATCGCGTCCCCGGAGAGATACGGGCCGAGGTCCGCGAACTTGCCGATGATGGCGCTGGGTATCTTGCCGCCCATGTTCCAGCCGGGGATGACCACGACGTCCGGGATGTCGCTGGAGGCCAGGACCGCGCCGAGCTTCTGGTCGTAGGTGTTGCCGTCCTGGTTCTGCCACGCGACGTCGACACCGATCAGGTCGTTCATCGCCTTGTAGTAGGCGTTGTCCGACTTCGGCGGGGATCCCCAGAACGGGGACATGATGCTGACCTTGCCGCCCTTGCCGAGCTTCTTCGGGACCGAGGTCTTCAGGCCGGCGATGTCGAGCTTGCTGGTGAAGCCGACCGCGGAGCCGTTCTTGGCGGCGATGTCAGGGGTCACCACATTGGTCGCGACGTAGGCCGGCAGCAGCTTCTTGGCGCTCTTGCCCGCCGACGTGCCCCCGCCCGAGCCGCTGTCCGAGCCGCCGCAGGCGGCGAGCAGCGGCATCCCTCCCGCGACCGCCGCGGCGGCGACCGCCGTGGAGGCGAGGAAGCTTCTCCGACTGGGAGCGGAGGGGCCGGAGGTGGCGGTGTTCGGCGTCATTGCGTCAACCCTTCGTGGCGCACAGCAGGACACCCGGCGGTGGAGCCGTCGGCTGCGGTGTCTTGAGTGGAACTGGCTGAGCTGAAGCGGTTCTCGGAGGACTGCGTGGAAGTCCGCGTGCCCCGAGGGGGCCGCTCCACTAGTCGAAGCGCTTCGATGTTGCTGCGAGGTTAAGTGAACACCTGGGGGTGCACAAGAGCCGATTCCAAGATTCCTCGGAGGTGTGGAGGACTGGACCGGCCTCGCCGGGCGCCTGAAATGCCAATGAGGAAACGGAGTTGTTGCGTCGAGGTGTCTTGACACCCGCCCCTCGGGCGATCGAGCATCGAAGCGCTTCGAAAGCACCCCGTCGCTCCACCGCAAAGGGATCACCACGTGACCGCACAAACGCCGCCTACGCCGCCTTTTCGCGATCCGCAGCTGCCGTTCGCGAAGCGCATCGACGATCTGCTGGCGCGGCTCACGCTCGACGAGCGCATCGCGTTCCTGCACCAGTTCGCGCCCGCCGTGGAGCGGCTCGGGGTGGCCGCGTTCCGCACCGGCCAGGAGGCGCTGCACGGTGTGGCCTGGATGGGCCCGGCGACGGTCTTCCCCCAGGCCGTCGGCCTCGGCGCGACCTGGAACGACGCACTCGTACGCCGCGTCGGCGAGGCGGTCTCGGCCGAGGTCCGCGCGATGCGCGCCCGCGACGACCGGGTGGGCCTCAACGTCTGGTCCCCCACGGTCAATCTGCTGCGCCACCCGCTGTGGGGCCGGGGCGAGGAGGGCTACTCGGAGGACCCGAAGCTCACCTCCGCGATCGCCACGGCGTACACCCGGGGCCTGCGGGGCGACCACCCCGACTACTGGCGCACGGCCCCCGTCCTCAAGCACTGGCTCGCCCACAACAACGAGACGAACCGGGACACCACCTCCTCCTCGGTCCGCCCGCGCGTGCTGCACGAGTACGACCTGCGGGCGTTCCGCGCGACCGTCGAGGCGGGCGCGGTGGCGGGTGTGATGCCGGCGTACAACCTGGTCAACGGCCGCCCCAACCACGTCTCCCCGTACCTCCGGGAACACCTGCGCACCTGGACGGACCAGGACCTCCTGGTCTGCTCCGACGCGGGCGCCCCCTCCAACCTGGTCGACTCCGAGCACTACTTCGACACCCACGAGGAGGCGACCGCCGCCGCGATCCTCGCCGGGGTCGACAGCTTCACGGACCACGGCACGGACGGTTCGAAGATCGTGGACCGGGTCCGAGGGGCCTTGGAGACGGGCCTGTTGAGCGAGGCGGACATCGACGCGGCGGTCCGCCGCCAGCTCGCGATCCGCTTCCGGCTCGGCGAGTTCGACCCGCACACGGCCCCCCATGGCGACACCTCGGACTTCGACACTCCGGCCCACCGCGCGCTCGCCCGGGAGGCGGCCGAGCAGGCGATCGTCCTCCTCAAGAACGACGGCCTGCTGCCACTCGGCCCGGGCGTGCGCGTCGCCGTCGTGGGCCTCCTCGCCGACGAGTGCAAGCTCGACTGGTACAGCGGCACTCTCCTCCACCGCTCCACACCGCTGGAGGGCCTGTACGAGCGCTTCGGCGCCGAGCACGTCGACTTCGCCGAGGGTGTGGACCGCGTACGCCTGAGGACCTCCCGCGGTACGTATCTGTCGGTGCCCCTCGCCGGGGACGCGGACGACGCGGTGCGCGGCGCCGAGGGTGCGCTGGACCCGGCCCTGCTCGCGGGCCGCACGGACCTGCCGCCCCTCACCACCGACGCCACCGGCACGGATCTCGCGCTGATCGACTGGGGCGAGGGGCTGCTGACGCTGCGGGCCCCCGACGGCCGCTACCTCTCGGTCGCCGAGGACGGTTACCTCCGCGCGTCCGCCGACCAGCCGGGCGGCTGGGTCGTCCAGGAGACGTTCCGGCTCGAACCGGCGGGTTCCCGCTCCGGATCCCATGGGAGCGGCCACCTCCTGAGGCACGTCGGGACGGGTGGGCATCTCTGTGTCGCCGCCGACGGCGTCAGGGTTGCCGACGACGCCCCGGAGATTTTCGAGCTGGAGTTCACCGAGCGCGGCGAGGACGCCGTGGCCCGCGCGGCACAGGCGGCCGACGTCGTCGTGGTCGTGGCGGGCAACGACCCGCACCTCAACGGCCGCGAGACGGAGGACCGCACCACCCTCCGGCTCCCCGCCCATCAGGAGCGCCTGCTGCGCGCCGCCCGCGCCGCGAACCCGGACACCGTCCTCGCGCTGGTCTCGGCGTACCCCTACGCGGTGGACCCCACCGACCTCCCCGCCGTCCTGTGGACCGCGCACGGCGGCCAGGCGGCGGGCACCGCCCTGGCCCGCGTCCTGGCCGGCGACGTGTCCCCCGCCGGCCGCCTCCCGCAGACCTGGTACGCCTCCGACGCGGACCTGCCCGACCTGCTCGACTACGACGTGATCGGCGGCCGCCAGACGTATCTGTACTTCGAGGGCACCCCACTGTTCCCGTTCGGCCACGGCCTCGCGTACACGACGTTCGCGTACGAGGATCTGGAGGTCACCGAGGCGCAGGCCGCGCTGAAGGTCTCCTTCACGGTCACCAACACGGGCGAGGCGCCGGCGGACGAGGTGGCCCAGCTGTACGCGCGCGCCGTGGACCCGTCGGTGCCGCGCCCCCGTCGCGAACTGCTGGCCCACCGGCGCTGCCACCTCTCTCCCGGCGCTTCGGAGCGCCTGACCTTCGCCCTCCCCCTCTCCGCGCTGGAGTTCTGGGACGTGGTGGTCGGCAGGCCCCGTCTGGAGCCGGGCGCGTACGAACTCCTCGCGGGGGCGTCGAGCGAGGACATCCGGCTGCGCACCACGATCACCCTCACCGGCGAGCCCGCCACCCTCCGCCAGGTGCGCGAACCGGGCCTGAACGCGGTCGACTTCGACGAACAGCGGGACACCGAGATCGTCGACCGTACGAAGGTGTCGGGTGACGCGGTGACGCCGAGGGCCGGCGCGACGGGCGAACTCACCTACCGCGGCTGCGACTTCGGAAGCGGTGTCACGGGGGTCGATGTCGAGGCATCCGGCGAAGGAGTCGTCGAGGTGTCGCTGGACGGAGGCCCGTCACTCGCGACGGTCACCTTCGGCGGGACGAAGGGCCCGTACGACTACACCACCACCGGCGCCGCGTTCGCGGCCGACGGTGTGCACGACCTGCATCTCAGGCTGCGCGGCCCACTGCGGCTCGCGCGGGTGGGCTTCTCCGGTTGAGGGTCCGGACAGGCCGACCACCAGGGGCCCGGCACCGGAAGGCATCGGTGCCGGGCCCCTTCGGGAGCCTATCTGAAAATGATTGTCGCTAACCAGAGGGTGGCGCGGAGCGCGCCGCCCCCTTAGAGCGCGAGGCCCGTCAGGACGAGGACCCGCTCGTAGGTGTAGTCGTCCATCGCGAACTTGACGCCCTCGCGGCCGACACCGGACTGCTTCACACCGCCGTACGGCATCTGGTCGGCACGGTAGGACGGCACGTCGCCGACGACCACGCCACCGACCTCCAGCGCGCGGTGGGCGCGGAAGGCGACCTGCAGGTCGTGCGTGAACACGCCCGCCTGGAGGCCGTACTTGGAGTCGTTGACGGCGGCGAAGGCCTCCGCCTCCCCGTCCACCTTGCGCACGCTGAGGACCGGTCCGAAGACCTCCTCGCAGGAGATCGTCGCCTCGGCCGGTACGTCGGCGAGCACGGTCGGCGCGTAGGAGGCGCCGTCGCGCTTGCCGCCGGTGAGGAGGGTGGCGCCGGACCGGACGGCCTCGTCGACCCAGGACTCCACGCGCTGGGCGGCGTCCTCGCTGACCAGCGGGCCGACGTCCGTCTTGTCGTCGGACGGGTCGCCGTTGACCTGGGCCTCGACGGCGGCGACGATGCGCGGCAGCAGCCGGTCGTAGACCGACGCGTCGGCGATCACACGCTGCACGGAGATGCAGGACTGGCCGCCCTGGTAGTTCGAGAAGGTGGCGATGCGGGTCGCGGCCCAGTCCAGGTCCTCGTCGCTCGCCCAGTCGGCGAGGACGACGGCCGCGCCGTTGCCGCCGAGCTCCAGGGTGCAGTGCTTGCGCGGCACCGAGTCCATGATCGCGTAGCCGACCTTCTCGGACCCCGTGAAGGAGATGACCGGGAGCCGCTCGTCCTGGACGAGGGCGGGCATCCGGTCGTTGGAGACCGGAAGGATCGACCAGGAGCCGGCCGGCAGCTCGGTCTCGGCGAGCAGGTCACCGATGATCAGGCCGGAGAGCGGGGTCGCGGGCGCCGGCTTCAGGATGATCGGCGCGCCGGCCGCGATGGCCGGGGCGATCTTGTGGGCGCACAGGTTGAGGGGGAAGTTGAAGGGCGCGATGCCGAGGACGACACCCTTCGGGAAGCGGCGTGTGAGGGCCAGGCGGCCCTGGCCACCGAGGTCGGTGTCGAGGCGCTGGGCCTCGCCGCCGTTGAAGCGGCGGGCCTCCTCGGCGGCGAACCGGAAGACGGACACCGCGCGGCCGACCTCACCCCGGGCCCACTTGATCGGCTTGCCGTTCTCGGCGGAGATGAGCTGCGCGATCTCCTCGGTGCGCTCGACGAGGCGCTTGCTGACGTGGTCGAGGGCGGCGGCGCGGACGTGGGCGGGGGTGGCGGCGAACTCGTCGCGCACGGCGTACGCGGCGGCGACGGCCTCCTCGACCTGTGCCTCGGTCGGGACGCTGACCTGTCCGACGACCCGGCCGTCCCACGGCGAGGTGACATCGAAGGTGGTCTCGCCGGTGGCCTGGCGGCCGGCGAGCCAGAAGGCGTGGGTGGAAGTCATGTCGAGTCCCGGCCCTTCCGAGGTTGAGGAGTCCTTGGCGTTCGTGGTCCACGGTAGGGCCGGGGCGGCGGGAGGTCGTTTGTCCGGGACGTAGCAGTACCGGGCCGTGGCACTCCGCTTTGGCACGATCGAGGTGCCCGCCACGTTTCCCTCGCCCCCGCCGCCCCTACCCGTCCCATCCCCGGGGGCTACGCCCCCGGCCCCCCAGAGCCCGCGCAGTTCCCCGCGCCCCTGAACCCGGGGCAGGCGGGGATGCGGGGCGCGGGGAACTGCGCGAGCAACCCCCCACCCGCAGCCGACCAGACGAGGCCGAGCGGGAAATCCGGGGCGCAGCCCCGGCCCAAGGGCGCGAGGAACTGCGCGACCAGCCAC
>NZ_JBIWFN010000009.1:87173-263735 GCF_044763085.1 Streptomyces sp. NPDC096311
ACCGCCGCCCCGCAACCAAACACATCCCAGCCGACAAGGCACTCGGGGCGCAGCCCCGCCCCAAGGGCGCGAGGAACTGCGCGACCAGCCACCGCCGCCCCGCAACCAAACACATCCCAGCCGACAAGGCACTCGGGGCGCAGCCCCGCCCCAAGGGCGCGAGGAACTGCGCGACCAGCCACCGCCAGGCCGCGGACGAAGAACCCGGGGGCCTGGGGGCGGAGCCCCCCAGGTCGGCGGCAGCCCGCGGGCGAGGAACCCACCCGGGGTTCCTACTCCCCCGCCGCCGCCGTCGCCTTCAGTGCCAGCCAAAGTTCCATGCGGACGTCGGGGTCGTCGAGGGAGCGTCCGAGGATCTCCTCGACGCGTCGCATCCGATAACGCAGGGTGTGCCGGTGCACACCCAGGTCGGCGGCGGCGGCGTCCCACTGACCGTGCCGGGACAGCCACGCCCGCAGCGAGGCGACCAGATCCCCCCGCCCGGTGGCGTCGTGCTCGTTCAGCGGGCGGAGCAACCCGTCCGCGAACGCCCGCACCGCGTCATCGGCGAGCAACGGCAGCACGGACCCCGCGGCCAGCTCCTCGTGCTCGACCAGCGACCGCCCCCGCCGCCGGGCCACGGACAACGCCTGCTCGGCCTGCTTGTACGCGGCGGCCGCGGCGATCGGCCCGGCGGGGGCCGACAGTCCGACGACCAGTTCGTCCTCGTCGCCCACGGGCTGCTCCCGGGTGGCGATCCGCGCGGCGTCCAGCGCGGCCGCGTACTCCCCGCACGCCGTCACCGCCGCGCCTCCGTCCACGGCGAGCACGACCAGCCGCTCCCCGTCGGGCACGACGAGCACGGACTCACCGGAGCGGGCGGCGGCGGACTCGACGATCTCGGCGAGCCCGCCGAGCGGGTCGCCGTTCGTCGGGTCCGGCACCACGACGGGCGCCTTGGACGGCTTCGCGGCGGCCACGCGCGCGTGCCCGTCCGCGTGCGCCCGCGCCGCCGAGGCGGACGCCGACTCGGCGAGGATCAGCCGGAAGGGCGCGTCGAGCAGTTCCCCGTAGAGGTCTCCGGCCACGGTGCGCGCGTGCTCGGGCTGCCCGGCGAGCAGCATGCGCAGCACCGCCGCCCCGATGCGCTGCTCGGCGGCGTGCAACGACCGTGAGCGTTCGGTGGTCAGGGTCAGCAGTGCGATCGCGGAGTGCACGGCGTAGCGCTCGGCGGTGCCGAGGGCGGCGGCCGTTCCGACGGCGAGCGCGGCGCGAGGGCGGCGGCCGGTGCCGAGGGAGTGGAGTTCCACGCGGTCCTCGCCGCCGACGACGGAGCTGGCGGGCGCGGGGCGCTCACGCAGCCGCTCCACGTCGGGGGTGATGCGTGCGGCCCGCCGCCCGGCCCACTCGGGCGCGGTGGCGACGACGGCGCCGGACGCGTCGTACAGGGCCGCCCAGCCGTCCACCTGTCCTGCGAGCGCCGACAGCAGCCCCTCGGGACCGTCGTTCAGGGCCTGCTTCGTCAGTTCGCGCTGCGCGGCGAAGCCCGCCGTCACGGCCCGGTACTGGTCCGCGGCGATCGCGGCCGACACCGCCTTGCTGATGGCCAGGAAGGGGGTGCGGCGGGGGACCTCCAGGAGCGGCAGGCCCTCTTCCTCCGCTGCGTCGACCAGGGCCTTCGGGATCTCGTCGTAGGTGACCCCGACGGCGAAGCCGAGCCCGACGACGCCGGCTCCCACCAGCCGCTTCACATAGCGCCGCATGACGTCCGGATCCTCCGCGTCCAGCTGGAGCGCGGTGATCAGCAGCAGTTCCCCGCCCTCCATGTACGGCACGGGGTCGGCGAGCTCGCTGACGTGGGCCCAGCGGACGGGTACGTCCAGACGGTCCTCGCCCGCCCGCACGGTCAGTTTGAGCGCGGAGTGGTGGACGATCGAGGCGAGCGTGGGGCGCATGGGACCTTCAGGTCTTCACAGGATCTTCGACGGTCACGGGCAGTGTGATCTTTTGGCCGCAACGTATGAACGACCTATGTCGATTCTGCCTCACCGTACGGTCAGCCGGTGACCTTGTGTCCAGACGTGCTAGCTCCGTAGATCCACCAGCAACGGCGGCGCGTGTTCTCCGCCCACCGTGGTGAGCGACAGCACCGCGTGTCCCGGGGGGACCTCGTGCGCCAGCTCGGACGCCGACCAACGCTCCCGCTCGACCTTCCTTATGGTCACCGCGTCCGTGGTGACGGCCTTTCCGGTGACCAGCTTGCGCAGGGCGTGGATGGCCCGGGTCATCGGCTGGTCCGCGAAGACGGTGTGCTTGGCCACGTCACGGGTCTCGACCCACTCCGTGCCCCAGGCGTGGGCGAAGCGGCTGCCGTCCCAGGTCGTGACGCCGGAGAACGCCATCCGGCAGCCCACGGCCCCGTACAGCGGCCCGTGCAGCGCCTCGGGGATGTCGCCGATCGTGCGCAGGGCGAGCACCACCCCCGCGTTCTGGGAGCGCAGGCGCTGGATGCGGCGTACGGAGTCGGGGGTCAGCGTTCCGGTGGCGTCGTCGAGGACCAGGCAGACGAAGTGCGGGCGCTCGCCGCCGCGTACGACGGCGGTGAACTGGGCCAGTACGAGCCGGGCGAGCAGCCGGGCGGCCTCCTCGTGTCCGTGCTCGGGCAGGTCGATCCGTACCCGCAGCGGGTGGTGGGCCACGGCGCGCAGTGAGAAGGCGCGGGTGGCGCCGCCCGCGCCGAAGAAGTCGGCGAAGGCCGGCCGGTCCAGGAGCGCCAGCCGGTCGGCGAGCGCCGGACCCGCGTCGGCCGGGCTGCCGACCTGCCGCATACGGGCTTCCAGTTCGCGGCGCATCCCGGCGTGCTGCGGCCCGGAGAGGGCTTCGTGCAGGGCGGTCAGGGCCTCCGGTACGCCCTCCAGGAGTTCCCGCAGGACGGGCATGGGCGGGAACGTGCCGTGCACCGCCCGGTAGGGGCCGAGGAGTTGGGCGAGCGCGGTGGTGGCCCGTTGGCCGGCCACCGCGTCGAGGTCCCCGGCCAGCCCTTCGGCGAGGAAGGAGGCCGCTTCGTCGGGGTCGTCTGAGTCCGCGTACAGATCGAGGTCGTGGACGGAGGCGGGGTCGCCGATCTTCACCACGACGTCGAAGGCCGAGTCCGGGCCGAGCGGCGTCCCGGCGGCGGCGACCGCGACGACGGCGCACCGCCCGGTGAGCGCCTGCAGGGCGAGCGACTCGACGACGGGTCCGACCAGGTGCCGGGTCTTCCCGGAGCCGGACGGCCCGACGGCGAGCAGGGAGGTGCCCAGGGCCTCCGGATCGAGGGCCGCGCCCCCGCCGTCGTAGGCCTGCGGGGTACGGTCCCCGGTCGTCCACCGCCCGATGCGCACCTGTCCCACGAGCACGTCGTGCGCCGCGGTGCGCGCGGGCAGGTCCCGGGCCCCGGAGGGATGCGTCCAGGCCGCCCCGCCCCGTCGCAGCACGGTGTCGACGAAGGCGGCCAGGCGCGTGGCGTCCCACTTCGCCGTGGTCCACGCGCGCCGCACCCGGGCGCAGTCCACGTCGTTCATCCGGCCGCCGAGCACTTCGGCGGTGAGCAGGTCCGCCGCCTCGTGCTGTCCGGCGTCACGGAGTTCGGGCCACTGGGCGGCGGTCAGGTCCGGAGCGAACTTCGCGGTGCCGGCCTCCTGTGCCTCGTTGCGCGCGGCCCGGGCGGCGAGCCACTCCCTGGCATATCTGCGCCAGGCGCCGATCCGCGCGAACGGCCACACGACGAGCAGGGTGATCAGCGTGTAGAGCCCGTCGGTGATCAGCTGCGACTGGAACACGTCGTAGCCGCCGGAGACCAGGGCGACGAGGGAGAACAGCGGGGCGACGACCGGCAGAGCGTCCCAGCCGACCCCGGGGAAGGCGTTCGGGAAGACGAACGTCAGGGCGATCAGTGCGCCGAGCGCGGCGAGGGCGGCGCGCAGGGGCTGGGGCCGGGCGGTGACGTAGTGGCCGACGACCTCGGGCCAGCTCCCCAGCCGGCCCATGGTGTACACCAGCACGCCGAAGAAGACCCCGTTGTAGACCTCGATGGCCTCCGCCCCCTGCCACACCTTGGGCGAGGTGGTGCCGCTCCACCACCAGTCGTCCGGTGTGAACACCTTCAGCACGACCCACATGTAGGGGACGCTGCCGTGGCGCCACAGCGACCAGACGACGAGTGCCACCACGAGCGGGACGGCGAGCCCGACGATCGTGACCGGCGAGAGCCGCTCCCGCCCCTTCGAGGGGCGACGCACACGGTATCCGTACCGCCAGATCCCGGGTCCGGCGGCGGGTCGCGGCTTGTCGAGCCAGTCGGCGACGGTGGGCCGGGGGGCCGGGGACTGCTCCGGCACGGAGGGCAGACCCGCGGGTCGTGGCGGTGTCCCCCTCGGTACCGGGGGTACTCCGGGTGGCGGAAACGCGGGTGCCCTACCGGGTGGCGGCGGCACGGCGGGTCCCGGCACGGCACCGGTAGGCCCGCCCCGCGCGTCCTGCGTCCCGTCGCTGTCCATCGCCCTGCCCCCTGACCAGCCGCTCCGTGCTTCGTCCGCGAGTCAATCTAGTGCCCCTGCGGGGGGAGTTCACCGTTTACGCGGCCAGGTCCGCGCCTTGCCCGGGCGGAGCGGCGACGGTCCGGCGACAAACCGGAGAGGGACCGGGAGCATCGGTCCCTCTCCCCTCTATGTCCACCGCGGACAACGGATTCCTCCGACAACGCCCACATGGAGCATGCCGACCCTCCGTTCCCGGCCCTAGCCTGCGAAGAAAGAAGTCAAGAGTCCGAAAACACCCCGCCCGGCACACCCCGTCCGCCGCGGGGACCGTCCGGTTCGCAAGATCATCAGGGAGCCCCTCATGACCGCACTTCCGCAGGAGCGCCGCGTCGTCACCGCCATCCCCGGCCCGAAGTCGCAGGAACTGCAGGCCCGACGCACCGCCGCGGTCGCGGCCGGTGTGGGTTCGGTGCTCCCCGTCTTCACCACGCGCGCCGGCGGCGGCATCATCGAGGACGTGGACGGCAACCGTCTGATCGACTTCGGCTCCGGCATCGCCGTGACCTCCGTCGGCGCGAGCGCGGAGGCCGTCGTGCGCCGCGCCTCCGCGCAGCTCCAGGACTTCACCCACACCTGTTTCATGGTCACGCCGTACGAGGGCTACGTCGCCGTCGCGGAGGCGCTGGCCGAGCTGACTCCCGGTGACCACGCCAAGAAGTCGGCCCTGTTCAACTCGGGCGCCGAGGCCGTCGAGAACGCCGTCAAGATCGCCCGTGCGTACACCAAGCGCCAGGCCGTCGTCGTCTTCGACCACGGCTACCACGGCCGTACGAACCTCACGATGGCGCTGACCGCCAAGAACATGCCGTACAAGCACGGTTTCGGCCCGTTCGCGCCCGAGGTCTACCGGGTGCCGGTGGCGTACGGCTACCGCTGGCTGACCGGTCCGCAGAACGCCGGCGCCGAGGCGTCCGCCCAGGCGATCGACATGATCAACAAGCAGGTCGGCGCCGACAACGTCGCCGCGATCATCATCGAGCCGGTGCTCGGCGAGGGCGGCTTCATCGAGCCCGCGAAGGGCTTCCTTCCCGCCATCAGCAAGTTCGCCAAGGACAACGGCATCGTCTTCGTCGCGGACGAGATCCAGTCCGGCTTCTGCCGCACCGGCCAGTGGTTCGCGTGCGAGGACGAGGGCATCGTCCCGGACCTGATCACCACCGCCAAGGGCATCGCGGGCGGTCTGCCGCTCGCCGCCGTGACCGGCCGCGCCGAGATCATGGACGCCGCGCACGCGGGCGGCCTGGGCGGCACCTACGGCGGCAACCCGGTGGCCTGCGCGGGCGCGCTCGGTGCGATCGAGACGATGAAGGAGCTCGACCTCAACGCCAAGGCGAAGAACATCGAGGCCGTCATGAAGGCCCGGCTCGGCGCGATGGCCGAGAAGTTCGACGTCATCGGCGACGTCCGTGGCCGTGGCGGCATGATCGCCATCGAGCTGGTCAAGGACCGCGCCACCAAGGAGCCGAACCCCGAGGCGACCGCCGCGCTGGCCAAGGCCTGCCACCAGGAGGGCCTGCTGGTCCTGACCTGTGGCACTTACGGCAACGTCCTCCGCTTCCTGCCGCCGCTGGTCATCGGCGAGGACCTGCTGAACGAGGGCCTCGACATCATCGAGCAGGCCTTCGCCCGTATCTGACGCCCCACCCGCCCCAGCCCCGGACCCAGGACGGCCGCCCCGCGCGGATTCCGCTTGGTTCCGGGGCTGCGGCGACCGGGGTCAGAGCGTGTGAAGAACGTGTGCGAGGTGCATGACGGGACGCGATTGCGTCTGTCGGAGCCGGATCCCCTGCCGTAGGTTCTACCCAGATGAGAGATACACCCCGCCCACAGGGGACTGTGGGTGACACCGGGTCGAGGCCTCCCCAGCTTCGCCCTGGTCGTGCCCTCGCGCACACACCCGGAGCTTCCGGCTCCGGATCTCCTCACCGATCGGACAGTCGCTCGCCCCAAACCCCCCGGGGCGCGCGACGACCCGATCTGGACGGCCGTCTCGGAACTACCCCCCCTGTTCCGGGGCGGCCGACCTTCCTCCTCGGGCGTCCCGGACTTCTCGGCTTCCTCGGCCTTCCGGCCCTCCTCTTCGCGCTGATCACCTGGCAGGTCGCGGCCCACGGCCCCCTCGCCCGCGCGGACGAACGCCTCAGCGACCGTCTCGTCCACCCCGACCGCGTCTCCGAACTGCTGGCCGACCTGGGCAATGTCACCGTCGCGGTGCCGGTCCTGGCCGTCGTGCTGGGGTACGCGGCGTGGCGGGCCCGCGCGGCCGGGCGGGAGCGCTGGTGGCTGCCGTCCCTCGTGACGGCGGCCTTGATGGCGGTCGTACCGGCATTGATCGTGCCTTTGAAAGAACTGGTCGCCCGGCCGGGCCCACCGGTCATGGGCCCGGGCACGGGCTTCTATCCCTCGGGTCACACCGCCACCGCCGTCATCGCGTACGGCGGTGCGGCCCTGGTGCTGATTCCGTGGCTGCGGGGCGCCGGGGCCCGACGTGCCCTGCTCGTCGGCTGTCTCGCCCTGAACCTGGGTGTCGCCTTCGGTCTGATCCGGCGGGGCTACCACTGGCCGCTGGACGTGGCGGCCAGTTGGTGCCTCTGCGCGGTGCTGCTGCGCTGTCTCTGGCTCCTGCTCAGCCGAAACAGCCGTCGAAGGTCCGCTGGAACTCACAGCTCCCGTAGCGGTCCCAGTTGATCGACCGCGTCATCAGGCCGCGCAGACCCGGCCAGGTGCCGTGGGTCGTGTACGAGCCGCAGTTGGTCTTCCTGGTCAGGCAGTACAGGGTCTTGGTGACCTCGGACGGCGCCACGTAACCGTTGCCCGCGTTCGTCGACGCCGGCATGCCTCGGTGAGCCGGCGGCACTGCTCGGCGAAGCCGGGCGCCGCCCTACGGCCGATGTACCCGTACGCGTGCTGCTCGACGGCGAGGTTCCACACCTACCGGGCGGGCGCGCAGGGGCCGAGCGTGATGCCCGCCTGCTCGCTCGTCGGGTACATCCGGAAACGTGACATGCCACGAAGCCAGCCACCCCTTTCCCCTCCGAATTCAGGAGGGTGGAGCGCGCCGCACTTGGTCCAGACCAATCATCTTGTCAAGACCTTTGGCCGTTACCGGGGTCGCGGGTCGTCCCCGTGGCGGCTATCGACCCTCGTTTCCGGCGATGCCCGCCGCCGCCTCGTGCATGGCCAGTTCCAGCAGCGCGGGATCGGTGAGCGTGCCGGAGCCGTCCGGCGGGATCAGCCAGCGGACCCCGCCGGTGGTCCGTCCCGGGTAGGGCACCACGATCCACGTACCGCGCCCCGCCGTGCGCACCCCCGTGCCGAGCCAGCGCGCCGCGGTGCCGGGCGGCACGAAGAAACCCATCCGGGCGTCGCCGAAGTCGACGAGCACCGGGCCGAGTTGGTCGATCACCCGGGTCAGCACGTCGAGCGTGGGATAGCCGAGCTCGCCCGGCAGGATCAGTACGTCCCAGAGCCTGCCGGCCGGCAGCAGCGCGACCCCCAGCGGATTGCGCTCCCATTCCCAGCGGCAGGCCTCGGGATCCGGCGCCACGGATGCCAGCCACGCGACCGCCGCCTTGGCCCCTGTCATGGCGGAACCTCCCTCTCTCCTCGTGTCGACGCTGGTCGCGCCACAGAAGGGAGGGAGGTTCGGGCCGGGCATTACGCGGGTTCCGCCACTTGTTGGTGGTGAGCCGGATCACAACGGATGAGCGGGGCGTACGCCTGTGGATCAGCCACGGCGGCGCACGCCCCGCCGGCGCGGCTCAGCTGTCGAAGCCCAGTCCCAGCTTGTCCATCGTCTTCAGCCAGAGATTGCGCCGCCCGCCGTGCGCGTCCGCCCGCGCCAGCGACCACTTGGTGAGCGCGATGCCGGTCCAGGCGAAGGGCTCGGGCGGGAACGGCAGGGGCTTCTTGCGGACCATCTCCAGCTCCGTGCGCTCGGTGCGCTCCCCCGCCAGCAGGTCGAGCATCACGTCCGCGCCGAACCGGGTCGCGCCCACGCCCAGGCCCGTATAGCCGGCCGCGTACGCGACCTTTCCGTGGTGCGCCGTGCCGAAGAAGGCCGAGAAGCGCGAGCAGGTGTCGATCGCGCCGCCCCAGGCGTGGGTGAAGCGGACGCCCTCCAGCTGCGGGAAGCAGGTGAAGAAGTGCCCGGCGAGCTTCGCGTACGTCTCCGGGCGGTCGTCGTACTCGGCGCGCACCCGGCCGCCGTACGGGTAGATCGCGTCGTAACCGCCCCACAGGACGCGGTTGTCGGCGGAGAGCCGGAAGTAGTGGAACTGGTTCGCCGAGTCCCCGAGGCCCTGCCGGTTCTTCCAGCCGACGGACGCCAGCTGGTCGGCGGTCAGGGGTTCGGTCATCAGCGCGTAGTCGTAGACCGGCACGGTGTACGCGCGCACCCGCTTGACCAGGTTCGGGAAGATATTGGTGGCGAGCGCCACCTTGCGGGCACGGACGGAACCGTACGGGGTGCGTACGGCCATGCCGGCGCCGTACGCCTTCAGGGCGAGCGCGGGCGTGTGTTCGTACACCCGCACCCCGAGCCGCAGGCAGGCCCGCTTGAGGCCCCAGGCGAGCTTGGCGGGGTGGAGCATGGCGACGCCGCGGCGGTCGTGCAGGCCCGCGAGGAAGGTCGGCGAGTCGACCTGTTCGCGGACCGCGTCGGCGTCCAGGAACTCGATGCCGTCCGCCAGGCCCCGCTCCCGCAGTTCCTCGTGCCACTCGCGGAGTTCGGCCGCCTGGTGCGGCTCGGTGGCGACGTCGATCTCGCCGGAGCGCTCGAAGTCGCAGTCGAGGGAGTAGCGGGCGACGGCCGCCTCGATCTCGTCGAGGTTGCGGGCGCCCAGCTCCTCCAGCTTCCTGATCTCGTCCGGCCAGCGGGTGAGTCCGTTGGCCAGGCCGTGGGTCAGGGACGCGGCACAGAAGCCGCCGTTGCGGCCCGAGGCGGCCCAGCCCACCTCGCGGCCCTCCAGGAGCACCACCTCACGCTGCGGGTCGCGCTCCTTGGCGATCAGCGCGGTCCACAGTCCGCTGTAGCCACCGCCGACGACGAGCAGGTCGCAGGTCTCGGCGCCGGTGAGGGCGGGCTCGGGATGGGGCTTGCCGGGGTCGTCCAGCCAGTACGGAACCGGCTGGGCTTCGGAAAGAGACGTGGTCCAACGGGTCATGGCGCTTGGGGCCATGATTTCAACTCCCTACAGCTGAATTACCCACCGAAATTTCCCTGTGGGTTATGCCTTCCACGATGCCTTTTGCTACGCCTTTTGCTTGTTGCGGCGGTTGCTGATGACCATTCCGGCCAGGACGAACAGTACGGCGACGATGAACATGGCCGTACCGATGACGTTGATCTGAACGGGTGTTCCGCGCTGCGCCGAACCCCACACGAACATGGGGAAGGTGACGGTCGAACCCGCGTTGAAGTTGGTGATGATGAAGTCGTCGAAGGAGAGCGCGAAGGCGAGCAGCGCGCCCGCCGCGATGCCGGGGGCCGCGATGGGCAGGGTGACGCGCAGGAACGTCTGCACCGGGCCGGCGTAGAGGTCCTGTGCCGCCTGCTCCAGGCGCGAGTCCATCGACATCACGCGCGCCTTGACGGCCGTCACGACGAAGCTGAGGCAGAACATGATGTGGGCGATCAGGATCGTCCAGAAACCCAGCTGAGCGCCCAGGTTGAGGAACAGGGTGAGCAGCGAGGCGGCCATGACGACCTCGGGCATCGCCATCGGCAGGAAGATCAGCGAGTTCACCGCGCCGCGCGCCCGGAAGCGGTAGCGGACGAGGGCGAAGGCGATCATCGTGCCGAGGATCGTGGCCCCGAGGGTCGCCCAGACGGCGATCTGGAGGCTGATCGAGAGGGAGCCGCACATGTCGGCGACCCCGCACGGATCGCGCCAGGCGTCCAGGGAGAACTGCTGCCACTCGTAGTTGAAGCGCCCCTTCGGTTTGTTGAAGGAGAACACCGTGACGATGACATTGGGCAGCAGCAGATATCCCAGCGTCAGCAGTCCGCCGATGACGACGAGATTCCGCTTGAACCAGCGTACGAAGGCCATTTAGACCAGATCCTCCGTCCCGGACTTGCGGATGTAGAGGGTGACCATGATGAGGATCGCGGCCATGAGGATGAAGGAGAGCGCGGCGGCCGTCGGATAGTCGAGGATCCGCAGGAACTGCGTCTGGATGACGTTGCCGACCATCCGGGTGTCCGTGGAGCCGAGCAGGTCGGCGTTCACGTAGTCACCGCTGGCCGGGATGAAGGTCAGCAGCGTGCCGGAGACCACGCCGGGCATCGACAGCGGGAAGGTGACCTTGCGGAAGGTCGTGAACGGCTTCGCGTACAGGTCGCCCGCCGCCTCGTGGAGGCGTCCGTCGATGCGCTCCAGCGAGGTGTAGAGCGGCAGGATCATGAAGGGCAGGAAGTTGTACGTGAGGCCGCAGACCACCGCCAGGGGTGTGGCCAGGACGCGGTCGCCCGAGGTGAAGCCGAGCCAGTTGGTGACGTCCAGGACGTGCAGGGTGTTGAGGGTGCCGACGACCGGGCCGCCGTCCGCGAGGATCGTCTTCCAGGCGAGCGTGCGGATCAGGAAGCTGGTGAAGAACGGCGCGATGACCAGGATCAGCACGACATTGCGCCAGCGGCCCGCACGGAAGGCGATCAGATACGCCAGCGGGTAGCCGAGCACCAGGCACAGGATCGTCGCGGCGCCCGCGTACAGCACCGAACGCAGGAACTGGGGCCAGTAGTCGGCCAGCGCGTTCCAGTACGTCTGGAAGTGCCAGGTGACCTTGAAGCCCTGCTCCAGGGAGCCCGTCTGCACGGACGTGGAGGCCTGGTAGACCATCGGCAGCGCGAAGAAGATCAGCAGCCAGAGGATGCCGGGCAGGAGCAGCCAGTACGGGACGAGACGGCCGCGCTTGCGGGGCGGCTTCTTGTCGGGCTGCGGCGCGAGGAGTGGCGCCTCGGTGACGCTGGCCATCAGGCGGCCACCCCCTCTTCTGGCTCCACCGATTCCACGCCGGCGTCGCCGGTCGTCCCAGCAAGCGGGGACTGCGCCGCGTCGAGGCCGAAGGTGTGCGCCGGGCTCCAGTGCAGGACCACCTCGGCGCCGGGGGTGAGCCGGACGTCGCGGTCGATGTTCTGGGAGTAGACCTCGAACTCGGGGCAGACGGCGCTGTCGATGACGTACTGAGTGGAGACGCCGATGAAGCTGGAGTCGGCGATCCTGCCGGTGATCCGGTTGCGGCCGGCCGGTATCTCGCCCGCGTCGTCGACGTGCGTGAGCGATATCTTCTCGGGGCGGACACCGACCAGGACCTTGCCGCCGGTCGTCGTGGGCGCCGAACATCGCGCCTGCGGCAGCACCAGCTTGCCGCCGCCCGCCGCCAGGACGACGTCGTCGCCGTCCTTGCCGTCGACGGCGGCCTCGATGAGGTTCGAGGTGCCGAGGAAGTTGGCGACGAACGTGGTCTGCGGGTTCTCGTAGAGGTCGGCGGGGGCGCCGAGTTGCTCGACGCGGCCCGCGTTCATCACGGCGACCGTGTCGGCCATCGTCATGGCCTCCTCCTGGTCGTGCGTGACGTGCACGAAGGTGATGCCGACCTCGGTCTGGATGCGCTTGAGCTCCAGCTGCATCTGACGGCGCAGCTTGAGGTCGAGAGCGCCGAGCGGTTCGTCGAGGAGCAGCACCTTGGGGTGGTTGATCAGGGCACGGGCCACGGCGACGCGCTGCTGCTGGCCGCCGGAGAGCTGGTGCGGCTTCTTGCGGGCCTGCTCGCCGAGTTGGACGAGGTCCAGCATGTCCTCGACCTGCTTCTTCACCGACTTGATGCCGCGCCGGCGCAGACCGAAGGCGACGTTCTCGAAGATGTCGAGGTGCGGGAAGAGCGCATAGGACTGGAAGACGGTGTTCACCGGCCGCTTGTACGGGGGCAGGTGGGTCACTTCCTGGTCGCCGAGGAAGACGGTGCCGGAGGAAGGTTCCTCCAGGCCCGCGATCATCCGCAGGGTGGTGGTCTTGCCGCAGCCCGACGCCCCGAGAAGGGCGAAGAAGGAGCCTTCGGGGACGGTCAGGTCGAGCGGTTGGACGGCCGTGAAGGAGCCGTACGTCTTGCTGATCCCGGAGAGGCGGACGTCGCCGCCGTTGTCTGTCGTCATGGTGTGGTCCCTGGATGTCGGGGTCGTAGGGGTGTCCGGGGCGGACTGCGGTCGCTGCGCCGGTCGGGGGCCGCGCGGCGGAGCCGGCGCAGGTCTCCTCGGAACCCGGACAACCGCCCGGGCGGCCCGGCCGGACCACCACCACCGCTCAGCCGCCGGAGGCGTCACGCCCCGGTGAGCTTGGCGAACTTCTCTTCGTAGGCCGTCTCTTCCTTCTGCGTCAGGGAGCGGAAGGCGTGGGACTTCGCGGCCATGGCCTTGTCGGGGATGATCAGCGGGTTGTCCGCCGCCGACTTGTCGATCTTCGCAAGCTCGTCCTTGACCCCGTCGACGGGACAGACGTAGTTGATGTACGCGGCGAGCTGTGCGGCCGGAGCGGGCTCGTAGTAGTAGTCCATGAGCCGTTCGGCGTTCGTCTTGTGACGGGCCTTGTTGGGGATCAGCATGTTGTCCGTGGACGTCAGATAGCCGCTGTCCGGGATGACGAAGTCCACGTCCGGGCTGTCCGCCTTGAGCTGGACGATGTCGCCCGCCCAGGCGACACAGGCCGCGAGGTCGCCCTTGGTGAGGTCGGACGTGTAGTCGTTGCCGGTGAAGCGGCGTATCTGGCCCTTGTCGACGGCCTTCTGGAGACGGGCGATCGCCGCGTCGAAGTCGTCGTCGGTGAACTTCTCCGGGTCCTTGCCCATGTCGAGCAGCGTCATGCCCATGCTGTCACGCATCTCCGAGAGGAAGCCGACGCGCCCCTTGAGCTTGGGGTTGTCGAGCAGGTCGGAGACCGACTTCACCTCGATGCCGTTCAACGCCTTCTTGTTGAAGGCGATGACGGTCGAGATGCCCTGCCAGGGGTAGGAGTAGGCGCGTCCCGGGTCCCAGTCGGGGCTCCGGAACTGGGCCGACAGGTTGGCGTACGCGTGCGGCAGGTTGGAGGCGTTCAGCTTCTGCACCCAGCCGAAGCGGATCAGCCGGGCGGCCAGCCAGTCGGTGACCACGATCAGGTCGCGCCCGGTGTCCTGGCCCGCGGCGAGCTGCGGCTTGATCTTGCCGAAGAACTCGACGTTGTCGTTGATGTCCTCGGTGTACTTGACCGAGATGCCGGTGCGCTTGGTGAACGCGTCGAGCGTCGGGTGGTGCTTCCCGCTGTCGTCGACGTCCATGTACTCGGTCCAGTTGGAGAAGTGGATCGTCTTCTCCTTGGCCGAGTGGTCCTCGGCGGACACGCCGCCCTGGGTCTTGCCCGCGGCCGGGATCCCGCAGGCGCTCAGGGCGCCGAGCCCGCCGACGGCGAGCGCGCCGCCCGCGGAGGCGCGCAGCAGCGAGCGGCGGCTGAGCGCGGCCCTGCCGTTCCTGAAACTGCGCCGCATGGCGGCCACTTGGGCCGGGGAGAGGCGGTCGGGCTCGTACTGCTCCATGCTCGTGATGCCCTTTCGGAAGGGTCGCGGCCGTGGTCTCGCGGCCTGGTCTGCCACTCGGCGATAGTCGGAAGCCGACGCGCGGCCGACTCCGGATCGACTAGGACCGGTCCCCGAAGATCGTGCGGTGCCAGTCCTTCCTGGCGACCGCGGTGTTGTCGAACATGACGTGCTTGATCTGGGTGTACTCCTCGAAGGAGTACGCCGACATGTCCTTGCCGAAGCCGGACGCCTTGTAACCGCCGTGCGGCATCTCGCTGATGATCGGAATGTGGTCGTTGACCCATACACAGCCCGCCTTGATCTCGCGGGTCGCACGGTTGGCCCGGTACACGTCCCGGCTCCACGCGGAGGCGGCGAGACCGTACGGAGTGTCGTTGGCGAGCCGGATTCCCTCGTCGTCGCTGTCGAAGGGGAGCACCACCAGGACGGGTCCGAAGATCTCGGACTGCACGATCTCGCTGTCCTGAGGAGCGTCGGCGACGAGCGTGGGCCGGTAGAAGGCGCCGTCCTTGAGCTCTTCGGGGATCTCTCCGCCGGTCACCACGCGCGCGTAGCCGCGGGCCCGGTCGACGAATCCGGCCACGCGGTCGCGCTGGGCGTGCGAGATCAGCGGGCCGAGGTCGGTGCCGGACGCGAACGGGTCGCCGAGGCGGACGCTCGCCATCAGGGCGGCCGTCCTGGACACGAACTCTTCGTAGAGGGGCCTTTGTACGTACGCGCGCGTGGCGGCGGTGCAGTCCTGCCCGCTGTTGATGAGCGAGCCCGCGACCGCGCCGTTCACGGCGGCGTCCAGGTCCGCGTCGTCGAAGACCACGAAGGGGGCCTTGCCGCCCAGTTCCAGATGGAGTCGCTTGACGGTCGAGGTGGCGATCTCGGCGACGCGCTTGCCGACCGCGGTGGACCCGGTGAAGGAGGTCATCGCCACGTCGGGGTGGCCGACGAGGTGCTCGCCGGCGTCCCGGCCGGCCCCGGTGACGATGTTGATCACGCCGTCCGGGATGCCCGCCGCGGTGGCGGCCTCGGCGAAGAGGAGCGAGGTCAGCGGGGTCAGTTCGGCGGGCTTCAGCACGATCGTGTTGCCCGCGGCGATCGCCGGGAGGATCTTCCATGCGGCCATCTGGAGGGGGTAGTTCCAGGGTGCGATGGAGCCGACGACACCGATGGGCTCGCGACGTACGTACGAGGTGTGGTCGCCGGAGTACTCGCCCGCGGACTGCCCTTGCAGATGCCGGGCCGCGCCCGCGAAGAAGGCGATGTTGTCGATGGTGCCGGGCACGTCGAACTCGCGGGTCAGCTTGAGGGGCTTTCCGCACTGGAGCGACTCCGCCCGGGCGAACTCCTCGGCGCGGTCGGCGAGTACGGCGGCGAAGCGGTGCAGGGCGTCCGAGCGCTCGCCGGGGGTGGCGCCCGCCCAGCCGGGGAACGCCTCGAGGGCGGCGGCGACGGCCGCGTCCACGTCGACGGTGCTCGCCAGCTCGTACGTGTAGACCTCGTCGCCGGTGGCGGGGTCGACGACCGCGTGCGTACGGCCCGAGGTGCCCTTGGTCAGCCGGCCCGCGATGTACTGCGCGCCGTCCGCGAAATGGTCCTGCGCCTGGAAGCGATGGCCCGGATTGTGCATGTCGCTCTCCTCCGCCGTTCTCCCCGCTGCCGCGGGGGTGGGCGTAGCTCCAGCTCGATTTGAGTGCCGATCCTGACAGAGCAAAGGGACTCCAACAAGTGATTCCGTTGTTGCCTTTTGGTTACGCGACGGAATCTGTCGACCAGGTGTCGAGTCCCCATGGAAAAGGCGGGACGGAATGTCAGTGGTGCGTGCCACAGTGGCGTGCATGGCGAAGATCGATTCTCGGGAAGCGCTGGTCAGCGCGGTCCGCTCGGGCGCAAAGGTCAAGTACCTGCACTTCTGGGGGCACCGCCCGCGACCGGACGGTCAGGTGAGTGCGAGCTGTCTGAGCCAGTGGTGGCCGTCACCGTTCGTGGTGGACGGTGTCTCCTACGCGACCGCCGAGCACTGGATGATGGCGGGCAAGGCACGGCTCTTCGGCGACGCGGAGGCGCAGCGGCGCGCCATCGAGGCGTCCAGCCCCGCACTCGCCAAGAAGGTGGGGCGGCTCGTGCGCGGCTTCGACGAGACGACCTGGGAGCGCGAGCGCTTCGGGATCGTCGTCGAGGGCAGCGTGCACAAGTTCGCCGCCCACCCCGAGCTGCGCGCGTTCCTGCTGGGCACGGGCACGCGGGTGCTGGTCGAGGCCAGCCCCATGGACCGGGTCTGGGGCATAGGCCTCACGGCGGACGACGAGCGGGCGGCGGATCCCGATCGGTGGCGGGGGCCGAACCTGCTGGGATTCGCCTTGATGGAGGCCCGGGAGCGACTCCTGCGGGACAACTAGTTCAGGCGCGGGAGCGGTTGGCGCTCTCAGCGGGTCGGGCGAAGTCCGCTGCGGTTCGGCAGCGCCCTGAAGGGGCGCGGGGAACTGCGCGACCAGCCACCAGGGCGCCGCAGACGAGCGACGGCACATCCCGGTACTTCCAGCGGAGCGCTTAGCCGAGGCGCGGCACGACGAGTGAAGTGGAGTAGCCGTCGTCTCCGCTGAACGGGTCGCTGTCGCCGCTGTCGTCCGGAAGGACGAAGAAGACCACGATCATCGCGATGCCGAGCGCGATGCCGACCGCTCCGCAGATGATCCCGGCCAGCGCCTGACCAGGGTTGTTCGCCTCGCCGCGGCGCGCCCTGCGTCGCCCCAGCACGCCGAAGATCACCGCGAGGATCCCCAGGATGATCGCGATCGGCCACAGACAGAACACGACGGCCGAGATGATGCCGAGCACCAGCCCGGCGGTGCCCATGCCGTTGCTCGGCGCCGGGGGCATCATCGGCCAGCCGTAGCCGGAGGCACCCGGGTAGCCGGGCCCCGGCGTGGGGTAGGCCGGGTAGCCGTATCCGTAGCCGTACGGGACCTGCCCGGGGCCCTCGGGAGCGATGGGCGGCGGGGGAACAGGCTCTCCGGGCGCAGGCCGGGGGTGGGGCGAGGGTGCGGCGGCGGGAGTCGCGAAGGGGTTGTCCCAGGACTGGGGCGGGGACTGGGGATGGCCGGGGGTGCCCGTTGCGGGGAGGGCGACGACCGTCGGCTGGTTGTGCACCGAGGGGGGTGTGGGGGCACCGGGCGCGCGGGAGGGTGCCTCGTCCGCGGGCGGAGCCCAGGGGTTCGGCTCGGGTCGCGGTGCGGTGGCGCCCTTGTCCAGGGAGGCGCCGGACGGGGAACCCGGCTGCGGGTTCCCGCCGGGTATCGCGTCCTCGGGACCGACGGCCGACGGCACGTCGATCTGCGTCGGCGGCGGAGCCGACTGGTCCGGCGACGCCCACGGGGTCGCGGCGGCGTTCTGCGGCGCCTGCGCGTCGTCGGACATGCGTGAGGTCCCCTCCTCTGTCGTACCTGCCGTCATGCTACGGCCCGGTGCTTCACCCCGTGAGGGGCGGCCTACGATGATCCTCGAACCACCGATCAGCCGATCACCCGCGCCGCCCGACCACGGTCCGGTGGCGCCGTTCCGGGGAGGAATCCTTGACCGACCAGCTCAGCACCCGCGAGGGCGTCCGCGACCTGCACGCCTTCATCGCCGGACTGCCCAAGGCCGAACTGCACGTGCACCACGTCGGATCCGCCTCCCCCCGCATCGTCTCCACCCTCGCCGCCCGCCACCCCGACTCCCAGGTGCCGACGGACGCCGAGGCCCTCACGGACTACTTCACGTTCACCGATTTCGCCCACTTCATCCAGGTCTACCTGTCCGTCGTCGACCTGATCCGCACCCCCGAGGACGTACGGCTGCTGACGTACGAGGTCGCCCGGGACATGGCCCGGCAGCAGGTCCGCTACGCCGAGCTGACCATCACCCCGTGGTCCTCCACCCGCCGCGGCATCGACGAGCGCGCCTTCATGGACGCCATCGAGGACGCCCGCAAGGCGGCGGAGGCCGAGTTCGGCGTCGTCCTGCGCTGGTGCTTCGACATTCCCGGCGAGGCGGGGCTCGAGGCGGCCGAGGAGACTCTGCGGCTCGCGACCGACGACCGGCTGCGGCCGGAAGGTCTGGTGTCCTTCGGACTCGGCGGGCCCGAAATCGGCGTACCGCGGCCGCAGTTCAAGCAGTACTTCGACCAGGCGATCGCGGCCGGACTGCGCTCGGTGCCGCACGCGGGTGAGACGACCGGGCCGGAAACCGTCTGGGACGCGCTGAACGAGCTGCGCGCCGAGCGCATCGGGCACGGCATCAGCTCCGCGCAGGACCCGAAGCTGCTCGCCCACCTCGCCGAGAACCGTATCGCGCTGGAGGTCTGCCCGACCTCCAACATCGCCACCCGGGCGGTCCGCACCCTCGACGAGCACCCCATAAAGGAGTTCACCCGGGCCGGGGTCCTCGTCACGATCAACTCCGACGACCCGCCGATGTTCGGCACCGACCTCAACAACGAGTACGCGGTCGCCGCCCGTCTCCTCGACCTCGACGAACTCGGCCTCGCCGCGCTCGCCAAGAACGCGGTGGAGGCGTCCTTCCTCGACCCGGCCGGCAAGACGCGCCTCGCCGACGAGATCGACACCTACGCCTCGGCGTGGCTCACGCCCTGAGCGACCAGCACAATGGGCCCATGCGCACCGTGACTGCCGTGGCCCACCGCGGCGACCCCTATCGCGTCCGCGAGAACACCATCGACTCGCTGCGTTCCGCGCTCCAACTGGGCGCGGACGCGGTCGAGATCGACGTACGGCTCACCCGCGACAAGGTGCCCGTACTGCTGCACGACGAGACACTGAAACGGCTGTGGGAGCTGGAGCGGCCGCTCAGGTCGCTCTCCTCGGACGAGGTCCGCGGGCTCACGGGCGGCGGGGTGCCGACGCTCGCGGAGGCCCTCGAAGTGACCAAGGACAGCCGGATCATGGTCGATCTGCCGGGAGAGCCCGACGGCGCGGCCGTACGCCGGATCGTCGAGGTCATCCGTGAGTGCGGGGCCCAGGACCGGGTGTACTACTGCGCGGGCGCCCCGGCCATGCTGGCGGTGCGCGCCGCCGACCCCGCCGCCGAGATCGCGCTGACCTGGACGAGCCTCGCACCGCCGCGCCCGGCCGTCCTCGACGCCGTACGGCCGCGCTGGCTCAACTACCGCTTCAGTCTGGTCGACCGTGCCCTCACGGCCCGCGTCCACCGCGGCGGCCACCTGCTCTCCGTGTGGACTCCCGACACTCGCCGTTCCATGCGCCGGCTGCTGGACATGGGGGTGGACTCGATCACCACGAACCGCATCGACGCGCTGTGCGCGCTGCGCAAGGCCTGAGCGCGCGCACTGCGCAAGGCCTGAGGAAAAACGCGGGCGGCACCGTCAGGAGGTGACCTGCGAGCGCGGGCTCACCGTCGCCGGGTCGGCGGGGGTCGAGCGGGTCAGGTACTGCGGCACCGGGGCGGTGTCCTCTCCGTTGTCGCGGACGAGGCCGTAGCGGATCACGCCCTGGGCGGGACCGGTGCGGACGTCCTCGGTCACCTTGTCCCAGGTGGAGGTCTGGACGAAGAGGTTGTAGTCGGCGGGGCCCTCGTTCTGGTGGAGGGTGACGGTGCCGTCGATCCAGAAGTACTCGTTCTGCCACATCTGTTGGGTGCCGGAGGGCAGGACGGCGTAGCCCACGGACGGGCCGCCCATCCAGCTCGTGCCGTCCGTCGAACCCGACTGCACGTCGTCCATGCGGTGACCGCCGCCCGAGGCGACGTGGAAGAGCTTGCCGCTCAGCCCGGTCCAGGTCGGCATGAGCAGGGCGCCGGTGCGCTGCTGCGGCAGGACCTGCCAGCGGACCCGGAAGTAGCCCTGCCCGCTGAAGGTGACCGTCTCCCCGCGGTGGGTGAGGCCGGTGGCGGGCGCCCCGGTGGCGGTGACGCCCTTCTCGGCGCGCCGGGGCAGCGTCGCCGGAAGCGCGCTCGCGGCGGGCGCGCTGTCGACGGCGTCGACGACGGTGCCGTACAGCTGGACGCGGGTCTTCGCGGGCGCGGGCGAGGGCGAGGGCGAGGGGGAGGCGGAGCGGGACGGTGAGGGGGTCGCGGAGGCGGGCGGCTCCCCCGTACGTCCCGACGGTGGGCGTGCGGTGCTCGCCGCCGTGGGCGCGGCGAGGGCAGGCGGCGGGTCGTCGGGCGCCCGGGTGACGACGTACAGGCCGCCCGCGGCGAGGGTGGCGCCGGCCGTGACGGCGACGGCGGGCTTGGTGAGCAGGCCGAGGACCTTGGCGGACCAGCCGACGGAGGTGGCGGCGACCGCCGTCTTGCCGCCGAGCGCGAGCGACAGCGTGAAGCCGACCGGCAGCGGGACGAGGGCGATCCCGACGAGGAGGCGTTCGGCCGGTACGACGGCCTCGCGGGCGCCCGAACAGTACGCGCAGCCCCGGATGTGCCGGGCCAGCCGCTTGCGCCACACCGAGTCGGGCCGCCCGTTCCAGCGGGCGGTCACCAACCGCAGGTCGGGGCAGGGGGAGTTGCCGGCGCCGGGGTGGTGGCCGTCGAGCGCCCGCACGATGTCCCGTGCGATCTCCAGCCGTTGCTTCATCCGCTGCACCCGCACCGCCGCGTGCTGCCTGCTGATCCCGACCGCCGCCGCCAGCTCGCGCCGGGTGAGTTCGCCCGCGACCTCCAGCCACCACAACGAGAGCAACTGGCGGTCCTCGTCGTCGAGCCAGCGCACCGCCTCCGTGACCTCTCGCCGCTGCCCCTCCAACTGGAGCCGCAGCACGGTCAGTTCGGCGAAGTCGGCGGCCTGATCACCGGCGCCTTCGGCCAGTGGCTCGGCCGTCCGGCGGCGCGAGCGCTCCCGTATCTGCCGCATCGTGATGGCGACCAGCCAGGACCGGAAGCTGTCCGGGTCGCGCAGCGAGCCGAGGTTGTCGACGGCGCGCAGCATGGTCTCCTGCACGACGTCGTCGACGTCCGCGTGGCCGTTCAGGGCGCGGCCGACGATGTTGTAGACGAGGGGGAGCCAGCCCGCGACGAGTTCGTCGAGGGCGCGCCGGTCGCCGGCCTGCGCGGCCCCGATGATGGAGCGCCACTGCCGCCCGTCCACGTACGTTCCCTCCGATGCCACGGTGACCGCCCGTGCCACTTGGCGCACACGGGCGGGAGTGCAGGATCCCCCACCCCGGCGAGCGTGTCCGCGCGCTATGTCGCGGATCACAGCCGTCCGTCGGGTCCTGACACACAGGAGACGGAGGGCCGCCCTCCGCGATAACAGTTTTTCGCCCGCCCGGCCTTCGAAACTCTCGCCGCGCCCCACCTAAGGGCGATCCCCCACAACACCCTTACGCAGAAGGGCAGTTGATCCGGGTCAGTGCCAGGGACCGGGCCGTCCTCGGGGAGGATCCGCGAGCGGGTGGGCGACCGCAGGATGATCTCACCGTCCCGTCCACACCAGGAGCCGCAGATGCCCGCCCGTACCCGAACCGTCACCGCCGTCGCCGCCGCCCTCGCGCTGGGCCTGGCGGCCGGCCCGCTGGCCGTGCCCGCCGTCGCCGCGTCCTTTGCCGTGCCACGGACGGCCACGGCGGCCACGGTCACGACCGGACCGGACGCCGCCGCCCTGCGCGCCGCGCTCGCGGGACTGCCGGACGCCGACGCGACGGCCGCGCTCGTACGGGTCGGGGGCACCGAAGGCCGCTGGCTCGGGAGCGGCGGAGTGCACGATCTGGCGAGCGGCCGCGCGGCGGACCCGGACGCGCTCTTTCGGGCCGGTTCGACGACGAAGGTGGTCACGGCGGCGGTCGTGCTGCAACTCGCGGCCGAGGGCAGGGTCGATCTGGGCGCGCCCGTACAGCGCTATCTCCCCGGGCTGCTGTCGCCCGCCTTCAAGCCCGTGTCCGTACGCCGGTTGCTGAACCACACCAGCGGGATCCAGGCGGGTGACGGCTTCGGCGACTCCTTCGAGGACGCGTACGCGCACCGCTTCGACACCCTCACGCCCCGGCAGGTCGTCGCCTCCGCGGTGGCGAAGGGGCCGGAGTTCCGCCCCGGCGAGCGGCAGCACTACCTGAACATCAACTACACGATCCTCGGCATGCTGATCGAGAAGGTCACGGGGCACTCGTACGCCTCCGAGGCCACCCGGCGCGTGCTGCGGCCCGCCGGGATGCTGCACACGTACTTCCCCGGTACCGATCCGCGCATCCGGGGTCCGCACAACCTCGGCTACCAGGCGGTGAAGCGGGCGGACGGCACGACGGAGTTCGTCGACGTCACCGAGTGGAACCAGGCGAACCGCTGGGCGGCGGGCGACATGATCTCCACGACGGCGGACCTGGAGCGGCTGACCCTCCATCTCTTCCGTGGCGAGCTGGTCCCGAAGCCGCAGCTGAAGGAGATGTTCACGGTTCCGTCGGGCATCGACGGGGCCACCATGAGCGCCGGGCTCGAGCGCTTCGAGTACGGCGGGCGGGTCTACTGGCTCAAGTCGGGCGGGCGGTACGGATACACGACGGTCATGGCGGCCACCCGCGATCTCTCGCGCACGCTCGTCTATTCGGTCAACGCCACGGACGCGAAGGGCGAGGAGATGAACCCGGTCGCCCTGCGCATCGCGATGGCGGCGCTCAAGCAGTAGCGGTTTCGGCCGCCGGATTGGCCGTCAGATTCGTCTCCGGATTCGCCGTCAGATTCGTCTCCGGATTCGTCATCAGGTTCGTCGTCACGAGATGCACGTTCATCCCGCACGGGACGACCCCGTTCGGCGCCGTGAGCTTCCTCGCCCCGGTGAGGAAGGCCGCACGCAGGGACTCCACGGTGGCCGCGTCGAGCGGGCCGACGTCATAGACACCTGCCAGGGCGTCCCACACCTGCTCGACCGGTCCGCTCAGGTCGATGGGGACGGTCTCCCAGTCGACCGGCGCGAATCCGGCCGGCGCGAGGACGCTGTCGAGCCCCGCACGGCTGCGGGTCCTCCGGTCCCCGAGTGCGGGGATGCGCTGCCCGGCGGGAGCCGTCCCGACCGCGTTCCGCAACAGCCCGATGAACAGCTCGTACGCCTCACCGCCCACGGCTCCGCCGCCGATCACGCCGGCCAGCATGCCTCCGGGGCGCAGCACCCGGGCCACTTCCGCGGCCACCTGTTCCACCTCGCCCATCAGCATCAACGCCATGTGGGAGACACAGGCGTCGAAGGTGTCGTCGGCGAAGGGAAGGTGCTGGGCCCGGCTCTCCGACAGCGTCGTCCCGGCGGGCAGCGGTCGGCGTCGCGCCAGCGCCAGGGCTTCCGGGGAGAGGTCCACCCCGGCCAGCCTGCGTCCCTCGGTCCGGGCGAGCAGTTCGAGCAACAGGCCGTCGCCGCAACCGAGATCCAGTACCCGCCCGTGTCCGGCGACCCGGTCGCGCAAGATCTCGTAGCTCGACCGCCCGTCCGCGGCGCGGCCACCGGCGAACGCGTCCGCCGTCACCGCCGGCCGCTCGGCGTGGAAGGCCCGCAGGAAGGCTTCTTGCGATGTCGTCGTCATACCCGCGAACCTATCCGCCGCGCGAGTCGCCGGATCGGCGACCTCACCCCTCCTGACAGGCATCACGTCCTGACAGGCATCACGGAAATCCCGGAAAACCGGGTCCGGAATGTCGAATATCCAGGTTTCCCCCGCCGTGGCTGGCCCCGGCCCGCGGGCGGCCCCGAAGGTGAGCGCCGTATCAAGCGATCGCGGTGCGGTGCGCCGCAGGGGGAGAGGGAGTTCCGTGAACGTCACGACAGCGGCGCACGAGCCGCGGGAACGGCGGGCGGCCACGCTCGTCATGGCCTGCGTGGGCGTGTTCGTCGCGTATCTACCGGTGACCACCGTTTCGGTGAGCCTGCCGGCCATCCAGCGGGCGCTGAACGCGTCGACCGCCCAACTGTCGTGGGTCTCGGACGCGTTCGTGCTGCCCATGGCCGCGCTGATCCTGACCGCGGGTGTCTTCGGTGAGGTCCACGGCCGCAAGAAGGTCTTCCAGGCGGGCCTCGCGTTCAGCGCGGTGGGGGCGGCGATCGCGCTGTGCGCGCGGTCCATCGAGGTCCTGTGGGTGGGCCAGGCCTTCGCCGGTCTGGGCGCCGCCGCGCTGCTGCCCACGACACTGGCGCTGATCAGCCATGCCGTGCCCGACCACCGCGAACGCGGCAAGTTCGTCGGGCTGTGGGCCACGGCCCTGATGGCGGCCCTGGCCGTCGGCCCGGTGATCGCGGGACTGATCCTGGAGCACTTCTCCTGGCGCTGGATATACCTGCTGCCCGTCCCCGCCTCGCTCCTCGCGATGGCCTTCGCGGCCCGGCTGGTGACCGACTCGCGCGCCCCCGGCTCACGACGTCTGGACTGGCCCGGCCAGATCACCGCCGCGGTGGCGATCACCGCGCTGGTCTACGGCGTCATCGAGGGCGGCGCCGGCTCCTTCACCGACGGGAAGGTGATCGTGGCCCTGGTGGCGGCGGCGGTCGCGGCCGTCGCGTTCGTCCTGGCGGAGCGGCGCAGTGACAGCCCCATGCTGGACCTGACGCTCTTCCGCAGCCCCGCCTTCACCGCCACGACGCTCGTCGCCATGATCAGCTTCCTGGGCCTGATCGGCTTCTTCTTCGCCCTCAGCCTCTACTTCGGCATGGTGCAGCAGCTCAGCACCCTGGAGGCGGCGGCCCGGATGCTGGTGGTCACGCTGATGTGCATCCTCGTCGGGGCACCGGCCGGACGGCTGATGCACAAGGTGTCGCCCCGCGTCCTGATCACCGGCGGGCTGCTGGTGACCGCGGCCTCGCTGCTGTCGCTGACGTCCATCGACGCCGGTACGTCGTTCGGTTCGCTGGCCTGGCGGCTGGCCCTGCTCGGCCTCGGCCTGGGCTTCGTCATCACGCCGATGACGGCCGCGGCCGTCGCCTCCGTACCGTACCGCCAGGCCGGTATGGCGGCCGCCGGAAACAGCGCGTTCCGGCAGGTCGGCGGCGCGCTCGGCCCGGCCGTCCTCGGCGCCGTGCTGACCACCAAGGCCGTGCACACCCTGCCGGGCCACCTCACCGACGTCGGTCTGCCGGCGTCCACGGTACGGAGCGTCACCTCCGTGGTGGACGCGAACGGCCTGGGCGCGGTCGCGGGCATGAACCTGGGCGCCGACCGGGGCCGTGCCCTGGGCGCCCTGTCCGAGGCCTTCCTCGACGGCCTCCACCTGTGCCTGATCATCGCCGCGGCACTGACCCTGGTCGCCGCAGCGGTCGGTGCCGTCCTGCTGCGCAGCCCGCAGCAGCCGGCCACCGGACCGGTGGCCGGATCCGGCGCCGTCCCGGCGGCGCCGCAGGAGACCGGGGCGGCGGAGCCCCGGCTGGGGCAGCGCGCCTGACCCCGGCACCAGGGCCACGTCTGCGGCATGATCCGCCGGACAGGCCCTCGGGGCGCCCTTTCGTGGGGACGGAACGGGCGCCCGTACGAGGCCCGGGACCACACTGGTCCCGGGCCTCACCGTCATGCTCGATCATTGACTTCGGGAGTACGCGTGGAGCGAGAGGAGGCGGAGCCGATGCCGTCCCGCGCGCTCGACGCACTCGACCTGAGACTGCTCCAGTGCCTCCAGATCGACGGACGGGCGCCGCTCTCCCGGATCGCGGAGGTGCTCGGGGTCTCCGACCAGACCGTCGCCCGGCGCCTGCGACGGTTGCGCACCACGGCACGGCTGCGGGTGCTCGGCGTGATCGACGAGGGCCGGCTCGGCCGCACCAACTGGATCGTCCGGCTGCGCTGCACCCCGGACGTGGCCGAACAGCTGGCGGGCGCGCTCGCCCGGCGCCCCGACACCTCCTACGTCTCGCTGATGTCCGGCGGCGCCGAAGTGATGTGCGCGATGAAGCCGCGCAGCCGGCAGGCCCGGGACGAACTGCTCTTCGAGCGGTTGCAGCGCACCCCCCGTGTCGTCTCGGTCAGCGCCCACTGCGTGCTGCACTCGTTCTACGGCGGACGGCTGGACTGGCTCAACAAGGCCGACGGGCTCGCCCCCGACCAGCAGGCGGCCCTGCGCCCAGCGCCGGTCGAGCCGGTCACCGACCCCCTCACGCTGGAGGCGGCCGACGAGGCGCTGCTGGCCGTACTCGTCCGGGACGGGCGCGCCACGCTCACCGAACTCCAGGCGGCCACCGGCCAGTCGGAGTCCGTGGTCAAGCGGCGTGTGGAGCGCATGCGGGCCACCGGGGTGCTCTACTTCGACATCCAGTTCGACCAGGAACCCCTCGGCCACGAGGTGGAGGCCATGCTGTGGCTCACCGTGGCCCCGGCGGCCCTCGCCGACGTCGGACGGGCACTCGCCGCGCATCCCGAGGTGCGTTTCGCCGCGGCGATCACCGGCCAGGCCGGCATCGTCGCCGCGACCGTCTACCGCAACAGCGGGGAGCTGTACACGTATCTGAGCGAGAAGATCGGCGCCCTCGACGGCGTCCAGGCCGTCGAGACCGCCCTGACCCTGCGCCTGGTCAAGCAACTCGCCTACGACCCGGGCCGCTGACCCCGCCCAGGACGGGCACGGGGCAGCTGGAGCGTCAGCCGCGAGCCGTGGCGCCGAGGGCCTCGGCCCGCTGGTCGAGCCTCCTCAGGACCGTCTCGCCCCACTGGAGGTTCGCCTGCTCCAGAGCCATGCCGCCGAGCAGAGTGAGGTAGGGGCCCACGCGTTCGACGGTGGCGAGGTACTCCTCCTCGCCGCGGCCGGCCAGCATGCGTTCCTGGGCGCGCCGGTAGCGGGCCAGTTTGGCGCCGGCCCGCTCCACACGCTCGACGACCCCGGCCCGTACGGCTTCGGCGTCTCCGATGTCGATGCAACTCACCTTGACCATCAGCTCGTCCCGGATCGCCGTCGGCTTGCTGGGGACTTCGGCCGTGTAGGCGCGCATCGCGTCGAGTCCGGCCTCGGTGAGCGTGAAGAGCCGCTTGTTGGGCCTGCGTTCCTGCTGCACGACGCGGGCGGAGACGAGCCCTTCGCCCTCCATGCGCTCCAGCTCGCGGTAGATCTGCTGAGGGGTGGCCATCCAGAAGTTGGCGACCGAGGCCTCGAACCCTTTTGCGAGGTCGTATCCGGACGCCTCGCCCTCCAGAAGCGCGGCCATCACCGCGTTGCGCAGAGCCATTTCCCCAAGTTAACACCCTGTATCGACACTCCATTGATTAGTCAACGGAGTGACGGTCCGGTCAACGGCGGGGAGAGCTGCTCGGCGCGATCGACGGCTGGGCGTCGGGCGTGGTCGGTGTCGACGACGGTGCCGGGGTGGGGACGGCCGGCTGCGTCGTGACGCGGCTGGTCGTCCGGTCCGCCTGGGTGGGGACGGACGTCCGACTCCCGGCGGTGGGACTGGACGTCCGGCTCCCGGGGGTGGGACTGGCCGTCCGGCTCCCCGGGGTGCGACTGGGGTTGACGGGCACGGGGGACGCCGACGGGCTGGGGGGCACGGACGAAGGACGGCCCTCGGAGGCCGGCGGGGCGAGCGGGACCGCCGGGGACGCGGGTGCCTGGGACGTCGACAGGCGGACCGGCAGCGCGACGAGGGCGGCGACGGCGCACACCGACCCGACCCCGACCGCGGCGCGCAGCAGCCGGCGGCGGGCCGCGCCGCGGCGGATCACCTCGTAGCGGCCGGGAGGTGGGCCGAGGTAGTCGGAGGCGGGCCGCAGGATGACGGCGAGCGGGTCGTCGGGTTCGAAGTCCGGACCCTCGTCAGGGTGTGTGATCAAGGCTTCTCCTCAGGTGGGCGCGGAGTAGTTCGCGGGCCGCGTGGAGGTCGGCCTTGATGGTTCCTTCCTTGCGTCCGGTCAGCACGGACACCTCCCGGATCGGCATGTCAGCGTAGTAGTGCAGGAGGATCGGGACGCGCAGTCGTTCCGGCAGCGACTGCACAAGCAGGCGTACGGACGGGTCGGACTGTTCGGTGTGCGGGCGGACGGCGGCCTCGACGGTGGCACGGTGTACGGCCCTGCGTTCGCGCTCCAGCTTGCGCCAGTGGTCCCGGACGAGGTTGGCCGCGGTGACGTAGAGGAAGCCCCGGGGCTCCGTCACGGAGGTCCAGCGGGCCCAGAGCCGGGTGAACGCCTCCGAGGCGATCTCGTGGGCCGTCTCGTCGTCGTCGACGAGACGGCGGCACCAGCCGGCGAGGCGCGGATAGAGGGCGGCGAACAGCTCGGACGCGGCCTTCTCGCGGGACCGTTTCAAAGCTCTCCATGGTCGTGACGTCGTGCGGGCACTCGGGGGGAAGAGCCCGGGCCGACGGCGTGCGTTCCATCGGCCCGGGATCGGTCCCGGCGGGTCAGGGCGTCGCCGAGCTCAGCGCGGCGAAGACGATCACGTTGTCGAGGTAGCCCGTACCGGTACGGGCCCCTCCGCACGTGATGAGCCGTAGCTCGGGACGGTCCACGTCCCCGTACACCTCGTCCGTCGGGAAGTCGGCCTTGGCGACCGTGCGTACGGCGTCGACCGTGAACTCCGCCGTCCTGCCGTTCTCCAGGCGCGCCACGATCCGGTCGCCCTTCCGCAACTGCGCGAGACGCCGGAAGACCCCGTCCCCGTAGGAACCGACCGTGACATGGCCGAGGATCACCGACGGACCGGTCTGACCCGGCGTCGGCGAGTTCCGGTACCAGCCCGCCCGGTCGTGCGCCGTGATCGGGGGCACCTGGACGCTGCCGTCCGTGGCCAGCCCCAGCTGCATGACCGGGGTGTCGACCCCGATGGCCGGGATCCGCAAGCCGACCGGGACCGAACGCCCGAGGACGTGCGCGGCCTTCGCGGAGGTCCGCGAGGGCACCGGCGTGCTCCCGGGGTGTTCGGGTGCGGTCGAGTCGGTCCCGTGGCCGCCGCAGCTCACGAGCAGCGAGGCCGTCGCCGCGGTGACGAACGCGCGCCTGGAGAGCGAGGTCATTCCCCGGTCGCCCGCCGGCGACGTACGACGAAGACCGCCGCGCCACCCATGACGAACGCCGCGGCGGCGCCCCCTCCGATCAGCCCGCCCTGGCCTCCGGACTTCGACGCCGTCGGAGCCACACCGGTGTCGGCCGCTCCCTTCGGCACGTCGGCGACCTGACCCCGGGACGGCGCCCGGGTCGGCGTGCCGACGCTCGGAACCGGGGACGAGGTGCCGGAGTCGGCGCGGGTGGACGGCACCGCGCTCGGGGCGGCGCTGCCGGTCGGCGCCTGGGACGGGGCGGCGGTGGCGGTCGGACGGACCGTCGGGACCGGGCTCGCCCCACTGGCGAAGGCGGGCACCGTGCTCGCCAGCACGGCGGTACACGCGAGTGCCATGGTGCTGAGGACAGTTCGGCGCATGAATCGCTCTCTTTCGTCGGTCCGCCCGCCCGGTGACCCGGCGGGCTGAGTTACGGATCGTGCGAAGAGACGAGGCAGCGGGAGACCGGGTTGTAAAGAGATGGTAAAGCCGTCAGAGTCCCGCGATCGCGTTCCAGCGCTTGGCGAACTCCGTGCGTTCCGTGGACGTGATGTCGCGCGCGATCGCCAGCCGCTTCCGCATGGTGGCGTCGGGGAAGATCAGCGGGTTCTCGGCGAGGGCGGCGGTGTCCTCGTCCTTGGAGGAGGCGAGGACGTGCTGGGCGGCCGGGACCGGGCAGACGTAGTTGACCCAGGACGCCAGTGCGGCGGCGACCTCGGGCTCGTAGTAGTAGTCGACGAGCTTCTCGGCGTTGGCCTTGTGGCGGGCCAGGTTGGGGATCATCAGCGAGTCGGACCACAGCTCGGCGCCCTCCTCGGGGACGACGAAGCGGATGTCCGGGTTGTCCGCCTGGAGCTGGATCACGTCGCCCGAATACGCCTGACAGGCCAGTACGTCACCGCTGACCAGGTCCTTGGTGTAGTCGTTGCCCGTGAAGCGGCGGATCTGGCCGCTGTGCACGTACTTCTCGACCTGGTCGCAGATCTTGTGGAAGTCGTCGGCCTTCCAGCGGGTGATGTCGACGCCGTTGCCCTGCATGAGCAGGGCGAACGCCTCGTCGAGGCCGGAGAGCAGGGTGACCCTGCCCTTGAGGTCGGGGGCCCACAGGTCCGCGACGTGGTTGATCTCGCGGCCGAGCTTGCGGTGGTTGTACGCGATGCCGGTGATACCCGACTGCCACGGCACGGTGGACTTGCGGCCCGGGTCGAACGCGGGCCGACTCAGCAGCGGGTCGAGGTACTTGGCGACGTTCGGCTGCCTGGCGCGGTCCATCTCCTGCACCCAGCCGAGCCGGACGAAGCGCGCGCACATCCAGTCGCTGATGACGATCAGATCGCGACCGGTCTGCTGATGGTTCATCAGGGACGGGCTGATCTTGCCGAAGAACTCGTCGTTGTCGTTGATCTCCTCGATGTAGTCGACGGAGATCCCGGTGCGCTTGCGGAACGCGTCCAGCGTGGGCCGCTTCGTGTGGTCCTTGTCGTCGGTGTCTATGTAGAGCGGCCAGTTCGCCCAGGTCAGTTTCTTGTCGCGGGCCGAGAGGTCGGCTCCGGCGCGGTCACCGGGTGACACATACGCGGCGGGCACCCCGCAGCCCGCGAGGGCCCCGGCCGCCACACCCCCGCCCAGGGCACGCAGCAGGGACCGGCGGGAGCGGGGCGAGGTCTTCCGAATCTCTGGCACCCCGGCAGCATGCCTGTTGCGACTCGGCGCGAACAATGGACGCTGCGTCGAGCGGTCGCGCGCCGACCCGACACCCTGTCGATCCCCTCATTTCCGGGCGGTCACCTCGCGCCGCCACCGAGCCGCCGTACGCCACGACTTGCCGCCGCCGCCCGAGCCGGGCAAGGCAACGGGCACGGGCAAGTCCCTGCGCATCGAGCCCGGAACCGACCACCACGAGGGGGGAACACCGCGGCCCCGGACGGGATCAACTCCCGTCCAGGGCCGCGCGGTTCACACCGTACGCACTACGCGTCGAGCGACGTCATCACGTGCTTGATCCGCGTGTAGTCGTCGAAGCCGTACGCCGACAGGTCCTTGCCGTAGCCGGACTTCTTGAAGCCACCGTGCGGCATCTCGGCGACCAGCGGGATGTGGGTGTTGATCCACACGCAGCCGAAGTCGAGGGACTTCGACAGACGCATCGCGCGGCCGTGGTCCTTCGTCCAGACCGAGGAGGCGAGGGCGTAGTCGACGCCGTTGGCCCACGCGATGGCCTGGGCCTCGTCCGTGAAGGACTGGACGGTGATGACCGGCCCGAAGACCTCGTTCTGGATGATCTCGTCGTCCTGCTTGAGACCGGAGACGACGGTCGCGGCGTAGAAGTAGCCCTTGTCGCCCACCTGCTGGCCGCCCGCCTCGACCTTGGCGTGCGCGGGCAGCCGCTCGATGAACCCGGCGACCTGCTTGAGCTGGTTCGGGTTGTTCAGCGGGCCGTAGAGCACGTCCTCGTCGTCCGGCTGACCGGTCTTCGTCTCGGCGGCGGCCTTGGCGAGCGCGGCGACGAACTCGTCGTGGATGGACTCCTGGACGAGGACGCGGGTGGCGGCCGTACAGTCCTGGCCCGCGTTGAAGAAGCCCGCGACCGAGATGTCCTCGACGGCCTTGGCGATGTCGGTGTCCTCGAAGACGACGACGGGGGCCTTGCCGCCCAGCTCCAGGTGGACCCGCTTGAGGTCCTTGGACGCCGACTCGGCGACGGACATGCCCGCGCGGACGGAGCCGGTGATGGAGGCCATCGCCGGGGTCGGGTGCTCGACCATCGCGCGGCCGGTCTCCCGGTCACCGCAGATGACGTTGAAGACGCCCTTGGGCAGGATGCCGCCGATGATGTCGGCGATCAGGACCGTGGAGGCGGGGGTGGTGTCCGAAGGCTTCAGGACGACCGTGTTGCCGGCCGCGAGCGCCGGGGCGAACTTCCACACCGCCATCATCATCGGGTAGTTCCACGGCGCGACCTGCGCGCAGACGCCGATCGGCTCGCGGCGGATGATGGAGGTCATCCCCTCCATGTACTCGCCGGCCGAGCGGCCCTCGAGCATCCGCGCCGCGCCCGCGAAGAAGCGGATCTGGTCGACCATGGGCGGGATTTCCTCGGACCGGGTCAGTCCGATCGGCTTGCCGGTGTTCTCGACCTCGGCGGCGATCAGTTCCTCGGCCCGCTCCTCGAACGCGTCCGCGATCTTCAGGAGGGCCTTCTGGCGCTCGGCGGGGGTCTGGTCGCGCCAGGCCGGGAAGGCCGCGGCGGCAGCCGCCATGGCGGCGTCCACATCGGCCTGACCGGACAGCGGCGCGGTCGCGTACGCCTCGCCGGTCGCGGGATTGACGACCTCGGTGGTCCGCCCGTCGGCGGCGTCCCGGAACTCACCGTCGATGTAATTGCGCAGACGACGCAGCTCGGTGCTCACTGCCGGCCCTCCAAGTTCAGGTGTCCAATCGCTGAGACACCCACCCTAATCCGTGGGCCCACGTTTTCAACACCCCCGGTCACCCCTTGACTGCGAAATCCGCAAGCTACGTCCTCGTAAACAACGAATTTCATCGCTACAGCCTTGCGGAACCGTCGAGACCTCGTGCACAGTGAGCTCGTGGCCAGTCGAAGCGCAGACCCCAGGGACTCCACCCGCGAGTCCAGGAACGGCAGTCCCCAGCTGGACTCCGTATCCCTCGCCATCATCGAGCAGCTCCAGCAGGACGGACGCCGTCCGTACGCCGCGATAGGCAAGGCCGTAGGCCTGTCCGAGGCGGCCGTGCGCCAGCGCGTCCAGAAGCTGCTCGACCAGGGCGTGATGCAGATCGTCGCCGTCACGGACCCGCTCACCGTGGGCTTCCGCAGGCAGGCGATGGTCGGCGTCAATGTCGAGGGCGACCTCGACCCGGTGGCCGACGCGCTGACCGCCATGTCGGAAGTCGAGTACGTGGTGATGACCGCGGGCTCGTTCGACATCCTCGCCGAGATCGTCTGCGAGGACGACGACCACCTGCTGGACGTCATCAACAAACGCATCCGGGCCCTGCCCGGGGTGCGCTCCACCGAGAGCTTCGTCTATCTGAAGCTCAAGAAGCAGACCTACATGTGGGGAACCCGATAGCCGTGAGCACACAGGACCTGAGCAAGACCGCGTACGACCACTTGTGGATGCACTTCACCCGCATGTCCTCGTACGAGAACGCGCCCGTTCCCACCATCGTCCGTGGTGAGGGCACCTACATCTACGACGACAAGGGCAAGCGCTACCTCGACGGTCTCGCGGGCCTGTTCGTGGTCCAGGCGGGCCACGGCCGCACCGAGCTGGCGGAGACGGCGTTCAAGCAGGCGCAGGAGCTGGCCTTCTTCCCGATCTGGTCCTACGCCCACCCCAAGGCCGTCGAGCTCGCCGAGCGCCTCGCGCACTACGCTCCGGGCGACCTGAACAAGGTCTTCTTCACCACCGGCGGCGGCGAGGCCGTCGAGACCGCGTGGAAGCTCGCCAAGCAGTACCACAAGCTCACCGGCAACTACACGAAGTACAAGGTCATCTCGCGTGCGGTCGCCTACCACGGCACCCCGCAGGGCGCCCTGTCCATCACGGGCCTGCCGGCTCTGAAGGCCCCCTTCGAGCCGCTCGTCCCGGGCGCGCACAAGGTGCCGAACACCAACATCTACCGCGCCCCGATCCACGGCGACGACCCGGAGGCCTTCGGCCGCTGGGCCGCCGACCAGATCGAGCAGGAGATCCTCTTCGAGGGCCCGGAGACCGTCGCGGCGGTCTTCCTGGAGCCGGTACAGAACGCCGGCGGCTGCTTCCCGCCGCCGCCCGGCTACTTCCAGCGCGTGCGCGAGATCTGCGACAAGTACGACGTGCTGCTCGTCTCCGACGAGGTCATCTGCGCCTTCGGCCGCCTCGGCACGATGTTCGCCTGTGACAAGTTCGACTACATCCCGGACATCATCACCTGCGCCAAGGGCATGACCTCGGGCTACTCCCCCATCGGCGCCGCCATCGTCTCGGACCGGATCGCCGAGCCGTTCTACAAGGGCGACAACACCTTCCTGCACGGCTACACCTTCGGCGGCCACCCGGTCTCCGCGGCGGTGGCGCTCACCAACCTCGACATCTTCGAGCGCGAGGGCCTCAACCAGCACGTGCTGGACAACGAGGCGAACTTCCTCCAGACGCTCCAGAAGCTGCACGACCTGCCGATCGTCGGCGACGTCCGCGGCAACGGCTTCTTCTACGGCATCGAGCTGGTGAAGGACAAGGCCACCAAGGAGACCTTCACGGACGAGGAGTCGGAGCGCGTGCTCTACGGCTTCGTCTCCAAGAAGCTCTTCGAGTACGGCCTCTACTGCCGCGCCGACGACCGCGGTGACCCGGTCATCCAGCTGTCGCCGCCGCTGATCTCCGACCAGTCGACCTTCGACGAGATCGAGGGCATCGTCCGTCAGGTGCTGACGGAGGCGTGGACGAAGCTCTGAGCTTCCTCGCTCCGATCTTCCTCAGGGATGATCAACAACGGCCCCGGTGCCGCCCGTTCGAGTGAGAATGGGCGCCCCGGGGCCGCGTGCTGTCCGGCCTCCCGCCCCCGACTCCCTAGCGTGCCCAGTGACCGATCGGCCCTGCCTTCGTTCCCTCGTCCGGGGGATTGGCAGCGCAAATCAGATCTGAACCGAGGTGTACGCGATGGTGGCCCCGCCGGACAACGACGTGCTCTGGGCACGTGCCCTGCACGTCAAGCACAACGGCTCGCCCGCACTCAGCGGTGTCTCGCTCGACATCCGCGAGGGCGAGATCCTCGCCGTCGGCGGCCCGCGCGGCAGCGGCAAGACAACCCTGCTGCGGTGCCTGTCGGGGCAGCTGCTGCCCCAGCAGGGCGAGGTCTGGTTCAACAGCGCGCCGGTGCACACCATGGGCCCCGTCACCCGCGAACGGCTGCGCCGCGACCGCTTCGGCTGGATCGACCCCGCGCCCGTCCTCGTACCGGAACTGAACGCCTGGGAGAACGCGGCGCTGCCCCTGATGCTGCGCGGCTGCGGCCGCCGGGCCGCCAAGACCGCCGCCCTCGAGTGGCTGGAACGCCTCGACATCGGCCACTGCGCCCGCAAGCGCCCGCACGCCCTGCTCCAGGCCGAACGCCAGCGCGTCGCCATCGCCCGTGCGCTCGTCCCCGCCCCCAAGGTGCTCTTCGCCGACGAACCGACCGCACCCCTGCACCGCGCCGACCGCGCGCACGTCCTGCGCACGCTCACCGCGGCGGCCCGCTCGCACGGCATCACGGTCGTCCTGGCCACCCACGACACGGACACCGCGGCCCTCGCCGACCGCACGGTGTCGCTGCTCGACGGACGGCGCGTGAACACCGTCCACCTGCCCCCGGTCGCCGAGACGGAAGGCCGGGCCGCGTGCTCGCTCTCCGTCTAGCCCGCGGGGCACACCCCCTCGTCCAGCTGCGCAGACTGCTGGTCGCCGCCGCCTCGGCGGGCACCGGCTTCCTGCTGCTGTGCACGCTGGGGTACGCGATGGCGCACCCGGACCCCTCAGGCGGTGCGGCGCTCCGGCTCCTGTGGTGCCTCGCGCCCGCCGCCGCCACCGTGCACTTCGCGGTCGCGGTCGCCCGTACGGACCCGGGGACCCGGCCACGCCCCGGGCTCTCGGCGATCGGACTCGGCCCCGGCCGGCTGATGGCGATCTCGGCGGTCACCACCGCCCTGTCCACCACGCTCGGCTCGATGCTCGCGCTGCTCGTCTTCCTGCACCTGCGCGGCGACCTGCCCGGCCTGTCCTTCGACGGCGACGCGACGACCTTCCTCGCCTCCGACTACCCGCTGCCGCTGCCCGCGGCCGTGACCCTGCTGCTCCTGGTCCCGCTGGCCGCGTCCGTGGCGAGCGCGGTGGTGCTACGTCCGCGGGGGGCCGGGCCGACCCGCACCCGACGGACGGGGGCCGACGGCACCTCGCCCCGCAAGGCGTCCCGTACGCCGTCCCGTACGCGCGCCGAGGCCGGCCCGTACGCCGACCAGCCGGGGCACCCGCTGGACCCGCAGCAGCCCGCCCCTCCGCTGCCCGCCCCCGGCGGGCTGCCCTGGGGCACGGCCGTCCTCGCGGCGGGTCTCGCCGTGGAGACGTACGCGAGCCGTTCGGGACCGGCACCCGGTCTGGCGCTGCCCGGCCGGTTCGCCGGCGGCCCCGCCGGGGTGCTCGGCGGCTGGACCCTGACCGCGCTCGGGCTGATCCTCGCCTGCCCCGCGATCACGCATCTGTGCGGGCAGCTGCTCCAGGCCGTACGCCCCGGTGTGGTGCGGCTGCTCGCCGGGCGTGTCCTTCAGGAGGAGGCACGGCGCATCGGGCGCCCGCTCGGCGTGGTGTGCGCGGTCGCGTCCGGCGCGTACGCCATGGCGACGGTGTACTCCGGGGCGCGGCCCTCGTTCGGTCCGCTCAGCACACTCGGGGCGCTGCTCGTGGCCGGGTGCACCCTCGCGACCCTGCTGACCGCGGCGGTCGAGGCCAAGCACGCGCGCGCCGACACCACGGCGGCGCTGCTGTGCCTGGGGGCACCGACCACGGTGCTGCGGGGCGCCGCGCTGCTCCGCGCGGGTGCGCTGTTCGCCGCGTTCGGGCCGCTGACCTGGGCGGTCGCGGAACTGGCCGCGCTGCCACTGACGCGCTGAGCACGCGTACGCGCTTCCTTCCCGCTGCTTTCCTGCTTCCTCCCGCTTCTTTCCCGCCGGGCGATGAGTTCCGCGCGGAGTGGCGGTCTACCTCTGCGAACGGCACCGCATCACTCCACCCGCACCGGGAGAGACCCCTCATGTACCAGCAGATGATCTTCGTGAACCTCGCCGTGAACGACGTCGACACCTCGAAGAAGTTCTTCACCGAGCTCGGCTACACGATCAACCCGCAGTTCACGACGGACGACTGCGCCTGCGTCGTCATCAGCGACACGATCATCGCGATGCTGCTGAGCAAGCAGCGCTACGCGGACTTCACGAAGAAGAAGATCGCGGACCCGACGAAGACCAGCGAGGTGCTGCTGTGCCTGAGCGCCGAGAGCCGCGAGAAGGTCGACGAACTCTGCGACAAGGCCCTCGCGGCGGGCGGCTCGGGGACCGGGGAGGCCCAGGACCACGGCTTCATGTACGGCCGTACCTTCGACGACGTGGACGGCCACACGTGGGAGGTCATGTGGATGGACCCGGCCGCGGTCCAGAGCTGAGCCCCGGGGGGGACACCCATGCGCGTGTCCCCCTCAAAGGGGGGAGACCGCCGCCGGCCGCCGAAGAACCCACCCCTAGCATGGCCGCGTGCAGCCAACACCCCTTCACGCCGCCCATGACCGCGAGATCGAGTCGCTCGCCGAGTTCGACAAGGTCGTCTCGGAGCACGGCTCGCTCGCCCGGTTCCGCGTCCAGGCCGTGGATCTGACGGACCGTACGGACGCCCTGCTCGGCGTGGACACCGCGGGCGCCGTCTTCCTCGGCTGCCCGATGGACCCCGCGGCGGCGGCACGGGTACGGGCCACCGGCGCGCTCGTCTTCCCGCCCATACCCGGGCTGCCCTTCGACCCCTACCGCGGGCTGCTCTACTCCCCGGACGAGCTCTTCGCGTCGCTCGACGACGGCTACGAGGCGACCCCGGATGCCCGCGCGTACGCCTGGTTCCAGCAGACCAGGGCCGACGGCGACGTCTTCGCTTCGATGCTGCGCGCGATCCACGACGACTCGGTGTCGGACGCGCTCGACGAACTCCTCATCGGCACCCGAGTCGTGGGCGTGATGGGCGGTCACGCGATGGCACGCGGCACGGAGGCGTACGAGGGCGCCGCGCGCCTGGGGCGCGAACTGGCGCGTGCCGGGCTCACGGTCGCCACCGGCGGCGGCCCCGGCGCGATGGAGGCGGCGAACCTCGGCGCGTACGCCGCCCCGTTCGACGACGAGATGCTCACCGAGGCGCTCCGGCTCCTCGCCGAGGCACCGTCGTTCACCCCCTCCATCGGCGACTGGGCGCGCGCCGCCTTCGCCGTGCGCGAGCGCTGGCCGGACGGCGGCCCCTCCGTCGGCATCCCGACCTGGTTCTACGGCCACGAGCCGCCGAACGCCTTCGCCGCCCACATCGCCAAGTACTTCGCCAACGCGACCCGCGAGGACGGGCTGTTGGCCCGCTCGAACGCGGGTGTCGTCTTCCTGCCGGGCGCCGCCGGGACCGTACAGGAGATCTTCGACAACGCGACGCCGAACTACTACGAGTCGCGCGGTGAGCCCACCCCCATGGTTCTCGTGAACCGTGCGCATTGGACCGAGAAACACCCCACTTGGCCCCTTCTCCAATCCCTTGCCCATGAACGGTCGATGGCGTCCCGGATCGCACTGGTGGACCGGATCGAGGAGGCACCGGAGGCGCTCAAACGCCTCGGCGGTTAACGACAAGGCAAAGCCGGTGGCACGGCTGGGCATATGCATTGACAGCCCTTAGGTGGCACTTATAAACCTGTGGGGCCCGAGGGGCCCTGTTGACACAGCAGAACCCCCCTTAAACCCCCCGCAGTTGCGCATTCTGTGAAGGGCAATCGTGTCCATATCTCGCCGTACCGCACGTTCCGTGCGAATCCTCGGTGTTGCCTCCGCCACGGCCGCGCTCGCGCTCGGCGTCGCGGGCAACGCCCTTGCCTGCAACATCAGTGAGTTCTCCGCCGAAGCCAAGTGCGACGGCACCGACGGCATCATCTCCGTCACGGACGTGGATGCCTCCGGCACCAAGGCGACCGTCTCCGTGTTCCTGGAGTCCAACGGCGCCGACGCGAAGAAGGTCGGCGAGCAGGACATCGTCGGCTCGCGCCAGGGTGTCACCATCACCTTCGCCGAGGACTGGAAGCCGAACGCCACGTACCGCGTCCACGTCAAGGCCGGAAACCAGGTCGACGAGGACATCAAGGGCAACGTGACCGCTCCGTCCACGGCCTGCGCGACCGAGTCGCCGTCGCCGTCGGCCTCGGAGACCCCGAAGCCGTCGGAGACCCCGTCCTCGCCCGCCTCCTCGGGGACGCCCTCCGCGAACCCGTCGGAGTCGGAGAGCAGCGCCGCGCCCGCGACGCCGGGCGACAACGCCCCGTCCCCCGCGGCCGGTAGCTCCAACCTCGCCGAGACCGGTGCGAACTCCAACACCCCGATGATCGCCGGTATCGCCGGTGCCCTCGTGGTGGTCGGCGGCGGAGCGGTGTTCTTCGGCATGCGTCGCCGCGGCGCCTCGAAGTCGAGCTGAACCGCACACCGTACGTCCGCGTGAAACGTGTGGCCCGTCCCTCTCGAAGGGGGCGGGCCACACGCCTGTCCGGGTACGCCGGCTAGCCGAAGGTCGCCCGCTCCAGCCAGAAGTCCAGCAGCTCCCGGTCCCCCAGCACCTCCAACCGCCCGTCGTCCACCGGCAGTCGGCGGTAGAAGGCGAGCAGGATGTCGGTGAGCGGGCCGCGCAGCGCGACGGTCGCCTTCTCGTGGTCCCGGCGCCACACGACACCCTCCTCGGTGAGCTCGATGACCCACTCGGCGTCGAGTTCGGGCGGGGTGTCGGTGGCGTGCAGGTGGATGCTGCGGCCCGGGCCGCGCAGTTCGGCCGCGGCGGCGTCCTGCGGCCGCGTCCGCTGCACGAACTCGATGATCCCCAGCCACTCGTCGATCGCGTCCGCGGCCACATCGGGCGCCACCTCGTACGGCAGCCCGGCCGCCAGCGTCGCGTCGGCTCGGTGGATCACCAGCTCGTGCGTCATCCGGCGGGCCCAGAAGGCGGAGCTGAGGTCCCCGGCCCAGGCCCACACCTTGGTGTCGGGCCCCGCCTCGCGCAGCGCGGCGACGAGCATCTCGCCGGTCTCGGCGAGCCAGGCGTCCAGCGCGGCGGGGTCGCCCTCGGCGGCGGGTCCCTCCAGGAGCGGCACCTGCTCGTCGTGGACGTTCTCCTGAGCCTTCGTGCTGACGATGCGCTCGACCCAGCGCAACGCCCCGCCCGTGTGCCGAACGAGCCGCTCCAGCGACCAGTCCGGGCAGGTCGGCACGGTCGCCGACAGGTCGGCCCCGGACGTCACCACGTCCCTCAGCCGCCGCACCTCCAGCTCGATCGCGTCGCAGTAGCGGTCATGTGCGAGTAGCGTCATGACCCGCACCCTAGGGCGCCGACGGCTCCCCGAGCACCACGATTTCGGCGGCCTCGAACGCCACGCCGACCTCGTCACCGGGCGCGGGCGCCTCCCGCAGCGCGCACGCCGCTTCAATGGGCGGCGCGCCTTCCGGCTTCAGCTGTACGGCGACGTGGGTGCCCCGGAAGGTGCGTGCGGCCACGGTGCAGCGCAGCCCGTCCGCGGGGTCGACCAGCCGCACCCCGGCGGGCCGTACGAGAAGCGTGCCTGGGCCCTGCGCGGTGCCCTCCGGCACCGGGACCCTCCCCCACGGGGTGTCCGCGAGCCGATCGCGCACCGTCGCCGCGACCACGTTGTCGAAGCCGAGGAAACGGGCCACGAACTCGTCCGCCGGGTGCTGCCAGACCTCAAGTGGCGTACCGGACTGGGCGATCCGTCCCTCACGCATCACCACGACCCGGTCGGCGAGCGCGAAGGCCTCCCCCTGGTCATGGGTGACGGCGAGCACCGTCGTGCCCAACTCGCCGAAGAGCTGCCGGAGTTCGACGACCAGCCGTTCCCGCAACGAACGGTCCAGCTGGCCGAGCGGCTCGTCGAGCATCAGCAGCCGGGGGCGCGGGGCGAGCGCACGGGCCAGCGCGACCCGCTGTTGCTCACCGCCGGAGAGGGCGGCGACGGCGCGTGCGCGGGCTCCGGGCAGCCCCACCAGCTCCAGCAACTCCTCGACTCGTGCGCCCTGTTGCTCCTTCGACGCGCCATGCATCCGCAGCCCGAAGGCGACATTGCCGCCCACGTCCCGCTGCGGGAAGAGCTGGTGGTCCTGGAACATCAGCCCGACACCCCGCTTGTGCGCGGGCACCCCTGCCTGGTCGCGTCCCGCCAGGAGCACGCGGCCCGTGTCGAGCGACTGCAGTCCGGCCACCGTCCGCAGCAGCGTGGACTTGCCGCTGCCGCTCGGTCCGAGCACACACACGATCTCGTGCTCGGCGACATCGAGGCCGACGGCGTCGAGCACCGGCCGACCGCCGAAACGTACGGTCGCGGCCTCGACCTTCAGCAGGGCCTCGCGCGTCCGGGACTGTGTCCGGTCCTGGGTCCGGGCCTGGGCCTGGATCCGGGGATGCTCCGTCGTCACCTCCTGCGCCTCCTGCTCCTCCTGCGTCGCTTGCTTCGCGAGTCGCGCCATCAGAACTCCCCCGTCCGGTCGGTGCGGATACGTTCCAACAGCAGCAGGGCCACCGCGCACACCACCATCAAGATCGTCGAAAGGGCCATCGCCTGGCCGTAGTTGAGGTCACCCGCGCGCCCGAGCAGCCGGGCCACGGCGACGGGCAGGGTCGGGTTGTCGGGCCGCGCGATGAAGACCGTCGCCCCGAACTCGCCCAGTGACACGGCGAAGGCGAACCCCGCCGCGATCAGCAGCGCCCGCCGCACCAACGGCAGATCGACCTCCCGCCACACCCGCCAGGGCGAGGCTCCGAGGACGGCGGCGGCCTCCCGGAGCCGGCCGTCCACCGCCCGCAGCACCGGCAGCATGGTGCGCACGACGAAGGGGACGCCCACCAGAGCCTGCGCGAGCGGCACCAGGATCCAGGAGGAGCGCAGATCCAGCGGCGGTTCGTCGAGCGCGATCAGGAAGCCGAACCCGACGGTCACGGCGGACACCCCGAGCGGCAGCATCAGCAGCGCGTCGAAACCCCGTACGAGACGCCCGGTACGCCGCGTGAGCGCGGCGGCCGCGAGACCGCCGATCACTACGGCGATGGCGGTGGCGGCCAGCGCGTACTCCAGCGAGTTGCCGATCGCCGCGATCGGCGCCACCAGGAAGATGCCGCTGTCGGCCGAGGTCAACGCCTTGTAGTACGCGAATCCGTAGCCGCCGGGTGCGTCCAGGGACCGCTGGACCAGTACCCCGAGCGGCAGGACGAGAAGAACGAGGATGCTCGCCAGGACCCCGCCCAGCAGTGCCCACTGGCCGGCCCCGCGCGGCCTGCGCACGGTCACCTCCGGGGCCACCAGGCGCAGGGCGGTCTCCCGGCGGCGTACGGTCCAGGCGTGCACGGCGAGGATCGCGACGACCGCCACGAACTGCACGATCGTCAGCACCGCCGCGGTCGCGAGGTCGAAGATCTCCGAGGTCTGCCGGTAGATCTCGACCTCGAGGGTGGAGAAGGTCGGCCCGCCGAGGATCTGCACCACACCGAACGAGGTGAAGGTGAAGAGGAAGACCATGAGCGCGGCGGCGGCCACGGCCGGGCTCAGCGCCGGCAGCGTCACCTTGCGCCAGGCCGCGAACCGGGAGGCACCCAGCATCCGCGCGGCCTCCTCCTGACGCGGGTCGAGCTGCGACCAGAGGCCACCGACGGTCCGTACGACCACCGCGTAGTTGAAGAAGACGTGCGCGAGCAGAATCGCCCAGACGGTGGTGTCCAGCCGTACACCCCACAGCTGGTCGAGGAGTCCGCCCCGGCCCACCAGGGCCAGGAACGCCGTACCGACCACGACCGTCGGCAGTACGAACGGGACGGTCACCACCGCCCGCAGCACCTGCTTGCCCCTGAAATCGAAGCGCGCGAAGACATACGCGCCGGGGAGCGCGATCAGCAGCGTGAGCGCCGTGGAGGCGAGCGCCTGCCAGGTGGTGAACCACAGGACGTGCCGGATGTCGGACTGCGCGAGCACCTCACCGATCCGTCCGAACCGCCAGGCCCCGTCGATCTTGAGGCCACGGGCGACGATCGCGGTGACGGGATAGGCGAAGAAGACGGCGAAGAACGCGACGGGCAGGGCCATCAGCCCCATCCGCGTCACGCTCTCCTTGCGGCTCCTTCGAGGCGCTACTTCAGTACGAGCGAGGTCCACGACTTGACCCACTGGTCACGGTTGCCGGCGATCTTGGCAGGGGCCAGGGTCTCGGGGTTCTTGGCCTGCGGGCCGAACTTCACGAACTCCTCGGGTACCTGCGCGGTCTCGCGGACCGGGTACACGAACATGTTCAGCGGCATGTCGTCCTGGAATTTGACGCTGATGAGGAAGTCGAGAAGCGCCTTGCCGCCCTTGGTGTTCTTCGCGTTGCTCAGCAGCCCCGCGTACTCGACCTGGCGGAAGCAGGTGCCGCTCGCGACCCCGGTCGGCGCGGTCTTCGGCTTCGGATCGGCGTAGATCACCTCGGCGGGCGGGGAGGAGGCGTACGAGACGACCAGCGGCCGGTCGGCCTTGGCCTTCTTGCCGCCCGCGGACCCGGAGAACTCGTCGTTGTAGGCCTGCTCCCAGCCGTCGACCACCTTCACGCCGTTGGCCTTGAGCTTCTTCCAGTAGTCCTGCCAGCCTCCCCCACTCTCGGCTTCGCTCGAGCGGGAGGTGCCCCCATCCCCGTACTTCGCAGCGGTCCCGAGCAGGAAGCCGAGGCCGGGCGAGGACGTGCCCGCGTTCTCGGTGACGAGGAGGTTCTTGTACGCGGGCTTGATCAGGTCGTCGAAGGAGGCCGGCGGGGCCAGCTCGTGCTTGCTGAAGTAGGCCTTGTCGTAGTTGACGCAGATGTCACCGGAGTCGATGGGCGTGACCCGGTGCCTGTCCTGGTCGATCCGGTACTGCTGGACGATCTGGTCGGAGCCCTTGGCCTCGTACGGCTGGAACAGCCCGTTGTCGAGCGCGCGGGACAGCAGGGTGTTGTCGACGCCGAAGAAGACGTCGCCCTGCGGGTTGTCCTTGGTGAGGATGGCCTTGTTGACGGCCTGCCCGGCGTCGCCGTCCTTGAGGACCCTGACCTTGTACCCGGACTGCTTCTCGAAGTCCTCCAGCACGCTCTTCGACACGGCCCACGAGTCGTGGCTGACGAGCGTGATGGTCTTGGAGTCCCCGGCACCGCCGCTGTCGGAGGACCCGCACGCGGACAGCGTGACGAGGCCCAGCCCGATGACGGCGGCCGTGGTCGTCCTCTTGGTGATCACTGAATTCCTCCTGGGATGACCAGGAAGAGACGCGGCCCTGCCCGGGATCCTCGGAAGGTTCCCGGGCAGGGCGCAACAGCTTGAGTGATGCCCGAACTTCCTACCCAGAATGACCTGGGCAAGGTTCAGAGGGTCTGCGGCCCACCGGTGCTCCGGCTACCGCACTCTCAGCGCTGTGGCGCTCCCCTGTCGGAATATGAAGATGTGGTTGGACCTCGCCAGATTACCGCTCGGTGGCGGCGAGCTGACCACAGGCTCCGTCGATCTCCTGGCCCCGGGTGTCCCGGACGGTCACCGGCACCCCGTGAGCCGCGATCGCCTCGACGAAGGCCTTCTCGTCCTCGGGCCGCGAGGCGGTCCACTTCGAACCTGGTGTCGGGTTCAGCGGGATGAGGTTGACGTGTACGGGCTTGCCCCTGAGCAGCCGCCCGAGCCGGTCACCACGCCATGCCTGGTCGTTGATGTCCCGGATGAGGGCGTACTCGATGGACAGCCGGCGCCCGGACTTGGCCGCGTACTCCCAGCCGGCGTCCAGCACCTCGCGCACCTTCCACCGCGTGTTGACGGGCACGAGGGTGTCGCGCAGCTCGTCGTCCGGGGCGTGCAGCGAGATGGCGAGGCGGCACTTGAAGCCCTCGTCGGAGAACCGGTGGATGGCGGGCACCAGCCCGACCGTCGACACGGTGATCCCCCGCTGCGAGAGCCCGAGCCCGTCCGGCTCGGGGTCGGTGAGCGCGCGGATGGCGCCCACCACTCGCTTGTAGTTGGCGAGCGGCTCGCCCATGCCCATGAAGACGATGTTGCTCAGCCGCGCCGGGCCGCCCGGGATCTCGCCGTCCCTGAGGGCCCGCATCCCGTCCACGATCTGGTGCACGATCTCGCCCGTGGACAGGTTCCGGTCCAGCCCGGCCTGTCCGGTGGCGCAGAACGGGCAGTTCATCCCGCAGCCCGCCTGCGAGCTGATGCACATGGTCACCCGGTCCGGGTAGCGCATCAGCACGGACTCGACGAGCGTGCCGTCGAACAGGCGCCACAGCGTCTTGCGGGTGGTGTCCTGGTCGGTCGACAGATGCCGCACGACCGTCATCAGCTCGGGAAGCAGCGCCTCCTGGAGCTTGCCGCGCGCGGCGGCCGGGATGTCCGTCCACTCCGCGGGGTCGTGCGCGTACCGCGCGAAGTAGTGCTGCGAGAGCTGCTTGGCGCGAAACGGCTTCTCACCGATCGCGGCAACCGCCTCTTTGCGCTCGGCGGGCGTGAGGTCGGCGAGGTGCCGCGGCGGCTTCTTGGCTCCGCGGGGGGCGACGAATGTGAGTTCTCCGGGTGCAGGCATAACCCATCCAGTGTCGCAGATCAACTCCGGGGGCCCAGGCCAGAGCGGGGTGGGGGTGGTCACCCGTGGGCGTCCTCTGTCAGCTTCGGCCGTCCTCGCACGGCCCAGGGACGGCCCGGGACTCAGTCAGCCCCGACCAGCCACGTCCATGCCACGGCTCCATCGTCCGTCACTCCAGCTGCATGGGAGCGACCGGGAGCTGTTCCCTGTAGCGCCATGTGAAGGTACGGTCAGGTTCGAGATGGGCGTCCCCCCAGTGGATGGCATGGATGCCGTTTTCGGCGTCAGCCGTGAAGAACACACAGACCAGCCTGGTGGAAGCTCCCAGTTCCTCGAACACTTCGTGCAGCCCCAGGTACTCCTCGGTCGCCAAGTCCTCATCGACGTCAAACAGGCCTTCCGGAGGCTGCGGCCCGTGCGCCCGGAACAGCCGGTGCCGAGTGGGCGACGCATTGGCGGGCAACCGGGCTCGGTCCAGGGGCCTCGGCCTGTCCGCGTACCGGAACGGGAAGAGTGCGTGATCGTTGATCACCGCATACTCGTATCCGCGCACGTCTCGCACGGCTTCCCCCAGCTCGCGCGCCGTCTCCGCCAGGTTCTCGCGCACCACGCCCGCAAGGGCGACACCGTACGGACTCCGCTTCTTCAGTCCCGCGGCAAGGTGCGCGGCATGAGCTTTCCCGTGCGCCTGGACCAGTTGCACCGGGACCGCAGCGGCAAGCGTGCCGGCATGCCGCCCAAACCGCTCGACGGCCCAGGCCGACGGTCCTACCGGATAGCCACCCAACACCGACATACAGTGCTCCCCTCCCCAGGTCCCCGCCTCTGAACTGTGTGACACGTACACGAAGAGCACACAAGGGGGCGATCTGGCCAGGGCGCGGCCGCGCACGCTCGTTCCTCAGAACAGCCACAACTGATCACGGGCGGCTCTGACCTGCGGCCGCCTAATCGATCAATACTCTGACCTGCTGCTGAGCTGTCGGCAGTTGTCGACGTTGGTCACCATCGAGCGCCCTTCCACAATTTCGACACGTATTCGACTGCAGTAGCCAACAGCCATCCTCTTCGCTGAACGCGAGACGCGGTCTCCATGCATATCTGATCCGCACCTCTATAGGGATCGGTCATCGGCGGTCAAATGCAGGCCGCCGCCGGGTCGCTGATGGGTGATTCGGGTCGGCTGTCGCGCATCGGCCGACAGAGGTGGACGGGGATACGCTAGGGGCATTGCGGACAAACTGTGCGTTATCGGCGGCGAACCTCAGAATTGATGAGCAAGAAGTCCCCGTCCGCCGGGCCCCTAAAGGCCGACGAAGGAGGCGCAGAACGTGACTGCTGAAGGGACTTGGCTGGGCAGCATGCTGGCGGCGGTGGAGAAGGCACCGCCGGTGGAGTCAGTCGCCGTGATGGCGCAGGTCCTGCAGGAGCAGATCGCCGCGGTCGAGGTGTCCTTCTTGATCACGGAACTCGGTGGCAGAGCTCTCGTACGGCTGACCGGGGCTGCTCTTGAGGGTGACAGGGGGCAGCCAGAGCAGATCGAGCTCTCCGGCACTGCCTACGACCGGGTGATCCGCTCCCAGCACCTGCAGCTGGAGGTCGGTGAGCGCTCTGGAGAAGCCGGGGCGGCCCCGGTCCGCGTCCTTGCGCCGGTGACCGACCGCGGGGATGCGATCGGTGTGCTGGAGCTGACCCTGCCGGCACCGCCAGACCGGAAGACGACACGACTCATCTCTGAGGCCGCCCACGCTCTGGCCTATGTGGTGATCGTCAACCGGCGCTTCACCGATCTGTATGAATGGGGCCGCCGCACCACACGGCTGTCTCTGGCAGCCGAGATCCAGCATCGCCTGCTACCCGATTCCTTCACCTGCGATGCCGGTCGGTTCACCGTCGCGGGAGCGCTGGAACCGGCCCACGACATCGGCGGGGACACCTTCGACTACACCCTCGACCGTCACGCCCTGCACCTGTCCCTCACCGATGCCATGGGCCACGACGTGCAGGCCGCACTGCTGGCCACTGTGGTCGTCGGCGCCCTGCGTAACGCCCGGCGGGCGGGCGCGGACCTGGTCGCCCAGGCCGAGGACGCCCATCAGGCGGTCGCCCACTACGCCGACCACACCCATCAGGCCGTCGCCGACCAATCCGACCGGGTGCATCAGGCGGTCGCCGAGCATGGCGGCCAAGCCATGGTCACCGGTCAACTACTACGTGTCGATCTCGATACCGGCCGCACTGCCCTCGTCAACGCCGGCCACGTCTGGCCGTTGCGCCTGCGCGACGGGAAAGTCCAGGAGATCGCCCCCCTGGTCGACTTGCCCTTCGGCATCACTCCGCACCCGGGGTATCGCCTCCAGAACCTCGACCTGCGTCCAGGCGACCGCCTGATCCTCCTTACCGACGGCATGCTGGAACCCCATGGCACTGACTTCGGCCTGCGCAAGCTGATCGAGGAGACCGGCGACTGGCACCCTCGCGACGCCGTGCGTGTCTTCACCGAAGCCGTCCTGGAGACCACGAACCACGACCCACGCGACGATGCCACCGTGCTGTGCCTGGACTGGCCTGGGCCTTGATGCGACGAACTCGACGCTGACGCCGAGCAGACCGCTCCGGTGCTGCCGGATGACTGCATGAGATCGATGGAGCCTCAATGGGCGGGTCAACCCCTGAGCAATCTTGAAAACCGTCGTGGCAGCGATGTCACCGTGGGTTCAAATCCCACACCCACCGCACGTGAACGGCCCCTGACCAGGTAAATCGGTCAGGGGCCGTCCTCGCGTGCGCTGTCCGTGAGTGCCCGTGGTTCCCCGCTAGTTACCGGTCGATCGGGCACGGCAGGGGCACGGGCACCTTCTGATCCATAGCTCTACAGAGATCGGTCATCAGCGGTCATACAGGCTGCCGGAAGGGTGCTGATGGGCACTGACGGGCATCGTCGGTTGCTGTGGTTGCTGTACTTCGCTGCTGTACAGCCGCTCCTGAGCACAGAAACGGAAGGCGGCGCACTCGCGAGTGAGCGACCGTGTGAACTGGGCCTGTTGCAAAGGAGATCATTCGCTGCGAGGGTGTCGCCGTGTGGATGGCGCTCATGTCCTTGATCCTTTTGCTCGGTGCGGCTTCGGCGATCAACAAGGCACGCAAAGGACAGTGGTACACCGCAGGAGGGATCTTTCTCCCCATCCTCGGCGTGGATGTGATGCTGTTCGGCGGAGTGGAACGGCATAGCTCGCTGCTCTTCTGGCTGGGTGTCGCCCTCGCTGTCGTCGGATTCGGTATGGAGTTCACCGCTTACCGGAGAACTCGGCCGTCGGTGCCCTAATAGACGACCGAAGCACCAGTTTGGAAGATCGCGTAACTGGACGGGGGCTGACCTGACCAGACTGACCTGTGCGTTTCGGGTACGGTCGCCGCAGCTCCCCGTTGTTCCCCGTCCGGTACTGCTGGATCGGGCACGTGGAGGGCACGCATGGCTTTCCGTCACGCTGGTAGCTCTGAGACGCCTCTCCCGTCTGGTGCCCTTGTGCTGGGAACCCGCTGGCCGGGGCTTGCACGGTCGCTGTCACAGTCGTACGGGCGCAGGATGGAGATGACGGAGCTGGCAAGCGCGACTCGGCAATGCGCCGGGACGCGAGAGCCGGAAGGAGGCGTGACACCATGCCCCAGTTCATGGACGTCCACCACGGGATGAACGGCATCACGGCCGACCAGCTGAGACAGGCCCACGGGGCCGATCTTGCCATTGAGCAGGAAGAAGGGGTCCACTTCGAGAAAGCCTGGGCGGACCCGGAGTCCGGCACGGTCTACTGCCTTTCTGAGGCCCCCTCGGCCGAAGCGGTCCAGCGCATCCACGAACGCGCTGGCCACCGAGCCGACGAGATCCACCCAGTCCCCGTGACCGTGTGAACACAGGTTCCCCCTGGAGCACCATAGGCGGGGAGTTAACGCACCGCACCCGCCCGGCTGATCCCCGTGCCTCGTCGATGCGAACTATGGGCGGGACGGTCGCTGAGGTCAGTACGGCAGGCCAGTCGGCTGCTTGCGTCTGGTGGTGGTGGGTCGTGGGCGCGGAGGTTGCTGTACTTCGCCGCTGTACCGAACCCCGGGGCGGTCTGCCTGAGCGGGACGGCTGACGGTCGGCGCTTGCGCGATCATCAGCACATGGAATCGTGGACGATCAAACATTTCTCCCAGGCCAACCCCGAGGGAGCCGGGCAGGCTGACCTGCCCGCGCTGCTCCGCAGAGTCGCAGACTCCATCGAAAACCTCGGCCCGGTTGAGGTTCAGGATCTCGTCATGCACACGGAGATCACTGCGGACGACGATCGGCCGAGTCTTACGGTCTACTACCACGGCGCTGAAGACTGATCCGGGCCGGAGTTTGGGGCGCAGGACCAAGCCGGTCCGGTGGGGGGAAGGAGCTGAGAGCGGTCGACTGGGCAATCCGCGGGGAGTGTGTCAGGATCCCGCTCCGAAGTGGAGGCCGATCGTGATTGGGCAATTTATCGAGGTGGTCGGCGCGCCGGTGCTGATTGTCGGGGGAGTCGCCACCCTTGGTTGGGGCTGGGTGCCGGGGTGGTTCCGTGGCAGCGTCCACCGGCCGGTCGCGTTCGGTTGGGGACAGCTGACCATGGCTGCCGGAGCCATCGCCAATTTGGGCGGCGACCTTTTGACCAACGCGCCACACCTCTGCTTGGCGGTGAGGGCCTCCGCCGCGGTCGTTGTGCTGTTCGGCTGTTGGTTGCTCGACGTGGCCGACTGGAAACCTCGGCGCCGCTGACCCTTCCCTGACCCACCACTCACCCCAGCTCCCATCCCGTCTGCCGTCGACCCACACACCGTGGAGCGGGCGTGGTTCAGGGCGTCAAGGTGGAGCGCGCCACTGTACGAACGACCTTGACGCCCTGGGCCGCGACTGCTCGGCTCCGCCTGGGTCGACGGTAGACGGGATGGGAGCACCCCGCGCACGCCACACTCGGCCGGCACACGCGAACGGCGCCCCCGCCATCTCGGAGCCTGAGCGCCCCCGCCGGAGGCACGTTCTGACCGGGGCACTCCCTGTCCAGGTCTCTACTCATGGGCCGTCGCTTGCTGCGGCCCCAGGGGCCGACCCCGGCGCCGAAGGCGCAGAGGGGTCGGGCCCCAGGGGCCAGCCCGCGCTTGCGCGGGCACTTGATGAAGTAGGGAAAGTTCTACCGCGCTCCGCTGATCGCCCCTGACGGCTGTCACGCCCCACCGCTAAGCTATGGCGTACGCAATGGGCTGATGGGAGCGTGCTTAGGGGATGGGACCGAAGTCGGAGCGGGTCTACCTCACGATTCGCGAGTGGATCTCGACGGGCAAGTATCAGCCTGGCTCCAAGCTCCCATCCGAGCGGACTCTGTCGGAAGAGCTGAGCATCGGCCGTACGGCACTTCGGCAGGTGCTGGCCAAGCTCATCGCCGAGGGCGCCATCGAGGTGCACGGCCGTAGCTCGTACCGCGTGCCGGACCGGTCCGTGAGTACTGAAACGCCAACAGACTTGGAGCCGTGGCAGATTCACGGTGAGCGGACCGTGTACGACAACCGTTGGGTGAAGCTCAGCCTGGTGGACGTCGAGCCGCCCGGCGTAGAACGCTTCGAGCATCACGTCGTACGGCTTCATCACGTCGCCATCGCCGCCGTCCTCGACGACCACGACCGCGTGCTGATGCTCTGGCGCTACCGCTTCGTCCCCGACTCGTTCGGCTGGGAGCTGCCCGGCGGGATCGTCGACCAAGGAGAAGACGCCGCACAGGCCGCACTGCGGGAAGTCGAGGAAGAGACCGGCTGGCGGCCGGATGCCCTGGAACACGTGGTCACCTATCAGCCCATGGTCGGCATGGTCGACTCACCCCACGAGATCTACGTGGGCCAGGGCGCGAAGCTCGTCGGAGAACCGACCGACCTCGAAGAAGCAGGGCACGTCGCCTGGGTGCCTCTCGCGGACATTCCCGGACTGATGGCCCGCGGAGAGCTCATGGGCTCGGGGACGCTCGTGGCTCTCCTGCACGTGCTCGCCTCACGCGGTGCTGGAGCCGCGCCTACAACCGCTGCGTGAGCTGCTCAATCCGGCGGCGATGACGCACTGATCCGGTACGGCTCGCCAGCAGTCGGGCCTGCCGCAGGTGCTCGTGCGCCTGGTCGTATTCGCCGCGCGCCATGTGCGCCTGGGCGAGATCACACCGCAGTCCCGCCGACGCTCGTATGAAGGTGGGGTCCGCGGAATCAAGGGCGTCGTACAGGCTCGTCACCGCTTCGTCGTCGCCTATCAGGGCGAGTGCGTTGCCGCGCCACCTGCTGAGGTGCCCCTCGTTCAAGAAGATGCTCAGCATGTCCGCGTCTCGGGCCTCCTCCCCCGGCGGCAGGCATCGCATCGCGTTTTCCAGCGCCCGCCGGCAGTCGTCCGGCATCCCCGCCCGGGCGCAGATCTCGGCTTCGGCCGCGTACAACCAGGCCATGAGTCGTGGGGACATCGCCTTGCCTCCGACGCGTTGGGCATCCCGTATCAGCTGGACGGCGACGGAGGCCCGGCCCGCGTCGCACAGCACATACGCCTGCTCGGCCGTGGCGTGCGCGAGATACATCGGCTCGTCAGCCTCCTGTGCCGCCCGCTTGCCCAACTCATAGTGGCGCCAGGCTCGTTCCACGGCGCCCACATCAAGTGCCTGCCATGCGGCCAGCGTTGCGGCCCCAGCCAACGCGAGGGCGACCGGGCGCCGGGTCTCCGGAAGTACGGCGAAGGTGAGCGCGTCCTCGAGCTTCGCCAGGTGCCCCGTCATCGGGTCGACAAGGCTGGCGGCGCCCATCTGCCGGTCCATGGTCCTGAACAGTTCCGTCTGATCCATGAACGTCGTCACCATGGTGAGGCTGACGCTGCGGGCGGAGTCGATCCGGCTTATGAGTTCGTCGTATCCGTCAGCCACAACGGGTACGGCCAACGCTTCGGCCCTGCCGTGCAGTTCGTCGTCGGTGATGCCGAGAAGAGCGCGCAGGATCTTCGCGTAGCGGGCTGAGATCGAGCGGCGGCCGTTCTCCCACTCCGAGACGTAAACGCGCAGGCTGGCCGTGGATGCGACGGTGAGCATGTGCTGACGCGCATGACGTTCGATCTCTCGAACTAGCCGCTCCTGCGACCACTCCCGTGCACTCCTCGCTGCCCTGAGTCCGTTCGCCATGTCGCCTCGCCCCGCCTGTGGTTGCCAAGCCTTAATAGCAGCATGCCTCACATCCGCGCAGGTCGGCAGGGGTTAACGAGTCGGGTGTTAACCCCTGTTGGCTACCGGGGCGTTGGCAGAAGCGGTTCTCTAGAAGAGTCACAGGAAGGCGAGTTGGAGAGCCGGACCGGCGACAACGCTTGACATCTGGTGCGCACCAGATGCAACCTACTGGTGCGCACCAGATTGAAGCGCAAACGCCCGCGGCTTTGCTGCGGGCCACCCGTCAACGCACAGGAGCGGCGACCCACCGCCAAGCAAGTACGCCGCTCCCGCCCCTGAAAGGGAGTTCCATCATGCGTCAGATTCCCGTCGACACCACCAACGCGACCGTGATGGTCGCCAAGGCCCCGCAGCCGAAGGTCAAGGACCGCCGTACCGGTGAGATCGCCCTCGACAAGGACGGCGTGACCCTGATGACCGTGGAGGTCATGTTCTCCACGCCCGACGAGGTGGAGATCCTCAAGCTCACCGTTCCGCAGCCCGGCGTCTCCGAGGACCTGACCATGGGGACCCCGGTCGCCCTGACCGGGCTGGTCGCCTCGGCGTGGGAGAACGAGTTCAACGGACAGAAGCGGCACGGGATCGCCTTCCGCGCGGTCGCCGTCACCTCGCTCGCCGCCGCTGGCTCCACGTCGAAGGCGGCCTGATCATGACCGCCTTCACGGTCGCGCTGCTGCTGGTCGTCGCCTCCGCAGTGATCCTGCGGTGGCGGCGCCCCACCTGGTACTGGCTGGCCTTCGGTGCCGCCTTCGCCGCCCTGCGGGTCCTGGTCCGCTACACCTCCGTCATGGACGCCTGCGGGCTGACCGTCCCGCCCTCCCGCTGGCGCCTCACCCTCGCCCGGATCACCAACCGGCCCATCCCGGAATCCCGGGCCCCGCGCATCATGCGCATCCGCCCCACCCGGACCGGCCTGGTACTGCGCCTCAAGCTCCGCCCCGGACAGGACGCCTTCGACGTCACAGCGGCCACCGACCGGCTGCGCCACTCCTTCTCCATGTACGGCGTCACCTCCCGCGAACTGCGCTCCGGCGTCGTCGAGGTGCGCATGACCGGCTACGACGTCCTCAAGCGGGTGCAGATGCCCGCCAAGACCGACCCGACGCCGATGCGGGTACCGGTCGCCCTGCGCGAGGACGGGGCAGTCCACTACCGCGACTACCGGGCCGTCCCCCACGGTCTGACCCTCGGCGCCACCGAGTCCGGCAAGTCCGTCTACCAGCGCAACCTGGTCGCCGGACTCGCCCCGATGAACGTCGCACTCGTCGGCATCGACTGCAAACAGGGCGTCGAACTCTTCCCCCTCGCCCGCCGGTTCTCCGCGCTCGCCGACAACCCCGACACCGCCCTCGACCTCCTCGAAGCCCTCGTCACCCACATGGAGAGCGTCTACCAGCTCATACGGGCCGAGCAGCGGATCACGGTGAACGTGCCGGACGCGGAGATCGCCGCCGATATCTGGGACCTGCCCGACCACCTGCGCCCGGTCCCGGTCGTGGTCCTGGTCGACGAGGTCGCCGAACTCGCCCTGTTCGCCACCAAGGACGAGGAGAAGCGCCGCGACCGGATCATCACCGCGCTGGTCCGCCTCGCCCAGCTCGGCCGCGCCGCCGGGATCTACCTGGAGATCTGCGGGCAGCGCTTCGGCTCCGAACTCGGCAAGGGCATCACCATGCTCCGCGCCCAGCTCACCGGCCGCACCGCCCACCGCGTCAACGACGAATCAAGCGCGAACATGGCCTTCGGGGACATCTCCCCGGACGCCGTCCTCGCCGCCATCCAGATACCCACCGAGACCCCCGGCATCGCCGTCACCGGCGACTCCTCCGGCGGCTGGGCCCGTATCCGCGCCCCGCACACCTCGCTGCGCGAGGCCGTGAACCTCTGCAACAAGCACGCCGACCGCACCCCGCACCTGCCCGCCCTGGCGCCCTTCCGGCCCGCCGTCGCCGCGCTGCCCTCGGACCGGGTGCCGCTGTCCAAGACAGCCCCCGCCACCGCCTGACCCATCCCGCTTCCCCGGTCGGCGCGACCGCATCGCGCCAGGTCCCTACCCCCTCCATGCCCGAGGAAGGGAGAGCACCGCATGTGCCCCGACTGCGACGACTTCGCCCGCACCGTCCTGATGCTCGGCCAACTCGCCCTCTACGCCGACACCCTCGGCGCTGACGACGACTTCATCGAGACGGTGGGCCCGTCACTGGCCGCGTCCCTGCCGGAGCCGCCGCCCGGCACGTTCCCGCCCGGCTACGACCCCACCGACGGCCCCGACTACCCCGCCGAGCCGTCATGAAGACCCGGCCCGCGCTGCGCGTGGACGCCGTCCTCGTCCAGGCCGTCATCGCCGGAGCGCTCTCCTTCGCCCACCTGCACGACCTCGCCGACGCAGCCGGACAAGACGGCTGGAAAGCCTGGGCCTACCCGATCTCCGTGGACCTGCTCCTCGTCGCCGCCTGGCGACGGCTCCGCTCCGATGGGCCGTCCCGGCTGGCCTGGTGCTGGTTCGTCATCGCGCTGTTCGCGTCCCTCGGCGCGAACGTGGCCACCGCCGGATTCCTCGACCTCGCCAACCCCCCGGCCTGGCTGCGCTTCGGCATCGCCGGATGGCCCGCCCTCGCCTTCCTCGGCGGCACCCTCCTCGCCCACTCCACCGACGACCAGGTGCCGGTTCCGCCGGCACCCGCAGCCCCCGCCCCGGAAGTCGAGCCGGACATCACCCCCGATCCGCTGCCCGAGCCCACTCCCCTCGCGGCTGCCGAGGACACCCCGGCGCTCGCCCCCGCGGACCCGACCCCGGCCGCGGCACCCATCGTCACGGCTCCGCCGGTCCCGGCCGCGCTGGTCGACCACGCCCGCAAGGTCGCCAACGACCACCACGCCCGCACCGGCTCGCCGATCGACACCGACACCCTGCGCGCCCGCCTCGGCGTCCCGCCCCAGCTCGCCGCCGCCATCGCCGCCCAACTCACCTGACCCGGAACGGAGGAAGCCCCAGATGACCAACGACCCCGCCGACCTGACGAGCGCCGACTACCTCGACGGCGCACGGGAAATGCACGCCGCCGGACGCCCCTACCTCGCCCACCTCCTCGCCGAGGAAGCCGCACTGCGCACCACCGACCCGGCCACCGCCCGCAGCATCCGCGCACAGTTCCCCGACCCCAGCCCCCGGAAGGACTGACCGACATGCCCGCCCGTGACCACTTCCACTCCGTGATGCGGATCGGCCCCGTGCAGATCGGCACCCACCGCGACCGGCACGGCCGCACCAAGCACGCCGCCGTGTGCACCAACGACCGGTGCGGCTGGTCCGCCGACTACTCCAGCCAGTCCGCCGCCCAGCTCGCCGCCCGCACCCACCGCTGCACCGCCCGCTGAGGAGACACCCCGTGCAGGTCCCGCTCTGGTTCGCCCTGATCATCGTCGGCTGGCTCGGCATCAAGCTCATCCGCCCGCCCTGGTGGCTCGTGGCCGTGCTCCTGCTCGGCGGCTACCTCCTCGCCGACAGCCTGCTCGCCCCCGCCATCGACACCGCCGTCAAGTAACCACCCGCGAAAGGAGATCCGTCATGCTCCGCCCCAAGGTCCCGACCATGCCCCAGCCGACCGGCCTGGTCACCCCGCCCGCCGTCGTCGAACCGACCACCGTCATCCAGCAGCACACCCCGCAGACCCCGGCGCCCGCCCCGGTCGTCTCCCCGGCTCCGGTCCCGGCTCGGCCGACCGTGCAGCTGACCCCCGGCGCCGTCGTCGCCCTGGTCGGCAGCGGGACCGCGGTGGTCCTGGTCGTCGGCGCCGTCCTGGTCTCGATGCTCCTTGCGGTCGCCATCACCGGCGCATCCGTCGCCATCTGCGCCCTGGTGATCCGCTCGCTCATCAACGCGGACGCCAAGCGGCGCTGACCGGCCCCCGGGCGGCCTCAACCGCCAAGTCTCCGCCGCCCGGGAGCCGTGCCCCGTCCCGATCTCGTAACCGGAAGGAACCCCCAGCATGACGCACCGCACCCGACCGCCGTCCCGGATCTGCCCGGCCTGCGATGGCTTCGCCTCCGCCGCCATCACCCTCGGCGGCCGCGACCACCGCGGCCACCTGCGGACCATCACCGCCCACTGCCCGGCCTGCCACGGCACCGCCCGCACCACCCGAGCACGGGAGGCCGCGCGTGCCTGACCTGCTCGACCCGACCACCCTCGGCGACCTGCTGAGGGTGGCTTCGGCCGACGACTTCGACCGCTGGCACGACCAGATCCGCCGCACCGGAGGATGCGCAGACCCCATCCACCTCACCGGCTGGACCCTCACCAAGGACAAGACCACCGGCGAAACCCTCCACCACTACTCCACCGAGAACGAGCCGGGTGGACGGCTTCGGGTCGCGTGTGGCAACCGGCGCGCCTCCCGCTGCCCCTCCTGCGCCTGGACGTACGCGGGCGACACCTACCACCTGATCCGTGCGGGCCTGGCGGGCGATGACCGCCGCGACATCCCGTCCACGGTCCGCGATCACCCCCGCGTCTTCGCCACCCTCACCGCCCCTTCCTTTGGCCCCGTCCACAACCGGCCCGACCGAGGCGTCTGCCGCTGTGGCACCCGACACTCCGCCGATGATCTGACCCTCGGTACTGCGCTTGATCCGGAGACGTACGACTACGCGGGCGCCGTCCTCTTCAACAACCACGCAGGGGACCTCTGGCAGCGCTTCACCAACCGGCTCCGCCGCGAGATCGCCGCCCGCGCAGGCCTCACCCAACGGGAACTGAAGGAATCCGCCCGGCTCTCCTACGGCAAGGTCGCCGAATTCCAGAAACGCGGCGCCCTCCACTTCCACGCCGTGATCCGCCTCGACGGCCCCGAAGGACCCGACACCCCGCCCCCGTCCTGGGCCAGCGTCGACCTGCTCACCGACGCGATCCGCGCCGCCGCCGCGCACTCCTACACCTCGGTGTCAGTGCCCGCCGCCGGGGATCAGCCCGCCCGCACCTTCCGCTGGGGCACCCAGCTCGACGTGCGCCCCGTGAAGGCCTTCGGCGACGGCTCCGACATCACCGAACAGGCCGTGGCCTCCTACGTCGCCAAGTACGCCACCAAAGCAGCCGAGAACACCGGCACCCTCGACCGCCGCATCGGCGAACTCTCTGAACTCGACCGCCACGAGGTCCCCGGCCACACCCGCCGCCTCATCGAAGCCTGCAAGCAGCTCGATCCGCTCTACCCGGACCGGCGTCTGTGGGCCTGGGCGCACATGCTCGGCTTCCGCGGCCACTTCTCCTCCAAGTCCCGGCGCTACTCCACCACCCTCGGCGAACTCCGCCAGGTCCGCGCCGACTTCCGCGCCGAACAGGAACGCGAAGCCCTCGGCCTGGACGACCGCGAGCCGGACACCGTCCTCGTCCTCGCCGACTGGCAGTACGCCGGACACGGCCACACCCCCGGCGAATCCGCCCTCGCCGCCACCATCGCCCGCGACCTCCAGCACAACCGCGAAACCGCCCGCGAAGCCCTACGCGACCAGCTCGCCGACGAAAGGGAGTGGTGACATGACCACCGCGCTACCGAACCGCTTCCTGACCCCTGACGACCTGGTGGACATGTTCGAGTTGCCCAGCGTCGAGACGGTCTACCAGTGGCGGCGCAAGCGCACGGGCCCCCGCGGCTTCCGTGTCGGCCGGCACCTGCGCTTCGACCCGAACGACGTACGGGCCTGGGTGGACTCCCAGATCGGGGAGGCTGCCTGATGGCTGGGCACATCCAAGACCGTTGGTACAAGACCGAATCGGGTCCGGACGGCAAGCCTGTAAAGGTCAAGACCGACCGCTACGGCAACGGCCTCCGCTACCGGGCCCGGTACGTCGGGCCGGACGGCACCGAGAAGAGCCGATCCTTTCCAGACCGGCAAAAGCGCCGGGCGGAAGAGTGGCTGGCCGAGACCGCGGCCGACATGTCCCGTGGTCAGTACGTCGATCCCCGGGCTGCCCGGACGACTTTCCAGCAGTACGCGGAACGCTGGATCGCCGGGCAGACGACCGACCTGAACACGCGCATCGGAGCGGAAACCCGTCTTCGGCTGCACGCCTTCCCTCGTATCGGGGCGCGTCCACTCGGATCCTTCCGCCCGGTCCACATCCGCGAGTTCGTGCGCGACCTGGAGAACGACTCAATAGGCGGCACCTACGCCCGCAACATCTACGCCAACGTCCGTGCGGTGCTGTCGGCCGCCGTGGATGACGGCCACCTCGCCCGGAACCCGTGCTCGGCTGCGTCCGTCCGGCCGCCCGCTGTCTCCGCCGCCCGGGTCGTTCCCTGGCTCCCGTCCCAGGTTCGTGCGGTCCGTGACGCCCTGCCGGAGCGCTACCGAGCCATGGTCGACGTAGGCAGCGGCTGCGGTCTCCGACAGGGCGAGATCATCGGTCTGGCCGAGGACACCGCGCAGCTCGACGGTGACACTCTTCGGGTGACCACTCAGGTCAAGCTGATCAGGGGCGTCGCGGTCTTCGCTCCGCCGAAGGGCAACAAGGAGCGGGATGTACCGCTGCCTTCCTCGGTGGCCTCCGCCTTGCGGCGGCACATGAAGAGTCACCCGCCCGTGGGAATCAAGCTGCCGTGGATCAGGCCGGACGGCCCGCTCACCGAGCGGCGCTTGATCTTCACCAACACAGCCGACGGGATCGTCTGGCGGAGCAACTTCAACGTCCAGGAGTGGAAGCCCGCCCTTGCTGCCGCCGGCCTTATTCCGACTCCCGAACCCGGCAAGCCGTACGCCTCCGCCCGGCAGCATGGGATGCATGCCCTTCGCCACTTCTACGCGTCGGTCCTCCTGGACGCGGGCGAGAGCATCAAGGCCGTGAGCGAATACCTCGGGCACTCGGATCCGGCGATGACGCTGCGGGTGTATGCCCACCTGATGCCGAGCAGCAGCGAGCGAGCTCGCCGGGCCCTGGACGGTGTCTTCGGAACGGCCCAGGAGCCCTGACGGCCCGGAGACGGCCCAGCGGGCATAAGACGGCCCCCTACTGGCGACAACATCGCTGGTAGGGGGCTTCTTCGCGCCCGGATCACATCAGTTCTCCGGGCTTAGGCATGGCCATACCAGTGTCGCAGATCGAATTGCGTGACCTGGGCCGCGAGCCGTGCGGGACGCCGCCCTCGGCGGCTGGAGTGGGTTGTCCGCGTCGTTCGCGATGTTCACAGACCCATGCCGCGGGAGACCGCCGTGCGCCTGATCACGCGTCCGGCCAGGTGTCCGGCGTGGTCGGGGCGGGTGCCGGGGCGGCTGGTTCGTTGGGTAATTTGAGGGTATTTGCCTTATATGAGTACTGCATCGATGTATTTGGCGGAGCCCAGCGGTCTGATCAGCCTGGCGCTGTTCTTGATCGCCGTGGCACTCATCACACTCCTGGGCGGCAGCTTCTGGCTGAGCTGCCGTATGCGGACCCGCGCACCGCGTCTGCCCCGCGCAGAGGAACAGCCGCATGTGCCGCAGGGGGGCCCGGTCCGCGAGATGCGGGAGGTCCGGGAGCCCGCCGAGGTACCCAAGGTGGCCAAGGGCCAGCACGCTCTCACTCCGTACGAGCTGACCCACATGTCGACCCGCACGAGCCCGTCGCAGAAGCGAGAGCGCTGGCACGACGGAGGCAGCGGCTCGTTCGGCAGCGGTGGACTGGGGCACCACTGACCCCGGGCCGTCCGCCACGCGCCGAAAGGGCGTCGGCCACCCGACGAAAAGGGGCCCGCCGTCACCGTGGACGACGAGCCCCTCACCGGCATGCGCGCAGATCAGCCGGATCCCACGAAGAGCACCAGCAGCAGCCAGACCACCGGCGCGGTCGGCAGGAGCGAGTCCAGCCGGTCCATGATGCCGCCGTGGCCCGGCAACAAGGTGCCCATGTCCTTGATGCCCAGGTCCCGCTTGATCATGGACTCGCCGAGGTCGCCGAGCGTGGCGGTGGCCGCGACCGCGAAGCCCAGGATCAGCCCCTGCCACCACGTGCCGTCCTCGATCAGGTACTGCATGCACAGCGCGCCCCCGACCATCGCGAAGGTGACCGCTCCGAACAGGCCCTCACGGGTCTTTCCGGGGCTGATGCGCGGCGCCAGCTTGTGCTTGCCGAAGCGCCAGCCGATCGCGTATGCGCCCGTGTCGCTGACGACCGTCAGCAGCAGGAACGTCAGGACGCGGCGCGGACCGTCGTCGGCGGTCAGCATCATGGCCACGAACGTCGCCAGGAACGGCACGTAGAAGGCCGCGAAGACGCCCGCCGTGACGTCCTTGAGATAGCCCTCGGGCGGTTCCGTCATCCGCCAGACCAGGACCGCCAGCGCGGTGAGCGCCATCGCCACCCATGCGCCCTCGGCGCCCCGGACGTAGCCGGAGACGACCATCGCCGCACCGCCCACCGCGAGCGGGACGAGCGGCGCCTTGATGCCCTTGCGCTCCTCGAGCCGTGATGTGAGCTCCCACAGGCCCACCACCACGGCGACCGCTATGACCCCGACGAACACGGCCTTGACGACGAACAACGACGCGACGATCACCGCACCGAGCCCGACGCCGACCCCTATCGCGGCACCCAGATCGCGTCCCGCACTCTTCTTCTGCGGTGCGGGGGCGGGCTGTGGGACGGGGCTGGGCATGGGCTCCTGCGGCTTCTGCGACGGGGTCCCGAGGGATCCCGCCGACGGGGTGTCGTCGCGGAACAGGGGGCCACTCAGCCGAGCGGCCCCCCGGTCGTCATCCTGGTCTCCGCCGTGTGCGGGTACGTCGGGCGCGATGGGCATGGGGCGAGTCTGCTGCGCGTTATGCGCATCGTATGCGGGACCCGCCGGGGCTGCCCCCTGGGCAGGCCCCTGCTCGGACGGCCCCCAGTACCCGGCTTGTGGCGGCGCCCCCCAGGAAGAGTCGTTCATCAGACCTCGAGCAGCTCCGCTTCCTTGTGCTTCAGGAGCTCGTCCACCTGAGCGACGTACTTCGCGGTGGTGTCGTCGAGCTCCTTCTCCGCGCGACGGCCCTCGTCCTCGCCGACCTCGCCGTCCTTGATCAGCTTGTCGATGGCGTCCTTGGCCTTGCGGCGGATCGAGCGGATGGACACCTTGGCGTCCTCGCCCTTGGTCTTGGCGACCTTGATGTAGTCCTTGCGGCGCTCCTCGGTCAGCTCGGGGAACACCACTCGGATGATGTTGCCGTCGTTGCTCGGGTTGACGCCCAGGTCGGAGTCGCGGATCGCCTGCTCGATGTTGCGCATCGCGCTCTTGTCGAACGGGGTCACCACGGCCATGCGCGGCTCCGGCACCGAGAACGAGGCCAGCTGGTTGATCGGCGTCAGCGCGCCGTAGTAGTCGGCCACGATCTTGTTGAACATCGCCGGGTGCGCACGGCCGGTGCGGATCGCGGCGAAGTCCTCCTTGGCGACCACGACGGCCTTCTCCATCTTCTCCTCGGCCTCGAGGAGGGTCTCTTCGATCACCACTTGCTCCTGCGTGTCTTGAGTAGGCCCGGCAGCTGCTCCTCGTCGGGGTGGCGGCCGGCTGCGTCGCGTCTTATTCCTGCACGGTTCCGGACCGGCAGGACATTGTCCATCCCCCGGTCAGGGTCCATCCTCGGCCCGGGCTTGTCCCCGGCCGAGGTCGGTCCCGGTCAGGCCCGGCCGCTTTGGTCACCCACGAGTGTGCCGATCTTCTCACCCTTGACGGCTCGAGCGATATTGCCCTCCGCCAGGAGCTCGAAGACCAGGATCGGCAGCTTGTTGTCGCGGCACAGCGTGATGGCGGTCATGTCGGCGACCTTGAGGTCGCGCGTGATGACCTCGCCGTAGCCGAGCGAGTCGAACTTGACGGCCTCGGGGTTGGTCTTGGGGTCGGAGTCGTAGACCCCGTCCACGCCGTTCTTGCCCATCAGCAGGGCCTCGGCGTCGATCTCCAGGGCGCGCTGGGCGGCGGTGGTGTCGGTGGAGAAGTACGGCATGCCCATACCGGCCCCGAAGATGACCACACGGCCCTTCTCCAGGTGCCGTACGGCGCGCAGCGGGATGTACGGCTCGGCGACCTGGCCCATGGTGATGGCGGTCTGCACGCGACTGTCGATGCCCTCCTTCTCCAGGAAGTCCTGGAGGGCGAGGCAGTTCATGACCGTGCCGAGCATGCCCATGTAGTCGGACCGGGCCCGGTCCATGCCGCGCTGCTGGAGCTCGGCGCCGCGGAAGAAGTTGCCGCCGCCGATGACGACGGCGATCTGGGCGCCGCCGCGCACGACGGACGCGATCTCGCGGGCGATCTTGTGCACCACGTCGGGGTCGACGCCCAGTCCGCCGCCTCCGGCGAACGCCTCACCGGAAAGCTTCAGCAGAAAGCGGCCCGCGCCTTTGCCGTCGTCGGTCTTCTCGCCCTTGTCGGCCTGGGTGGTGGTCATGGAGATCTCCTCATGGTGCACATACGAAGAAGGCCATTGCCGGTGGGGTGTTGTCTCCCATACGCGGCAATGGCCTCCTCGTCAGATCTGCTGTCGTCCGTCACGCACGCGCGTGTCGGCGTACGCGGACGACTGCTGCCGACCCTATAGGGGTCGCGCGTCGATCGCGGTACGGACTCAGATGCCGACCTTGATGCGCACGAAGCGCTTCAGGGTGACACCGGCCTCGTCCAGGACCTTCTGGACGGACTTCTTGTTGTCGAGCGCGTACGGCTGACCGAGGAGGGTGGCCTCCTTGAAGAAGCCGTTGACGCGACCCTCGACGATCTTCGGGAGGGCGGCCTCGGGCTTGCCCTCGGCGCGGGTGGTCTCCTCGGCGACGCGGCGCTCGGACTCGACGATCTCGGCCGGGACGTCCTCCTTGGAGAGGTACTTCGGCGCGAAGGCGGCGATGTGCTGCGCGACACCCTTGGCGAGGTCGGCATCGGCCTTGTCCAGCTCGACCAGGACACCGATCTGCGGGGGCAGGTCGGGCATGGTGCGGTGCATGTACGCGGTCACGTAGGCACCGGAGAACTGGGCGAAGCGGTCCAGGACGATCTTCTCGCCCAGGTTGGCGTTGGCCTCGTCGACGAACGCCTGAACCGTCTTGCCGGGCACGATCTCGGAGCCGAGCAGCGCCTCGAGGTCGGCCGGCGACGTCTTGACGACGTGCTGGGCGATCTCGTTGGCGACGGCCTGGAACTTCTCACCCTTGGCGACGAAGTCCGTCTCGCACTTCAGCTCGACCAGGACACCGGAGGTGTTGTCGTCAGCGATGATGGAGACCACGGCGCCGTTCTCGGCGGAGCGGCCTTCGCGCTTGGCGACGCCCTTCTGGCCCTTGATGCGCAGCTCTTCGACGGCCTTGTCGACGTTGCCGTCGGCCTCGTCCAGCGCCTTCTTGCAGTCCATCATGCCGGCGCCGGTGAGCTCACGGAGCTTCTTGACGTCGGCGGCGGTGTAGTTCGCCATGATTCCTGGAATCTCTCTCGAAGTCTGAAGATCTACGGGCCGAACGGCGGGGGCTCGGTGTGCCCCCGCCGTTCGTGACCCGAAGGGGTGAGGGGTCAGGCCTGCTCGGCGTCCGCGGCCGGGGCCTCGGCGACGGGGGCCTCGGCGGCCGGGGCCTCGACAACGGCCTCGGCCTCGGCCTCGGCGACAACCTCGGCCTGCTCGGCGTCGGCGACCTTCTCCGTCTCGGCGGAGGTCTGGACCTCGGCGTCGTCGGCCTTCTTCTCGCCCTCGAGCAGGTCGCGCTCCCAGGCGGCGAGCGGCTCGCCCGCGGCCTTGTCACCCTCGGCCTTGCCGGCACCGGAGCGGGAGATGAGTCCCTCGGCGACGGCGTCGGCGATCACGCGGGTGAGCAGGGTGACGGAGCGGATCGCGTCGTCGTTGCCCGGGATCTTGTAGTCGACCTCGTCGGGGTCGCAGTTGGTGTCGAGGATGGCGACGACCGGGATGTTGAGCTTCCGGGCCTCACCGACCGCGATGTGCTCCTTCTTGGTGTCCACGATCCAGACGGCGCTGGGCACCTTCTGCATCTCACGGATACCACCAAGGGTCTTCTCCAGCTTGGCCTTCTCGCGCGAGAGCACGAGAAGCTCCTTCTTGGTCAGACCGGACGCGGCGACGTCCTCGAAGTCGATCTGCTCGAGCTCCTTGAGGCGCTGCAGACGCTTGTAGACGGTGGAGAAGTTGGTGAGCATGCCGCCCAGCCAGCGCTGGTTGACGTAGGGCATGCCGACGCGGGTGGCCTGCTCGGCGATGGCCTCCTGCGCCTGCTTCTTCGTGCCGACGAACATGACCGTGCCGCCGTGGGCGACGGTCTCCTTGACGAACTCGTAGGCGCGGTCGATGTACGACAGCGACTGGAGCAGGTCGATGATGTAGATGCCGTTGCGCTCCGTGAAGATGAAGCGCTTCATCTTCGGGTTCCAGCGACGGGTCTGGTGACCGAAGTGGACGCCGCTTTCCAGCAGCTCCCGCATCGTGACGACGGCCATGGCCGTTCTCCTTGGTGTTCTCGGTTGTGCCGCGCGTGCCGGACGGCACGCGCGCCTGACGCCCGCGATGCGCCTTGCCACGAGGGACCGAGAGGCGCTGACACCGGCTTTTGATGGCCGGGTGTCGGGGCGTGCGAAGTCGACCCGGTGACCCGGATCGCCACGAGAAGTGTACGGGACCCGGAAGGTGCAGGGTGACGCCGCTGTCCACAACCGGCCGGTGGTCCACAGATCCCGGCCATGATCCGTCAGATGCGGGACCGTTCTCGCATGCGAGCGAAACGATGTGTGCGCACGTGGCTGGGGTTGCTGTTGGGAATGACGGTGACCGTGCTGGGTGCGCTGACCCCCTCAGCCCTGGCCCGGGCGAACGGTCCGGCGCCGCCGTCTCCCGCCGGTTCACCGGCCCCCGACACGACGGTTGTGCCGCTCGCCCGCCTCTGGCCGGTGGGTCTGCGCCCCTCGGTGCTGCGGGGTTGGGACCCGCCGGCGACGCCCTACGCCCGCGGCCATCGCGGGGTGGACCTCGCGGCTCCCCCGGGCTCCCCCGTCCGCTCCGTCGCGGCCGGCCGCGTCTCCTTCGCGGGGCGGGTCGCGGGGCGTGGCGTGGTCGCCGTCGAACTGACGGGCACCGGCGCTCCGCCCCTGCGCACGACCTTCACCCCGGTACGGGCCGCGGTGCACCAGGGCGACGAGGTGGCCGCGGGCGAGGTACTGGGCACGCTCGAAGCGGGCGACGCCCACTGCGGTACGCCATGCCTGCACTGGGGCCTGCGAAGGGACAGGACCTACTTGAACCCCCTGTCCCTGCTCCCACCCTGGCTGCTGCACAGAGACCCGTCCCGCCTGCTCCCGGTGACGAGCGCGCAGCGGTGAGAAACGGGAGAAGCACGGGCCGCGGCCAGTGGTTCAGGCCTGACTGCCCGGCTTGGGCGGACACAGCCCGTATCCATCCGCGGGCAGGGGAGGCTTCTCCATCCGCAAGGGGGAGCGGCGTCTTCGAACAAAGCCGGGCCGGGCCTCGCCGCGCCGTCTGCCCCGCGCCCCGTCGCCCGGCGCCGGGCACCCGGTACGCAGGGGCTCAGCCGCGTACGCCCCGTAGCACCATCCCCACCGCGGCGTCCGTGATCACGCCGGGCTCCTCCGCGGCCCCCAGCTCGATCCTCCGGACCGCCGCGTCGACCACGCCCTGAAGGAGCATCGCGGCCAGCCGGGGCTCGGCGTGGCCCATCTGCCGCAGCGCGTCGACGATCATCGCGACCAGCCCGCCGTGCGCCGCGCGGATCTTCTCCCGGGCCCCGGCATCGAGCTCACTCGCGGAGATGGCCACGACAGCCCGGTGCCGCCGGTCCCCGACCAGCACCAGCTGCTTTCGAACGTACGCCTCGACCTTGCCCTCGGGCCCGTCCGCCGCGGCCATCGCCGCCGAGACCTCCGCGGCCCAGACCGGAAAGTCCACCTCGCACAGCTCTTCGACCACGGCCGCGCGGGACCGGAAGTACTCGTACACGGAGGATCGCGCGAGCCCCGTGCGCTCGGCGAGGGCCGGGAAGGTCAGCGCCTCCGTCCCGCCCTCGGACAGCAGGGACCGGGCCGCGTCCAGCAGGGCGGCTCGCTGCATCGACCGGTGCTCGGCCACGGAGGCCGCTCGAATCCTTGGCACGCCCTCCACTTTACGGACGGACCGTCCCGGACGGCAGTCACTCCCACCACCCGACAGGAACGCGCCAGCGAGGGGAGCGACCAGGCAGGGACGATTCAGCAGCTTGCCCCGCTCGAGGTCAGCGCCCGAAACTCGCCAGCTTGGCGCGCAACTGCAACACCGACTTGGTGTGGATCTGGCTCACCCGGCTCTCCGTCACTCCCAGCACGTTCCCGATCTCCGCGAGCGTCAGGCCCTCGTAGTAGTAGAGCGTGACCACGGTCTTCTCCCGCTCCGGCAACGTGTTGATCGCGCGAGCCAGAAACCTCCGCAGCTCCCGGTCCTCGGCGACCTCCACCGGATTGTCCGCCGCGGTGTCCTCCAGCGTGTCCATCAGACTCAGCCGGCCACCGCCCTCACCGCCGACGTGCAGCAGCTCCTCCAGCGCCACCACGTTGGCCAGCGACAACTGACTGAAGACCGCGTGGAGTTCCTCCACCCCGATCCCCATCTCGGAGGCCACCTCACCCTCCGACGGCGTGCGCCGCAGCCGAGCCTCGAGCGTCGCGTACGCACGCTCCACATTGCGCGCCTTCTGCCGCACCGACCGGGGGATCCAGTCCAGCGCCCGCAACTCGTCGATCATCGCGCCCCGGATCCGCGTGATCGCGTACGTCTCGAACTTGATCTCCCGCTCGATGTCGAACTTCTCGATCGCGTCGATCAGCCCGAACACCCCCGACGAGACGAAGTCGGCCTGCTCCACATTGGCCGGCAGACCCACGCTCACCCGCCCGGCGACGTACTTCACCAGCGGCGAGTAGTGCAGGATCAACTGCTCACGCAGCCGCTCGTCCCCCGTCGCCTTGTACGACCGCCACAACTCGTCGAGCGTCGAGGGAGCGGGCGGGCGCACGCTACCGCCGTCGCGGGCGGCTGGGGGGATCGCCGCCCGATCGGACCCGGAGGTGTGCTGGGGCATTCGTCGCCTTGTGCCGTTCTGCCGTGAACTGGGGGTACCTGGGTGAGCTGTCGCGCTGATGTCGAGTTGCCTGTCCTGCGTCGGAATCCACGTGAGCGTAGCGTGACTGGAGCGCCACAGTGCGCGAAGGGGAGCGGATCAGCCGTGCGCAGATACGTTCCGCTGTGCGTCCCTCGGGGGCACGTTCGTCGCCCTCCGTGATCACCGAGAGACATCAACTGCGGGAATTGCCAAGGCTGTCGGCGTTCGCCCGGACGGCCGAACACGCTCGGTCAACACCCGCGACGATCACCGCGGACCGAGATCATTGCCTGGCGTGTCAACTTCCAGCCGTCGCCGTGTCGTTCGACGAAGCCAAGTGATCGGAGTTCGTACAGCCTCCCGACCGCGTCGTCCGTGGTGGTTCCCGCCCCGCGGGCGATGTCCTCCGCTCCCGCCAGACCGCGCGCCGGCAGCGCGGCCAGCACACGTCCGGCACCCGGATCCAGCAGGTCACGCGGCAGCACGGGCCCGCGCCGGTCCGGGGCCAGCTCACCGATGTCGCCCACCAGTTCGGCGACGTCCGCGGCGTCGGTGACCAGGACCGCTTCCCCGCGCAGCAGCTCATGCACCCCGGCCGACAGCCCGCTGGTGACGGGGCCCGGCACCCCCATCGCGAACCGCCCCAGCCGCTGCGCCGCCCGCGCCGTGACCAGCGCGCCACTGCGGTACGCGGCCTCGACGACCACGGTCCCCCGGGTGAGCGCGGCGATGACCCGGTTCCTGAGGATGAATCTGCTCGGCGTGGGGTGGTCACCCGGCGGCAACTCCCCCACGACCAGACCCTGTTCGGCGATCCTGGTGATCAACTCGGTATGCCCGCGCGGATAGGGCCGGTCGACTCCGCAGGCCAGCACGGCGACGGTGGCGCCGCCTGCCCCGAGGGCGCCCCGGTGCGCGGCGCCGTCCACCCCGTAGGCACCGCCCGACACCACCACCCAGCCCCGCTCGGCGAGCCCGGCACCGAGTGTGGCCGCCATATGGGCGCCGTACTCGGTACAGGCCCGGGCTCCGACCACGGCGACCGAGCGCAGCGCCCATATCCGCAGGCTGGGCCGTCCCCGTACCCACAGACCGGTGGGGCGTGTGTCGCCGAGGTCGTCGAGTTGCGCCGGCCACTCGGGGTCCCCCGGGCACACGAACCGGGTCCCGGCCTCCCGCGCCACCGCGAGGTCCCGCTCGGGATCCGCCCGCTCCGCCCGGGCCCGCAGTCCCGCCCAGCGCTTGTCCGTCACCCCTCGTGGTTGCTCGCCGCCCGCGACGAGCCGCCGGACCGCCTCCGCGGCACCGACCGCCCGCAGCCAGCGTCCGCAGACCTCATCGCCCGGTTCGATCACCCGCGCGAGGAAGGCCCGCTGGAGCCTCTCGTCCTCCTGGCTCACGACAGCGCGCCGATCGCCATCGGCACCCCACGGGGGACCCCGGTGCGCAGTTGCAGGGCGAGGGCGACGTCCGTCGCGCCGGGTCGGTCGTGTCCCACCAGGTCCGCGACGGTCCAGGCGACACGCAGCACCCGGTCGAGGCCGCGGGCGGTCAGGGCACCTCGCTCAAGGCTCCGCTCCGCCTCGTCCATCGCGCCCAGGGACGCGTACCAGCGGCTGCGCAGCTCCCGGCCTGGCACTTCGCTGTTCGTCCGCCAGGGCGTGCCCGCCAGCCGCACGGCGGCCCGCTCCCTGGCCGCCCGCACCCGGTCGGCGACCGTCTCGGTGGATTCGCCCCGCGCACCGCGCTCGGTCAGCTCGGACCGGGTGACGCGGTCCACCTCGACCCGCAGGTCGACGCGGTCGAGCAGCGGCCCGGAGAGCCTGGCCTGGTAGCGGCGGATCATGGAGGGCGGGCACTCGCACAGGTCGTCCCGCTGCGAGAAACGGCCGCAGGGACAGGGGTTCGCCGCCAGCACCATCAGGAACCGCGCCGGAAACCGCACCACCCCCGCACTGCGCGCGATCACCACATGACCCGCCTCCAGGGGCTGGCGCAGCGCGTCGAGGACCTGGCTCCCGAATTCGGGCGTTTCATCCAGAAAAAGCACCCCGCGGTGAGCCAGGGACACCGCGCCCGGCCGTGCGATCCCCTGGCCGCCGCCGACGAGTGCCTGCATGGTCGCCGAGTGGTGCGGGGCACAGTAGGGAGCGACGTCGACCAGGGGTTTGCCCGGTGGCAGCAGGCCGGCGACCGAGTGGACGGCGGTGACCTCCAGGGATTCGCCCTTGGTGAGCCGCGGCAGGATGGCCGGCAGCCGCTCGGCGAGCATCGTCTTGCCCGCTCCTGGAGGACCTTCCAGGAAGAGGTGGTGGCCGCCCGCCGCCGCGACCTCCACTGCGGTCCGTGCCGAGTGCTGGCCCACGACGTCGGCGAGGTCGTGGTCGTGCTGGGCCGCGCCCATGCTGTGCATGCCGGTGGCGGCGCCCGTGCCCGGCATCCGCAGTCCCGCCATCAGCGGATCCGGTCGCCCCTGCTCGTCCGGATCCTCCTCGGGCACCGGCTCGTCCGTGAGCACCGCGATCAGCTGGCGCAGACTGCGCACCCCGAGCACCGAGATCCCCGGCACGAGCGAGGCCTCGGCCGCCGCGCACTCCGGCACCACCACCTGCTCGTACCCGGCGTTCGCCGCGGCCAGGACCGCCGGCAGCACGCCCCGCACCGGCCGTACGCGTCCGTCGAGGCCCAGCTCGCCGATCATCACGATGTCGGAGAGCACCCGGGGATCGATGCGCTCGGCGGCTCCCAGTACCGCGCAGGCCACGGCCAGGTCGAAACCGCTGCCGCCCTTGGGTACGGATGCCGGGCTCAGGCCGACCGTGAGCTTCTTCTGGGGCCACGCCGAGCCGGAGTTCACCACCGCAGCCCGGACCCGGTCCTTGCTCTCGGTCAGGCTCTTGTCGGGCAGGCCGACCAGGGTGAAGGCCGCGACGCCCGGCTCCAGGTCCGCCTGGACCTCGACGACCACGCCCTCGACGCCCACGAGGGCCACCGCACAGGTACGCGCGAATCCCATCAGGCCACCCCCCGCGCGTGCTCGACCACGGGGGCGCCGCGATCGGGGAGGACGACGCCGATCAGATCGATGCGGACGCCGCCGGGTGGTGCCCCGCCGTGTTCCTGTAGCCAGCGTTCGGCCAAGCCGCGCAGGCGCTGTGCCTTGGCCGGCGTGACGGCCGCCATCGGGTGCTCGAAGGCCCCCGCCTTGCGCGTCTTGACCTCGCAGACGACGAGCGCGTCCCCGTCCCGGGCCACGATGTCGATCTCGCCGGCCCTGCCGCCGCGCCAGTTGCGCGCCAGGACCGTCATCCCGGTCTCGGTCAGCCGCCGTGCGGCCAGATCCTCGCCGTACTTGCCCAGTGCGTTGCGTGCCTCGGGTGTGTTCATGTCGGCACCACCTCCGGCGCCAACACTGAGGCCACTTCGACCGACTATTGGATCTTGGTGGACAAACGGCCGACTGTGGACAACTCCATCACCCACACGAGGGTTCTTGGGTTGTCATCAACCGCCCGGCAGTTCCAGATCGCTCTTGTTCAGCTCCTCGATATTCACGTCCTTGAACGTGAGGACACGCACCTGCTTCACGAAACGAGCAGGTCGGTACATGTCCCACACCCAGGCATCCGCCATGGACACTTCGAAGAACACCTCGCCCTGGACCGAGTGCACCTGCATCTCGTAGTCGTTGGTGAGGTAGAAGCGCCGTTCGGTCTCGATCACATATTTGAACAGACCGACGACGTCGCGGTACTCCCGATAGAGCTTCAGCTCCATCTCGGTCTCGTACTTCTCGAGGTCCTCGGCGCTCATGGCATGTTCCCCTTCAGCCGTGCGTCCCCCTATTGTGCGCCAGCCCCGCGAGCCTCTAGACGATTTCGGTGTCGAGGATCTCGGGCCTGGCCGGAGGACCCTCGTCGAGCAGCCTGCGCAGCAGCCCGGCGAGTCTGGTCGGATACACCGTCTCATGTGCCTCGGTCAGTTCCCGGCACGTCCACCAGCGCGCTCCGGCGACACTGCGCCGTTCCAGCTCCGTCAGCCCGGCGGCGACGGTTCCCTTCTGGCTCGTACGGGCCAGGAAGTACCACTCGTCCTGGTCCCAGCGCCGCCCCGCGAACGGGAACGAACAGCTCCGCTGCCACAGCACCGGGCCCAGTTCGACCTCGGTGATGCCGGTCTCCTCCACGAGTTCCCGCAGCGCGGCCTCCTCGCGCGTCTCGTCGCCCTCGAGGCCCCCACCGGGCGTGAACCACCAGTCGTCCGCCGGATCGTCCGGCTCGTGACCGTGCAGCAGCAGAATGCGGTCCTGCTCGTCGAGCAGCACGACCCGAGCCACCTTCCGGGGCCCGCCACCGCTGGAGTCCTCGACCGAACCCCCGTACGACGCCTCAGGCGGCACCGGCGAGCTCCGTGCGCGCCCGGCCGCGCCGGCTCAGCCGCGTGGCGATCGGCCCGTACGCCGCTCCGCCCAGCACCAGCACCGCGCCGACCACGATGGCGGTCAGGACCAGCCGCAGCGGCCCGGGCGAGGAGATCCCGCCCAGCGTCTCGAAGCCCGTGGGGCGCGCCAGCATGCCGTCCATCGGCCAGGCGATGGCGTCCACCCGGCCCTTCACCGCGCTGCGCGCGACGGTGCCGTTGAAGGCCTCGGTGAGGTGGGCCGTGGAGTCCAGTGAGCCGCTGCGCTCGTCGCCGAGCAGGAAGAGCCGGTCCTTGGGTACCTCGACGGTCGGGATCTGGGTCGACTCCGCGGCCTGGCCCTTGGCGAGATACGGCTCGTCGATCTGCTTGCCGTTGACGGTCAGCTTGCCGTTCGTGCAGCACGCGACCGTGTCACCGCCGACCGCGACGACCCGCTTGACGAGGAGCATGTCGCCCCAGCTCTTCTGCTTGAAGACGATGACGTCGCCGCGCTTGATGTCACCGCCGTCGATCCGCTGGGCCAAAATGCGATCGCCCGCCTTGATCGTCGGCACCATCGACTCGGTCGGCACGGTGTACGGCTGGTATTCGATCGCACCCCAGGCGAAACCGCCGAGAAAGAGCACACAGCCGAGGGCCACGGCCAACCCCGACAGCACGCTGCCGAGCCGCCCGCGGCCCTCGTCCGTACGACCTGTCGTCTTGCTCATCCCAGTGCTCCCCAACTCGGAGAATCGATCCCACGGCCCCACCTGCGGGCCGCGGAAGATCGGCGATCTGGGACGGCACCCTACCCGGCGGTACCCCGACCAGAAACCCTCGGGTTTCCGGCGGTAAGGCGACGCCTGCGCCACAGCACCAGCGGCACCGCGCCGGCGAGCCCGAGCGCGCCCGGGGCGGCCGCGCTGAGGTTCTGGTCGAAGGTGTCGGGAATCGGCAGCGTGTCCCAGCGGGTGGGCGGCCAGGCGATCACGATGGCGCGGCCGACGACATTGCCCACCGGCACGAAGCCCTGGTGATCGTCCTGCTGGTGATAGCGCGAGTCCAGCGAGTTCTGCCGGTGGTCACCCATGACCCAGATTTTGCCCTTGGGTACCGTCACCTTGAACTGGCCGCCCTGGTCGTCGACGCTGCACGGGGTGTTCCCGGCGTAGACGTACGAGTCCTCGTTCAGTGCCTTGCCGTTGACCGTCAGCGGGCCGGTGCCCTTGCACTCGATCGTGTCACCGGCGACGCCGATGACCCGCTTGATGAGGTCCTTCTCGTTGGCGGACGGCATCAGGCCGATCTTGCTGAGGAACGTCTGCACGGCGTTCGGGTTGGGCGTGGGCTCGCCCGCCAGCCAGTTGTCGGGGTCGTGGAAGACGACAACCTCGCCGCGCGAGGGCTCCGAACCGAACCACGGGGTGAGCTTGTCGACCAGGACCCGGTCGCCCTGCTGGAGGGTGTTCTGCATCGAGTCCGAGGGAATCGAGAACGCCTGGACCAGGAAGGTCTTGATCAGCAGCGCGAGAACGAGCGCGATACCGATGAGGAGCGGGAGTTCCTTCCAGAAGGAACGTGGCTTCTTGGGCTTCGGCTCCTGCTCGCCCTGCTCCTTCGTACCGCCGCCGCCGTCCCCGGAGTCACTCCCGGAGCCCGTGACATCGTTCGTGGCCGGGGTGGCCGATCCGTCGGGTCGCTCCGGCTGCTCCTCGGGGCCATCGTGTCCGGATCGTGCGCCGACCGCCAAATCCCCCACATCCACTCCTCACTCCGTGCCGCCGCCTGCGCCGGATCCGGCGCAGGCCCACCACTCCCATAACGAGCGGGAGTTCCGCAGGGCTCGGGAGCGGGATCAATCGATTGAGATCCGCGGACGCCACCCTATGCGACGGGCCGAGGGCGGTTGCCGACCCGCTCGGTACGGACGCGAACGTGTCCGGTTCCTTCAGACGGGTCCAGTGCCCGAAGGGCCAGGCGATGACCATGGCTCTGCCGACGACCGAACTCTCGGAGACGGTACCGCCGTATTTCTCGGTGCGGTGGTAGCGGGAATCGGCCGAGTTGGCCCGATGGTCGCCCATCACCCAGAGACGGCCCTTGGGCACAGTTTCTTCGAAGGGGAAGTCCGACGGCTTGTTCCCTGCTTGGATGTACGGCTCGTTGAGCGGCATGCCGTTGACGGTCACGCGCCCTTGGGTGTCGCAGCACTTCACGGTGTCGCCGCCGACCGCGACGACCCGCTTGATGAGGTCCTTGTCGTTGTCGGAGGGCAGCAGACCGATGGCCGTCAGGCCCTCTTTGACCTGCTTGACGACGACGGGGTCGTTCTTCTTGGTGGTCTTCTCCCCGGCCAGCCAGTTGCCGGGGTCCTTGAAGACGACGACGTCGCCGCGCTGGGGCTTGGAGCCGAACCATGGCGTGAACTTGTCGACGAGCACACGGTCGCCGATCTGGATCGTGTTCTCCATGGAGCCCGACGGGATCACGAAGGCCTGGACGAGGAAGGTCTTGAGGACCAGGGCTATGAGCACCGCGACGCCCACGAGGAGGGGTATCTCCTTGATCGCGGAGCGCCGGCGGCGCCGCTTGACCTTGCGCTGGAGCTTGCGGCGCTCGGCACGGCCGGGCCGGGCGGCGGCGCGCCGGGTGCCGGTGGGCAGCAGGTTGTCGGCGGCGTGGTCGGAGACCCCACGTGGCCTGCCGCGGTTACCCATGGACACCGTCCGCGGTGGGCACACGCGCGTAGGCGGCGGCACGCTGCAGCCGGGTCCAGTGGTCCGCGGGCCAGGCGATCCAGTCGGCCCTGCCGATCACATCACCGACGGGAATCATGCCGCCGCCGGGAGACCCCAGGTGGTCGCGGGAGTCGCTGGAGTCGCTGCGGTGGTCTCCGAGGAGGAACAGGCTGCCGGTGGGCACCACGACGTCGAAGGAGACGTCGGACGGGCTGTCCCCCGGGTACAGAAACGTCGACTCGTCGACCGACCGGCCGTTCACCTCGAGCCTCCCCTCCTTGTCGCAGCAGACCACGTGGTCTCCCCCCACACCGACGACGCGTTTGACGTAGTCGGCGTTCCCGAAATACCCGGTGCCGTCGAACACGACGACATCGCCCCGCCGCGGCTCAGCACCGAAACGGTACGCCAACTTATTTACGAGAACGCGGTCTCCGATCCTCAATCCGCGCTCCATCGAGCTGCTGGGAATCTCGAACGGCTGCATCACGAAGTTGCTGAACAGCACCAGGAACAGCAGACAGACCAGCACGGTCAGAGTGATCCGCCCGCCTGGGAGCCAGTCGGCGGCCCGGTCCACCAACGCGAAACGCGACCGTCCCTCCGGCCCCTCGGCATCCGAGAGGTCCTCGGATTCGGTGGGGCGGGAGGAGCGGTCGCGCTCCGTGTGCTGTGCTTCGGTGTCCATCGGAGCCAGATGTTATCCGGCGTCCATGTGAACCCCTTCGCGAGCTCAGTTGTCGCGCTTCTCCTTGATCTTGGCGGCCTTGCCGCGCAGGTCACGCAGGTAGTACAGCTTCGCGCGACGCACGTCACCACGGGTGACGAGCTCGATCTTCTCGACGATCGGGGTGTGCACCGGGAAGGTACGCTCGACGCCGACCGAGAAGGAGACCTTGCGGACCGTGAAGGTCTCGCGGACACCGGCGCCCTGGCGGCGGATGACTACGCCCTTGAACTGCTGCACACGGGAGCGGTTGCCCTCGATGACGCGGACGTGGACGTTGACGGTGTCACCCGGGCGGAATGCCGGGATGTCGCTGCGCAGCGACGCGCTGTCGACGGAGTCGAGCAGGTGAGACATTTCGTCTGCTTTCTTCGCTGATGCCACAGGTCATCAACGGGAGCTAGTTTTCCAAGAGGGTGCCGCCGCGTCGGGACGGGCGTCGTGTCCCCCTGTGGCAGGGGCGCCCGGTCTACGCAGACAACAGCGGCCTATTCTTCCACGGCCTCTGGCCTGCGCCAAAATCGACCGTCGGGTTCCGGCTGCCAGCCCAGGATCGAGAGCATTTCGCGGTCCTTCTTGTCGAAGACGGAAGGGTCACAGCGCTCGATGAGGTCGGGCCGGTTCGCCGCCGTACGGCGCAGGGCCTCGTCGCGGCGCCAGCGGGCGATCTTCCCGTGGTGACCGCTGACCAGCACGTCGGGGATCTCTCGGCCGCGCCACGCCGGGGGCTTGGTGTAGACCGGCCCCTCCAGGAGGTTGGCCATGGCGCCGGGGGCGAACGAGTCGTCCCGGTGGGACTCGGCGTTGCCGAGCACACCAGGCAGCAGCCGCGCCACGGCCTCCGTGACGACGAGTACGGCCGCCTCTCCGCCGGCGAGTACATAGTCGCCGATGGACACCTCGTAGACAGGCATCCGGGTCGCGTATTCGTCGATGACCCTGCGGTCGATGCCCTCGTAGCGGGCGGGCGTGAAGACCAGCCAGGGGCGCTCGGAGAGCTCGACGGCGAGTTCCTGGGTGAACGGGCGTCCGCTCGGCGTGGGCACGACCAGGACGGGTCCGTGGGAGCCGGTCTCGTAGCCGTCGGCCAGGACGGAGTCCAGGGCGTCGCCCCAGGGCCCGGTCTTCATGACCATGCCGGGGCCGCCGCCGTACGGGGTGTCGTCGACCGTGTTGTGACGGTCGTACGTCCACTCCCGAAGGTCGTGTACGTGCACATTCAACTGCCCACGCGCGCGTGCCTTGCCGACGAGCGAGACGTTGAGGGGTTCCAGGTACTCGGGGAAGATCGTGACGACGTCGAGCCGCATCAGGCGTCGGCCCCCGAGGAGTCCTCGTCGTCCTTGGCGGAGGCGTTTTCCGTGTCCCTGGAGGAGACGATTTCCGCCTGGTCGTCGTCGATCAGGCCCGGCGGCGGGTCGATGACGGCCCGCTGCTCCTCCAGGTCGATCTCGGTGACGATCTCCTCGACGAACGGGATCATGACCTCACTCCCGTCGGGCCGTTCGACCACGAACAGGTCCTGCGAGGGCAGATGGGAGATCTCCGTGATCCGTCCGACCTCCGTCCCGTCCTTGGTGACCACGTCCAGGTCCATCAGCTGGTGGTCGTAGTACTCGTCCGGGTCCTCGGGCTGCTCGTCCGGGTCCACCTCGGCGATCAGGAGGGTGTTGCGCAGCGCCTCGGCGGCGTTCCGGTCGCGTACGCCCGCGAAGCGCAGCAGCAGACGACCGCTGTGCACCCGGCCTGTCTCGATGGTCAGCGGTCCGGTGGAGGCCGGATCGGTGAGCAGGACGGCGCCGGGCCCGAGCCTGAGTTCCGGCTCGTCCGTACGGACCTCCACGGTGACCTCACCCTTGATGCCGTGGGCGCGGCCGACGCGAGCGACTACCAGCTGCACTGTGCTTGATCTCCTGTCGATGTGCCTACGGCATGGGTTCGGGGACGACTACGGGCCGGGGACGGCTCGAAAGCCCTCCCCGGCCCGAGCCGGTGCTGCCTGTTACGTCAGCGGACGTGGTCCACGTCGACGAGGTCGACGCGGACACCTCGGCCGCCGATGGCACCCACGACGGTCCGCAGAGCGCGGGCGGTACGGCCGTTGCGGCCGATCACCTTGCCGAGGTCGTCGGGGTGCACCCGGACCTCGAGAACGCGCCCACGGCGCAGGTCGCGCGAGGCGACCTGCACATCGTCGGGGTTGTCGACAATGCCCTTCACGAGGTGCTCGAGAGCCTCCTCGAGCATGCTCAGGCCTCGGTCGACTCAGACGAAGAAGACGCGGCCGGGGCCTCGTCCTTCTTCTCAGCCTTCTTCTTCTGGGTGATGGCCTCACCCTTGCCCTCGTCGTCGCCGCCCAGGGCGTCGAACGACGGGCGCGTCGCCTTCGGCTCGGCCACGAGCAGCGGAGCAGGGGCGGGCTCGCCCTTGAACTTCTGCCAGTCGCCGGTCAGCTTCAGGATGGCGAGAACGGGCTCGGTCGGCTGCGCGCCGACACCCAGCCAGTACTGCGCACGGTCCGAGTCGACCTCGATGCGCGAGGGGTTCTGCACCGGGTGGTACAGACCGATCTCCTCGATGGCCCGACCATCACGGCGGGTACGGGAGTCGGCGACGACGATGCGGTAGTGAGGCGAACGGATCTTGCCCAGACGCTTCAGCTTGATCTTGACTGCCACGGAAGTGGTGTCTCCTGGTCTTGACGTGGTTGGGCACGGCGAGATGGCCGCGTGGGGTTGCGGTACCCGAGTGCCCGATGGACGCGTCAGCCGGAGGAGAGAGGGGTCCTGTGCGGCTGTCGAGTACAGCTAGCCATTGTGCCACACCCTGGCGGGGCGCCTTCACGGGGCAGCGTGCCGTGACCCCCGGCGCCGGATGCCCGGCACCGGGGGCCACGGCCGAGATCGGCAGCGCGCCCGGCTCGGACCGGGTGCCGCCGCGCGGGGCTGACTCCGACTGAGTACGGCTGCCACGAGCAGCCGTCCGCTCAGCTCGCCGCGGCGCCCACGACCTCGGGGATACGGAACGGCTTCCCGCATCCTCCGCACACGATCGGCGCCTGCGCCAGTACGGACGGGACCACCCGTACGTTGCGGCCGCAGTCGCACACCGCCTTGACGCGGACACCTCCCCCGGAGGAGCCGTGCCGGGCGGCCGGGCCCCGGAACGAGCGGGCCGTGTCCGCGGCGGTCGCGGCGGTGTGTGCCTTGAGGGCGCGTTGCAGCCGCTCGATCGTCGGGCGGTAGCGCCGCTTCGCCTCGGGGTTGAGCGTGACCAGGGAGAAGCCACTGCTGGGGTGCGGCTCTTCCGGGTGGTCGAGGCCCAGCTCTTCGGCGATGGCGAGGAATCTGCGGTTGTGGTACCGGCCGGCGCGCGAAGTGTCGCGGACTCCGCGGGCGGCGGCGATGCCATGGACTGCCTCATGCAGCAGTCGTTCGAAGGAGAGTTCGTGCCCGCAGGCGGACGACGACTCTCCGATCAGGGACTCTGGCGCGGCAAGATCGGGCAGTTCGGGGTGGTGCCGCTGAATGTCGGCCCACGCCCCTGCCAGCTCTGCGGCGAGAACAGGTGGTGTCGTGCTCACGTAATGACAACGAGCCGGGGGGCCTCTGTGTTCCTATTCCGGGCCATCCCAAATAATTTGCACGTACCCGTCAGTTGCCGCTGATGCGTCCGGACGAGGGCGGGTGCGCTGATCTGCGGAGAAGCCTCACAGCTCACACCAAGCCGGTACGTAGTAGCGCGTACGCCCCGGCGCGTAGACGGTGTCCGCGCGCCGAGGCCCCTGTGGTCATCAGATGCGCAAGAGGCGTTTCGGCCTCGCTGCGGGCCTACTCAGTAAGCGCGCGCGACGACCGCGACGTTACCGGGTGCGTCGTCGGCGTCGGGCACCGACCCGTCCTCGGTGACCAGACACCGTACGGTCACGGAGTGCTCGGCGAGCTCGGCCTCGCCCTCTTCTCCGAGGTCGGCCCACGGAATGCGCGCCCAGCCGCCGGCTGCGGCCGTCTCGACGGCCTCCTGGATCGTCGACACCTCCGCGGTGCGGGACTCCCTGCGCTCACGCGACTGCTTCAGAAGCAGCGCCTGGTCCTCTTCGAGGACGGTGGGGAGCAGTTCCACCAGAGCGTCGATGGCGACCGGCTCCTTGCCGCCGGGGATACGGCGGGCCAGCATCGCGGTGCCGTTCTCCAGGTCACGGGGACCGACCTCGACACGGACGGGGACTCCCTTGAGCTCCCAGTCGACGGCGCGCCGCCCGAACGGGACGTCGGTGCGGTCGTCCACGTGGACGCGTACACCCGCCGCCTTCAACCGGTCACCGATTTCGCGGACCTTGGCCAGAACCGCCTCGTCACCCTTGATCGCGAGGACGACGGCCTGGATCTGGGCGAGCCGCGGCGGGACGCGCAGTCCGTTGTCGTCGCCGTGCATCATCACCAGGGCGCCGATCATGCGGGTCGTCGAGCCCCAGGAGGTCTGCCAGACCAGCTCCTGCTTGCCTTCCTTCGACAGGTACTGGGTGTTGAAGGCCTTGGCGAAGTTCTGGCCCAGCTCGTGGCTCGTGGCCATCTGGAGGGCCTTGCCGTCGCCCATCATGCCTTCGAGCGTGAGGGTGTTGATGGCACCCGCGAAGCGCTCCTTGACGGTCTTGCGGCCGGGGACGACATCCATGCCGAGGACGTTCAGCATGAAGTCCTCGTACACCTGGCGGTGGATGTGCGCGGCGAAGTCGCGGGCGTCCTCGTACGTGGCGTGCGCGGTGTGGCCCTCCTGCCAGAGGAATTCGGACGTACGCAGGAAGAGGCGGGGCCGCAGCTCCCAACGGACCACGTTCGCCCACTGGTTGATCAGCAGCGGCAGGTCGCGGTAGCTCTGCACCCATTTCGAGAAGTAGTCGTTGATGATCATCTCGGAGGTGGGCCGGACGACCGCGGGCTCCTCGAGTTCCTTGCCGCCGCCGTGTGTGACCACCGCGAGCTCCGGTGCGAAGCCCTCGACGTGGTCGGCCTCCTTGGTGAGGTACGACTGCGGGATCAGCAACGGGAAGTACGCGTTCTGGGTGCCCGTCTCCTTGATGCGGGCGTCCATCTCCGCCTGCATCCGCTCCCACAGCCCGTACCCGTACGGCCGGATGACCATGGAGCCGCGCACCGGTCCGTTGTCGGCCAGTTCGGCCTTGGCGATCAGATCCTGGTACCAGCGCGGGAAGTCGTCCGCCCGGGGCGTGAGAACGGGTGCCTTTGCCATGGCGCGATGGTACGGGCACACGTTGCCGACATGTGAATTCTTGTGCCGCGCGCGGACAGCGCGCAAGCAGCGCGCCACAACCCCTGGACGGCGCGACGAGTGGGGAGTTACCTGACATACGGGGGAAGAGCGAGCGCACTGCACGGGGGCAAGGGAAACGGGGCGCAGCGGCAACTCTCGGCGGATTGGGGCGCTTTCGATGACACCTACGCTCGTGCGGCATCACCTACCTCACGCGGCTGCGCCGCCCCGGGTGGATCCGTGTGCACGCGCGCGTGACTGGGCCGAGATCCAGGAGCGGATGCTGGTGCCGCTCTACGAAGCCGTCTACGAGCGGCTCGAAGTGGGCGCCGGGACGCGGGTCCTCGGCCTGCGCTGCGGTACGGGGCTGGCCCTTCTGATGGCGGCCTCCCGGGGAGCGGCGGTGACCGGCGTCGACTCCTCTTCGCCCGAACGGGTGACCCTCGCGCGAGAGCGGTTGCTGCCGGACGGGTGGGGCACACGCGCGCGTGCCGACGCCCGGATCGCGGAGGGGTCCCCCTCGGACCTCGTCGACCCGACGGCGGCCGCGTACACGCTGGTGACCGCGTTCGAGCCGATCGGGTGCGCGCCGGGGGACGCCGAGGAACTCGGGGAACTGCTGTCGGCGGCGACTCCGCTCGCCGAGCGGGGGGCGGCCGTGGTGCTGGTCGGATGGGGGCCGCCGGAGCGGTGTGCCACGTCCGCGGTGCTGCCGGGCGAGGGGTGCGGGCAGGCTCCTCGCCGGGACGACCTGGAGGAGGTGGCCCAGCGGGCCGGGCTCCGGCCGGACGGGTCCGGGCGGGTGGCGTGTCCCTTCGGGTACGCGGACGTGGAGAGCGCGGTGCGGGGGCTGTTGTCGACCGGGCTGTTCGACGCGGCGGTCGGTGCGACGGATGTGGTGCAGGTGGGCAAGGAGCTGACGGAGGCGCTGCATCCGTATCAGCGCGGGGACGGCACGGTGTGGATGCCGAACATCTTCCGGTACCTGATCGCACGCACGGGCTGAAGTCGCAGGGTCTACGCCTCCGCCACCCCGGCCCGTCCCATCCCTGGGGGCTCTGCCAAAAGACCTCCGCCGAAATACGCGCAGTTCCCCGCGCCTCTGAAGAGGAACGCGGGGAACTGGCTCACACCTCCTCCTTCTTCACGCGCGTCACTCCCGCGATCCGGTATGCCTGTGCCTCCTCCAGCGTCTCGTTCGCGAGGAGGGCCTCCGCGAGGGCGTTCAGTTGGTCCCGGTGGTCGCGGAGCTTCTGGCACGCCTCCTCGTAGCACTCGTCGACGATGCGCCGCATCTCGTGGTCGATGGAGTCGAGGGTGGCCGGCGCGGCGGCGAGGCCGTAGGCCTGCTGGGCGTCGTTCGGGAGGGCGGAGAGGCGGCCGACCCGTTCGCTCATGCCCCAGCGGGCGACCATGCCACGAACGACGTTGGTGACCTGTTCGAGGTCGTTCTCGGAGCCGGTCGTGACGACTCCGTAGACGACGTGTTCGGCGGCCATGCCCCCCAGGGCTCCGATGATGCGACCGCGCAGGTACTCCTCGGTGTACGCGTACCGGTCCGCGTCCGGCGTCGAGAGCGTGACGCCCAGCGCTCGCCCGCGCGGGACGATGGTGATCTTGCGAACCGGGTCGGCGCCCGGCTGCAGCATGCCCAGGAGGGCGTGGCCGCTCTCGTGGTACGCGGTCCTGCGGCGTTCCTCGTAGGGCATCACCAGGGAGCGTTCCGCACCCAGCTGGACCTTCTCCAGCGCCTCGGAGAGGTCCGAGGGTGTCACCTGGTCCTTCTTGCGCTTGACGGCGAGCAGCGCCGCCTCGTTGGCGAGGTTGGCCAGATCCGCACCGGTCATGCCCGGCGTCGTACGGGCCACCCGGGCCAGGTCCACCTCCGGGGACAGCGGGATCTCGCGGGTGTGGATCCGCAGGATCGCCTCACGGCCACGGCGGTCGGGGGGCGAGACGTTGACGACCCGGTCGAAGCGGCCGGGCCGGGTCAGCGCCGGGTCCAGGATGTCCGCGCGGTTCGTCGCCGCGATGACGATGACGCCCTCGGAGCCCGAGAAGCCGTCCATCTCGGTGAGGATCTGGTTCAGGGTCTGCTCGCGCTCGTCGTGGCCGCCCATCGCCGAGCCGCCGGCCCGGGACCGCCCGATGGTGTCGATCTCGTCGATGAAGATGATCGAAGGGGCCACTTTTCGGGCCTCGGCGAAGAGTTCGCGGACCCGGGACGCGCCCACACCCACGATCATCTCGATGAACTCGGATGCCGAGGCCGAGAAGAACGGGACGCCCGCCTCCCCCGCCACGGCCCGTGCGAGCAGGGTCTTTCCGGTGCCGGGCGCACCCGCGAGGAGGACACCTCGCGGCATCTTCGCGCCCATCCTGCGGTACGCGTCCGGATTCTTGAGGAAGTCGACGACGTCGTTCAGTTCGCCTTCGACCTCGTCGATTCCGGCCACGTCGGAGAAGGTCGTGCGCTGGGCGCCCGGCTGTAGTTCGACCGGTTTCGGGGGTGCCTTGCGGCCGAGCATGCCGCCCGGGCCGCCGAGGCCCGTCCGCAGCCGCCGGGCGAAGAACATCCACAGCAGTACCAGGAGCACGATCGGGGCCAGGGAGATCAGCAGGTTGGACAGGAAGCTGCGCTGCTGGACCACCGGTGAGGCGGTCACCGTGACGTGGTGTGTCTCCAGGTTCTGCCACAGCTTGTCGTCCGCGAAGGACGGGCGCTGGGTCTTGAACTTGGTGTACTTCCCGCCGCCGTCCGGATTGGCCTGGGCGGTCTTGAGCTGGCCCTGGATCGCGTCGCCCTTGGAGTAGATCTTGGTGATGTTGTCGTTGCCGACCTGCTTGCTGAACTCCGTGTAGGAGATCGTCGGCTCGGTGCCCTCGTTGAAGAAGGACAGCACCAGGAGGGCGATCACGAACACGACCAGGACGGCGACGACGAGGCCGATCCAGCCGCCGGGCATCTTCCTTCTCCCGGAGGGCGGACCGGTCGAGTCCGGTGGCGTTCCCTCGGTACGCCACGGCTGGTCGGGGTCCTTGCGCGGCGGCACAGGGTTGCTCATATCAGGACGTTACGACACGAAATACTCGCCAGCATGCGCAGAAAAGGCCGCTGGGGGCACCCCTCCGAAGAGGGGTGCCCCCAGTGAGGTACGAGAACGACCCCCGTACGGAAGAACCTGTACGGGATTCCCGTACAGGAAACCCGTATGAAAAACCCGTACGGAAAGGAACCGTCAGCCCATGAACTTCTTGAACTCGTCCGGCAGCTCGAAGTCCTGAGCCTGCTGCCCGGCCGGCAGGCCGAAGGCGCCGCCTGGCTGGGCACCGGCCTCACGGCGGGCCGCGGCCTCTTCCTCCTGCTGCTTGCGCTTCATCGGGTTGCCGGAGCGCTGCTTGCCCTTGGCCGCCTTCTGCTTCTTCTTGGCCCGGCCGGGGCCGCCACCCATGCCCGGGATCCCGGGCATTCCGGGCATGCCGCCGCCCTGGGCCATGCGAGACATCATCTTGCGGGCCTCGAAGAAGCGCTCGACCAGGTTCTTGACCGCGCTGACCTCGACACCCGAGCCCTTGGCGATACGGGCGCGGCGCGAGCCGTTGATGATCGTCGGCTCCTGGCGCTCGCCCGGCGTCATCGACTTGATGATGGCGGCCGTGCGGTCGACGTCGCGCTCGTCGAGGTTGTTGATCTGGTCCTTGATCTGGCCCATGCCCGGGAGCATGCCGAGCAGCTTGCTGATGCTGCCCATCTTCCTGACCTGCTCCATCTGGGCCAGGAAGTCGTCCAGGGTGAAGTCCTGGCCCTTCTTGGACGCCAGCTTGGAGGCCATCTTCTCGGCCTCTTCTTGGCTGAACGTCTTCTCCGCCTGCTCGATCAGGGTGAGCAGGTCACCCATGTCGAGGATGCGGGAGGCCATCCGGTCCGGGTGGAAGGCGTCGAAGTCGTCGAGCTTCTCGCCGTTCGACGCGAACATGATCGGCTTGCCGGTGACCGAGGCGATGGAGAGCGCGGCACCACCGCGGGCGTCACCGTCGAGCTTCGACAGGACGACGCCGTCGAAGCCGACGCCGTCGCGGAAGGCCTCGGCGGTGTTGACCGCGTCCTGGCCGATCATCGCGTCGACGACGAAGAGGATCTCGTCCGGCGAGACGACGTCGCGGATGTCCGCGGCCTGCTGCATCATCTCCTGGTCGATGCCGAGGCGACCGGCGGTGTCCACGATCACGATGTCGTGGACCTTGGTCTTCGCGAACTCCATGGAGTCCTTGGCGACCTTGACCGGGTCACCGACGCCGTTGCCCGGCTCGGGGGCGTAGACGGCCACACCGGCGCGCTCGGCGACGACGCTGAGCTGGTTCACGGCGTTGGGGCGCTGGAGGTCGGCGGCCACGAGGAGCGGAGAGTGGCCCTGGTCCTTGAGGTGCTTGCCGAGCTTTCCGGCGAGCGTGGTCTTACCGGCACCCTGAAGACCCGCGAGCATGATCACGGTGGGCGGGTTCTTGGCGAACCGCAGGCGGCGGGTCTCGCCGCCGAGGATCGTGACGAGCTCATCGTTCACGATCTTCAGGACCTGCTGGGCCGGGTTCAGCGCCTTGGAGACCTCGGAGCCGAGGGCGCGCTCCTTGACGTTCTTGATGAAGGTCCGCACGACCGGCAGGGCCACATCGGCTTCGAGGAGCGCGATACGGATCTCGCGGGCCGTGGCGTCGATGTCCGCCTCGGAGAGCCGGCCTTTCCCGCGGAGGTTTTTGAAAGTCGCGCTCAGGCGGTCTGAGAGGGTATCGAACACGGTGGCGTCGGTCCTCGGAGTCGGGGGCGGTTTGGGTTGCCCTCCAGGGTATCTGCCCGAAAAGGGTTGGTGTCCCCTGCCCGGTGTGAATACCCGACAGGGACCACGTTCGATGGACGGAGACAGGACCGCGAGGTCACTCCCGCCCCATCTGCCACGAGGTCATCCCCGCAGCATCTCCTCCAGCCCACGCGCCACCGAAACCGCCTCCTCCGCGGGCAGGGGCGCGCCCTTGGGGCCGGTCACGTAGAAGGCGTCCACGGCGTTGGCGCCGAGGGTGGAGACATGCATGCTGCGTACCCATACGCTCGCGTCCTCCAGGGCCCGCCCGATGCGGTGCAGCAGGCCGGGAGCATCGTGGGCGCGGACCTCGATGACCGTCGCGTGGCGGGAGGCGGCGGAGGCGACCGTCACCCGGGGCGGCGGCGCGATCGTGCCCCGGCGGCGCGGATAGGCGGCGTCGCGCTCGGCGAGCCGGGCCGTGATGTCCAGGGAGCCGTCCAGGGCGCGCACGAGGTCGGCGCGCAGCCGGGCGGCCTGCGGCAGAGAGCCGTACTCGGCGGCGACCCGCCAGTTGAGCAGCAGCACCGAGCCCTCGACGCCGTCGGGCAGGTCCAGGGCGCGCAGCTCGGCCGTGCGCACGGTCAGTCGGTGCATCGCGAGGACACCGGCGACCGCGGGGAGCACTCCGGGCTGGTCGGGCACGGCGATGAGCAGTTCCACGCCCAGGGGCTCGGGATCGCCGGTGGGCTCCTCCTCGGTGGGCGGTTCGGTCTGCGCGCGCAGTGCCAGTACGGGGCCGCCGGTGCGGAACGCCTCGATGGCGAGCCGCTCCTGCTCGGCCGTGGGCGCGGCGGCCTCGGGTTCCTCGGGGGCGCCTCCGGCGAGCACGGCGGCGACCCGTTTGACCAGGTCGGCGACGAGGGATCCGCGCCAGGAGGACCAGGCCGCGGGCCCCGTGGCCAGCGCGTCCGCTTCGGTGAGGGCGTGCAGCAGTTCGAGGGTGCCCTGCGATCCGACGGCCTCGGCGACCGAGCGGACGGTCGCCGGGTCCTCCAGGTCGCGTCGGGTCGCGGTGTCGATGAGCAGCAGGTGGTGGCGTACGAGGGTGGCGAGCACCGCCACGTCGGCGCGGTCGAAGCCGATGCGGGCGGCCACGTCCCGGGCGATGATCTCGCCGGCCACGGAGTGGTCGCCGGGCCAGCCCTTGCCGATGTCGTGCAGCAGAGCGGAGACGAGGAGGAGGTCGGGGCGGCCCACGCGACGGGCCAGTTCGGAGGCGCGGACGGCCGTCTCGATGAGGTGGCGGTCGACGGTCCAGATGTGCACGGCGTTGCGCTGCGGGCGGCAGCGCACCCGCTCCCAGTCGGGCAGGAGCCGGGTGATCAGACCCTCGGCCTCCAGTGCCTCCCAGACCTCGATGGTCGGGCGGCCCGAGCCGAGCAGCGTGACGAGCTGTTCCCGGGCCTCGGCGGGCCAGGGAGTGGGCAGTGGGCGTGCGACGGCGGCCATGCGCCGTACGGCGTGCAGGGAGAGCGGGAGCCCTGCCTGTGCGGCGGCAGCCGCGGCACGCAGCGGGAGTACGGGGTCGCGCTCGGGGCGCGCGGCGCGGGCGAGTACCACCTCGCCGTCCATCTCGACCACACCCTCGGCGAGCGGTGAGCGCTCCACCGCGGGCTTGGCACCGCCGCCGAGCATGGCGCGCAGCCGTGGCCGCACAGCGCGCGACTTGAGCACGCGTCCCACTTCGCGCCAGGTGACGTCACTGGCGTACGACACGACGCGCGCGGCCTCGTACACCTGGCGCAGCAGGGTGTCGGCGTCCAGGAGTCCGAGTTCGGCGGCGACCTGGTCCTGCTCCTGGAGCGCGAGGCGGTCGGTGGCGCGGCCGGTGGTGAGGTGGAGGGCGTCGCGGACGTCCAGGAGCCTGCGGCGGGCGTCCGCGAGGCCCTCACGGGGCGCGTCAGCGAGCCAGGAGGCGGCGACGGCCCGCAGGGCGGTGGCGTCGCGCAGGCCGCCGCGAGCCTCCTTCAGGTCCGGTTCCAGGAGGTACTGCAGCTCGCCCTGGCGCTCGGCGCGCTCGGCGCACAGCTCCTGGAGTTCGGGGAGGCGTTTCGGCGCGAGGTTGCGCCAGTCGGCGAGGACGGCCGTACGCAATCCGGCGGTGAGGCCGAGGTCGCCCGCGATGTGGCGGGCGTCCAGCAGGCCGAGCTGCACCTTCAGGTCCGCGCCCGCGGTCTTGCGTGCCTCCCCCGGCGTACGCACCGAGTGGTCGAGGGCCAGGCCCAGGTCCCAGATCGGGTACCAGATGCGGTCGGCGAGCGCGGCGACCGTGCCGGCGTCGGCGCCGTCGTGCAGGAGCAGCAGGTCGAGATCGCTGCGTGGCGAGAGTTCTCCGCGGCCGTAGCCGCCGACGGCGACGAGCGAGACGCCGCGCAGTCCCTCGGCACCCGCACCGAACAGGCCGGTCAGCCATTCGTCCGTGAGTTCGGCGAGGGCGGCACGGCGCGGCGGCCCGGACTGCGCCCCCTCCTGGAGGAGGCGCAGCCGGGCCGCCGCGTAGCCGCTGGGTCCCGAGTCCTCTGCTTCCGTACGCATCTCCGCACTCGTCACCCAGTGGCTCCTGTTCTGATCTTCTGTTTAGAGCGCGTCCGGGCCGCGCTCGCCGGTCCGGACCCGGACGGCCGTCTCGACCGGGATGGACCACACCTTGCCGTCACCGATCTTGCCGGTGCGTGCCGCCTTCACGACGACATCGATCAGCTGTTCAGCGTCGTCGTCCTCGGCCAGCACCTCGATGCGAATCTTGGGGACCAGGTCGACGGTGTACTCGGCACCACGGTAGACCTCGGTGTGTCCCCGCTGCCGACCGTAGCCGCTGGCCTCCGTGACCGTGAGACCGTGCACCCCGAAGGCCTGGAGGGCCTCCTTGATCTCGTCGAGCCGGTGGGGCTTCACGACGGCGGTGATGAGCTTCATGCGTCCACCTTCTTGCTCTGCGTACCCGCGAGGGCGGAAACCGAGCCGCCGACGATGCCGCCGCCCGCTCCGCTGAAGTCGTATGCGGTCTCGGCGTGCTCGGCCTGGTCGATGCCGGCGATCTCCTCGTCCTCGGTGACCCGCATGCCCATCGTCTTGTCGATGATGAAGGCGAGGATCGCGGAGACGACCAGGGAGTAGCCGAGGACGGCGAAGACACCGGCGCACTGCTTCCAGAACTGGGTGAGACCGCCGCCGTAGAAGAGGCCCTCGACGGTGGACTGGCCCTTGCCGCTGGCGAAGAAGCCGATCAGCAGCGAGCCGATGACACCGCCGACGAGGTGCACGCCGACCACGTCGAGGGAGTCGTCGTAGCCGAACTTGTACTTGAGGCCGACGGCCATGGCGCACACGACACCGGCGATGGCTCCGACGGCGATCGCGCCGAGCGGGGAGACCGCGCCACCCGACGGGGTGATGGCGACCAGACCGGCGACCGCGCCGGAGGCGGCGCCCAGCGTGGTGAACGCGCCGTGGCGGATCTTCTCGTAGATGAGCCAGGCCAGCATGGCGGCGGCGGTGGCGATCTGCGTGTTGACGAACATCAGCGCGCCGACGCCGTCGTCGTTGCCGAGCCACGAACCGGCGTTGAATCCGAACCAGCCGAACCACAGCAGACCGGAGCCGAGCATCACCAGCGGGAGGCTGTGCGGACGCATCGGGTCCTTCTTGAAGCCGACGCGCTTGCCGATGACCAGGATCACGCCGAGCGCCGCGGCACCCGCGTTGATGTGGACCGCCGTACCACCGGCGAAGTCGATCACGCCGAGGTCGAACGCCCAGCCGCCGGTGCCCCAGACCCAGTGCGCGACCGGGAAGTAGACGACCGTGGCCCACAGCGTGATGAACAGCGCCCACGCCGTGAACTTCACCCGGTCCGCCAGCGCACCGCTTATCAGCGCGGGCGTGATGATGGCGAACATCAGCTGGAAGACCATGAAGACGAAGATCGGGATGGTGTAGCCCGGCCACAGCTCCGTCAGGCCGATGTTGCTCAGGCCGACCCAGTCCGAGGTCCAGCCGATGAACGAACCCTTGTCCGTGCCGAAGGCGAGCGAGAAGCCGTACAGCACCCACAGGATCGTGATGATCCCCATGCTGATGAAACTCATCATCAGCATGTTCAGGGTGCTCTTGACACGGACCATGCCTCCGTAGAAGAAGGCGAGGCCGGGGGTCATGATCAGCACCAGGGCGGAAGCGATGAGCATGAACCCGGTGTTGGCGGCCGAGAGCTTGGGAGCTTCTGCGGCTAGCGTGATGGCTGGTGCCATCGGCGTCTCCTCGTCGTTGGTACGGCCCCGTGCGGGCGAAGCCTGAGCGGTCATGAGGGGTGGGCCGGTTATGCGCCATGAGATTGACGCAGCGCGGTTTCCGTAGACGCCCCTCGATGTTTCGCCGTAGTGACGAAGGCACCTCGTGTGTTACGCCTCCATGAACTGACTGATACCGGGCGGAGCGATCGTTATCGTGGCGCAACCTTCCCAGAAGGCAAACGAACCGGCCACGGCTGGTCGTCCGATGACCTGGCATGGGGGAGCCGAGTCGGGCGGTTCGGGACGACCGGCCGTGGCCGGGGTACTGGGATCGGACCGCTTCCGCGGCCCGGGCTCAGACCGCTTCCGCGGTCTCGGGAAGGTCGACGGCGAGCTGCTCGCTGAGGTCCACGACCTCAGCGAGGTCACCGAAGTCGCGGACGGCCGTGTCGACCGTCTTTCGGATACGAGTGTTCACGCGCTCGGAGCGCACCTTCTTGGCGATCGCCATCGCGTCCTTGGCCAATACCGCACTCTGCTCGGGCTCGCGCCGCAGCAGGTGCACCGTGGCCATGCCGATGAGATTGAGTGCGTACGAACGCTGGTGCTCGCCGTCCTTGGCGAAGAGGTCGACGGCCTGCTGCATCAGGGGTTCGGCGAGCGAGGCGTACGTGGGGCTGCGGCCCGCGACGTAGGCCAGATCGCGGTAGGAGTGCGAGTTCTCGCCGTGCAGCTCGGCCAGCGAGAAGAAGCGGATCCAGTCGGGGTCCGGGTCGTCCCACTCGTGAACGTCCTCGAAGCTGTCCTCGGCCATCCGGACGGCCCGCTTGCACTTTCCGGGCTGGCCCATGTTCGCGTAGGCGCGGGCCTCCATCGCATACAGCATGGCCTGGGTGCGCGGGCTCGCGCAGTCACGGCTTCCGTACTGCGCCAAATGGATGAGTTCGAGCGCGTCGTCGGGCCGGCCGAGGTGGATCATCTGGCGACTCATGCTGGAGAGGATGTACGAGCCCAGCGGCTTGTCGCCCGCCTCCTTGGCGGCGTGCAGGGCGAGCACGAAGTACTTCTGCGCGGTGGGTTGCAGCCCCACGTCATAGCTCATCCAGCCCGCCAGCTCGGCCAGCTCGGCGGCGACCATGAACAGGCGTTTGCTGGTCGCCCCGGGCTGCGGCTCCTGGAGCAGGTCGGTCACCTCGTGCAGCTGGCCGACGACCGCCTTGCGGCGCAGACCGCCGCCGCACTGGGCGTCCCACTGGCGGAACATCACCGTGGTGGACTCCAGCAGGTCCAGCTCGGGCTGGGAGAGCCGGCCGGGGCGGCGCGCGGCGGCCGGGGACTCGGGCTCCTCCTGGGGCGCGGCGGGCGAGGGCACCAGCCAGCGCTGCATGGGCTCGATGAGGGCGGGGCCCGCGGCGAGGGCCAGCGAGCTGCCGAGGAAGCCACGCCGCGCCAGCATCAGGTCACTGCGCGAGTACTCGCTGATCAGCGCCACGGTCTGCGGGCCGGTCCAGGGCAGGTCGACACCCGAAACGGACGGTGACTGGTGGGCGGCACGCAGGCCGAGGTCCTCGACGGCGACCACACAGCCGAACCGCTCGGAGAACAGCTCGGACAGGATCCGCGGAATCGGCTCGCGCGGATTCTCGCCGTCCAGCCAGCGGCGCACCCGTGAGGTGTCCGTGGAGATGTGATTGGCCCCCAACTGGCGGGCTCTTCGGTTCACTTGCCGCGCCAGCTCGCCCTTCGACCAGCCACTGCGCACGAACCACGAGCCCAACAGCTCATTCGGGCGCTTGTCAGCGTTCGTACCGCTTCCGCCGTTGCCGCCCACTGGAACGCCCCCAACCCTGAGACCACTTGTACGCTGCGTGCGCCAAGCCCTATCAGAATGCCGGTAAATACGGCCGCACGTCCGGCAGTTCTCACCCTTCGAACGGGAAGCCGACTTGCCTCCGGCATACCCACGAGTGCATACGTCCCCAGGACTCGTGCACTCAAAGTAATCCTACGATCACGCGTCCAGCCATGGCGATCCCGGAAACGCCACCATTCGCCACCCCTTCGAATGAACTCCTGATCGCCTGTACGCGATTCACTTGACATAGGACAGCCAGAAGTGGCGAAACGATGCATTCGGGGGCGCACGCCGCCGGGTACACCACCCGGGACGCTTCCGGGCGCCGCCGGGATCGCGTCGCCAGCCACGTGACATCCGGGGACGGGAACACACTGAGTGATGTTCCGCGTTCAAGGCGTAACCGTCGACGCGTTGGACCCGTTGGAGGGGGCATGGGCTTCACGATCGGCAGCAGTCGGGGAATGCGCGAAAGCCGGCCCGGCACCCGTCGCCGCGGCCGCTCGTCGGAGTGCACCGCGGTGGCCGAGTTCACGGGGCTGTGGGGCTGGGACGTGGTCCCCGGCGCCCGGGCCGCCGCGGGCGCGTGCTCCTGCGGCAAGGCCGGCTGCCGCACGCCGGGGGCGCATCCGCTGGACTTCGCGCCGGTGCTCGAAGCAGGCGCCACGCTCGGCGAGGTCTCCGAGACCTGGGGCGAGTTCCCGGGTGCCGCGGTGATGCTGCCGGTCGGCCGCGCGTTCGACGTCATCGAGGTCGCCGAGGCCGCCGGGCGCCGCGCGCTCGTCCGCCTGGAGCGGATGGGCCTGCCCACCGGGCCGGTCACCGCGACCCCGGACGGCCGCGCCCACTTCTTCGTCGCCCCCGGCGCCGCGGCCGAGCTCCCCGAGCTGCTCTACCGGATGGGCTGGGACGACGCCTCCCTCGACCTGCACGGCCTCGGCCCCGGTACGTACGTGACCGCCCCGCCCTCCGACCGCGCCGGCCTCGGTCCGGTCCGCTGGCTGCGCTCCCCCGCCCTGGACTCGGCGACGAAGCCGCCGCAGGCGCGGTTGCTGCTGGGGACGCTGGCGTACGTGGCGCACCGGTCGCGCGCGTAACGACACCGATACCGATACCGACCTACACAGCGAAGCGTCCGCCCCCGGACTGCACCTCGGGGGCGGACGCTTCCAGAACCACCTACCAACGTCGGAAGGTGGGGGTCACTCTCCGATAAGGGCGTCAACGAACGCCTCCGGCTCGAACGGCGCCAGGTCGTCCGCGCCCTCGCCCAGACCCACCAGCTTGACCGGCACCCCCAGCTCGCGCTGGACCGCGATCACGATGCCGCCCTTCGCGGTGCCGTCGAGCTTGGTCAGCACGATGCCGGTGATGTCGACGACCTCGGCGAAGACGCGGGCCTGCACCAGACCGTTCTGGCCGGTCGTGGCGTCGAGGACCAGCAGCACCTCGTCGAGCGGGGCGTGCTTCTCGACGACACGCTTGACCTTGCCGAGCTCGTCCATGAGCCCGGTCTTGGTGTGAAGTCGTCCGGCCGTGTCGATGAGGACGGCGTCGGCGCCCTCCTCGATGCCCTCCTTGACCGCGTCGAAGGCGATCGAGGCGGGATCACCGCCCTCGGGGCCCCGCACGGTACGGGCACCTACGCGCTCGCCCCAGGTCTGCAGCTGGTCGGCGGCGGCGGCACGGAAGGTGTCGGCGGCGCCGAGCACCACGTTCTTGCCGTCGGCGACGAGGACGCGGGCGAGCTTGCCGGTGGTGGTGGTCTTCCCGGTGCCGTTGACACCGACGACCATCACGATGCCCGGGGTGTCGAGGTTCGAGTCGGTCTTGACCGTACGGTCGAACTCGGGGACGAGAAGCTGCAGCAGCTCCTCGCGCAGCAAGGTGCGCAGTTCGTCGGGCGTCCGCGTGCCGAGCACCTTCACGCGCTCGCGCAGCCGCTCGACCAGCTCCTGGGTGGGCTGCACGCCGACGTCGGCGGTCAGCAGCGTGTCCTCGATCTCCTCCCAGGTGTCCTCGTCGAGGTGCTCGCGCGAGAGGAGCGTGAGCAGCCCCTTGCCGAGCGCGTTCTGCGAGCGCGAGAGGCGGGCGCGCAGGCGCACCAGGCGCCCCGCGGTCGGCTCCGGGATCTCGATCGCGGGAGCTTCGACAACGGGTTCGGGTTCCTCGACGACGACCGGCGCGGCCGAGCCGTCCGGGAGATCCACCTCCTCTATCGTCCGGCGCTCTTCGTCGTGCGGGATCTCGGCCTCGTCGCCGATGTGCGGCTCGGCCGGAGGGGCGGTGATGTCGGGCGTGGTGGGGGGCGCCGGGGGCAGCGACTTCTTGCGGCGACTGCCGATGACGAGCCCGCCGAGTGCGCCGATCACGACCACGGCGATGACTACAGCAAGGATGACGGTTTCCATAACGCGTCCAGTATGCGTGACCTCACGCCCGGACAGTCGTCGTCCGTGTGGGGCCGCGTGCCCCGCGGGCCGGGCTGGTCCGCCGCCCGGCCATGCGTCGGCGGGAACCCTTTGAAGGCGGAGTCACCACGCTCCCCAGTGTCGCTTCCGAGGGGTGCGTCGGGGTGCGCGCAGCGTACCCAGGATGTGTCACGGCCCATACCGTGGACCGTGACACGCCCTCGCCGCCAACATCGACGTGTCGCAGGCCATGGGCGCGACCCTGGCCGTCTCCCACGGACTCGACTTCTGGCAGGCGCCGGCCGTCGGCCTCGCGGCGCCGGTCATGTCGTACGGCCTGGTGGCTCTGGTCGGCATCGCGGGCAAGCGGGGCGGCGCTCCGGGCCTGACCCTGTCCCGCGCGGTCTTCGGCCAGCGCGGAAATCTCCTTGCGGGTGCGCTGATCTGGATCGCCCGCCGGGGCTGGGAGACGATCAACACGGTGACGGGCTCCTACGCCCTGCTGACCATCCTGAACATGTTCTTCGGCATCAGGAGCAACACGTTCCTGATCGTCGCGACGCTGCCGGCCTTCGTGGTCGGGACGTTCGTGATCTCGGGCCTCGGCATCAGCGCCGTCCGGACGTGCAGCACGTGGGCGACGTGGCTCTTCGGCGGCTTCTGCGTGCTCGTCCTCGGCCATCCGGTCGCGGACACGGACTGGGGCAGGGTCTTCGGGCAGCCCGCCGGCCCGACACCCCTGATGATCACAGGAGTCGGACTGATCGCGGCGGGCGGCATCAGCTGGGCGCCGTGGGCGCCGGACTTCACGCGCTATCTGCCGCGTACGGCCTCGTCGGCGGCGATCGTGCGCAATGCGGTGTCCGGCGCCTGCGCCGTCGTACTGCCCCTGATCCTGATGGGCGCGGTGATGGCGGTCTCGACGCCGGACCTGGCCTCGGCCGCCGACCCGGTCTCCTTCGTCGGCACGATCCTGCCGCTGTGGATCGCGGTGCCCTACCTGCTCATCGCGCTGGTCGGCATGCCGCTGATCAACGCGATGTCGATGTACTCGGCGGACTTCACCGCTCACACCCTCGGCATCACGGTGTCGCGGCACCGGGCGGTCGCGGTCAACGCCGTGATCTCACTGGTCCTCGGCGGCGTCCTGATGCTGGTGGCTACCCCCTGCATGGGCTCGTGCATCGCGTTCCTGTCGCTGCTCGCGGTCGCGTTCCCGGCCTGGGTCGGCGCCTTCGGCGCGGACAGCTGCACCGTGCGGAGTACGACGCCGGGGCCCTGCTCGACACCACGCGCACCAGCGCCTACTGGTACCGGGGCGGCTTCAGCCCGGCCGCGGTCGCCGCGTGGGCGCTCGCGCTCGGCTCGGGCCTGCTGTTCAGCACGTCCGACTGGTTCACGGGACCGCTGGCGTCGAACAACCCCGTCGGCGACGGCCTCGGCTGGGTGGCGACCGTCGCGGTCTCCTTCCTGCCGTACGCGGTACCGCCGAAGCCCGCGGTGGCGCCCGTGGCGCAGCCCGCGAAAGGGTCCGCGACTATGGCCGTCTGATGCACCGTCAGCTACCGTCCCCCTCCACACCGAAGGGGGGCTCCCATGCCCGTAACCGTCGTGCGCTTCAACCTCGTCGACCCCGCCGCCACCCCGGCGTCGCTGAGCGCCCGCTACAAGGCGGCCGTCGAGATGGCCGCCTACGCCGACGACCGCGGCATCACCACCGTGCAGACCGAGGAACACCACGGAGTGGCCAACAACTGGCTGCCCTCGCCGTTCGCCTTCGCGGGCGCGGTCTTCGGAGCGACCCGGCACCTCGCGGTCACCGTCTCCGCGGTCATCGGCCCGCTGCACGATCCACTGCGCCTCGCCGAGGACATCTCCGTGCTCGACCTGCTCAGCGGCGGCCGCCTCGTCACCGTCGCGGGCATCGGCTACCGGCCCGAGGAGTACGCCCTGTTCGACGTCGACTGGAAGCGGCGCGGTGCGCTCCAGGACGAGCTCCTGGAGACGGTGCTGAAGGCGTGGACCGGCGAGGAGTTCACCTACCGGGACCGTACGGTACGGGTCACACCGCGCCCCTTCTCCGACCCGCACCCGCTGCTGCTGGTCGGCGGCTCGTCCAGGGCGGCGGCCCGGCGCGCCGCCCGGCTCGGGCTCCCCTTCTTTCCCAGCGCGCACCTCCCCGAGCTGGAGGCGTACTACAAGGAGCGGCTCGTCGAGTACGGCACCGAGGGCTGGACCATGATGCCCGCCGCCGAGACCCCGCTGCTGCACATCGCCGAGGACCCGGACCGGGCGTGGGCCGCGTACGGCGGGCACTTCCTGCACGAGGCACGGACGTACGCCTCCTGGCAGTCCGGTGACATCCGCTCGGCGGTGAAGTCGGCTGCCACGACGGTCGAGGAACTGCGCGCGGAGGGCGTGTACCGGATCCTGACCCCCGACCAGTGCGTGGCGCAGGGTCTCGACAACCACGTGCTGCACCCGCTGTCCGGCGGGATGCCGATCGACGAGGGCTGGCGCAGCCTGCACCTGTTCTGCGAAGACGTACTGCCCCGGCTCGGTGATTGAGCCAGGGCAGTACGTCTTACGGGTACGAGGAGAGGGGCAGCGGGGACTTGGCCCTTCTCCTCGAGTCTCGGGGCCTCTTCAGGAGGCTCAGCCCATTTCCTCCAGCGTCTTGCCCTTGGTCTCCTTCACGTACTTGAGCACGAAGGGGATGGAGAGCGCGGCGAAGATCGTGTAGATCACGTAGGTCGCGGAGAGGTTCCAGTCGGCCAGCGACGGGAAGCTCGCGGTGATGGCCCAGTTGGCGATCCACTGCGCGGAGGCGGCGACGCCGAGGGCGGCGGCGCGGATCCGGTTCGGGAACATCTCACCGAGGAAGACCCAGACCACGACACCCCAGGACAGGGCGAAGAAGAGGACGAAGACATGCGCGGCGATGAGGGCGACCCAGCCCTGTGTCGCCGGCAGCTTGCCGTCCACGAGGTTGTACGAGAAGGCCCAGGCCTCGAGTCCGAGACCGATGACCATACCGACGGAACCGATGAGGGCCAGCGGCTTGCGGCCGATCCGGTCCACGAAGATCATCGCGATCACGGTGCCGATGATGTTGATGATCGACGTCGTGAACGAGTAGAAGAACGACTCCGAGGGGTCGACGCCGACCGACTGCCACAGCGTCGAGGAGTAGTAGAACGCGACGTTGATGCCGACGAACTGCTGGAAGACCGAGAGGCCGATGCCGACCCACACGATCGGCTTGAAGAAGAAGCTGCCGCCGAGCAGGTCCTTGAAGGTCGACTTGTGCTCGCTCTTCATGGCGTGCTCGATCTCGGCGACGCGGGCCGTCAGATCGATCTTGTCGCCCTCGACCTCCTTGAGCACCTCACGGGCGCGGTCTTCCTTGCCCACGGAGATCAGGAAGCGCGGCGACTCGGGGATCGCGAAGGAGAGCAGACCGTAAAGGACGGCCGGGACGACCATGACACCGAGCATGACCTGCCAGGCCTCGACGCCCAGCAGCTTGCCGCGCTGGTCGCCGCCGGCGGCGTTCAGGATGCCCCAGTTGACCAGCTGCGAGATGGCGATGCCGATGACGATCGCGGCCTGCTGGAAGGAGCCCAGGCGTCCGCGGTACGCGGCCGGGGAGACTTCGGCGATGTAGGCGGGGCCGATGACGGAGGCCATACCGATGGCGAATCCGCCGATGATGCGCCAGAAGGCGAGGTCCCACAGCGCGAACGGCAGCGCGGAACCGACGGCGCTGACCGTGAAGAGGACGGCGGAGATCTGCATGCATCGGATGCGGCCGATGCGGTCGGCTATGCGGCCCGCGGTCGCCGCGCCGATGGCGCAGCCGATCAGCGCGATGGCGATGACCTGGGCCAGGGTCGCCGAGCCGATGTCGTAACGGCTACGGATCGCCTCGACGGCACCGTTGATCACGGCACTGTCGTAACCGAACAGGAAGCCGCCCATTGCGGCCGCCGCCGCGATGAAGATGACATGCCCGAGATGTTCGGGGTGAGCCGTCCTGGCTCCTGGTTGGGGTGCCTGCGCGGTGCTGGTCACGTGTAACTCCTCGGGCACCCGGCCTCGCTGCCGGGGGTGTGGGGGCAAGCCCTTCGGTGGTGGTACCAGTGGCGCACAACTTCGCAGCCCCCACCACCTGAAGGTAAAAGCAACGTTGCAGAGACTATGCCTTCAAGTATCGAAGTCAACAGTTCGGAAGCTGTGAATTTTTCGCACCCAAGCGGTCATCGAGCGTTCACTACTTGAATTCAACTAGAAGCCCAGGTCAAGACCGGTGTGCGCTACACGCATCTAGCGGAGCCGCTGGCTGATGACCTTCGACACACCGTCGCCCTGCATGGAGACGCCGTACAGCGCGTCGGCGACCTCCATCGTCCGCTTCTGGTGCGTGATCACGATCAGCTGCGAGGCCTCCTGCAGCTCCTGCATGATCCGGATCAGCCGCTGCAGGTTGGTGTCGTCGAGCGCCGCCTCCACCTCGTCCATCACATAGAACGGACTGGGCCGCGCCTTGAAGATCGACACGAGGAGCGCGACGGCGGTGAGAGACCTCTCCCCACCGGACAGCAGGGACAGCCGCTTCACCTTCTTGCCGGGGGGCCGTGCCTCGACGTCCACGCCCGTGGTGAGCATGTTGTCGGGGTCGGTCAGGATCAGTCGCCCGTCCCCTCCCGGGAACAGCCTGCTGAAGACACCCTCGAACTCACGAGCGGTGTCCCGGTACGCCTCGGTGAAGACCTGTTCGACGCGCTCGTCGACCTCCTTCACCACCTGCAGCAGATCGGCCCGCGTCTTCTTGAGGTCCTCCAGCTGCTCGCTGAGGAACTTGTGACGCTCCTCCAGCGCGGCGAACTCCTCCAACGCCAGCGGATTGACCTTCCCCAGCTGTGCGTAGGCCCGCTCGGCCGACTTGAGCCGTCGCTCCTGCTCGGCACGGTGGAAGGGCCGGGGCTGGTTGCGCGGGTGCTCCGGGTCCTCGGGCAGTTCCTCGCCCTCGGCGGGGAGCGAGGGCGGCACGAGCTGGCCCGGACCGTAGTCCGCGACAAGCCCCGCCGGTTCGACACCGAGCTCCTCCAGCGCCTTCGTCTCCAGCTGCTCTATCCGCAGCCGCTTCTCGGCACCGAGTACCTCGCCGCGGTGAACCGAATCCGTGAGTTTGTCGAGCTCCGCCTTGAGATCGCGGCCTTCGTTGCGCGCGGCGACAAGATCCTGCTCACGGCGGGCCTTGGCCGTGTCGGCGGCGGTGCGCTCCTCCTCGGCGCGGCGCAGTGACACCTCGACGTGCGCCAGGAGTTGCCGCGCTCCGGAGGCGACGGCCTCGGCGACCGCCGCCTCGTGCCGCAGCCGGGCCCGCCGCTGCTCCGCACGCGCGCGTGCCTCACGTTCCGCCCGCGCGGCCCGGTCGAGCCCGTCGGCCCGTCCCGCCAGCCCCTTCACCCGCTCCTCGTGCGTGCGCACCTGGAGCCGGGCCTCCATCTCGGTCTGCCGCGCGTTGGCGCCGTCCGCGGCGAGCCGATCCCGTACGGCCGTGTCGGGCTCCTCCTCGACGGGCATCTCCTCCGCCACGGCGAGCCGCTCCGCCAGCTCCTCGGCCTCCTCCACGGCCCGGTCGAGCGCCTCCTGCGCCCGCGCCGCGGCGGCGGTGCTCCGCTCGGCCTCCCCGGCCGCGCCGCGCGCCTGCCCGGCCAGCCGCCCCAACTGCTGTGCCACGGACGACTTCTCGCGCTCGGCGGCCCGTCGCCGCTCCCCCAGCTCCTCGACGAGCGCGGCCCGCTCCCCCCGCTCCTCGACGGCCCGGTGCTGCGCCGCGCCGAGTTCCTCGCACCGCACGGCGAGCTCCTCGAGCTCGGCAGCCGCCTCGTCGACGGACGCCTGCACTTCGAGGAGGCTGGGCGCCCCGGCGGACCCACCATGCGCGAAGTGCGCTCCGAGCAGGTCCCCCTCCGCGGTGACCGCGGTCAACTCCGGCCGCGCGTCGACCAGATCCTCGGCGTCCTCGAGGGTGCCGACCACGACGATCCCGCGCAGCAGCCGGCGTACGGCAGGCATGAGCTCGGCGGGACCACGGACGAGGTCCGCGGCGTACGGCGGCCCGGTGGGGGCCCTCCGCGGCGCTGCGTCACCGGAGGCTCCGTTCGCGGGCAGAGCCCCTGGGGTGGCCCTTGGGGTGACGTCGTCCGTAGAGGCCGCGGAGGGGCTCGTACCGCCGGATGTGTCACGCCCGTCGGGGTGAGCGCCGATGGGCACCCCGCCGGAAGCGATGTCACCCACCGCCCGGTGCTGCCCGGTGCCGTCGATGCCCCTGGCCTCGGGTGCCCCCGCCTCCTCCGGAGCCCCGGCCAGCAGCAGGGCCGCGCGGCCGGCGTCCTGCTTGCGCAGCAGTCGGATGGCTTCGGCGGCCGAGGCGGGGGTGGTGACCGCGATGGCGTCCGCCGCGGCGCCGAAGGCGGCGGCGAGCGCGACCTCGTGGCCGGGGGTGATGGACAGCAGCTCGGCCGCGGGGCCGAGGAGGCCCGTGAGGCGGTCCCTGGCCCCCAGGAGCGCCCCCGTGCCGTCCTTGCGGCGCAGACCGAGGGCGAGGGCCTCGTGGCGGGCCTGGGTGGCGGCGCGCCTGCGTTCGGCCGCTGTGGCCGCCTCACGGGCTGCGCTCAGCGCGGCCTCCGCCTCGGACAGCGCCCGCTTGGCCGCCTCGTGCCGCTCCGTCAGTTCCGCGTCGCCGGCGTCCAGGCCGTCGACCTCGGCCTTCAGCTGCTCGTACTCCTCCTGCGCGGCGAACGCCCGTTCCTGGGCCTCGTCCCGGGCGACGGCGAGCCGGTCGATCTCGGCCTGGGCGGAGGCGGCCCGCGAACGGGCGGCGTTGACCTGGCCGTTGAGGCGGGCCAGGCCCTCGCGGCGGTCGGCGATGGCGCGGGCCACGTCCTTGAGGCGGCGCTCCTCGACGGCGAGCTCGCGCTCCAGTTCGGCCCGGTGCGCGACCGTGTCCTCCAAGGCGTGCTCGGCCGCCTCCAGGGCCGCTTCGAGCTCGGCCTCCTGCTCACGGATCCGCGCCGCCTCGCGCTCCATGTCCTCCGGGTCGCGCCCGCGCCGTTCCTCGGCGGGCGCCGAAGTGGCGCTCTTCACCCGCGCGTCGGCCAGCGAGATCGTGCCGCGCACCCGCTCGGCGAGCTGCGAGAGCTCGTACCAGGTCTGCTGGGCGCGCTGGAGCCGGGGCGTGAGCTGCCGGACCTCGTCCTCCAGGAGCGCCTCCCGCTGGAGCGCCTTCTTCAGTTCGGCCTCGGCGGTTTCCTTGCGTTGCTTGAGCGCGGCCTCGTCGGCGATCTCGGACTGGAGCGCCTGCCGCAGTCGTACGAGATCGTCGGCGAGCAGGCGCAGGCGGGCGTCGCGCAGGTCGGCCTGGATGACGGCGGCGCGACGGGCGACGGCGGCCTGCCGGCCCAGTGGCTTGAGCTGGCGGCGCAGTTCGTCGGTGAGGTCCTGGACGCGAGCCAGGTTCGCCTGCATCGCGTCCAGTTTCCGCAGCGCCTTCTCCTTGCGCTTGCGGTGCTTGAGGACGCCCGCCGCCTCCTCGATGAACGCGCGGCGGCCCATCGGGTCGGCGTGCAGGACGGAGTCGAGCTGGCCCTGACCGACGATGACGTGCATCTCGCGGCCGATGCCGGAGTCGGACAGCAGTTCCTGGATGTCGAGGAGGCGGCAGGTGTCACCGTTGATCTGGTACTCGCTGCCGCCGTTGCGGAACATGATCCGCGTGATGGTGACCTCGGCGTACTCGATGGGCAGCGCCCCGTCGGAGTTGTCGATGGTCAGGGACACCTCGGCCCGGCCGAGCGGCGGCCGCCCGGTGGTGCCGGCGAAGATGACGTCCTCCATCTTGCCGCCGCGCAGCGACTTGGCCCCCTGCTCACCCATGACCCAGCTCAGGGCGTCCACGACATTGGACTTGCCCGAACCATTGGGGCCCACGACACAGGTGATGCCCGGCTCGAACCGCAGCGTGGTCGCCGAGGCGAACGACTTGAACCCGCGCAGGGTCAGGGCCTTGAGGTGCACGCCGCCGGACTCTACCTTTCGGGCCGGTCTCACTCCATGAACCCACGGTTTCACCCATGAACGTGCAGGGCACACCAGACGTTAAAGAGAGTGGGAGGGCACGCGGGGGAAAGAAGAAGGGACGCCGAAGAGGCGTCCCTTGCAATTCTGACAGCTGACAACTTAGCGGTTGACACGGGCAGCCCAACCACTGCTGTCGTAGTGCGGTGCAGTGATCAGGTGAGCGCAGGCTCCGCCTGGGGTACGTCGATGCTCTCGAGAAGCGAGTCGTGAGAAGCGGCAGCCGCGAGCGCGTCGTTCTCGGCCTGAATCCGTACGAGCTCGGATTCGAGGTCCTGTACACGCTGCTGGAGCCGTCGCATCTCGGCGATGAGTCGCGGGTCGGAACCGCCGACGTAACCGAGAAGCGCCTTTGCCATGATGGATGGTCCTCCACACTGAGTGACCGACCGAAGCGGTGTGGGTCGTGAGGGATCGCACCCGCGATGCTTGACACTTACTAAATTTTTGCTGCGGATCCACATGCCAAACAGCTAAGGTGCGCGGGGCTTTCAGCGTCTCACCAAAAAGTTTGACGGTCAACACGATCACGCCCCGTATTGGCGGGCAACCCGCTGTCGCGCGGCCCTTCGGACGGCTGCGCTGCGACTCCTGCAAGACCCGGGGGGCGTGGAGATCATCCTTCTCTGCGGAGCCTGCCACGCGGAGCCGTTCTTGGCAACCACCAGGTCATTTCTGCTTCTGGCAGGTGCCGGTGGCATGCCATACCGCTTCCGCCAGGGCCGTTGCGCACGTCGCCGTCACCGGATCGCGAAGCCGTCGTAGATCCCCCGGGGCGTGTCCCAGATCTCAGTGACTCCGTCCACACGCCCGGGTGTGTCGTCCCCCTGCAGCCAGTCGAGCAGACCCTGGCATCCGGCCCGGGTTCCTTCCGCGACCACCTGGACCCGTCCGTCGTCCAAATTGAGAGCAAAGCCACTCAGGCCGCCGATCTCCAGCGCCTTGGCCCTCGTGAACCAGCGGAAACCCACACCTTGGACACGTCCGCGTACCCAAACCACCAGCCGTACAACCTCGTTCATGGGTGCACGCTAACCGGACAAAGTCTCTCGCAGCACTTCCTCCCCTCCCGCCATGCGGTACCGTCCCGACCCAATGAGTCTCATATGAAACTCACTCTTTCGAGTGAGGGACGCTGACCAAGAACGAGGAAGGCCAGGAGATGGGACGCCACGGACGCTCCGCCGTCGGCCGCGCCGCCACGGGCCGCGCCGCAGGGGTTACAGAGAATCACGGACCCCTTGCGGAAAGTTACGGCCCGGAGAATCTGTACGGCTACGCCGCCGTCGCCGACCTCCCGCCGAGCGCCGCTGCCCGCTCGCACCGCAAGCGCAAGACCGCGACGCCGGTTCGCACGGGTCTGCTCGGCGTCTCCGCGGCCGTGGCACTGGGCACCGTGGCCGTCGCCTCCGGCGTGCTGCCCGGCACCGAGAACTACTCGCTCGGTGGTGGCAGCAACAACTCCGACAGCGTGCAGGCCGTCGGGTCCCCGTCCAGCCAGGAGACCCAGCAGGGCGGTACGTCGGGCAGCGCGAGCGCGGACGGCCGCGAGGGCACGTCGACGAGCCGTGACGCCGACCGCGCCGCGTCGCCCTCGGCATCGGCTTCGACCGCTCCCGCGACCTCGTCGGCCGCGCCGACGACGGCGCCCTCCCCGGAGCCCACCAAAACCAAGCCGGGCAAGTCCGCCAACGCGAACAAGCCCGCGACTCCGCCTGGCCAGGCCTCGAAGACGAAGGCGCCCAAGACCACCGCCCCGGTCGACGTCTCCGCCCAGACGGCGGCCGAGACCGAGGTGCTCAAGCTGGTCAACGACGAGCGGGCCAAGGTCGGCTGCAGTCCGGTGGCGGCGAACAGCGCCCTGTCCGACCTCGCCCAGGCCTTCAGCGAGGACATGGCCGCGCGCGACTTCTTCGACCACACCGACCCGAGCGGGCTCAGCCCCTGGGACCGGGCGGCCAAGGCCGGGATCACCAGCCTCGGCGGCGAGAACATAGCCCGCGGACAGGCCGACGCCGCCGCCGTCATGGAGGCCTGGATGAACAGCCCCGGCCACCGGGCCAACATTCTCAACTGCGACTTCAAGACCCTGGGCGTGGGTGTGCACCTCGGCACCGGCGGTCCCTGGTGGACGCAGGACTTCGGCTACTGAGATAACCGCAGGTCACAGGCCCAGGAAAGCTCCTGGGCCGTGTCCGGGCCGTCAGCCGGAGGTTCCTCGGTGAAGACACGGTCCACGGCAGTCCGGGTACGGGTCCCGCTCGACGGCATCAGGTGGGTGTACGTCCGCAGCGTGAACCCGGGGTCGTGGTGACCGAGGTACTCGCTGAGCGCCTTGATGCTTTCCCCCGCGTCCAGGAGCACCGAGGCGTAGAAGTGCCTCAGCGCGTGCATTCCGTTGTCGCGCCCGGTCTCGGCTCCCGCTGCCCGAGCGCCGGCCGCCACACCCGGTCGTTGAAGCGTCATGGGTTCCCTTCGACACTACCCATGCCAGCGTGTGGCGCTGTCAGTAAAAGTGACGGCGAATGCTCGAACGGCCGCCTGGACGACCCGCGTTACACATTTCTCTACTTCATCGAGCCCCGGCTGCGCTCCGCTTCGCCGGGCGCGCAGGGGGGATGAGCGGAGAGCCTGGACGCCCAGTGACCGTCAGGACGAAGCCTCCGGCGGGGGCGCTCAGGCTCCGGGATGGCGGGGGCGCCGGTTGCGCGTGCCGGCCGAGTGTGGCGTGCGCGAGGTGTTCCCATCCGTCTGCCATCGACCCAGGCGGAGCCGAGCAGTCGCGGCCCAGGGCGTCAAGGTCGTTCGTACGGTGGCACGCGCCTTGTTGTAGATCGTCTTTGCCCGATCTGCCGACGCCTGGGCTTTGTTCATGTCCCCGACCGCGTACGCGTCCTTGGCCTCCTTCAGGAGCACCAGGAAGTCGTTGGCCACACCGCCGGACAGAGCTTGCCCGTCGGCAGCGTGAATGTCCTCAAGCTCCTTGATCTTCGCAGCAGCATTGCTCTCAGGACCGGATGCCCTCTTCGCCCCTCACCAGAGTGGATACGTAACGTTGCGATCCCGCCACGCATCGTCACCGTCCATCAACGCTCCCCGTCACAGCAATATCACCCGAATGGCTCAACATGGCGTGCCACCCACATGGGTGAAGATCAAGCTGACTAGTGCCCCAATTGAGGCAATCCGTGAAAGGGGAACCACATGCGCATTCGACGAATCCTCGCCGCCGTCATCGCCACGGCAGCCCTCGCCGGACTCGGTCTCACAGGCGCCGCCACCGCCACCGCCGCCAGCCTCACCCCGGGTGAGTGCGAACAGGGCGGCGGAACGGTCAATTGGGCGAACAACACCTGCAGGGGCGGTATGTACGACGGGCAGATGGTCGACTGAACCCCCCTAGGCGCCCCGCGGCCATGCGCTGCGGGGCGCTCCCGCGCGAGCGTAGCCGGGAGGGTCGCAGGGACCGTGCCGACCCGTCGGGCACGCAACCTGGGGGACACGCCCTGATCAGAGGTGAGATTCAGGCGGTACAGGGCGAGACAGGCCACCCGGAACCGGTGCTGAATCGAGCAGCGGCCAGGAACGAAGACCCCCTGACCTGCCGTAGAGGCGGGTCAGAGGGGGTCTCCCTCAGTGTGGCGACGCCAGGATTCGAACCTGGGAAGGCGAAGCCGGCGGATTTCAAGATTGTTAACGACGGGCTGGGTGATTGCAGCTCTCTCGAGCGGCCAACGGCGTTCACCGATCGGTCCACGCCACAGGCAACGCTCCTTCCCGCACGTACAGCACCCGAGCCACCCGCTGATCATCCGGCACAGCAAAGATGATGTGTCCCGTACGACAGGCGCCGGCATGGAGATACAGGAACGTGGCGCGGGCGCGCGTAAACCTTTGCGTAAACGCTTACGCAAGCCTTTACGCGGATGTTGACGCGGGCTCACGCAAGCCAGTGCGCGACCGTTTGCCCAGCCCCGCACAAGCGTTTACGCGAGCGTTTACGCAAACGATTGCGCAAGCGTTTACGCGGCCACCCCGGCTACCGCCGCGCGCCCCAGCGCGACCACCCGCGCCGCCTCCGCGACCCGGCGCCCAAGGTGCTCCGCCGTGGCGATGTCGGCCTTGTGAACCGTCTCCGGACCCTCGTCGACATTGGTCTGGGCGGCGGCGCCGGCGAAGACGCCGAGGCGGTTGAGGTCCTGCTCGGAGGCCGAGGAGCTGTTCCAGCCCGGGTGCAGACCGAGGTTGACCCAGTTCATGCCGTGCTGGGCGGCCAGGATCTGGAAGAACTGCAGGGTGTGCAGCTTGTCGCCGCTCTTGGAACCGGAGTTGGTGAATCCGGCGGCGAGCTTGTCGCGCCAGTCCTGTCCGAACCAGCGCTTCGAGGACGCCTCGGCGAAGACGTGGAAGGCGCCGGAAGCGGTGCCCATATAGGTGGGCGAGCCGAACACGATCGCGTCCGAGGCGTCGAGCAGTTCCCACTGGGCGTCGGTGATCTCGTCGACGTTGATCAGGTGTGCCTGGGCACCGGCCTCGACGGCACCGGAGCGAACGGCCTCAGCGAGGACGGCGGTATGGCCGTAGCCGGAGTGGTAGGCGATGGAAACGACAGGGGTACTCGGGGTGCTCACGATGGGGACTCCTCCAGGTGGTGACAACGAGCCAAAGGAAAGCACTAACTTATGGTTAGTGCAACCCGATGGTTAGCGCTGCGTCGGAGTAGGGTGAGCCCATGGAACCCAGCGTGCAGACCGCCGAGCGCGGTGAGTGTCAGGACCTGCCGTACAACGTGTTCGCACGCAGCTGCCCGTCCCGGGGCACGCTGGAGCACGTCACCGGACGCTGGGGATCGCTCACGCTCGGGGCGCTGCACGAGGGCACGTTCCGCTTCAACGAGCTGCGGCGCAGGGTCGACGGCGTCAGCGAGAAGATGCTCTCCCAGACACTGCACGCGCTGGAGCGCGACGGCCTGGTGCATCGCGAGGCACAGCCCACGAACCCCCCGCGCGTCGACTACACCCTCACCCCGCTCGGTCGCGAGGTCTCCACGCGCCTGTTGGCCCTCATCCACTTCGTCGAGGGCCGCATGGACGATGTTCTGGAAGCCCGCGAGCGCTACGACGAGACCCGCGCGGCTACGGAGTGACGCGCGGCGGGCGCTGGCAGCGCGGGCAGAAGTAGCTGGACCGGTTCATCCAGGCACGCCGTCGCATCGGCGTCCCGCACCGGCGGCAGGGCTCGCCCTCGCGGCCGTACGCGTCGAGCGAGCGGTCGAAGTAGCCGGACTCGCCGTTGACGTTGACGTACAGGCTGTCGAAGCTGGTGCCGCCGACGGCGAGGGCCTCGTTCATGACGTCGCGGACATGTCCGAGGAGTTCGGCGGTGCGCGGCCGGGTGAAGCCGGCCACGGGGCGTTCGTAGTGCAGTTTGGCGCGCCAGAGCGCCTCGTCCGCGTAGATGTTGCCGACCCCGCTGATCAGCGACTGGTCGAGCAGGGCGCGCTTGATCGTCGTACGCCGGGCACGCAGGGCCGTGTGGAAGGCCGCGTCGTCGAAGAGGGGGTCCAGCGGGTCGCGGGCGATGTGCGCGATGACGTCCGGCAGGCCGTCCGGGGTGTTCTCGTGGAGGGAGAGCCCGCCGAAGGTGCGCTGGTCGACGAAGCGCAGCTCGGTGCCCTCCGCCCCGGCGGGGGCGGGCGTCCGGGTGTCGTCGAAGCGGATGCGGATGCGCAGGTGCTTCTCGTCCGGGGCGTCCTGCGGCTGCACCAGGAGCTGGCCGCTCATGCCGAGGTGCGCGAGGACGGAGAACGGGGAGTCGTCGAGGGGCAGCCAGAGGTACTTGCCGCGGCGCATGGCCGGTCCTACGCGGTGGCCCGCGAGCGTCTTCGCGAACCCCTCGGGTCCGGCGAGATGCCGCCGTACGGCACGCGGGTGCCGTACCTCGACCGAGGTCACGGTCCGCCCGCTGACCCACCGCGCCAGGCCGCGCCGCACGACTTCGACCTCGGGCAACTCGGGCACGGGACTCCTCCGAAGGGGCGGGCACGGGAACGACGCCCGAAGATTACCTCGTGCTCGCGTCACCCGGACGGGGGCCCAGGACGCGCGGACACAAGACGCAGCAGGCCCCTGTCGCGGCGCGGACGCTGCGGCAGGGGCCTGATGCTTACGAAGGTGCTTTCGAAGGTGCTACGAAGGAATCAGGCCGTAGCCGAGTCGCTCGTCGGAGCCGAGGGGGCGTCGGTGGTCCCCTCGGCGGCCTGGGCAGCCTGCTCGGCGGCCTGAGCCGCTTCCTCGGCGGCCTGGGCCGACTTCGCGCGTTCGTCCGCGGCGGCGCGGATGGCACGCCACGCGGACTCCGCGGCCTGCTGCTCCGCTTCCTTCTTGCTGCGGCCGGTGCCGGTGCCGTACGAGACGCCTCCGACGCGGGCGGCAGCAGTAAAGGTCTTCTCGTGGTCCGGGCCGGTCTCCGAGACCAGGTACTCGGGAACGCCGAGCCCCTCGGTCGCGGTGAGTTCCTGGAGACTGGTCTTCCAGTCCAGGCCCGCTCCCAGATTCGAGGACTTCTCGATCAGTGGGTCGAAGAGCCGGTGGACGAGTTCGCCCGCCGCGTCCAGACCCTGGTCGAGATAGACCGCGCCGATCACCGCTTCAAGGGTGTCGGCGAGGATGGATGCCTTGTCCCGGCCTCCCGTGCCTTCCTCGCCCCGGCCGAGCCGGATGAAGAGGCCGAGTTCGAGGCCGCGGCCCACTTCCGCCAGCGCACGCGAGTTGACCACCGCGGCCCGCAACTTGGCCAGCTGGCCTTCGGGCAGGTCGGGGTGGGTGCGGTACAGCGTGTCCGTGACCACGAGGCCGAGCACGGAGTCCCCGAGGAACTCCAGACGCTCGTTGGTCGGCAGACCGCCGTTCTCGTACGCGTAGGAACGGTGGGTCAGTGCACGCACCAGAAGGGCGGACTCGAGCTTGTACCCGAGCCGCCCTTCCAGAAGCGTGTGGGACGAGGCTGTGTTGTCCGCCTTTTTCTTGGCGTTTGGGTCCGCCTTGGCGTCAGACATCAGACCTCTCACCAGCCGCTCAGACCTCGAGGACCTGGCGCTTGTTGTAGGTGCCGCAAGCCGGGCACGCGATGTGCTGCAGCTTGGGCTCGTGGCAGCGCTCGCACGCAACCAGGGTGGGGACCGCAGCCTTCCACTGCGACCGGCGGTGGCGCGTGTTGCTGCGCGACATCTTCCGCTTCGGAACAGCCACGGCTACTTCTCCTGCTTCTCGTCGGCGTGCGCTGATGGAAGCGCGCCGCCGCTCATCTCGTCCTTCTCGCCATCTTCGAGTGAACCGGCGAGTCCCTGCAGTGCCGCCCAACGGATGTCGACGGCGTCGTGGTGGTGGTCCGGGTCGTCCGCGAGCCGGGCTCCGCATTCGGAGCACAGGCCCGGGCAGTCGTCCTGGCACACCGGCTGCATCGGCAGTGCGAGCACCACCGCATCACGCAGCACGGGTTCGAGGTCGAACAGTCCGTCCTCGAGAGGGAGCGTGTCCTCGTCTTCCTCGGCGTCGTCGGCCGGCTCCGCCTTGGGGCGATTCCGGTCGTCGGCGTCAGGGTACGAGAACATCTCCTGGAAGTCCGCTTCGAGCACCTGCTCAAGCGGCTCAAGACACCTTACGCACTCCCCCTTGGCCGATGCACGGGCGGTGCCTGTGACAAGCACCCCTTCCATGACCGACTCCAGACGGAGTTCGAGCTCCACCGGGGCGCCTTCCGGCACTCCGATGACGCCCTGGATCCCGAGATCCCCGGGAGCGTCGATCGTGCGGGTCAGGCGCTGGAGCGCGCCAGGACGCCGCCCCAGCTCGTGTGTGTCGAACACGAGAGGATTGCGGTGGTCGAGGCGGGCGTTCAGAGCCATAACTGCTTTCGATCTTCGATCTCAGAGGACGCTGCCCCCGGTGTCCCGCGGGCAGCACCGATCGCGGACGTACACGCGACCGAAGAACCAGGATACTGGACCTTTCGCTCTCGGCCCAATCCGGTGCCCAGCCGGTGCCCGGACCGTATCCGTCCGGCGTCCGTCCGTGGTCAGCGGCCCTGTTCGTACGCCCGCAGCTGCTCGGCGCTGATCATGGTGGTGTCGAAGAGGCTGGTCTCGTCCAGGGCGTTCGCCATCGGGTCCAGGGCCCCCGGCTGCTGCTGCGGATAGGCCTGCTGCCCGCTCTGGTCGTACGCCGTCTGCTGGTCGTAGCCCTGCTGCTGCGGGTAGGCGGCGTACGGGTCGGCCTGCTGGTAGCCGTACGCGTCCTGCTGGGCGTACTGCTGCTGATAGCCGTAGGGGTCGGGCTGCTGCTGGTACGCGTAGGCGTCCTGCTGCTGTCCGTAGTTCGGCTGGGCCGGCACCTCGGGGGTCTGCGCGGGCCGCTCGGGGGCCTCCGAGAGCTCGGCGAGGCCGGCCAGGTAGTCGGAGTCGCTGGTGTGGTGGCCGGGCGTCCCGTCCTCCGCGAAGGTGCCCAGCTCGCCCAGGTCGTCGCTGGCGATACGGCCGTGCAGCTTCTGGCGACCCTTGCCGACGGCCTCCAGGGTCTTGGCGAGGACCGCCTCGAAGGCGCCGAGCTTGACGTCCACGTACGCGTCGGCGTCCCGGCGCAGGGTCTCCGGGTCGTGGCTGCGCTCGGGAGCGTCCTCGTCCTCGTAGCCCTGCTCGTCGGTGCCGGGGCCGGTGCCGAGGAGCTTCTCGCGGCCACGGCCGACGGAGCCGAGGGTCTTGGTGAGGACGACCTCGAAGTTGGCGAGCTTGGAGTCGACGTAGTCGTCGGCCTCCGCGCGGACCTCCTCGGCCTCCTGGCGGGCCTCGGCGAGGATGCGGTCCGCCTCGTTCTGGGAGCGGCGGGCGACCTCGGTGTCGGAAATCAGAGAGCCGCGCTGGGCGTGCGCCGACTCGATGATCCGCTCGGCCTCCTGGCGGGCCTGCTCGACCATCTGCTCGCGGCCGCCGATCAGCTCCTCGGCCTGCGCCAGGGAGCCGGGCAGCGCCTGGCGCACCTCTTCGAGCATCGAGAGCAGCTCGGCGCGGTTGACCACGCACGAGGCCGACATGGGCATCGAACGGGCGCTGCCGACCGCCGCGACGATCTCATCGAGCTTCTTCTGCACGTCCACCGTGTGCTCGCCACTCTCTACAGCTGTGATGGAGACGGACGGGTCGACTGTACGACCACTCCCGCCCCGCCCGACACCTGGTGACGCACTGTCAGGCACTCAGCTCTTTCCGAGCCGTCCCGTGAGAGCCTCCAGGACGACCTCCGGCACCAGGTGGGAGATGTCGCCGCCCCACTGGGCGACCTCCTTCACGAGCGAGGAGGACAGGAAACTGTAGGTGGGGCTGGTCGGGATGAACAGCGTCTCGACACCCGAAAGGCCGTTGTTCATCTGGGCCATCTGGAGCTCGTAGTCGAAGTCGCTGACCGCCCGCAGACCCTTCACGATGGCGGGGATGTCGCGCTGCTTGCAGAAGTCGACGAGGAGGCCGTGGTAGGCCTCGACCTGGATGTTGCCGTACTCGGCGGTGACCTCGCGGATCAGCTCGATCCGCTCGTCGACGGTGAACAGGCCCTGCTTCGATTGATTGATCATCACCACGACGTGCACGACGTCGTAGAGCCTGGAAGCGCGGGCGATGATGTCGAGGTGTCCATTGGTGATGGGGTCGAATGACCCCGGACAGACGGCGCGGCGCAACTGTGGTCCCTCGCTCTCCGGTCCGGTCATCGTGCGTCTTCGCACGTAGAGGCGGCGCGACCGTACCAAAACGTCCCCTCGCCGTAACGACGGGCCCGGATCGCGTCGAAACCGTCCGGCCAGCCGAATTCGCCGCCCCTGGTGCTGCGCTCCACGGTGACGAGCACTTCGGCCGCGAGCCAGCCCTGCGCCCGGAGTGTGAGCAGAATCTCGCGAAGATCGTCGTCGGACACGGCGTACGGCGGGTCGAGGAAGACCAGGTCGTACGGATCCGTAGGCGCCGGTCCCTGGACGATCTGCTCGGCTTTGCCCGATCTGACCTCGGCGCCGGGCAGGCCCAGCGTTTTCACGTTCTCGCGGATGATCCGGGCCGCGCGGGCGTCGGCCTCGACGAGGAGGGCGTGCCCGGCGCCGCGGCTGAGCGCCTCCAGGCCGACGGCGCCCGAGCCCGCGTACAGGTCGAGGACCCGCTCGCCCTCCAGCGGACCGCCGAGCAGGGACTGCCAGGTGGAGAAGAGGCCCTCGCGCGCCCGGTCGGAGGTGGGGCGGGTGCCGGTGCCCGGCGGGACGGCCAGACGGCGTCCGCCGGCCCGGCCGGCGATCACGCGGGTCATGAGGGTCCTTTGCGCTGGAAGTGTGTCGGGGCCAGTCTCTCAGCCCTTGTCCAGGAACTGCTCGCGCTCCTCGTCGAGGAGGGCCTCCAGGGCCATGCGCAGGCCGGGGAGGGCGGTGAGCTCGGGGTCGGCGGCGACGACCGCGGCGGCCTCCTCGCGGGCCTCGGCGATGATCTCCTCGTCCTCGATGACGGCGAGCATGCGCAGCGAGGAACGGACGCCGGACTGGGCCTGGCCCAGCACGTCGCCCTCACGGCGCTGTTCGAGGTCGATGCGGGAGAGCTCGAAGCCGTCGAGCGTGGACGCCACCGCCGTCAGCCGCTGGCGGGCCGGGCTCGCCTCCGGCATCTCGGTGACCAGGAGGCAGAGTCCGGCGGCGGAACCACGACCGACGCGACCGCGCAGCTGGTGGAGCTGGGACACGCCGAACCGGTCGGCATCCATGATCACCATGGCCGTGGCGTTCGGTACGTTCACCCCGACCTCGATGACCGTCGTGGCGACCAGGACGTCCGTGTCGCCCGCGGCGAAGCGACGCATCACGGCGTCCTTGTCGTCGGGCTGCATACGGCCGTGCAGGACCTCGACCTTGAGTCCTTGGAGGGGTCCCCTGGCGAGCTGGTCGGCGATGTCCAGGACGGCGAGCGGCGGGCGCTTCTCGGCCTCGTCCTCGGGGGACTTCTTCTTGGCCTTCTTCGCGTCGGCGGGTTCGTCGATGTCGTCGCCGATGCGCGGGCAGACCACGTACGCCTGATGGCCCTTCTCCACTTCTTCGCGCACGCGCTCCCACGCGCGCGTGAGGTAGTGCGGCTTGTCGGCGGCGGGGACGACATGGCTGGAGATCGGCGAACGCCCGGCGGGGAGCTGGTCGAGGACCGAGGTCTCCAGGTCGCCGAAGACGGTCATCGCGACCGTGCGCGGAATGGGCGTGGCGGTCATCACCAGGAGGTGCGGCGGCTGCTTGCCCTTGCCGCGCAGGGCGTCGCGCTGCTCGACACCGAAGCGGTGCTGCTCGTCCACCACGACCATGCCCAGTTCGTGGAACTGCACCTTGTCCTCGATCAGCGCGTGGGTGCCGATCACGATCCCGGCCTCGCCTGTGACCAGGTCGAGCAGCGCCTGCCGCCGCCCCGCCGCCCCCATGGAACCGGTGAGCAGCACGACCTTGGTGGAGTGCTCGGAGCCGCCGAGCATGCCGCCCTCGGCCAGCTCGCCCATCATCTCGGTGATCGACCGGTGGTGCTGTTGGGCGAGCACCTCCGTCGGCGCGAGCATCGCGGCCTGCCCGCCCGCGTCGACGACGGCGAGCATGGCGCGCAGGGCGACCATGGTGTTGTGAGTGACGGTGAAGTTGTCGGTGACGTAGGCGTGGCTCGGGTGAGCGACGCTGATGCACTGGACCTGCTTGCGCCCCACGTACTCGACTGCGCGAATCCCGCGTCGGAAAGTGTTGTATTTCGGCCGGGGGCGCATCCGGTCTGCCTTCCGGGCGAGCCGAAATGGGCCGTACTCCTCGGGCAAGGCGATCGATACGTTGAAGGCGGCCTTCTTCGGCAGGACCCGCGCACGTCCCCCGAGCGACCGGACGAGCCAGGCCACATCATCGGCCAGCCGCCTGGAGACCGAGCAGAACGAGACGCTCATGCCCTGGGCGTCCACAGTCCCGTCCGTGTCCATCAGCCCCTGCAGTACGGCGAGACGGTCCTTGATCGAGGTGTTCTTGAAGACGGGAGGAAGGAATTTGTCGTGCGAACCCGCCCCCCAAAGCCCGAGCGCACGCAGCGCACTGATCACCGGATTCCTTCGTGTGCCCCCCTTTGGCCCCGAAAGCCTGAGGGTGTAATCACAGCGCGAGCCGGGCACCGCCACCAGTTCGCAGTCCGGAGGCGAGGCGAAGCGGACAGCCGCCAGAATCTCCTCGTCGATTGTCGACATACGGAGGTAGTGCCTGAAGGATCCATCCCCCAGAAGCAGCCCGAAGAGATAGGGATCCAGAGGCGGCGTTGTTCCATCGCTGAGATCCACTGGCGTGACCGCCGGGAGGTACCACTTCGACGAGCCGTTCGCCTTGTGGATGTCCGCTCTGATCTCCCGGGCGGTCAGCACCTTCGGCTCCTGACCTCGGTCCCAGGCGCAACTGGTGCCGACGATCCACAGGTGCTCGTCATCGCACTCCACCGTGGAGTCGTCGGACAGGACAAGCTGCCAGACATCGCGTTCGCCCTGCGGAAAGACTCCGTCGACCAGGGCGATGTCACCCACGGGAGTGACAACAGCGTCCCCGACTGAGACATCCCCCATTCTCTTGAAGCCCGCAGGCGTCAGGACCAGGGAGTCAAGCGGCTGAGCCTTTCCCGAACCGACCTCTCCCTGGAGCAGCCGGTGCATCGGGTGCTCGGTGGCGAGGTCGTCGAAGATCTCCTTGGAGACCTTCTGCTGGCCCTCGGTGAGGGTGAAGGGCAGCTTGGCGTCGAAGGCGGTCAGCAGCCCGTCCGGCTTGGGGAGACGGGCCACGGCGGGGAGTTGGGCGTCGGCGTGGCGGCGGCGGGCCAGGGCGACCTGGAGGACGAAGGCCTCGTCCCACTTGAGACGGGCGCGGGCGTCGTGGATGTCCGCCTTGGTGTGCGGGCGGTGGATCTTCAGAAGGGCCTCGGGGAGGGGGACCAGGCCGCGGCCATCCCGGAGGGAGTCCGGCAGCGGGTCGACGGCCTCCTGGGCGCTGAGCAGCACCGTCTGCACGGACTTGGCGATCTTCCAGGACTCCAGCTTGGCGGTGGCCGGGTAGATCGGGATGAGCGCGCCCGCCCAGGAGTCGACGGTCTCGGCGGCGTCGTCGCTGTCGGCGCGCAGCGGCTCGTACGCCGGATGGGCCAGCTGGAGGCGGTGGTTGAAGACGGAGACCTTGCCCGAGAACATCGCGCGGGTGCCGGGCAGCAGGTCCTTGTGGGGTTTGTGCACCCCGTTGCCGAAGAAGACCAGCTGGAGGCGGCCGCTGCCGTCGGTGATGGTCACTTCGAGGCGCTGGCCCTTGCCGCGGGGCGCCTTGGCGGAGGCGAAGGTGAGCAGGCGCGCGTCGGCGACCTGGGCGACCACCGTGACGTGCTCGTCCATGGGCAGGTCGGCGAGGTGGGTGAGCTGCCCGCGCTCCTCGTATCTGCGCGGGTAGTGGTGCAGCAGGTCGCCGACGGTGTGCAGGCCGAGGTGCTCGGCCATCACCTTCGCGGTGGGGGGACCGAGTACCTTCTTCAGTGGTTCATCGAGCGCGGGCACGAGATCCATTGCACACCACACCACTGACATTGCCGTATACGTCCCGGAAATCCGCTGGTCAGACGGCTCGTTCCGGGCCTAGGATGACGCGCTCCGGCCCTCTTCGCGGTCACCGTCCCCCGGGACCGCCCGACCCCGCGCCGTCGCACGTCCCCCCACCCTCGGCGCAGCGACGATGGACTCCCAGACCTCACAGTCATCACAGGCATCCCAGTCACCTCACACCTTCCAGGTCGACCTGCGTGGTCTGGTGGACCTGCTCTCCCATCACCTCTACTCCAGTCCCAAGGTCTACCTGCGCGAACTGCTGCAGAACGCCGTGGACGCGATCACCGCCCGACGGGCGGAGCATCCGGAGGCCCCTGCCGCCGTGCGCCTGTACGCCGAGGGCGGCACCCTGCGTGTGGAGGACTCCGGCATCGGGCTCACCGAGTCCGACGTGCACAGCCTCCTCGCCACGATCGGCCGCAGTTCCAAGCGGGAGGACGGCCTGCAGGCGGCGCGCTCCGACTTCCTGGGGCAGTTCGGCATCGGGTTGCTGGCGTGTTTCGTGGTCGCCGAACGCATCCGCGTCGTCAGCCGCAGCGCGCGTACGCCCGACGCGGCGCCCGTGGAGTGGACCGCGACCGACGACGGCTCGTACACCGTACGCACGCTGCCGCACGAGGCCCGTCCCGAACCGGGTACCACCGTGCACCTGGTGGCGCGTGCCGGAGCGGGCGAATGGCTCACCGAGGAGCGGGTCCGCTCCCTGGCCCGGGACTTCGGCTCGCTGCTGCCGTACGACGTACGCGTCGGCGACGAGGCGATCGCGGAGCTTCCTGCGCCCTGGGACCGCACCCATCCGAGCCCCACCACCCGCAAGGTGGCCCTGGCCCGTCACTGCCACGACCTGTTCGGCTTCACGCCGCTGGACACGATCGACCTGAACGTGCCGCTCGCCGGAGTCCGCGGCGTGGCGTACGTCCTGCCGTCGGCGGTCAGCCCCGCCCAGCGCGCGAGCCATCGGGTGCACCTGAAGGGCATGCTGCTCACCGAGCGGGCCGAACAGCTGTTGCCCGACTGGGCGTTCTTCGTGCGCTGCGTCCTGGACACGGACAGCCTGCGGCCCACCGCCTCGCGCGAGTCGCTGTACGAGGACGAGACCCTGGCGGCCGTACGCGAGGCCCTGGGCGAGCGCATCCGGTCGTGGCTGACGGGGCTCGCGGCGGGCGACCCGGAGCGTCTGGCGGCCTTCCTGTCGGTCCACCACCTGGGCGTGAAGTCCCTGGCGCGGCACGACACCGAGATGCTGCGCACGATGCTGCCGTGGCTGCCCTTCGAGACGACCGACGGACGGCTGTCCCTGGAGGAGTTCGCGCTGCGTCACCCGGTGGTGCACTTCACGCGGACCGTGGAGGAGTACCGGCAGGTCGCGCCCATCGCCTCCGCGCAGGGCATCGGGGTGATCAACGGCGGCTACACGTACGACAGCGAGCTGGTGGAGGCGCTGCCTTCGGTGCGTCCGGGGACGGTCGTCTCGGAGCTGGACGCCGACACCGTGACGGCGCACCTGGACGCCGTCGACCCGGCCGAGGAACTGGCCCTCTCGGGCTTCCTGATGGCCGCCCGGGCCAAGCTCGACCCGCTGGGCTGCGACGTGGTGCTGCGCGCCTTCCACCCGCTCTCCGTGCCCGCCCTGCACCTGGACGACCGGGCGGCCCGCCACGAGCAGGCCCGCGCGGAGGCCGAGGAGCAGGCCGACGACCTGTGGGCGGGCATTCTCGGCTCGCTGCGCGGCAGCGCGCCCCGCGCCCGCCTGGTCCTCAATCACCTCAACCCACTGATCCGAAAGATCAGTTCACTGCGCGACCCGGAGCTGATAGGCACCGCCACGGAGTCCCTCTACGGACAGGCCCTCCTCATGACGCAGCGCCCCCTGCGGCCCGCCGACTCCGCGCTCCTCAACCGCGCCTTCATCGGCCTCCTGGAGTGGGCCACCCACACCGAGCCCGGGAAGGACGACCTCCGATGAGCCAGGCCATGGGCATGGACTTCGACACCCTGCGCCAGGCGATGGCGGACAACCAGGAGCAGCCGGAGGGTCCCGCACGCAACGCGCGCGCGGAGCAACTGCTCGTCGAGGCCGAGAAGCTGAACATCCCGCTCGCCGTGATCGAGGCGCTCGGACACCAGCTGAAGGTCTACAACTACAGCTCCGAGAAGGACAAGATGTTCGTCCCCTTCGCGCGTCTGCTGCGCATGTGGGACGAGCGCCCCGAGGACTTCGACGAGTACGAGACCCACTCCCTGCACTGGGTCTTCAAGTGGATGTCGGCCGGCATGCTCGACCAGCCGCACATCCCGCTCGCCTCCATAGAGAAGTGGCTCGGCGAGATGGAGCACCGCTACCGGCTGGCCGGACACTCCGAACGGGCCGTGCGCGGAGCCGAGTTCAGCGTCGCCGCCCACCTGGGCGACCTGGGGCGCGCCGAGCGGGCGTACACCGCCTGGCTGGCCGCCGACCGGGACACCATGGCCGACTGCCACGCGTGCGAACTCCACAGTCAGGGGTGGTGGCGGGCGGAGCGCGACGCCGACGAGGAGGCGCTGGAACTGTGGCGCCCGGTTCTGGAGGGCGAGTACACGTGCGCCCACGAGCCGCACACCGTCCTCGCGTCCTCCCTGGTCCCCCTGCTGCGTCTGGGCCGCCTGGACGAGGCCCGCGCCCATCACCTGCGGGGCTTCCGGCTGGTGCGCCCCATGGAGAGCATGCGCGGCGCGTACGCGGACCACGTGGAGTTCTGCGCACTCTCCGGCAACGAGGCGCGCGCCCTGGAGCTGCTCGCGGAGCGGCCCGCCTACTTCACCGACTCCGGGGACCCGCGCAGCAAGCTCGACTTCATGGCCGTGACCGCCCTCCTCATGGACCGCCTGACCGGGCTCGGTCTCGGCGATCAGCCGGTGCCGGGACCGGCCGGCCGGGAGTGGACCGCGAGCGGGCTCGCCGTCCACGCGCGCGGGCAGGCCCTTTCCCTGGCGGCGCTCTTCGACGCGCGCAACGGCACGTCGTACGTCAGTGAGCGGGCTCGCGGGCGGATGGATCAGCCGCCGTTGGTCGAGCGCCTGCCGCTCGGGGTGCGGTCCCGGTCCGCGCGACATTTCTCGCCTTCGGGTTCCACGGCGGGTGCGGCTTCGGCTTCGGCTTCGGCTTCGGCCCGATCGTCGGCCGCCGTCGTGGAGTCGGACGCCGGCTCGGACCCGTCCTCGCTCTCGGCGCTGCTCACCGAGGCCCGGCGGCTGTCCGCGACCCGGAGCCCGGACGCCGTCGAGGCCTGGGCGGCGGTCTCACGAGCCGCCGAGGGCCAGGAACTGGACGTCCGCGACCGCGCGGAGATCGCCGACCACGCGGCGATGGAACGCGGTCCCGAGGGCATCGAGCTCTTCCATGAGGCGGCCGAGCTCTACGCCGAGGCGGGCGACCCCGGCGAGGCGCTCGCGGCCCGTGCCCGTGCCGCGTACGTCCTCGCCCTCACCGGCGGGCCCGAGGAAGCGCTCGCGACCGTCTCGAAGCTGTACGAGGGGGTGCTCGCCCTCCTCGCGGACGGCGGGACGGGGGTGTCCCAGGCGGCGTCCGTGCTGGTGGGACGGGCGCGGATATTGATGCTGTTGGTGCAGGAGGACGCGGACGAGGGCGAGTCGGGGGCGGCGGCCTCCGAGGGGACGGCTTCCGGGACGGTCGGTTCCGGGAGAGCCAGTTCCGGGACCGGCGTGGACGAGGTCGTGGGTGCCGCCGAGGCGGCCGTGCGGGAGCTGCTGGCGCTGGCCGAGCCGCACCTCTCGGACGTGCGGATGGCCTCGCGGGCCGCGGAGGCGCGGGCGATGCTCGGGGAGCTCGCGGCGCACGCCGGGGACGCCGAGGCCGCCGCGGAGCTGCTCGGGCAGGCCGCGGCGGCGTTCGTGGCGGCGGGGCTGCCGTGGTTCGCCGTCGAGTACGAGTCCCGGCTCGCCGGGATCGCCCGGCACCTGGGCGACGCGGAGGAGGCCGAGCGGGCCGCCCGCGCGGCGCTGGAGCACGGAGGGTCTCGCCTGGAGCCGATGGGGCACGCGCAGCTGCACCTGCAGCTCGCCGAGGTCCTGGGCGCCACCGGGCAGTCCGGGCCCGCCTCGGAACACGCCCTGGAGGCCGCGCACTGGGCCGACGAGGCGGGCGAGGGGCCCACGCTCGGCGCCTGGGCCCGGCACCAGCTCGGCGGGTTCCTGCTCCGTCAGGGGCGGTGGGCCGAGGCCGCGGAGATCCTGGAGTCGGCACTGCCCGACCTGACCACCGACATGCACGGCGACGGTGCGATCGTGCAGACGCGGTGGTGGCTCGGCGACTGTCTCACCGAGCTCGGCGAACACCGTGCGGCGGCCGAGCACTGGTTGCGGGCCGCGGACATCGCCCGGCACTGGCCCGAGCAGCGTGACCACGCGATGCTCGCCCATCTCGCCGCCGAGGCGCTCGGCCACGCCGAACTGCCCGCGCAGGCCGAGCAGGCGTACGCGCGCGCCGGTGACCTGTGGCGTGGCCTCGGCAACGTCCACGGTCTGATCCGGTCGCTGCGGGCCCGGGCGTGGGTCGCGTTGCGTACGGACTCGGGGCTGGACGGGGCGCGGGAGTCGATGGCGACGGCGGTGCGGGAGTGCGAGGAGGGGCTTCGGGCGGTGTCGTCCTCCGTCGGGGCCGAGGCTGTGGAGGCCTCGGAGGCCGTGGCAGCCACCGACGCCCTGGAGAACTCCGATACCGCGGAGGCCCGTCATCGCCTTGTCGCCGAACTCGGTCACACCCATCGGCAGTTCGGTGACCTGATCGCCCGTTCCGTTCCGGAGGGCGCGGAGGAGGCTCTGGCCCAGTACACGCGGGCCATCTCCGTCTTCGCGTCCCTCGGAGACGATGCCCTCGACGCGCGCACGGGGGCCGAGCTCGCGGCGGGGTGGCTGGAGGCCGATCTGCTCCGGCCCGCGGCGGCGGCCGCACGCGCGCGTGCGGTGCTTTCCGCGTACGCGGGTGTGGACGGGGAGACCGCGGAGGCACGTCGGGCCGAGGCGGAGAACATGCTGGGCGTGACGGAGAAGGCGTGAGGGGGAAGCCGCGGGACGAGGGACGGGACGGTGGCGGGGGCTCGCCCCCGCCACCGTCCCGTCCCTGGGGGCTCCGCCCCCAGACCCCCAGGTGGGATTTTTGTCTGCGGGTGAGTGGGGGTTGGTCGCGCAGTTCCCCGCGCTCCTAAAAGCCTGAAGCCCGTCCGGCGTTTGAGGACGAGGCCGCTCGGGCCGAGAGGAACGGCGCACCCCCCGGCGGCTACTCCACCCCGATCAGGAGCAACGCGCCCTGTCGACCGCCCCGGTACGCCACCGTGTCCACGGCCAAGTACGACTCCCGGACCCGCGCTTCGAGGTGGGCGGCGATGGAGCCGGGAGCCTCGTCGCCCAGGACGAGGGTGACCATCTCCCCGCCGGCGGCGAGCATGCGGTCGAGGACGGTTTCGGCGGTGGCGGTGATGTCGGAGCCGATCACGGCGACATCGCCGTCGATGAGCCCGAGGACGTCGCCCGCCTGGCAGATGCCGGCCATGGTCCAGGACTGACGCTCGGCGACGGCGACCTCGGCGTAACGCGTGGCGCCCGCCGCCGAAGTCATGGCGACGACGTCCTCGTCGAAGCGGCGTTCGGGCTCGTGGACGGCGAGCGCGGCGATGCCCTGGACCGCGGAGCGGGTCGGGATCAGCGCGACCCGGACGCCCTCCGTACGGGCCTGCTCGGCGGCGGCCGCCGCGGTGTGACGCAGGTCGGCGTCATTGGGCAGCAGCACCACCTCGCGCGCGTGGGCCCGGCGTACGGCCTCGACGAGTTCCCCGCTGGCGGGCGGTTCCCCGGGCCGCGCGAGCACGGTGGTCGCCCCGGCCTCGGCGTACAGCCCGGCCAGCCCTTCGCCGGGCACGACCGCCACCACGGCCCGCTGCGCCCGCTCCCGGGGCGGCCGCCCGGCCGCGCCCGCCGTGTGGGCGTCGCCGAGCCCGAAGTGCGTGATCCGGATCCGGTACGGCCGCCCGGCCTCGACCCCCGCCTCCACGGCGGCACCGGCGTCGTCCGCGTGCACATGGACGTTCCACAGCCCGTCCCCGCCGACCACGACGAGCGAGTTGCCGAGGCGGTCGAGCCGGGCCCGCAGCCGCGCCACGTCCGCGTCCTCCGCCTCCAGCAGGTAGGTCACCTCGAAGGCCGGGCTTTCTTCCCCGGGCCGGCCGTCCACGCACACGCCGTTCACATCCACAGGGCCCACGCCGTCCACACGGTCCACTCCGCCGTCCACGCCATTCACGCGCGTGTGGACCTCGCCCGCCACCCGTCCGGCACCCGGGGACTCCCCCGTGAACGTCTCCGCCAGTGCCGCGAGCACCGCCAGCAGCCCCCGCCCACCCGCGTCGACCACACCGGCGCGCTCCAGCACGGCCAGCTGGCCGGGGGTCGCCATGAGGGCCGCCCGTGCTCCCTCGTACGCCGCGCACGCGACCGTGCCGCAGTCGCCCTCCGTGCCGGTGGCCGCCTCGGCGGCGGCCGTGGCGACCGTGAGGACCGTGCCCTCCACGGGGTGCGCGACGGCTTCGCGTGCGGAGTCGGCGGCCTGTCGGAGGGCCAGCCGGAGGGCCTGTCCGTCGGTGTGAGCGGTCTCACCATCGGTCGCACCGTCGGTCTCACCACCGGTCGCACCACCGGTCGCACCGTCGGCGGCGAGTACCTGCGCCATGCCGCGCAGCAGCTGCGCGAGGATCGTCCCGGAGTTCCCGCGGGCCCCGATCAGCGCCCCGTGCGCCATCGCCCGCACGGCGTCGGCGAGAGTGGGCAGGCCGGCCCCGGTGACCGCCGTGGAAACGGCCGCGGAGGCGGCGGACCCCGTGGGACCGACCCCCGTCACCGTCTCGTAGCCCGCGAAAACCGCCTCCACCGCCGCTGTCGCCGACTCCACCGTCAGATACAGATTCGTCCCGGTGTCCCCGTCCGCGACCGGGTAGACATTGATGGCGTCGATCTCCTCGCGCGCCCGCCCCAGCGCCTCCAGCGCGAGGCCGCACCAGGTGCGCACCGCGAGAGCATCCAATGTCTGCGGCACCTGCGGCACCTGCGCCTCCTTGAGCATCTGGACGTGGCACGCAGCGTAGTCCCAGAATGGGTTACTGGCGGTAGGGGGACCCCAAGGAGGGCCGGGGTGGGCCCCGGGGCAGCCATGGTAGTTTCGTTCTCCGGACGCAGTCGTTGTATGCTGCTCCAGTTGCCCGATTCGATCGGGTCTTCCCCCTGGCACCGCCACTCAGATCCTAGATCTTGATTCCGGCATGCCGGGATCAACCGTAAGAGCATCTGAAGTCTTTGGAGTGACCCGTGGCTGCCAACTGCGATGTCTGCGGCAAGGGGCCGGGCTTCGGCAACAACATCTCGCACTCGCACCGCCGTACGTCCCGTCGCTGGAACCCCAACATCCAGCGCGTCCGTACCGTGGTCGGCGGGACGCCGAAGCGCGTCAACGCTTGCACCTCGTGCATCAAGGCCGGCAAGGTCTCGCGCTGAGGCAACTCCCCCAAGCTCTCGACTCCGCGAGCAGGGGGGACCCGCATGCGCGCGGCCACTGCTGGTTCGCTAGAAACCGGTCCACCTCACGGTGGGCCGGTTTTTCGTTGTCCTCATGCTGCCTTCCGCTGTGCCGTATCGGGCATGGGGTGTCCCACGCGCGCGTAGCCCCCGGCTTGCGGACCTGCCAGATCTGCCGAATGCGCTTCGGCATCCTGGGCCCCCTCGAGATCCGCACCACGGACGGCAGCCCCCTGGACCCCGGCGGCCCCCGCCCCCGCGCGCTGCTCACCCTGATCCTCCTGGACGCCGGCCGGACCGTCTCCACGGAGCGGCTGACCGACGGTCTGTACGGCGCCGATCCGCCGGCCGGGGCCGCCAACGCCCTCCAGTCCCAGGTCTCCCGGCTGCGCAGACGGCCCGGCCCCGACACCGGGATCGACGCCGACCCCACCGGTTACCGCATCGCCGTCTCCCCCGACGCCGTCGACGCCCACCGCTTCGAGCGGCTCTCCCACGACGGAACCGCGGCCCTCACCGAGGGCGACCACTCCCGAGCCGCGGCCTTGCTCCGACGGGGTGGGCGGCTACGACTCGATGTCCCCGAAGTGGTCCCAACCGCCCTTGCTGGTCCAGGGCGCGCCGTCCACCGTGACCTGGGGCAGCGCCGAGGGGTTGAGGACCTCGCCGATCACCTTCCAGCGCGCGGGCAGCTTCACGTCCGGTGGGAAGGCCGCCACGATCGCGTGGTCCTCCCCGCCGGACAGCACCCACTGGATGGGGTCGACACCGACGGCCTGGCCGATGTCGTTCATCTGGGAGGGGATGTCGATCGCGCCCGAACGGATGTCGATGCGCACCTTGCTCGCCTCGGCGATGTGGCCCAGGTCGGCGATCAGCCCGTCGCTCACGTCGCACATCGCCGTCGCTCCGAGCCCGGCGGCGGCGGGGCCCGCGTGGTACGGCGGCTCGGGGCGACGGTGGGCCTCGACGAAGGCGCGCGGTGAGCGGAAGCCGCGGGAGAGCACCGCGTGCCCGGCCGCGGACCAGCCCAGCCAGCCCGTCACGGCGATCACGTCACCGGGCTGGGCGCCGCCCCGGGTGACCGGCTCGTGGTTGCGCAGATCGCCGAGCGCGGTGATCGAGATCATGATGGTGTCGCCGCGCACGACATCGCCGCCGACCACGGACGCGCCCGCGACCTGGCACTCGTCGCGCAGCCCGTCCATCATCTCGGAGGGCCAGGTGGCCGGGAGTTCGGCCGGGACGACCAGACCGAGCAGCAGCGCGGTCGGCACGGCGCCCATCGCGGCGATGTCCGCGAGGTTCTGCGCGGCCGCCTTTCGCCCGACGTCGTACGCCGTGGACCAGTCGCGGCGGAAGTGCCGCCCCTCCAGGAGGATGTCGGTGCTCGCCACCACCCTGCGGTCGGGCGCGGCCACCACCGCGGCGTCGTCGCCGGGGCCGACCCGGACCGCCGGGGTGGTGGTGAGACGCGAGGTGAGCTCCTTGATGAGCCCGAACTCCCCCAACTCGCCCACGGTGCCCTTCATGATCGTACTGCTCCCTCTGCCGCTACCCGTGCCCGGTCGCGAGCCGTCTCTGTCCTCGGTACGGTCGAGTTGACCGTCAACTTGTGCAGTCCGTGCACCCCGGCGCGCAAGCCCCAGCCACCGCGGGTCTCCCCGTGGCGAGCGGCGACGCGATACCGTGGCGTTCCTTTTCCCCACATGATCCTCGTGGCCGCCCTGGAGGTTCCGTGGTACAGGCTTACATCCTGATCCAGACGGAGGTCGGCAAAGCGTCGACCGTCGCCGAGACGATCAGCAAGATCCCGGGGGTGATCCAGGCCGAGGACGTGACAGGACCGTACGACGTGATCGTGCGCGCCCAGGCCGACACTGTCGACGAACTCGGCCGCATGGTGGTCGCGAAAGTCCAGCAAGTGGACGGCATCACCCGTACGCTGACCTGTCCGGTGGTGCACCTCTAGCCCCCGTCTACCCTTGGCCGGTGAACTTCTCCCGTCACCGGCACACCACTCACCTCGGGCTGCCCGTTCTCGCCCTGTTGATCGCCGCGACAGGCTGCTCCTCAGCAGACGACGGCGGATCGGCCGCGGTTCCCAGCCCGGGGGCGAAGGTCACCGGGCTGTGCCAGAACCTGGACAAGGTGCTGCCGAAGAAGATCGACGGCCTCGACCGGAACGATCCCGAGCCCCGGTCCGCGCTGACCGCGGGCTGGGGAAGCCCGGCGATCATACTGCGCTGCGGTGTCGAACGACCCGCGAAGATGAGCGACCAGAACGCGCTCAGCGGCGAGGTGAACGGCGTCGGCTGGCTCATGGAGAAGCAGGACGACGGGTCGTACCGCTTCACCACGAGCCTGCGGCGCGCGTACGTCGAGGTCAGCGTGCCCAAGAAGTGGGTCCAGCGGGACGGGTCGAACGCGCTCGTCGACCTGGCCGCGCCCATCAAGAAGGCGATCCCCGAAGGGATCGCCGACTGACGTACACACGTGCGCGCGGGGGCGTGTGCCCTGGAGCGGAGCCCCGGTGCCCCAGGTCTACCGAAGCCCCGTCGGGCGGCGCAGCGCCGCCCCGATCAGGCGGTCCACCAACTCCGGGTAGGCCACGCCGCTCGCCTGCCACATCTGCGGGTACATGGAGATGGGCGTGAAGCCCGGCATGGTGTTGATCTCGTTGATCACGAACTCGCCGTCCTCGGTGAGGAAGAAGTCCGCGCGCACCAGGCCCTCGCAGGAGGCGGCCTCGAACGCGTCGACCGCGAGCCGCTGGACCTCGGCGGTCTGCTCGGGGGTCAGCGGGGCGGGCACGAGACCGGGGGTCGAGTCGATGTACTTCGCCTCGAAGTCGTAGTACGCGTGCGACTGCACGGGCGGGATCTCGGCGGGCACGCTGGCGCGCGGACCGTCCTCGAACTCCAGCACCCCGCACTCGATCTCGCGGCCGCGCAGCAGCGCCTCCACGATGATCTTCGGGTCGTGGCGCTGGGCCTCCTCGATCGCCTCGTCGAGGCCTTCGAGGGAGTCGACCTTGGTGATGCCGATCGAGGAGCCCGCACGCGCGGGCTTGATGAACAGCGGCCAGCCGTGCTCACCCGCGAAGTCGATGATCTTCTTGCGGGCGGCGGACTCGTCACGCTCCCACTCGCGGGGCCGGATCACCACGTACGGGCCGACGGCCAGCCCGAAGGAGGTGAACACCCGCTTCATGTACTCCTTGTCCTGGCCGACGGCCGAGGCGAGCACACCCGCACCGACGTACGGGACTCCGGAGAGCTCCAGGAGGCCCTGGAGGGTGCCGTCCTCGCCGTAGGGGCCGTGCAGCACGGGGAAGACGACGTCGACCTCGCCCAGGGCCTTGGGGACCGATCCGGGCTCGCTGTAGACGACTTCGCGGTTGGCCGGGTCGACGGGGAGGATCACGCCGCCCTCGTTCGACTCGGCGAGCTGCTCCACGTCCGGCTGGCGCCGGTCGACGATGGCCATCCGGTCCGGTTCGTCGGCGGTGAGCGCCCAACGCCCGTCCCGGGTGATGCCGATCGGCAGGACGTCGTACTTCGTCCGGTCGATGGCGCGCAGGACGGCGCCGGCCGTGACCACGGAGATCCCGTGTTCGGAGCTGCGGCCGCCGAAGACGACGGCCACGCGCGGCTTGCGAGGCGGCTGCTCAGGGCTCTGGGAGAGGTTCTCGGTGCTCATATCGCGTTGAGAGTACCCGTTGGTACGGCGCTGAGTCAGCGCCCCACCGCGGCCGTTGTCCAGCGTCGCACGGGTGGTCGCTCAGCGTCGTACGAGCCGTTGCGGAGCGTAGGTTCCCGGCGCCGCGGCGTGGCTCCTCAGCGGCGCTCGGCCTTGGCGCTGCGCCCCATGAGCTCCTTGACGGCGACGACCGGCGACTTGCCCTCGTGGACGATGCCGACGACCGTCTCGGTGATGGGCATGTCGACACCGTGCCTGCGGGCCAGATCCAGCACCGACTCACAGGACTTGACGCCCTCGGCGGTCTGCTTGGTGACCGCGATGGTCTCCTGGAGCGTCATGCCCCTGCCGAGGTTGGTGCCGAAGGTGTGGTTGCGCGACAGCGGCGAGGAGCAGGTGGCCACCAGGTCGCCGAGGCCCGCGAGTCCGGAGAAGGTCAGCGGGTCGGCGCCCATGACGACGCCGAGCCGGGTGGTCTCGGCGAGTCCGCGCGTGATCAGCGAGCCCTTGGCGTTGTCGCCCAGGCCCATGCCGTCCGCGATGCCGACGGCGAGACCGATCACGTTCTTCACCGCGCCGCCCAGCTCGCAGCCCACCACGTCGGTGTTGGTGTACGGGCGGAAGTACGGGTTGTGACTGGCGGCCTGGAGACGCTGGGCGACCGCCTCGGAAGTGCAGGCGACCACGGCGGCGGCCGGCATCCGGGCGGCGATCTCACGGGCCAGGTTCGGTCCGGTGACCACGGCGATACGGTCGGCGCCGACCTTGGCGACATCCTCGATCACCTCGCTCATCCGCATCGCGGAACCGAGTTCGACGCCCTTCATGAGGGAGACCAGGACCGTGTCGGGCTCCAGCAGCGGCGTCCACTCGGCGAGATTCCCGCGCAGGGTCTGCGAGGGCACGGCGAGCACGGTGAAGTCGGCGTCACGCGCGGCCTCGGCGGCGTCGGTCGTCGCCCGCAGGTTCTCGGGGAGTTCGACGCCCGGCAGGTAGTCCGGGTTCGTACGCGTGGAGTTGACCGCCTCGGCGAGCTCGGCGCGCCGCGCCCACAGGGTGACCTCGCACCCCGCGTCGGCGAGCACCATGCCGAAGGCCGTACCCCACGATCCGGTCCCGAAGACGGCCGCCTTGACCGGCTTGCTCACGTGCTCTGCCCCTCTTCCTGCTGTGCCTGCGCCTGCTGCTGGGCCTGTGCCCGCTCCTGAGCCTGCTCCTGGGCCCTGGTACGCCTGCGCTGTTCGATCCGTACCTGGCGCGGGTCGTAGGGCGTCACAGGGGCCTTCTCGCCGCGGAGCTCCTCCAGCTGCGCGGTGATGGCGGCCATGATGACCTCGGTGGCCTCCTTCAAGAGGTCCGGGCTCATCTCCTTGTCGTAGAAACGCGACAGGTCCACCGGAGGGCCCGCGAGAACGTGGTGGGTCTTGCGCGGAAGGAGGTTGGGCTTCTTTGCGTACGGCGGCAGCAGTTCGTTCGCACCCCACTGGGCGACCGGAATCACCGGGCATTTGGTCTGCAGGGCGACCCGGGCGGCACCGGTCTTGCCCGTCATCGGCCAGCCGTCGGGGTCACGGGTGAGGGTGCCCTCGGGGTAGAACGCGACGCACTCGCCGCGCTCCACGGCGTCGATCGCGGCCCGGAACGCGCTCAGCGCGTCGGTGCTCTCGCGGTACACGGGGATCTGTCCGGTGCCGCGCATCGCGGCCCCCACGAATCCCTTCCGGAAAAGCCCGGCCTTGGCCAGGAAACGCGGAACACGCCCGGTGTTGTACTGATAGTGGGCATACGCGAACGGGTCCACATGCGAATTGTGGTTCACCGCGGTGATAAATCCGCCCTCAGCCGGAATGTTCTCCATTCCGCGCCAGTCCCGCTTGATCAGAACCACCAGTGGTGGTTTGCAGAGGACCGCTGCGAAGCGGTACCAGAAGCCGATTCTGCGGCGGGGCACGCGGACACCTTCCTCTTAGGGCCTGGGGGGCCGCACAAGTGTCGCCCCAGGCCGCCTGTCTGTCGAGAACACCGTACGCCCCGACGTCCGGACCGCCAGGGGTGCCGGGTCACAATGGGCGCGACAAGGGAGGAACGGAGCGCTCGTGCAGTGGACCTTGGTCATCCCCCTCAAAGCCTTGGCGCGGGCCAAGAGCAGGCTCTCGGACACCGCCGCCGACGCGGTGCGCCCCGGACTCGCCCTCGCCTTCGCACAGGACACCGTGGCTGCCGCGCTGGCCTGCGCGGCGGTCGATGATGTGGCGGTCGTCACGGACGACGCGCTGGCCGGGCGGGAGCTGGCCGCGCTGGGGGCGTGGATCGTGCCGGACGAGCCGGGCGGCGGTCTGAACGTCGCGCTGGCGCACGGGACGGCGGCCGTACGCACCCGAAGTCCCGAATGCGCCGTGGCCGCCCTGAACGCCGATCTGCCCGCGTTGCGCCCCCTGGAATTGGCCCGGGTACTCGATGCCGCCGCCGAATTCCCGCGTGCTTTTCTCTCCGATGCGGCCGCAATCGGCACCACTCTGCTGGCCGCATCTCCCGGCCGTGAATTGCATCCCGCCTTCGGCATCGATTCCCGAGCCCGTCATCGCGCCTCGGGAGCAGCGGAACTCCTCCTCACCGCGGTGGATTCCGTACGCCAGGACGTGGACACCGGCGACGATCTGCGCGCGGCGCTCGCCCTGGGAGTGGGCCCGCGCACGGCCACACTGGCGGCGAAACTCCTGATCCCGGGCCAACCGGGCGCCTGAACGCCCTTCGGCCGCGTGAACCGGCGTGCACCGAAGCCCGGTCCGCCGGACCCACCGGCGGCGTACACCGGCGCTGGATAGGCTTTCGGTATGCAGGCGACCGCGTACACGTACGACCCCGATACCCGTAGCGGGCAGGTGCTGCTCGACGACGGCACGCCGGTGCCCTTCGACGGCGCGGCGTTCGACGCCGGTGGCCTCAGGCTGCTGCGCCCGGGACAGCGCGTGCGCATCGAGACCGAGGGCGACGGCGAAGCCCGCCGGATCACCCTGGTGACGCTCCAGACCTTCTGACCAGGCCCTCGCGCCAGGTCCCGGACACGCCGCGGGCCGGGCTCCCCGTGGGAGTCCGGCCCGGCGCGTGGGTTGCCCTGCGCCCCTGCTGCTAGCGGGCGGTGGCCTTCTTGGCGGTGGTCTTGCGAGCCGCCGACTTCTTGGCGGGGGCCTTCTTGGCGGTCGCCTTCTTCGCCGGGGCCTTCTTGGCCGTCGCCTTCTTGGCGGTGGTCTTCTTCGCCGCGGTCTTCTTGGCGGTCGCCGTGGTCTTCTTGGCGGTCGTCTTCTTGGCGGTCGCCGTGGTCTTCTTCGCCGCGGTGGTGGTCTTCTTCGCGGCCGTCTTCTTCACGGCGGCGGTGGTCTTCTTCGCGGCCGTCGCCCTCTTGGCGGTGGTGGCCTTCTTGGCCGCGGCCTTCTTCACGGTCGCCGCGGCGCCGCCGGTCAGGCTGCCCTTGGGCGCCTTCTTGACCGCGACCTCGCCACCACGCGGGAGCTTCTTCGAGCCGCTCACCAGGTCCTTGAAGCCCTGACCGGCGCGGAAGCGCGGCACGGAGGTCTTCTTGACCCGAACACGCTCACCGGTCTGCGGGTTGCGGGCGTAACGAGCCGGACGGTCGACCTTCTCGAAGGAACCGAAGCCGGTGACCGAGACCCGGTCCCCGCCGACAACTGCACGGACGATCGCGTCCAGTACGGCGTCGACCGCGTCGGCGGCCTGCTGACGCCCGCCGACCTTGTCGGCAATCGCTTCTACGAGCTGCGCCTTGTTCACGTCTTCCCCTTCGGAGACATTGCCCGAACGAATGCGTTCAAGCTTTTTCGCACGTTAGGCAGATATATACCGCAAATCAAACACGAAACGGGCTAATCACCCTTGTGCCGCAACGAACTCGGGCTGTCGCGGAGTTCCTCAGCGATCCCCTTCGAGGAATCGACCCTCGTCGAGGTCGGTGGTGAACCGCTCCAGCCGCCTTGTCGCGTCGGCGAGATCGTGCTTGGCCACGGCCGTAATGACCAGCAGCTTCCGGGTCAGCGCCATCCGTACGCCCTCCGGGACTTGCAGTGCGCGCACTCTTGTGTGCGCTTCCTTCAGTTGGGCCGCGACTGCCGCATAGAGCTCGAGTTGGCCGTCGTGTTCCATGCACAGATTGTGCCATCTGGGGCGAGTTGTCGCCTGCCCAGGGGGTAACTGCCGCCCCTGGAGAGGGTCCTGAGCACCCCGGAGCACCGCGCGCCCAAGAGGCGCGTACCCAGGCAATCTCCTTTGTAACTAGGGGAGTTGAAGCCCCCCGAAGGGGCGATCCGGGGGCGTCCGGGGGCAGACACAGCTGTACCCCCAACCGTCCACGATTGGGGGTACAGAGGGGTGTTGCGGTGGCTGAAATCAGCCCTGCCTCAGCCGCGAAGCGGCCCGGGCGTCAGACCTGGAGCGTCTTCGGCTTGTACGACGGCCGCTTGGCCTCGTACTCCGCGATGTCGCCCTCGTTCTGGAGGGTGATGGAGATGTCGTCCAGCCCGTTCAGCAGCCGCCAGCGGGCGTTCTCGTCGAGTTCGAAGGCGGCGGTGATGCCCTCGGCGCGCACCTCGCGGGCCTCCAGATCGACCGTGATCTCGGCCTCGGGGTCCTTCTCCGTCAGCTCCTGCAGCGCGTCCACGATCTTCTGCTCCAGAACCACCGTGAGCAGGCCGTTCTTGAGCGAGTTGCCCCGGAAGATGTCCGCGAAACGGGACGAGATGACGGCCTTGAAACCGTAGTTCTGCAGCGCCCAGACGGCGTGCTCGCGAGAGGAGCCGGTGCCGAAGTCGGGGCCCGCGACCAGGACCGTGGCGCCCTTGCGCTCGGGCTGGTTGAGGATGAAGGACGAGTCCTTGCGCCAGGCCTCGAACAGCCCGTCCTCGAAACCGTCCCTGGTCACCTTCTTGAGCCAGTGGGCAGGGATGATCTGGTCGGTGTCGACGTTGCTGCGGCGCAGCGGAACGGCCCGGCCGGTGTGCGTGGTGAATGCTTCCATGACTTCTCAGACTCCAGCGGGCGTGCGGGCGGCAGACGAGTCGGCGAGATCGGCCGGGGAGGCCAGGTGGCCGAGTACGGCGGTGGCGGCGGCGACCTGCGGCGACACCAGGTGCGTACGGCCGCCCTTGCCCTGCCTGCCCTCGAAGTTGCGGTTCGAGGTGGACGCGGAGCGCTCACCGGGGGCCAGCTGGTCGGGGTTCATGCCCAGGCACATCGAGCAGCCCGCGTGCCGCCACTCGGCGCCGGCCTCCTTGAAGACCACGTCCAGGCCCTCGGAGACGGCCTGCAGACCGACCCGCGCGGAGCCGGGGACCACCAGCATCCGTACGCCGTCGGCGACTTTGCGGCCCCCGACGATCGCGGCGGCCGCGCGCAGGTCCTCGATGCGACCGTTGGTGCAGGAACCTACGAAGACGGTGTCGACCTTGATGTCGCGCAGCGGCTGTCCGGCGGTCAACCCCATGTACTCCAGGGCCTTTTCGGCGGCCATGCGCTCCGAAGCGTCTTCGTACGAAGCCGGGTCGGGGACGGACGCCGAAAGCGGCGCTCCCTGGCCGGGGTTGGTGCCCCAGGTGACGAACGGCGCCAGCGACGGGCCGTCGATGACCACCTCGGCGTCGAAGACCGCGTCCTCGTCCGTCTTCAGGGTCTTCCAGTACGCGACCGCGGCGTCCCACTCCTCACCCTCGGGGGCGTGTGCACGGCCCTTGAGGTACTCGAAGGTGGTCTCGTCGGGGGCGATCATGCCCGCGCGGGCGCCGGCCTCGATCGACATGTTGCAGATGGTCATCCGGGCTTCCATCGAGAGCTTCTCGATGGCGGAGCCGCGGTATTCCAGGATGTAGCCCTGGCCGCCACCCGTACCGATCTTGGCGATGATCGCCAGGATCAGGTCCTTGGCGGTGACGCCGTCGGGCAGCTCGCCGTCGACCGTGATGGCCATGGTCTTGGGGCGGGCCAGCGGCAGCGTCTGGGTGGCCAGCACGTGCTCGACCTGCGAGGTGCCGATGCCGAACGCCAGCGCGCCGAAGGCGCCGTGCGTGGAGGTGTGGGAGTCGCCACAGACCACGGTGGTGCCGGGCTGGGTCAGACCCAGCTGCGGTCCCACCACGTGGACGACGCCCTGCTCGACGTCACCCAGCGAGTGCAGCCGTACACCGAACTCGGCGCAGTTCTTGCGCAGGGTCTCCAACTGGGCCCGGGAGACCGGGTCCGCGATGGGCTTGTCGATGTCGAGGGTCGGGGTGTTGTGATCCTCGGTGGCGATGGTGAGGTCGAGACGGCGCACGGGACGCCCCGCCTGGCGGAGGCCGTCGAAGGCCTGCGGGCTGGTCACCTCGTGCAGCAGGTGCAGATCGATGAAGAGGAGGTCGGGCTCGCCCTCGGCGCGCCGGACGACATGGTCGTCCCAGACCTTCTCCGCGAGTGTCCTACCCATCGCTTTCCCTCCGGCCGGCCTGTGTGGCGCCGGCCCAACTAGAGATTTCCGGGGCGGCGGCGTCCGTACCCCTCGTCCGGACGCCCTCCACCGGGCCCGTTGGTCCGCGGGCCGCTGTGTCTACAAGGGTGGCGCGTTCCACCGAAAATTGAACTTGCGTTTCACAGAGTGAGACGCGAGTATCGTTGCATGGACAACAGTAGCGGCGTCGGCGTTCTGGACAAGGCAGCCCTTGTCCTGAGCGCTCTGGAGTCCGGTCCGGCCACCCTCGCGGGACTGGTCGCGGCGACCGGACTGGCACGACCCACGGCACATCGCCTCGCCGTGGCACTTGAACACCACCGCATGGTGGCGCGTGACATGCAGGGCCGTTTCATTCTCGGCCCCCGCCTCGCCGAGCTGGCCGCGGCCGCGGGCGAGGATCGTCTCCTCGCGACGGCCGGCCCGGTGCTCACGCACCTGCGCGACGTCACGGGCGAGAGCGCCCAGCTCTACCGCCGCCAGGGCGACATGCGCATCTGCGTCGCCGCGGCCGAGCGCCTGTCCGGCCTTCGGGACACGGTCCCGGTCGGTTCGACGCTCACGATGAAGGCCGGTTCCTCGGCGCAGATCCTGATGGCCTGGGAGGAGCCGGAGCGTCTGCACCGCGGTCTCCAGGGCGCCCGCTTCACCGCCACGGCGCTCTCGGGCGTACGGCGCCGGGGCTGGGCCCAGTCGATCGGCGAGCGCGAGCCGGGGGTCGCGTCGGTCTCCGCGCCGGTGCGCGGACCCTCGAACCGGGTGGTCGCCGCCGTCTCGGTCTCCGGTCCGATCGAGCGCCTGACCCGACACCCTGGCCGTATGCACGCCCAGGCGGTCATCGACGCCGCCGCCCGCCTCTCCGAGGCCCTCCGCCGCACGGGCGGCTGAGCGACACCTCCAGCACGACACCGGTCCAGTACGACACCGGGGGACGAGCCGGCCTCAACGCCGCGGCAGGCTCATCCCCCGAACACCTCTCCTCTCGTCCCCGCACAGCCCGATCGACCGTCACCCCCCAGGGGCGCGGGGAGCCGCTCAATCAGCCGCAGCGGGCCCTCACCATCCGGTCAACCCGCCACTCCCCCGGCCTCCGCTCCCGCCTTGGGCGACCGATGAGCGAACCGGTCCGCCGCCCGCCGCCCCCGCTTCTCCACGGGCAACGCCCCGTACGCGGCCGCGAGCCCGAAGGGCGGCATGTCCGCGTAGATCGACTCGTACGACCCTTCCGGCACCACATACGCCTCGTGCCAGATCCCCACGTGCTGGCGCACCTTCCCCGCCCGTTCCTTGCGGTTGATGATCGCCCACACCTTGTGATGGAACATGTCGGGCGCCGACGCGTACGCGTACAGCTTCTCCTTGGACTCCCAGTACTGGACGACGTAGTACGTCCGTGGTGACGCCGTCAGCAGAACGCGGCCGAGCAGACCTCGGCTGCCGTCCTTCTCCAGGTCCCGCACCATGCGCAGCATGGCGAAGAACACCGGTACCCACTGGTGCACCGCCCAGAAGTGGTTGACGCGCATGCCGATCAGCAGGACGACCACGTCCCCCTGGGCTGCTGCGGTGGTACGGCCTGCGGTCACCCGGGTACCGGACATCTCGTCCCCCTCCATTGGCGAGCGGCGCTATCCAATGGCGCCATGCTTGGATAGTGCCGCCACCCAAGGAAGGGCGCAAGAGATGCGGCTGTCGGAGTTGAGCGAGCGGAGCGGGGTGTCCACCGCGACGATCAAGTACTACCTGCGGGAAGGGCTGTTGACTCCCGGGCGCCAGGTCAACACGACGACGGCGGACTACGACGAGAGCCATCTGCGCCGGCTGCGGCTGGTGCGGGCACTGATCCAGGTGGGCCGGGTGCCGGTGGCCACGGCCCGGGAGATTCTCGGACACGTCGACGACGAGTCCCTGGGCCGGACGATCCGGCTCGGCGCGGCCCTGTGGGCGCTGCCACAGGAGCCCGAACCCGACGATCAGGACCCGGCCGTCCGGTCCGCACGCCGCGAGGTGGACCAACTACTGGCGGACCTGGGCTGGGAGACCGCACGGGAGCTCGCGCCCCTCTCCCCCGTGCACCGTTCGCTGGTGGCGGCGGTGGCCACGCTGATCCGGCTCGGCTATTCCTGGGACGCCGAACTCCTCGCGCCGTACGCGGAGTTGATGCACCAGGTGGCGATGCGGGACCTGGACTACCTGGAGACACACACATCCGACGCGGAGCGGGTGGAGACTGCGGTCGCCTCGGCCGTGCTCTTCGAGCCGGTGCTGCGGGCGCTGCACCGGCTGGCGCAGGAGCAGGAGTCGGCGCGGCGGTACGGCATCGAGTGAGCGGTCGTACGGGCCGGGCGCGTCGGGCCGTACGACGGCGCGCGGGCCGGCTCGGAAACGCCTACGGGCCCCCACCGAAGTGGAGGCCCGTAGGACTCTGTACCCCCGACCGGATTCGAACCGGCGCTACCGCCTTGAGAGGGCGGCGTGCTAGGCCGCTACACAACGGGGGCCTTGGATCTTGCGTTTCCGCAGATCCGAGCTGGGCTACCAGGACTCGAACCTAGAATGACGGTACCAGAAACCGGAGTGTTGCCAATTACACCATAGCCCATGGTGGTTTAGACCATAAATGGTTTAGACCAGTACCCCCGACCGGATTCGAACCGGCGCTACTGCCGTGAGAGGGCAGCGTGCTAGGCCGCTACACAACGGGGGCCCTAGCGATCCTGCATGAGAGACAGCGGGTGCGACCCGGACTGTCTTCCTGGGAAGGATCTGTACCCCCGACCGGATTCGAACCGGCGCTACTGCCGTGAGAGGGCAGCGTGCTAGGCCGCTACACAACGGGGGCGTTGCGGAGTTGATCTCCGCGTTTGCAGATGAGCTCTGCGAGCTGGCCTACCAGGACTCGAACCTAGACTAACGGAACCAGAAACCGTCGTGCTGCCAATTACACCATAGGCCACTGAAACTCAATCCCTTGCGGGGATCTTGTTTTAGCTAGCGCCTCCGAGTCCCGGCCCTTCGGCCCGCACTCGGTGGCGCAGGAAGAACATTACCTGAAGGTGGACGGCGCTCCAAAACGGGTATCGACGCCGAGGATCGCGGGGAGTTCGGCCAGCGAGGCGATCCGGTGCGGACCCATGGGTGGACCGCCTGCGGCGGTGCGAGTGCCGTCCCGGTCGATCCAGACGGAGAGCAGGCCGGCCTCGGCGGCGCCCCGTCCGTCGATCTCCGGGTGGTCACCGACGTAGGCGACCCGGTGCGGCGGCAGTTCCAGGGCTTCGCAGGCCGCGTGGAAGGCGGCCGCGGCGGGCTTGGAGACGCCGAGCTCGGCGGCGCACAGGATCGCCTCGAAGCGGTCGTGCACACCGAGGACCCGCAGCTTGCGGTCCTGCACGAGGAGGCTGGAGTTGGACAGGACCGCGTGCCGGTGGCTGGCGACGAGGCTGTCCAGGACGGGCAGGACGTCCGGGAAAAGGCTCCAGGCGGACTCGTAGTGTGTGATGTAACGGTCGAACCAGGCGTCGGCCTCGGTGTCGCTCAGCGGCTCCTCCAGGAACACCCTGACGCGTTCCCTGCGCTGGCCCTGCCAGTCCGTCTCACCCGCCGAGAACCGCGCCCACTGCGCGTCGGTGACCTCGCGCCAGCGCGCGAGGGCCTGCTCGACGGACGCGCCGCCGAGCAGGCCCTCGGCCGCCAGATGGTTCCGCATGCCCGCCCGGTCCGCGGCCGTGTAATCGAAGATCGTGTCGTCGATGTCCCAGACCACCGCGTCGATGCTCATGCACCGACCGTATCCCCGGGCGCGGGTGGCTGTCCCTCAGCCGGCAGTGGTCGTACCGGTCAGGGCGAGGGCCGGCCCCTGGCCGTCGCGCGGCTCGGCGGTCAGCTTCCAGGTGTAGGTACCGGGCGGAACGAAAGTGCCGGAGTCCGTACGGGCGTCCCAGGCGGGGCGGACCGCGGCGGCGGTGGAGGCGCCGGTAAGGGTGCGCACGACGGTGCCGGAGGCGTTGCTCAGGGTCAGCCGCCATGTCGAGGGCTTGTTCAGCTGCCACACGGGCCGCCAGGGGTTCGCGGTGGTGGGGCCGCCCGGCTGCGGGTCGGTCTGTGCCTCCATCTGGGCGAGCGCCGAGGTCGGCACGCCCGCCGTGACGATCGCCACCTGACGCCTGTCCGTGAGGTAGGCGACGTTGCCGCCGAACCGGTCGACCGCCCAGCGGCCGGTGCTGCCGCCGGTGTTCTGGTCCGCGGTGGGCAGCACGGCCACGGTCCGGGTGGTCGCCGTGCCGGTGTGGAAGTCGGTGAGCAGCAGCTCGTGCGTGGTGCGGTTCTCACGGACGAGATAGCCGTCGGCGAGGCGGGCCTGCCCGGACGGAACGGTGATGGCGCGGTTCGCGGCACGGTCGTAGACGCCCGCGGGGCCGGCCGAGCCGCAGCTCCAGTACAGCCAGGCGTTGACGGCCTGGAGCTCGCTGGGCGTGCAGGGGGCCCCGGTGTCGACGGTGGCGACGTTCTTCTTGGCCTTGAGGTCGTACGCCACGACGGTGCCCTGAGTACTGCCGGGGGTCCACAGGCGCTGGCCCCAGACCGCGGCTGCGGTGCGGGTGCGGTCGAGCGCGGTCCCGCCGGCGGTGGCGCCGCGCGGGAAGTCGGCGACCCGCTGGCTGCCGGGGGTGCCGCCGTTGTAGAGGACGTAGCGCCCGGTGCCGGTGCCGATGCGGCCGCCCGCGTCGCCGGTGGGCTCGTCGGCGATGGTCGTCGCGTCGAGCCCGACGGCCAGGACATGCTCCTCGCCCTGGGCGTCGGTCCAGAGGTAGGCCACCCGGCCGTCGCCCAGCGCTTCGAGCTGCGGGCACGCGGCGTCGCCGCCCGGGCAGGTCGAGCCCTGGAGTGTCGGGCCGTGACGGGACTGCAGGCCGGTGGACCTGCCGGCGGTGTCCAGCGGGATGCCGTAGAAGCCGTAGATGCCGCCGGTGTGCGTCGTGTTGCCGTACATCAGCAGCTCGCCCCCGGCGAGCGTCATGCCGTCCAGCGCGGCCTGCGCGGCGGGCAGGTCGAGCGCCTTCTCGGTGGTGGCGGAGCCGTCCCCGGCGGGGGTGACCCGGTACACATGCCAGTCGACGCTCGACGGTCCTGCGGTGGCAAGGGCGCCGCCGTCCGGGGTGGCCAGGAAGGAGCCCTTGGAGTTGGCGAGCAGGGTGTGGGCCGTGTTGTCGGTGAGCGAGACGGCCGTGAGTTCGGGGGTGGCGCCGCCGGGCAGGAACATCGCGTTGCCGGTGAGGAGTTGGTCGCCGACCACGGCCTGCGCCTCGCCCAGGAAAGACGCCGTGATGGTGCTGGGGGCGGTACCGGGGGCGGAGTCCACGCGGATCGCCTTGGTGCCGTTGACCACCCAGCGGTCGTTGAAGACGATCCGGGGCGCGTTGCCGACGCCGGTGAGGTACGTACGGAAGGTCCCGTCCGCGAGGTCCACGAGCCCCACGTCGGTGGCGCCGTCGAGGGTGTAGACGACGGCGAGGCGGCGCACCGAGCCGCCGGTGACGAAAGTGCCGGTCAGCTGGGCAGCGTCGGGGAGCCCGGTCACCGGAAGATCGGTGGTGGTGCCGTCGGCGGCGGCACGCAGCACGTGCGGGGCGCCCGCGGCGTCCTGGGTGAGCACGCTCCAGCCGGAGGCGGCCCGGTACGTCTGGCCGGACGGGACGGTGACCGTGGCGCTCACGCCGGTGGAGCGGTGCTGCTGGGTCACGGTGGCGCCGGAGACGCTGGTGATGACGTCGGTGCCGCTGGTCAGGTCGTCCGGGCCCGCGTGCGCAGGCGGCGTGACACCCGGGTAGTCGGCCCACTGGAGCGTTCCCGAGCTCTCGGGCAGCCGGTAGCGGAACCCGGAGGATCCCGCCCAGGTGTAGTCGATCTCGGTCGGCAGCGTGCTGCTCAGCTGGACGGTGGCCACGGGTGTGTCGACACTCGGCGCGGCGTGCGCGGGCGTGGTGAGCACGGCGCACGACAGGGCCACGACCCCACTGAGGGCCACTGCGGCAAGTCTTCGTGAACGGGTCACGTTCCCCTCCCCTGAGACATGGTGCACAGACGCATCATGAGCACGGGGGACATACAACTGCTCCGCCAGAGCGGGAGTTGACGGAAATGGTGAACTCCGGGTGACGGATCGGCGCACACCAGGGGGGCGGCGTCCGAACCGGACACCGCCCCCCTGTGCGTACACCATGTGCCTATGCGGTGAGCCGCTCCAGTGCGGCGTCGACGCGGGCCAGGGTCTTCTCCTTGCCCAGGATCTCCAGGGACTCGAAGAGCGGCAGGCCCACGGTGCGGCCGGTGACGGCGACACGGACCGGTGCCTGGGCCTTGCCGAGCTTGAGGCCGTGCTCCTCACCGGCGGCCAGGACGGCCTCCTTGAGGGACTCCGGGGAGGACCAGTCGGCGGCGTCCAGCTTCTCGCGGGCCGTGCGGAGCAGGGCGTCGCTGCCCTCCTTCATGGCCTTCGTCCAGGAGGCCTCGTCGACGGCCGGCTCCGGCAGGAACAGGAAGTCGACGTTGTCCGTGATCTCGGAGAGGACCTTCATCCGCGACTGGGCGTGCGGGGCGATCGCCTGCCACTTCGCCTCGTCGAAGTCCTCCGGGGCCCAGGGGGCGAACGGGGCTCGCAGCCAGGGGGCGCAGCGCTCGGTGAAGTCCTTCACGTCGAGCAGGCGGATGTGGTCGGCGTTGATCGCCTCGCACTTCTTCAGATCGAAGCGGGCCGGGTTCGGGTTCACGTCCGTGACGTCGAAGGCGGCGACCATCTCGTCGATGGAGAAGATGTCGCGGTCCGCCGAGAGCGACCAGCCGAGCAGGGAGAGGTAGTTCAGCAGACCCTCGGGGAGGAAACCGCGCTCCCTGTAGAGGTTGAGCGAGGACTCCGGGTCGCGCTTGGAGAGCTTCTTGTTGCCCTCGCCCATGACGTACGGCAGGTGGCCGAAGGCGGGGGTCTCCTTGGCCACGCCCAGCTCGATCAGCGCCTTGTAGAGGGCGATCTGCCGCGGGGTGGAGGAGAGCAGGTCCTCACCGCGCAGGACGTGGGTGATCTCCATCAGGGCGTCGTCGACCGGGTTGACCAGCGTGTAGAGCGGTGCGCCGTTCGCCCGGACGATGCCGTAGTCCGGAACGTTCTCCGGGAGGTAGGTGATCTCGCCGCGGACCAGGTCCGTGAAGGTGATCGCCTCGTCGGGCATCCGGAAGCGGACGATGGGCGTGCGGCCCTCGGCCACGTAGGCGGCCGTCTGCTCGTCGGTGAGGTCGCGGCAGTGGCCGTCGTAGCCGGAGGGCTTGCCGGCGGCGCGGGCGGCCTCGCGGCGGGCGTCCAGCTCCTCGGTGGAGCAGTAGCAGCGGTACGCGTGGCCTGCGTCCAGCAGCTTCTGGGCGACATCCTTGTAGATGTCCATGCGCTGCGACTGGCGGTACGGCGCGTGCGGGCCGCCGATCTCCGGGCCCTCGTCCCAGTCGAAGCCCAGCCAGCGCATCGAGTCGAGCAGCTGGTTGTACGACTCCTCGGAGTCGCGGGCCGCGTCGGTGTCCTCGATGCGGAATACGAATTTGGCTCCGCTGCCTTCGTTGTGCCGGGCGAACGCCCAGTTGAACAGGGCGGTGCGGACCAGGCCCACGTGGGGGTTGCCGGTCGGGGACGGACAGAAACGTACGCGTGGGGGCACCCCCTGTCCGAGCGGAGTCGAGGACTTGGGGGAGTTCGCGTTAGCCACGCTTGATCACCTTGTTGGTGAGAGTGCCGATGCCTTCGATGGTGACGGCGACCTCGTCGCCGACGTTCAGGGGACCGACCCCAGCCGGGGTGCCGGTGAGGATCACGTCGCCGGGGAGCAGCGTCATGGCCTCGGTGATGTTGACGATCAGGTCCTCGATGGAGTGGATCATCTCGCTGGTGCGGCCGAGCTGGCGCTGCGCGCCGTTGACCGTGCACTGGATCGTGATGCCCTCGGCGATCGCGGCGAGGTCGAGGTCCGTCTCCACCCAGGGGCCGAGCGGGCAGGAATTGTCGAAGCCCTTGGCCCGGGCCCACTGCTTCTCGCGCTTCTGGACGTCGCGCGCGGTGACGTCGTTGGCGCAGGTGTAACCGAGGATGACGTCCTTGACGCGCTCGCGCGGGACCTCGCGGCACATGCGGCCGATGACCACGGCGAGCTCGGCCTCGTGGTGCAGCTCGCTGGAGAAGGAGGGGTACTGGATCTCGTCGCCGGGGCCGATCACCGAGGTCGACGGCTTGAAGAAGGCGAACGGGGCGTCGGGCACCTCGTTGCCGAGTTCCTTCGCGTGCTCCGCGTAGTTGCGGCCGAAGGCCACGACCTTGTTGGGGAGCACCGGCGGCAGCAGCCGCACCTTGCTCAGCGGGACCTTCGTACCGGAGAGCTCGAAGTCCGCGAACGGAATGCCCTTGATGATGTCGAGGACGAGCTCGTCCGGCTTGTCGCCCTCGACCGCGCCGAAAGCGACGTTGCCGTCGATGGAGAACCTGGCGATGCGCACGGGATCCTTGCGCCCCTCACTGAGCTGGCTGGAGTCTGACGCTCCAGGCTAACGCGGGGAGGGGGGCGAGCCTCGCGTATATCCGCCGGTGGGCCGCAAGCCGTGTGCGACATCGGCCCCCCGACGACATGGAGCGGGCGGCCGTCGACCGGGTGGCGGTCGGCCCCTGGCCGCGCTGCCGGTGGGCCGCAAGCCGCGTGTGACACCGGCCTTCGGCCGCGGGTGACATCGCCCCTCGGCCGCGTGTGCCGGAGAACCGCGATGCGCGGGTGGTGCCCGGCGGTCAGCCGCCTTGCCGGTCGGCCGCACGCCGTGGATGGCGGCCGCACGCCGTGGATGGCGGCCGCACGCCGTGGATGGCGGCCGCACGCCGTGGGTGGCGGCCGTCCGTCGCCGCGGTGAGTCGGCGGCGCTCCGCGTGCGTACTACTCGGCGGCGGCCGTGACCGGGGCTTCCATCAGGATGGTGCGGCGGGGGTTGGCGGTCTGGGCGGGGAGGTCGACCGAGTGCTCCGGCTGCTCCGGCGTCTGCAGCGCGTCGGCGTCCTCGAGGTGCGCCAGCGTGGTGCGTCGCGGGTTGGCTATGTTGCGGAACATCATCGTCGTCTTCACTGTTGTCCTAGACCTCGTGGTGGTGGGCGCCGCGGGAGGTCAAGGACCGCCTGGTCGGCGCGGGTTGTCGGATTTGCCATCCCTGTAAAGCGTCAGGCTAAACATGCAATTCCCGGTCGGAGCCGTGAAGACCGCATGATCGCCATGTGAGTTTCCTCACTTACTAGCAGGCAAACCGGTCAATTCAGGCCGCCAACTCGTCGCGACGAAACGGACATTGCTCTACTGAACCCAACATTCCGCTCCTGATCATCGCGACTGGGACACCCCTCGCGCGCCCATGGCTCGTAGGCATACGCCCCTTATGTATGAGATCACTTTCTACGTCTCGTAACGCATCCCTCACAAGCTGTCACGGTGGTCACAGCCTGGTACATGGGCCTTGTTGGAGATCCTGCACTGTGCTGGAATTCCACGGACCGCCGCGGGATCCAACCGGCGCACAGGGGGCGCGACTCAGCGCCGGGTGGCGGCGGGAAGGGGGAGCAGCGCCGGTCACTCACGACCACACCTGGGGGCGTATCTGCGCCCCTGAACGACGCCGACACCGTCCCGCCGTTTTCGCGGAGGGGCGCCTGGTCCAGAGGTTGCGACGCTAGTGCAGGGACGTTTCAAGAGGGATGGCAGCGCTTCGGCGGAGCCGGAGCCGCACGGCGGGACCGACCGCGGTTCCTCGCCCCAGCACGCCCAGAACCCGGGACAATCAGAGCTCGGCGGCGGTGAGCGCTCCGCGCGCCCCGGCGCGACGACTCCCGACCAACCACCCGCGAAGCCGCAGGGTCCCCCCGGCCCCGGCCCCCGAATAGCTCTGCGCAACTGGCGCATCTCCACGCGTCTGGTGTCGCTGCTCGCGCTCCCCGTGGTCGCCGCCACCACCCTGGGTGCCCTGCGCATCAACCAGTCGATGGACGACATCCAGCAGCTCGACAACATGAAGCTGCTGACCGACATGACCCAGCAGGCGACCGAGCTCGCCGCCGCCCTCCAGAAGGAGCGCGACCAGTCGGCCGGCCCGCTCGCGCACGGCGCGAAGCCCAACGACATCACGGTCAAGGGTGTCCGCGACGCGACGGACGTCGCCAAGCAGCAGTTCATCCAGGGCACGCAGGAGATCGACACCGCCAGCGCGAACGGACAGCTCACCGGTGTCCGTGACAGCCTCGTGGCCATCGCCGGCGAGCTGAACAAGCTGAGCACCATCCGCAACGGCGCCTACAGCGACTCCAAGAACTCCTCGCAGACGGTCGACGGGTACCACCGCCTCATCACCCAGCTGATCGGCCTCTCCCAGGACATGGCCGAGGCGACCAGCAACCCGGAGATGATCTCGCGCACCCGCGCCCTGTCGGCCTTCTCCTCGGCCAAGGAGTACGCCTCCGTCCAGCGCGCCGTCATCGCCGCCGCGCTGCCCGCGAACAACACCACCTTCGGCACCCTCTCCGAGAACGACCGGCTGTACGCGAACTCCGCGCAGGACAGCGAGGCCTCCGAGCGCACCAGCTTCGCGAGCATCTACGGCTCCGGGGCGGAAGACCTCACCAAGCCGATCGACCAGGGCAACCCGACCATCCAGTCGGCCGACGCGTACGCCAACCGCGTGCTCGGCTCGACGGGCGGTCTGCGGACCCAGGACCAGCGCTCGTACAGGGACTGGGTCGACGACGACACGGCCAAGATCGAGCAGATGTCGAAGATCGAGCTGACGCTGCTCAACCAGATGGAGCAGAAGGCCCGTGAGCTGAAGAACGCCTCCCAGCAGGAAGCGATCATCTCCGGTGCGCTGATCCTGCTGGTCCTCGGCGTCTCGCTGGTCGGCGCCTTCGTCGTGGCCCGCTCCATGATCCGCTCGCTGCGCCGGCTCCAGGACACCGCGACCAAGGTCGCCCAGGACCGCCTGCCCGAGCTGGTCAAGCAGCTCTCCGAGTCCGACCCGCAGGACGTCGACACCTCCGTCGAGTCCGTCGGTGTGCACTCCCGGGACGAGATCGGCCAGGTGGCCGCGGCCTTCGACGACGTGCACCGCGAGGCCGTACGACTGGCCGCCGAGCAGGCCCTCCTGCGAGGCAACGTCAACGCGATGTTCACCAACCTCTCGCGCCGCTCCCAGGGCCTCATCCAGCGTCAGCTCTCGCTCATCTCCGAGCTGGAGTCCCGCGAGGCCGACCCGGACCAGCTGTCCTCCCTCTTCAAGCTCGACCACCTCGCGACCCGCATGCGCCGTAACGGTGAGAACCTCCTCGTTCTCGCCGGTGAAGAGCCCGGCCGCCGCTGGACCCGCCCGGTCCCGCTGGTCGACGTGCTCCGCGCCGCCGCCTCCGAGGTGGAGCAGTACGAGCGCATCGAGCTGTCCTCGGTCCCGACGACGCAGGTCGCCGGCCGGGTAGTCAACGACCTCGTGCACCTGCTCGCCGAGCTCCTCGAGAACGCCACCTCGTTCTCCTCCCCGCAGACCAAGGTCAAGGTCACCGGTCACGCGCTGCCCGACGGCCGCGTGCTGATCGAGATCCACGACACCGGTATCGGCCTCTCCCCCGAGGACCTGGCCGCGATCAACGAGCGGCTCGCCTCGCCGCCCACCGTGGACGTCTCCGTCTCCCGCCGCATGGGTCTGTTCGTGGTCGGTCGTCTGTCGCAGCGGCACGGCATCCGCATCCAGCTGCGTCCGTCCGACTCCGGTGGCACCACCGCGCTCGTCATGCTCCCCGTCGATGTCGCCCAGGGCGGCAAGAAGGCTCCGGGCAAGCCGGGTCCGGGCGGTTCCGGTGGTCCGGCCGCCGCACAGGCCTCGGCCGGTGTCGCGGCGGCCCGCCGCGGCGGCCAGGGTGGCGGTCCGTCCCTCGGGGCGGGTGCCCCCGCCGGTGGTGGCGGTCTGCTCGGTGCCCCGCCGCAGCGCGGACAGGTCGGCGCCGGTCAGGGTCCGCGAGCTGCGCTCCCCGGCAGCAACCAGGGCGGTCGCCCGGGTGCCCCGGGTGCGGCGCGTGGACCGCAGGGTCCCGGCAACCAGGGCAGGCCGGCCCCGGCCGGTGCGGGTGCCTTCGGACAGGGACCGCAGGGCCTGCAGGCTGCCGGAACCGGTACCCCCCAAGGCTTCGGCGACGGACCCGCGCCCCGCCAGGGCTTCGACTTCGGTGACAACAGCGGCCCCGCGGCCACTCCTCCGCAGCAGCCCGCGGGCAACAAGGGCGGCGGCCGTCGCAGGCCGCAGCTGCCCGGACGCGGTGGTCCGCGTGCCGAGCTGCCCGGTGGCAGCCCGCAGCAGTCCCGGCCGAGCTGGAGCGACGACAACGCACAGCCGCCGGTGCCGCGCGCGTCCCTCGACACCCCGCGCGGTCACGAGGAACCCGACTCCACTTCGCGCATGCCCCGGATCGACGACCGGCAGGACCCGGCGGCGACCTCGGAGATGCCGCGGATCGACGACCGCCAGGGTCCCGCAGCCACCTCGGGGTTCCCCCGTCCCGACTTCGACGCCCCGCGCCCCGGCATGAACACGCCGCAGAACAACGGGCAGAACAACGGTCAGTTCGTCCGCCCCGACGTGTACGGCTCCTCGGGCACGGCTCCGGCCGCCCCGAACCCGTCGACCACGGGCCAGTTCGCGACCCCGGGCTACGGCGCCTCCCAGGACCCGTCGTCCACCGGCCAGTTCGCCCGGCCGGGTTACGGCAACGGCCAGGACCCCTCGTCGACCGGCCAGTTCGCGACGCCCGGCTACGGCAACCGCCAGGACCCCTCGTCCACCGGCCAGTTCGAGCGTCCGGCGCCCCCGCAGCAGCGGCCCACGCGGCCCCAGGAGCCCGAGGCGCTGCCGCCGGCGACGGGGCCGGGTGACGGACGTACGCCGCTGTACGACACGCTGGAGACCAACTGGTTCCACGGTCAGGCGAACGGCTCCCAGAACGGCTCCCCCAACGGAGCTCACCACGGCGCCCAGAACAACGGCGTCCACACCAACGGCTCGCAGCCCGCGCAGCAGCCGCCTCAGACCCCCACAGCACCACCGCAACGGCCGGCCGCCGCACCGGCCTCCGCCAACTGGCGCACCTCGCCGAACGACGACCTCGTCCGGCAGGCAGAACGCGTCCGTCAACCGTCGGCGGGCGGGGTCACCACCTCAGGCCTGCCGCGCCGCGTCCCGCGAGCCAACCTCGTCGCGGGCACGGCACAGCAGCAACAGCACCAAACCGGTCCGCAGGTCTCCCGTGCGCCTGATGACGTACGCGGCCGGCTGACCAATCTCCGTAGGGGCATTCAGCAGGGTCGACAGGCCGGTACCGGCCAGACCGGCAGCTTCCCCAGCCCCACTCACCAGCAGGAGCGTTAGTTGAGCCCGATGAGCCAGGCGGCACAGAACCTGAACTGGTTGATCACCAACTTCGTGGACAACACCCCCGGGGTGTCCCACACCGTCGTCGTGTCCGCCGACGGGCTCCTTCTGGCCATGTCCGAAGGATTCCCACGCGACCGCGCCGACCAGCTTGCGGCCGTCGCCTCCGGCCTGACCTCGCTGACCGCCGGGGCCTCCCGGATCTTCGAGGGCGGCACGGTGGCCCAGACGGTCGTCGAAATGGAGCGCGGCTTTCTCTTCCTCATGTCCGTCTCGGACGGCTCGTCCCTGGCGGTCCTCTCCCACCCGGAGTGCGACATCGGCCTTGTCGGTTACGAGATGGCGCTGCTCGTCGACCGGGCGGGTGCCGTACTCACGCCGGACCTGCGCGCTGAACTCCAGGGAAGTCTGCTCCACTAAAGGGCCCTGGTTCTAGAGACTGCACGAAATCACCGTCCGGCCGCCACAATCCCCCCACCGGCCCCAACAGACGGCACGAATGACCGACTTGCTGTCCCGCCCGGAGGATTCATGACCCCGCCCACCGCCTCTCATGATCCGTACGCACAGCCGTACGGGGATGAGGGCGACCAGCCGCTGGTACGTCCGTACGCGATGACCGGCGGCCGGACCCGGCCGCGGTACCAACTCGCCATCGAGGCACTGATCAGCACTACGGCCGACCCCGCGCAGTTGATGGGGCTGCTCCCCGAGCACCAGCGGATCTGCCACCTCTGCCGTGAGGTCAAGTCGGTGGCCGAGGTGTCGGCCCTCCTGTCCATGCCGCTGGGCGTGGCCAGGATCCTCGTCGCGGACCTCGCGGAGGCCGGACTCGTCGCCATTCACCAGCCTGGCGGCGATGAGAACAACGGCGGCGCGCCGGACGTGACTTTGCTCGAAAGGGTGCTCAGTGGACTTCGCAAGCTCTGACGGAGGTCGGACGACCACCTCCGCGAAGATCGTGGTGGCGGGCGGCTTCGGCGTGGGCAAGACCACGTTCGTCGGCGCCGTCTCGGAGATCAACCCGCTGCGCACCGAGGCCGTCATGACGTCCGCGTCCGCGGGCATCGACGACCTCACCCACACCGGAGACAAGACGACGACCACCGTCGCCATGGACTTCGGCCGCATCACCCTGGACCAGGACCTGATCCTGTACCTCTTCGGTACGCCGGGTCAGGACCGCTTCTGGTTCATGTGGGACGACCTGGTCCGCGGCGCCATCGGTGCCGTCGTCCTGGTCGACACCCGCCGTCTCGCCGACTGCTTCCCCGCGGTCGACTACTTCGAGAACAGCGGCCTGCCGTTCGTCATCGCCCTCAACGGCTTCGACGGACATCAGCCCTACAACCCCGAAGAGGTGCGCGAGGCGCTCCAGATCGGACCGGACGCCCCGATCATCACGACGGACGCCCGGCACCGTGCGGATGCGAAGAGCGCACTCATCACGCTGGTCGAGCACGCGCTCATGGCACGTCTGCGGTAGCACTCAAGTCGACAGCTTCATAAGACAGTTGTCGTAGGGACATTGGAGCCGGCTGTGTCGTTTGACACGGTCGGCCACAGTGTTCATAACGTTTCGACATGGAATTCGGTGGACACCGACACGCATCGCGGTCGTTCGGTGTCGCTGCGCTCACAAAAGCCCCGTCTTTTGACGGGGCTCGCTCTTTATGACCGTTTTATCTAGGGGATACGTCACCCGGAACGAGCGGTTCCGAGTGTTTGGAAGGGCGCTGCCTGACGTGCTGGAATGCGCTGAACTGCCCAGTAGTCAAGGGCGCTGGAGACACCGCGGCACAACGTAGGTGCCGACGCCGAGAGGTTGTTGGTCGAGTGAGGCGAAGCAAGAACGGTCCCGAGCCGTCGGCACGGGGCAACTTCACCCCGCCGCCGCGCGGCGCGGCGCCCGCACAGGTGCCCGTCGCGGAGCCCACGCCGGCGCCCGCGCCGAGCGGCGGTCGTCTGTCCCCCCGTAACTGGCGCGTACCCACCAGGCTGAACGCGATCCTGCTCATACCCGTGATCGTCGGCCTCATCATGGGCGGCTTCCAGGTGAAGAGCTCGATCGACACCTGGCAGCAGGCCCGCGACGCCGAGAAGGTCGCGAAGATCGTGGCGGCCGCCAGCGACTACGCCGAGGCTCTGATGAACGAGCGCGACGTGTCCGCCGAGCCACTGCTCAAGGGCTACCGGAACAACGCCACGGTCAAGAAGGTCCGCGCGACCACCGACCAGATGGCCGACGCCTTCCACAAGGAAGTAGTCGGCATGCCGTCCACGGCGGGTCTTCAGCGTCGGCTGAGCCTGGTGGTGAAGGCCGAGCCCCAGCTGGACCAGATCCGCAAGGCCGCCTTCACCAAGTCCATGGACCCGGTGAAGACCGAAGAGGGCTACGTCACCATCGAGCATCTCCTCTCGGAGTTCTCGAACGAGCTGGGCCTGGGCACCGGCAACATCACGAGCTACGGCCGTACGGTGTACGCCATCGGACTGGGCAAGGGCGCCGAGTCGCTGCAGCGTTCGATCGGCACCCACCTGCTGGTCAAGCCCAGCACCGACACGAAGAACCACGCACTGCAGGTCACCTCCTTCACCTCGTACGCATACCTGGAGAACATCGCTCTTCAGGAGTACGTCGCCGGTGGTACCGAGGCGGACGCCGCCCGGCTCAGCACGGTCATGGAGCAGAAGACCGCCGAGGGCAAGAGCCAGCTGGCCGCGGCCAAGAGCAAGACCGAGGCCGCGGGCGGCACCTTCGTGACGCCGCCCGCCATGGACGGGATGATCCAGGCGATCGCCAGCGGCGCCACGCCCACCCAGCTCGCCGCGCAGGGCATCACCCCCGAGACGTGGATGGCTGCCGCCACCCTCAAGTTCCAGGGCTACAGCCAGGTCGAGAACGAACTCATCGACCGGGCCGTCACCGAAGCCGGAAACATCGCCTCCGACGCCCAGCGCCGGGCCTACATCAACGGCGCCATCGTCGTCATCTCCCTGCTCGCCGCCTTCATCCTGGCCGGGCTCATGGCCCGCCAGATGAGCCGCGCGATGCGCCAGCTGCGCAACGCGGCCTTCGGGGTCGCCGAGCAGCGTCTGCCGATGCTGGTCGACCAGCTCTCGCGCACCGACCCGGGCCGTGTCGACACCCGCGTCCAACCGATCCCGATCACCACCACGGACGAGATCGGCGAAGTCGCCCGCGCCTTCGACCAGGTCCACCGCGAGGCCGTCCGGCTGGCCGCCGAGCAGGCCCTCCTGCGAGGCAACATCAACGCGATCTTCACCAACCTGTCGCGCCGCAACCAGTCCCTGATCGAGGGCCAGCTGACCCTCATCACCGACCTGGAGAACAACGAGGCCGACCCGGACCAGCTGGAGAACCTCTTCCGCCTGGACCACCTCGCGACCCGTATGCGCCGCAACGGCGAGAACCTCCTCGTCCTCGCGGGCGAGGAGCCCGGCCGCCGCTGGGACCAGCCGGTGCCCCTCGTGGACGTCCTGCGCGCCGCCTCCTCCGAGGTGGAGCAGTACGAGCGCGTCGAGCTCTCCGGCGTCCCGGAGGCCGAGATCCACGGCCGTGCCGTGACCGACCTCGTGCACCTGCTCGCCGAGCTCCTGGAGAACGCCACCACGTTCTCCTCCCCGCAGACCAAGGTCCGCGTCACCGCGACCCGGCTGCCCGACGGCCGCATCATGGTCGAGATCCACGACAAGGGCATCGGCCTCACCGCCGAGGACTTCGCGGACATCAACCACAAGCTGGCCAACCCGCCGACCGTGGACGCCGCGATCTCGCAGCGCATGGGCCTGTTCGTGGTCGGCCGGCTGTCCGACCGGCACGGCATCCGCGTCCAGCTGCGCCCCTCCGGCGAGCAGGCCGGTACGACCTCCCTCGTCATGCTCCCCGACGCGATCACCCACGGTGGTGGCGGCGGCGAACAGCAGCTCCAGCGCGACGAGTTCACCGTCTCGCAGATCATCCCGGAGCCGCAGGGCTTCCAGCCGGAGCAAGCCTTCCAGTCCCAGGCCCAGCCGATGCGCACCGCCGCCGAACTCGGATTCGACGACAGCCGCTACACGGAGGTCCCCGACGACATCCGCGAGCTGGACCCCGTGGGGCGCTCGCTGATGCGTGAGGAGCGCCGTGCGGCCCTGGAGGCCCAGGCACAGGGTCAGCCGGAGGCCATCGAGCCGCCGAGGTACCCGGAGGGTTTCGAGGCCCCCCAGCCCGCGTACGACGACGCTCAGGCCGCCTACGGCAACGGGCAGCCCGGGTACGACAACGGCCAGGGTGCCTACGAGGAGCAGCAGGCCTCGTACGACCAGCAGACGGGGTACGAGGAACCGCAGCAGGGGACGTACGACGAGACGTACTTCCCGTCGAACGGCGGCTACCCGGAACCCGCGTATGCGGAGCCGGTCCAGGAGGAGCACACGGGAGCCCGGAGTTCCGCTTCGGACACCTTCTCGACCTTCGACGAGCCGTCCTACCAGGACGACTGGCCGCAGCAGGACTCGTACCGGAGCGGCTACCCGTCCGAGTACGCTCCCGAAGCGGACTCTTCGCAGGCCGCTGACGTGAGTGAGCAGGACCGCGTAGGCTTCAGCCGTCCGGGACCGACCTCCTCCGCCCCCCATGCGCTGACCGACGCCGGGCTGCCGCGCCGCGGATCCTCCGCGAGTGGCACCAACGGCCAGCGGCCCGTGGACCAGGGCACCCAGGGGGTTCAGGCACCGCCTGCGGCCACCGCGAGCAATGGCGACGACGACTGGCGTACGTCCAACGACAACCGCTGGCAGCGCGCCGAGCAGCTCAAGAAGCCCAAGGCGGGCGGGGTCACCTCGTCCGGTCTTCCCCGGCGGGTGCCCAAGGCCAATCTGGTCGAGGGAACCGCGGAAACGACCCCACAGGGCGGCCCCCAGGTCTCCCGCGCTCCCGAGGACATCCGGGGCAGGCTGAGCAACCTGCGCCGCGGTGTCCAGCAGGGACGCAATGCAGGTAGTGACACGAACGGCCAGGGCTTCGGTCCTGACAGCACCTACAACCAGGAGCGTTAGTGTGAGCCCGATGAGCCAGGCGGCGCAGAACCTCAACTGGTTGATCACCAACTTCGTGGACAACACCCCCGGGGTGTCCCACACGGTGGTGGTCTCCGCCGACGGACTCCTTCTGGCGATGTCCGAAGGCTTTCCCCGTGACCGCGCCGACCAGCTCGCGGCCGTCGCGTCCGGGCTGACCTCGTTGACCGCGGGCGCGTCCCGCATCTTCGAGGGCGGCAGCGTGAACCAGACAGTTGTGGAGATGGAGCGAGGATTCCTCTTCCTCATGTCCATTTCTGATGGTTCCTCGCTCGCGGTCCTTGCACATCCCGAAGCGGACATCGGTCTCATCGGGTACGAGATGGCCCTTCTGGTGGACCGTGCCGGTACGGTTCTGACCCCCGATCTTCGAGCGGAGCTCCAAGGGAGCCTTCTCAACTAACAGACAGACCGTGCGTTTTGGCGTCCCGGGGCCGTAAGGTTTCGGGACGCGGTCCCACAGTGATGGGTGCCCGGCACAGTCGGAGGAGGAGAAAGTGGCAACACCCCCAGGCGGTTCGTCTTCGGGCAACTGGTCGTACGGCCCCGGCCAGGGGCAGGGCCAGGGTGACGGTTCACAGAACCCGAACCGATACAACTTCCCCTCCGCGCCGAGTCACCGACGCCAGCAGCCGTACGCACCGCAGGGCCCCGGCCCCTCGCCGTACGACCAGCCGCCGGCGCCGCGCATTCAGCCTGTGCAGCCTCAGCGACGCACCCCCGAGGCGGCGCCCGCGGGATCGTCGAACAACCCTCTGGTGCGCCCGTACGCGATGACGGGCGGCCGCACCAGGCCCCGCTACCAGCTCGCCATCGAGGCGCTGGTGCACACCACCGCACAACCGCACCAGATGCAGGGCCAGTTGCCCGAACATCAGCGGATCTGCAACCTCTGCCGGGAGATCAAGTCGGTGGCCGAAATCTCGGCGCTGCTGACGATCCCTCTCGGTGTGGCCAGGATTCTCGTCGCCGACTTGGCGGAGGCGGGCCTGGTCGCCATCCATCAGCCCGGCGGCGACGAGAACGCCGGCGGCCAGCCAGACGTGACTTTGCTCGAAAGGGTGCTCAGTGGACTTCGCAAGCTCTAGCGGAGGGCCTTCCCGCTCCACCACGTCCGCGAAGATCGTGGTGGCGGGCGGCTTCGGCGTGGGCAAGACCACGTTCGTCGGGGCCGTCTCGGAGATCAACCCGCTGCGCACCGAGGCCGTCATGACGTCCGCGTCCGCGGGCATCGACGACCTCACGCACACCGGAGACAAGACGACGACCACCGTCGCCATGGACTTCGGCCGCATCACCCTGGACCAGGACCTGATCCTGTACCTGTTCGGCACCCCCGGTCAGGACCGCTTCTGGTTCATGTGGGACGACCTGGTCCGCGGCGCCATCGGCGCGATCGTCCTGGTCGACACCCGCCGTCTCGCCGACTGCTTCCCCGCGGTCGACTACTTCGAGAACAGCGGCCTGCCGTTCGTCATCGCCCTCAACGGCTTCGACGGCAACCAGCCTTACAACCCGGACGAGGTCCGTGAAGCCCTTCAGATCGGCCCCGACACGCCGATCATCACGACGGACGCCCGGCATCGCGCCGACGCGAAGTCGGCGCTGATCACGCTGGTCGAGCACGCCCTGATGGCACGTCTGCGGTAGCGCCTCCGCGCGGCGAAGCAACGGAAGGGGCGCCCTCTCCACACGGTGGACAGGGCGCCCCTTCCTTCGCTCTGGGAGTCCTTCGCCCTGGGACAAAGACAAAGGGAAGGGCCCGCTCTTCACAGAGCGGGCCCTTCCCCGTTGCTGAGGCGCCGCGGGCTAGCCGTGCCAGCTGTGCGGGGCACGGAAGCCGGGCTCGCGCTCCAGGCGGCGCCAGCCGGCCTTCGCACGGCCACGGTGGGTGGGGGTGGTGTCCGGCTGGGCGGCGGCGCGGGCCAGGAGGATGGCCGTGATGGCGGCGACTTCCTCGGGCTCGGCGTGGCCCTTCTCGACGCGGATGTCAGGGGTGTCCATAGGTTTCAGTCTCCGTGAGAGAGGTTTCCGCGGCGGTACCGCGGAGGATCCGCAGGGTTACTGCGGGGGGTTGCCGTGCTTGCGGGAGGGCAGGTCCGCGTGCTTGGACTGCAGCATGGCCAGGGAGCGGATCAGCACCTCGCGGGTCTCCGCCGGGTCGATGACGTCGTCGACCAGGCCCCGCTCGGCCGCGTAGTAGGGGTGCATGAGTTCGGCCTTGTACTCCTTGACCATGCGTACGCGCATGGCCTCGGGGTCGGCGGCCTCGGCGATCTGCCGGCGGAAGATGACGTTGGCCGCACCTTCCGCACCCATCACCGCGATCTCGTTGGTGGGCCAGGCGTAGGTGAGGTCGGCCCCGATGGACTGGCTGTCCATGACGATGTAGGCACCTCCGTACGCCTTGCGCAGGATGAGCGAGATCCGCGGCACCGTCGCGTTGCAGTACGCGTACAACAGCTTGGCGCCGTGCCGGATGATCCCGCCGTGCTCCTGGTCAACCCCGGGCAGGAATCCGGGAACGTCCAGGAGGGTGACGATCGGAATATTAAAAGCGTCACACATCTGGACAAAGCGCGCAGCTTTTTCGGAGGCCTCGATGTCCAGCACGCCCGCGAGGGACTGCGGCTGGTTGGCGACGATGCCCACCACCTGGCCGTCCAGACGGGCCAGCGCGCAGATGATGTTGCGGGCCCAGCGCTCGTGGACCTCCAGGTAGTCGCCGTCGTCGACGAGTTCCTCGATGACCTTCGTCATGTCGTACGGCCGGTTGCCGTCCGCCGGGACCAGGTCCAGGAGGACGTCCGAGCGGCGGTCCGCGGGGTCCTGCGAGGTCGCGTGCGGCGGGTTCTCGCGGTTGTTCTGCGGGAGCATCGACAGGAGGTAGCGCACCTCGGCGATGCAGGTCTCCTCGTCGTCGTAGGCGAAGTGACAGACACCGGAGGTCTCCGCGTGGACGTCGGCGCCGCCGAGCCCGTTCTGGGTGATCTCTTCACCGGTGACCGCCTTGACGACGTCGGGGCCGGTGATGAACATCTGCGAGGTCTCACGCACCATGAACACGAAGTCCGTCAGCGCGGGCGAGTACGCCGCACCGCCCGCGCACGGGCCGAGCATCACCGAGATCTGCGGGATGACGCCGGACGCCTTGGTGTTGCGCTGGAAGATGCCGCCGTAGCCGGCGAGCGCGCTCACGCCCTCCTGGATGCGGGCGCCCGCGCCGTCGTTGAGGGAGACCAGCGGCGCACCGGCCGCGATGGCCATGTCCATGATCTTGTGGATCTTCGTGGCGTGGGCCTCGCCCAGCGCGCCGCCGAAGATACGGAAGTCGTGCGCGTAGACGAAGACCGTACGGCCCTCCACCGTGCCCCAGCCGGTGACGACACCGTCGGTGTACGGCTTCTTGGCCTCCAGGCCGAACCCGGTCGCCCGGTGCCGGCGCAGCTGCTCGACCTCCTGGAAGGACCCGGGGTCGAGAAGCAGCTCGATGCGCTCCCGGGCGGTCAGCTTGCCCTTGGCGTGCTGCGCCTCGGTCGCCTTCTCGCTGGGTCCTCGCAGCGCCGCCGCACGGATCGCGTGCAGTTCGGCCACGCGCCCGCGTGCGTCCGTGGGTTCGCCTGAGGGTGCGGCCTCATCCAAAACGGTCATGTAGCGACCATACGAAGTCGAACAAGAAAACCGGGCCGTCGACTCCGTACAGTCTCCGGCCCGTTTTCCTGGTACCCCTGAACAGAACCGTGACGGCATGCAGGCGATCTGACTGCTCAGAGGGCATCTGGCTTGTAGAGGTCACACAAAGTCGCGGGCTGAGAGCCCGCTCACATTCGTGAGGGGCCCATGCCATCCCTAGAGTGACACGGAGCCTTGAACGGGACCCGTTCGGAGTACACCGCGCCTTCGGCCCGACCCCTGTGCAGGTGGAGCGAGGATACGCGGACTGCCACGGGAGAGCAGGGAGTGACCGCCGGGAAGCGGGTCGGCGAAGCGCAACGTAACGTCGTAAACACATGGCGGATGATGTTGAAACTTGAACGGAATAGGTCTACTGTCTCCCTTGTTGACCTCGTTGAATCTTCAACAAACTCTCTGCCGCGGTTTTCGGCTTCCCGACGAAACCGCGACCCGTCCCCCTAGGAGCACGTCATGGGCATCTTCGGCCGCAAGACCACCGACACCCCCGCCGCGACCACGGCCCCCGCCGCTGTGAGCCCCGAACTCGCCGCGCTCACCGGCGCATACACGATCGACCCGTCCCACTCGGAGATCGGTTTCGTCGCCCGTCACGCCATGGTGACGAACGTCAAGGGCTACTTCAAGGACTTCGACGGCACCCTGCAGCTGGACGGCACGGACCCGTCCAAGTCCACCGCCACGATCGACGTCAAGATGGACAGCATCGAGACGGGCTCCGCGGACCGTGACGGCCACCTGAAGAGCTCCGACTTCTTCAAGACCGACGAGTTCCCGACGATGACCTTCCGCTCCACCAAGGCGGAGGCCCTCGGCGGCGACGACTACCGGATCACCGGCGACCTGTCGATCCTCGGCGTCACCAAGCCGCTCTCCATCGACCTGGAGTTCAACGGCTCCGCGAAGGACCCCTTCGGCAACGAGCGCGTCGGCTTCGAGGGCAAGGCGGAGATCCTGCGCTCCGAGTGGGGCCTCACCTGGAACGCGGCCCTGGAGACCGGTGGCGTCCTCGTCTCCGACAAGATCAAGCTGACCTTCGACATCTCGGCGATCAAGAACGCCTGAGTCCTCGGCTCACGCCGGTGCCCTGAGCGCGCCCGCCCTCTGACTCCCCCAGCGGGAGGGCGGGCGCTCGGCATATCCGCGTACGCCGCCCCGCCGCCCCGCTAGTCGGGTGGGTTCGGGTGGGCGAGGCCGAGGTCGTAGGCGAGGATGACCGCTTGGACGCGGTCGCGGGCTCCCACCTTCGCCAGGACCCGGCCGACATGGGTCTTCACGGTGGATTCCGCGACGACCAGACGCTCGGCGATCTCGCTGTTGCTCCAGCCCTGGCCGATGGCGACGAAGATCTCGTACTCCCGTTCGGTGAGAGCGCGCACGCGTGGGTCTTCCGCCACCCTTGGACCCGACGCACCCGGCCCGCCGGACGAATCCCGGGGCAGGTGCTTGGCGTAGGCGTCGAGGAGGCGGCGGGTCAGTGCCGGGGCGATCACCGCGTCGCCCGCCGCGACCGCGCGGATGCCGGCCAGCAGTTCCTCGGGGTGGGCGTCCTTGAGGAGGAATCCGCTGGCTCCCGCGCGCAGCGCCGCGTGGGCGTATTCGTCCAGGTCGAACGTGGTCAGGATGAGGACGCGGGAGCGGTCACCGGAGGCGACCACGCGACGGGTGGCCTCGATGCCGTCCATGCCGGGCATCCGTACGTCCATGAGGATCACGTCCGGGCGCAGTTCGGCGGCCCTGCGCACGGCGTCGGCGCCGTGGGCCGCCTCGCCGACGACTTCGGTGTCGGGGGTGCTCTCCAGGAGCATCCGGAAGCCGAGGCGTTGCAATGGCTGGTCGTCCACGATGAGCACGGTGGTCACACCGCACCGCCTGTGGCGGCCGGCGGGATGACATCGGTCCCGGCCAGGGTCTCGGCCGGCGGGGAGAGGTCGAGGGTGGCCCGCACCGTCCATCCCCCGCCGGGGGCGGGCCCTGCGGTGACGGTCCCGCTGTAGAGGGCTGCGCGTTCTCTCATGCCGGCGAGTCCGTGTCCTTCCTCCTGGGACGGCCCGGGAGGGACGGTACCGCCGCCCCGGCCGGTGTCGTGGACTTCGATGTGCAGCCGCGTGTCCTTGACGCCGACCGCGAGCTCGACACGGGTGTCGTGGCCCGCGTGCTTGAGGGCGTTGGTGAGTGCTTCCTGCACTATGCGGTACACCGTCAGCTGGACCCCGCGGTCCAGGGTGTCCAGCTCGCCGCCCGTGCGGTAGACGACCTGGGGACCGGCGGCGCGGATCCGGGCGCACAGGGCGTCGATGTCCGCGATGCCCGGCTGGGGGCTGAGCTGGGGCGCGGCGGGGGTCTGGGTCTGCTCGCGCAGCACACCGAGCATGCGGCGCAGTTCACCCAGCGCCTGACGCCCGGTGTCACCGATGAGCAGCAGGGCCTGTTTGCCGCGTTCCGGTGCGATGTCGGTCGCGTACGCGCCACCGTCGGCGAGCGTGATGATGACGGAGAGGTTGTGGCCGACGATGTCGTGCATCTCGCGGGCCACCCGGGTGCGTTCGGCGGCGGCGGCGAGCTTGCTGCGCTGGTCGCGTTCGATCTCCAGGCGGGTCGCGCGGTCACGCAGGACGGCGAGCTGGGCGCGGCGGATCCGTACGGCCAGACCGAGCGCGACCGCCGCGGTGATCATGCTGAACAGGAAGAACAGCGCGTCCAGGACGGACACCGCGGACGGCAGCCGCAGGGCGACCAGGCCGAGGGCGGTCGCGGTGACCGCGCAGGCCACGGGCAGCCGCCGCAGCTGTCCGTGCAGCACCAGGCTGTAGAGGGCGATCAGCAGGGCGACGTCGGCGCGCAGCCAGACTCCCAGCACCACCTGGAGGAAGAGCACCGCGGCGATCACCGCGAAGGCGAGTGCCGGCCTTCGCCGCCGCCACAGCAGCGGCAGGACCAGTCCGGCCTGCAGGGCGACGGTCACCGGCCAGGGCAGGTGGGTGACCTGGGTGTCGAAGGCGTGTCGTCGGCCGTCGTCGTCGTGCACCAGGTCCGGCACGCAGAACATCAGCGCCACGACCACGATCACACCCGTGTCCAGGACCCACGGATGGTTCCGGTCGCCCTGCTTGAGCCGTCGGCCGAGCCGGGACAGCCCATGGGCCAGGGGGTGGTTCCACGGGAGCTCCGCCTCCGCGAGGGGCAGGTCGGAGGGTGCCCCTGGGTGGGCGGTGTCGTCGATGCTCATGGGGGTCACTCGTCCGCGTTCATGGGTGTCACCTGTCCATTGTGTGTCCGGCCGCCTCCCTGTCCGCGTGTCTCTCCGGGTGCCTCTTCATCAGGCGTCAGGCGTCGGTGCGCAGGAGGCGGTAGGCGGCGCCCACCAGAGCGAGCACGGTCCAGCCGAGGAAGACCAGGAGCCCGGCTGTGGGCGCGAGGGTCGTCGAGTCGTGGGTGAGCGCGAACATCGACTCACCCGCGTTGCTGGGCAGGTACGGGCTGATGTTGTCCTGCCACGAGGTGGGCAGCAGCGAGATCAGGCCGGGGATCAGCATCAGCGAGGCGACCAGGACCGATATGCCGCCGGCGACCGAGCGCAGCAGGGCGCCCAGAGCGGTGCCGATCACGCCGACCAGGCCGAGGTAGAGGCCCGCGCCCAGCAGGCTGCGCACGACACCGGAGTGGGAGATCGTGAGGGCCGCCGGGGTGCCGGAGACGATCCCGCTGGTGATCACGAACGCGATGAAGACGCCGAGGGTGGAGACGACGAGGGCGACCAGGCCGAACACCGCCGACTTGGACCACAGCACCGGCAGGCGGCGCGGGACGGCGGCCAGCGTGGAGCGGATCATGCCGGTGGAGTACTCGCCGGCGGTGACCAGGACGCCCAGGACGCCGAGCGCCAGCTGGGCGAAGTTCGTGCCGAACACGGAGAGGCTGAGCGCGGTGGCCGTGGCGTCGTCCGGGCGCAGCCGCTCACCGGAGTTGATCTGGGACTTGTAGTGCGCGGCGGCGATCACGCCGAACGCGACCAGGAACAGCAGGCCCAGACCGAGGGTGATCCAGGTGGAGCGCAGGGACCACAGCTTGGCCCACTCCGAGCGCAGCACGCGCCGGCCGGTGACCTTGTACGCGGGACGTACGGTCCGCGCCGGTGCGGGCGCGGAGCTGTCGGTGACGGTGATGGTGCTCATGCCGCCCTCCCAGGGGCCTCGACGGTGGCGGTGGCGTGGTACTCGACGGCGTCACGGGTCAGGTCCATGAACGCCTGTTCCAGCGAGACGGTCCGGGAGCTGAGCTCGAACAGGGGGATGCCGTGCTCGGCGGCCTTGAGACCGATGGCCCGCGCCGACAGGCCCGTCACGTGCAGCTCCTCGGAGCCGACCTCGCCGGTGATCTCGACGCCGGGGCCGGCCAGCACCTCGCGCAGACGGGCCGACTGATCGGAGGCCACGGTCACGGTGTCGCCGCCGGCCTGCTGGACCAGGTCCTGCACGGTGGTGTCGGCGAGCAGGCGCCCGCGGCCGACGACGATCAGGTGGTCGGCTACCAGCGCCATCTCGCTCATCAGGTGCGAGGAGACGAAGACCGTACGGCCGTCCGCCGCGAGTCCGGTCAGCAGGTTGCGGATCCACAGCACGCCCTCGGGGTCCAGTCCGTTGACGGGCTCGTCGAGCATGATGGTGGCCGGGTCGCCGAGGAGCGCGGCGGCGATGCCCAGCCGCTGGCCCATGCCGAGGGAGAAGGCGCCCGCGCGCTTCTTGGCCACGGACTGCAGACCGGTCAGCTCGATGACCTCCTCCACCCGGCGGCGCGGAATGCCGTGGGTGTAGGCCTGCGCCATCAGGTGGTCGAACGCGGAGCGGCCGGGGTGGATCGACTTGGCCTCCAGCAGCGCGCCGACCTCCTGGAGCGGCGCGGTGTGCTCGGCGTAGTGCTTGCCGTTGACCGTCACGCTGCCGCCGGACGGCGCGTCCAGTCCGACGATCATGCGCATGGTGGTGGACTTGCCCGCGCCGTTCGGGCCCAGGAAGCCGGTGACCGTGCCGGGCCTGACGACGAAGTCGAGCCGGTCGACCGCCGTCTTCTCCCCGTACCGCTTCGTCAGCTGATGTGCCTCGATCATCGCTCTTCCCTCACGCTCGGGGGGCCTGACCCCGCCAGACTGCTCACTCGCCACGCTAGGGGCCCGCGGACCGGGATCCGTGGTACCCGGGAGCTCAATGGGGTGCGGCAGGTAGTACCGAGGTACCACGGGGCCACGCGTGGGGGATGACGTCACCTCCCGCATACGCCCTGGTGGTTACGGAGGTCGAGGGCCCTCCCCTACAGTCGCCCGTGTGATGGATCTCGCCTACCTCGCCGCCGTCCGGGAGTCGTACGACAGGGTCGCCGCCGACTACGCCGAACAGGTCAAGACCCCGGCGCAGCTGGATCCGCTGTCGCGCGCGATGCTCGTCGCGTTCGCCGAGATGGTGCGGACGGCCGACATCGGCGCCCTCGCGGACCTGGGATGCGGGCCCGGCCGGGTGACGGCCCATCTCGCCGACCTGGGGGTGTCCGTCTTCGGCATCGACCTCTCGCCCGGGATGGTCGAGCTGGCCCGTCGGGCCCACCCGGGTCTGCGTTTCACCGTCGGGTCGATGACCGAGCTGCCCCTCGAGGACGACGAGCTCGGCGGCATCCTCGCCTACTACTCCGTCCACCACACGCCACCCGAGTTGTTGCCCGTCGTGTTCGCCGAATTCCGTCGCACGCTCGCGCCCGGCGGCCGTCTGATGATCGCCGGTTACGTGGGAGCCGGAGAACGTCTGCGTCCGACGCAGGCGTACGGCGGCCATCCGGTGTCCTTCGAGTCCTACCTGTTGCCGCCGGACCGGGTTGCCGAGCTGTTGGAGCGGGCCGGGCTCGTCGTCACCGCGCGGCTGGTGCAGGAGCCCGGCGAGGGAGCCAAGAGGACGGTCGCCACGTTCCTCGCCCGAAAGCCGGAACGGTCATGAGGCCGGATGCCGACAACGCCACGGCGCAACAGGCCCGGCCCTTCAGCCGTCAGCCCGTCACTCGTCAGCCCTTCAGGCGTTCCCGTAGTTCCTCGACATCGGTGAGGAACCAGGTCTGCCGCCCCCGGTTGCACTCACGGACGAAGTCCCGCAGCGCCGAACTGGCCTCCATGTGACGGGAGATGTCGCCGAGGACGGCCAGTGCCATCCGGTAGTTGGCGAACTTCTGGACGATGTCACCGGCCACGCGGGTACGCAGCTGGAAGAAGGCCTTGTCGAACCGCTCGGCGGGAATGACCACCCACTGGGCACCCTGGTAGGACGCGTTGCCGATGAGATCCAGGACGTCGCCCTCGCTTCCGATGACCTCGCCCTCGGCGGCACACATCATCACGGGTACGTCGTGGATCGTCTGTAGGGTGCTCATGGGGATCGAGGCTAGGTGTGAAGGCGCCCTGCGGGCCACGGATTTCCCGGCTACGCGTCCCGGCGTGTGAATATCGCGCCGCTCACCAGCAGCACCCCCAGCGCGTATGCCGCCAGCACCCCCAGCCCCGGCCAGGGGCCGATCGGCAGGCGGGCGAGGTCCTTCGTCGCGCGGATGGCGAGACCAGCCGGTATGGGGGCCCAGCGTTCGAGGCGGTCCTTCCAGGTGGGTGAGCCCAGGAGGTCCGACATGAGCGGGACCACGTAGAGGACTCCCAGGCCCGTGGTGATCGCTGCCGCGCTGTCGCGGAGCAGGACCGCCAGCCCCAGGCCCAGGAGGGCGACGAGGATCAGGCAGAGGGTGGAGCCGAGGGCAGCCCGGAGGGTGGGGATGTCGGTGAGGGAGAGGAGGGGGTAGCCCGCCTCGGGGGTGAAGCCGTTGGCCGGGAGAATCCAGCGGGCCGTGGCGAGGGAGGCGAGGATCGCCGTGCCGGCCGCGATACCCGTCGCCGCGGCCAGCACCGCCGACTTCGACGCCAGGACCGTCGCCCGGCGCGGGATCGCCGTCAGCGTCGTCCGTACCGTGCCCGTGCCGTACTCCGCCCCCATCGACAGGGCGCCCAGGACGAGGACGGTCGCCTGGCCGAGCCACACACCCGTCAGGGCGAGCTTCACCGTGTCCTCGTGGCAGGCCGCGGCGCTCGCGCACTCCCGGGTGCTGACCGAGGACACCGCGGCCGTGCCCACCGCGAAGGTCAGGGCCACTGTCGCGGCCAGCAGCAGCCAACTGCTGGGCAGCGTGCGCAGTTTGGTCCACTCGGCGTGGAGTGCGCGAAGTGCGGACTGTGTGCGGAGGAGAGGGTGGGGTGCGGGCCCCGCGGGGTGGGTGCTGAGTGCCGGCCTCGCACGCCTCATACGTCCCTCCTGCGCAGGCGCCAGGCCGCGAGGGCGAGCGCCACGGCCGCGTAGGCACACAGCACGGCGAAGCCGTTCCACGGGGCCATGGGGTAACAGCCGGTCTCCGGCAGGCAGTTGTGCTGCACCTGGGGGTAGTACGCCTTGCCCTGCTGGACCGCGAAAGCCGCGGCCGGCGTCGCCCGCAGCAGCCACTGCCCGACCGGGAGCGGAAGAGCGAAGGCGAGGATCTGCGGCAGGATCACTAGGACCACGACGGCCGTGATCGCGCCCGCGCTGTTGCGGAGTATCGCTCCCAGCGCGAGGGCGAGGACCGCCACCAGGGACAACAGTGCCGCGCTGCCCACCACCGCCCGCAGAACGGGTGAGTCGAGGAGTGACAGGTCGGGGTAGGCGGGTGGCGCGAAGCCCTGGGAACGCATCGTGCGCTGGGCCAGAAGGAAGGCGATCGCCGCGGTCGGCAGGCTGACGGCGAAGGTGATGCCCCCGATCACCAGGGCTTTCGCGGTGAGGACCCGCACCCGGCGCGGGGTCGCCGTGAACGTCGTACGGATCATGCCGCGCTTGTACTCGGTCGTGATGAACAGGGTCCCCAGGGCGACCATGAAGAGGACGGCCACGAAGACGCCCTGGAAGCTCATCTGGACGATGTCGCTGCCGGTCTCGTCGGGGGCGATGTCTCCCTGGCCGGTGAGGGTGTAGACACCGGTCGCGGAGACTGCGGTGGTGCCGGGCTCGGCGCGGGCGGGGCCGGATTGCGGGGTGTCCGGGTCGTTCGGATCGGGGGCGCCCACGTCCGTGCTCGTCCAGGCGGCCGAGCCGGTCGCGGTGGCACCGCTCAGGGCCAGGTGGTCGAAAGTCGCCCCTGCGGTCGCGCTACCGGCCGTCTCCGACGTGCCACCGAACGAGCGGCGCAGATTGTTGTGCAGCGGTGAGGCGACGAACAGGCCCGCCTGTGCCGTGTTCGGCAGCTCCGGCAGGGTGACCGCGCCGACCTTGGTCCAGTGGACGCCGTCGGAGGACTCGTATCCGGTCAGGCGGGTGCCCGAGCGGGTCAGGCGCAGCCAGTGGGGGGCCGTGCCGGACGCGGCACTGCCCGCCTTGTCGTGTGTGAAGTTCCACTGGAGGCGGACGCCGTGGTCGGGAGTGAGCATCAGGGCCGCGTACGGACTGCCGGCCTTCGTGCTCGCCTTGACCAGCACGCCGGCCTTCGCCCACGGCTCCGGGTCCCGGCCGCCGCCGCCCTTCAGGTCGGACACGCGGACCGTCACGCCGCCGTCCGCCGGGAGGGACTGGTGGACGTAGTGGAAGGTGTCGTTGACGCGGGTGCCGTCGGGCCCGACGGTGAGCGGGTGCTCGTTGGAGTCGTCGACGGAGCCGCTCGCGGCGAGCTGCGAGATGGCGACGGTGACCGCGGCCGCCACGACGAGCGCCAGCACCCACACGCGTACCGTCCAGAACTTGCTCCATTCCGCGCGCAACAGGCGCCCGAATCCCTCGCGGGCGGGCTTGAGCGGGGAGCGGTAGGGAGTGAAGGCCGAGGTCATCGGGTCACCTCGCCGTCCGTCAGGTCCGGAGTCGACGTGAACTCCGCCGCGTCCCTGGTGAGCTCCATGTACGCCTCCTCCAACGAGGCCCGGTGCGCGCCGACCTCGGCGAAGGGGACGCCGGCCGAGGCGAGCAGCGCGACGATCCGCTCCGCGGGCAGACCGGTGACCGTGAGGGTGTCGGCGCTGGTGACCGCGACCGTGCCGCCCTTTCGGGTGAGCAGCTCCATTGCCTCCGTGCGGGCGCCCGTGCGCAGGGCCACGCGGTCGCCGGACGCGGCGGCGAGCAGGGTGGCGACGGAGGTGTCCGCGATGAGGCGGCCACGGCCGACGACCAGCAGGTGGTGAGCGGTGTCCTCCAGCTCGCTCATGAGGTGACTGGAGACCAGGACGGCGCGGCCCTCCCCTGCCAGTCGGCGCAGCAGGCCGCGGATCCACTGGATGCCCTCAGGATCAAGGCCGTTGACCGGTTCGTCGAGCAGGAGCACCGGAGGGTCTCCGAGCAACGCGGCCGCTATGCCCAGGCGCTGGCGCATACCGAGTGAGTAGCCGCCCGCGCGGCGGCGGGCGGCCTGGTCCATGCCCACCTGTTCGAGCACCTCGTCGACACGGCGCAGGGACAGCCCGTGCGAGTGCGCCAGCCAGCGCAGATGATCGCGTCCGCGCCGGCTGGGGTGCAGAGCGGCCGCGTCGAGGAGCGCGCCGACCTCCAACAGCGGTGACCGCAGGGCGTGGTAGGGACGGCCGCCGATGAGGGCGCGCCCCTCGTCGGGAGTGTCCAGGCCGAGCACGGCCCGCATGGTGGTGGACTTGCCCGCCCCGTTCGGACCCACGAAACCGGTGACCTGTCCCGGCCGGACGGTGAAAGTGAGTCCGTCGACCGCGACGGTCCGCCCGAACCGCTTGCGCAGGTCCTGGACTTCGATCGTTGCATCGCTCATGCCAGCGAGATTAGGGACGGGCGGGCCTCGGCGTCGTCCCGCCACGGAGCCGTCTTCGGCGCCCCTGTCACGAGGGACGGATCGTCGGCCGGGTCCCTCGTGTGAGGGAGAAACCCCAGGGTGACGCGCCGCGGCGCGTCCGACGGCACAATGGCGGCATGGGCGAGGACACGGCGCGACGCGGCGAAGGAATCGCGGGGGTGCGGAAGTTGCTGCGGCACTTCCCCGCCTCCGTGACCTACCCGGTCGCCCTCGCGCTCCTCGCCTGCGCCGAGGTCCTGATCCGACTCAGGGGCCTGCGCGAGAACCTGTCGCTCGCCCTGCTGCTCGGCGTCTGCACCACCCTGCCGCTCACCTTCGTACTCGGCACCGACCGGGTCCTGCCGGCGCGGGCCGGGGCCGCCGTGGCCGTGACCTCGGCGGGCGTGCTGGCGCTGGCGCCGTTCCGCACCCTCACGCTGGCGGGGGTGGCGGCCCAGCTCGCCTCGGTGTACTGGCTGGGCCGGGCGGGGGCGCCCCGGCTCAGCGGAATACTCGTCGTGCCGTACGTCGTGCTGGCCCTCGTCAGTCAGGACGACCTCACCACCCGGGTGATGGCCGTGCTGGTGGCCACGCTCGCCTCGGCGGCGGCCGCGACGGGCATCACGCACCACGTCCGCAGCGCCGCGCTGGCCCACAGCGCGACGGAGCGGGCCTTCGCGGACACGCTCCTCGCCCACGCCGCACGGGGTGAACGGGCGCGCATCGCACGGGAGTTGCACGACGTGGTCGCGCACCACATCTCGATGATCGCCGTGCAGGCGGAGACGGCCCGTCTGACCACGGCAGGGCTCCCTGCCGACGGCGCCACCCGGCTGCTCGCCATCGGGGACACCGCGCGGAGCGCGCTGACGGAGATGCGGCGCCTGCTGGGGGTGCTGCGGGAGGACGCCGACACGGGGGTCAACCGGCGTCCTCAGCCGGGGCTGCGCCAGCTCATGGAGCTCGTCGACGAGTCCCGGGACGCCTCCGGATCCCGTACGCGGCTGATCGTCAGCGGGCCGGTCGCCCCGCTCGACCCGGGCATCGAGGTCACCGCGTACCGGATCGTGCAGGAGGCCCTCACCAACGCCCGCCGGCATGCTCCGGGTGCCGCCGTCGATGTCGAACTTCATTACAGGGAGGACGACTTGGCGATCCGTGTGCGCGACAACGGGCCGGGGCCCGCGTCCCCGGCCGCCGGGCACGGCCTGCTCGGCATGCGCGAGCGGGCCGCCACGGTCGGCGGCACCCTGTGCACCGGTCCGGCGCGTGGCGGTGGATTCCTGGTCGAGGCACGGCTGCCGGTGCGGGCGGAGGCTCTCGTATGACGACAGCCGTAGAGGCCCCGGAAGCCGAAGGACGGGTCCCTGCCGTGCGGATCGTGGTGGCCGACGACCACGAGGTGGTGCGCGCCGGGTACGCGGGACTTCTCGCCACCCAGGCGGACTTCACCGTCGTCGGCACGGCGCGCGACGGCGCCGAGGCGGTGCGGGTCTGCCGGGAGCGGCGTCCCGACGTGGTCCTCATGGACGTACGGATGCCGGTCATGGACGGGATCCAGGCCACCGCCGAGCTGATGGGGCCGGAGGCCGGGGACGCGCCGCGCGTGCTCATCCTCACCACCTTCGACCTGGACGAGCATGTGTATGACGCGCTCGCGGCCGGGGCGAGCGGGTTCCTGCTGAAGGACGTGACGGCGGAGCGCCTGTTCGAGGCGGTACGGGTCGTGGCCGCCGGGGAGGCGCTGCTCGCGCCCGTCATCACCCGGCGGCTGATCTCCGAGTTCGCCCGGCTCAAGCCCAGGGCGCCGACGGGGACGGCGCTCGGCGTGCTCACCCCGCGCGAGACGGAGGTGTTGCGGCTGCTGGCGGAAGGGCTGTCCAACCCGGAGATCGCCGCGCGGCTCCAGGTGGGCGAGGAGACGGTGAAGACCCATGTCAGCCGGGTGCTGTCCAAGCTGGGGCTGCGCGACCGTACGCAGGCGGTCGTGACGGCGTACGAGACGGGGCTGGTCGTGCCGCGTGCGGCGGCTGCGGAGGCGGTCGGGCGGCAGGATCCGCGGGGGGAGGGCGAGCGCGGGATGAGACCGAGAGGGGAGGGACTGCGTGGACAGGGGTTGCGGGGTTAGTCAGGCGGGGTTAGTCAGGCGGGGCTGGGCCGGCGGCGTGGGATCGGCAGAACGCAGCAGGCCGACGCGACCGCCAGGACCGCGCCGACCGCGATCGCCCCGAGACGGGTGGGCAGCAGGTCCTGCGCATCCTGGCCGAAGTAGCCGAGGAGGAGGGAGAGGGCGGTGGTCATGCCGGCGGCCCAGTAGGCGTAGTTCAGCGGACGGAGCCACAGGGCGACGGCCAGTACGGCGAAGATCAGGACGACGGAGGTCCGGCCGGTGATGCCGGCGGCGGCCACCGCGGTGGCGAGCAGTGTGCCGGCGCAGGCGCCGACCAGGCGTTCGACTCCCTTGCGTATGACGTCGGCGCGGCCGCGGTTGCCACTCGCGACCACGTACACGGTCAGGACCATCCACGGCCAGTGGTGGTCGAAGAGGAGCCGTCCGAGGGTGAAGGCAGCGGCGACGGCGGCGGCCATCTGCCACGCCATGCGGGTGCTGGGGACGGGGCGCAGTCGGGAGGCTCGTCGGGGGCGGTCCGGTTCCGGGTCGGGGTGCCAGGGGCCGAGGCGGTCGGCGGACGTCTGGACCAGCCAGACGCAGCCGCATGCCAGCAGCCCGATCACCGCTGACCAGCCCCAGTTCACCAGCGCGCTCTGGGCCCCGGGCGGCAGCGCGGGGCCGGGGACGACGAGCAGGGCGACCAGCGGCAAGGTCATCAGCGTGCCTGCCTTCGTCGCGACCGTGCCGAAGCGGCGGATCCAGATCGGCAGGGAGATGGCGAGGGTGAACACCGCGGCGCCGAGTGCGTAGTGGTCGGCGATCAGGTGGCCGAGCAGGGTCGCCGCACCGGCCAGGGCGGGCAGCAGGACGCAGGCCATGAGGCGTCGGCGGGCATCGGCGGTCCGTTGGGTGCGGGCCAGGGTGAGGGTCAGCGCGACCGCGAGGACGAGGACGTCCGTGTGCAGTGCGGCGGCCTCCTCCAGCCACAGGGCGAGGGAGTAGGAGAGCAGCACGGCCGTCATGGTCAGCGCTGCTTCATAAGCATTGCGTATGTGTTTTCCGGGCATAGTGCCGATGGTAGGGAGATTTAGAGTGATGGTTAGTAAGTTTTAGCTTACGATAAACGGATGGATCATCTCTCCTATGCGGCCCAGGTCCGGCGTGGTGTCGTCAGGCTCAACCGGCGGCTGCGGCAGGAGCGGGGCGAGGGCAGCCTCAGTCCGAATCAGCTGGGGGTGCTGGGACACCTGCGTCGGCACGGGGCGGCGACGCCCGGCGAGGTCGCGGCGGCCGAGCGGCAGCGGCCGCAGTCGTTGACCCGGGTCTTCGCCGAGCTGGAGTCGGACGGGCTGATCGCGCGGACGGCCGACAGCGCGGACCGGCGCCAGTCCCTGCTGACGCTCACCGCGGAGGGGCTGCGGGCGTTGGAGCATGACATGGCTGAGCGGGATGCCTGGCTGGCGGAGGCGCTCGGCACGTTGAACGAGACCGAATGTGAGGTGTTGCGACTGGCGGGGGCGCTGATGGACCGCCTTGCGGATACCGAGCCTCGAGGGACTTCGTCAGGGACGGCCGCGCTGTAGGAGCCCTTGTCCGGGACGGCTGTGCTGTAGAAGCCTTCGTTTCAGAAGCCGCCGCCGAAGTCGCCGCCGCCGCCGAAGTCGCCGCCGCCGCCGTCCCCGAAACCGCCGCCGAAGTCGCCGGGGTCGAAGTCGGAGCCGGAGACGTCACCGCCGCCGTAACCGCCGAAGTCTCCGTAACCGGAGCCGTAGTCGGACGCGTAGGAGGGGGTGGCCATCACGCTGCCGAGCAGGGTGCCGACGAGGAGGCCGGGGAGCAGGCCGCCACCGAAGTAGCCGCCCGCCCAGGGACCGTAGGCCGGACCGGCGTCCCAGTACGGACGGCGGCCGTGATCGGTGTCGACCTCGCGGACCACCGGGGCGCGGCCGTCCGCCAGACGGGCCTGGTCCGCCGCGCAGACCGGGACCTCGCGGGGGGCGCCGCCAGCCGGGGTCCAGGTCGCGTCGGCGACCGACGGGCCGTGTCGCGGGTCGAAGAAGCAGGGGGCGCGGCGTTCGGGCAGGGGCCTGCCCTCGCGACGGGCGGACAGGAGCGCGAGGGAGAAGCGGCCGTCCTCCAGGGACTGGGTGACGGCACGTACGTCCTCCGGGCGGCGGGCCGCTGCCATGGACGACTTCGCCTGTTCGTAGGCGTCGAGCGCGCGTTCGTAGTCGGCGCGCATCGCGTCGTCGGCGCCGGCCTCGGCGGGGTGGAAGTCGAGCCGGTCGAGTTCCTCGCCGAAGGCGGTGATGTCCTCGTCGACGACCACGCGGAGTTTGTCCAGTGCTTCCTGTTGTTCCTGCTCTTTGCGGCGGCGGTTGCGGCGCACGAGGGTGTAGGCGCCCGCGCCGCCGGCCACGGCTACCGCGGCCACCGCGATGAGGGTGCCGGCGGAGACGCCGTTTCCGTCGGCCGAGCCCCAGCTCTTGGGGGCCGAGCCGTTGATGTTGGCCAGGGCGCGGTCCGTGAAGTTGTTCAGCTGGGTCTTCGTGGGTTCGCCCTTGACGCTGGTGACGAGGTTCTGGACGGCGGTGCGGGGCATGACGGCGGTGTCGGCGCGGGCGTCGAAGCGGGTGCCCAGTCTGATGGCGTACAGGCCTGTGATGCCGGTGTCGGTGCGGAGGTTCTGGAAGAGGTTCTGGGTGGGGAAGTCCGCGGGGAGGACGGCCACGAAGACGGGCTTGTTCGCGTTCTTGATCTTCTTGGCCAGGGTGTCGGCGTCCGCCTTGGAGAGTTGCGCGGAGGCTGCCGGGTCCACGTAGACGGGGCTCTTGCGGAGGGCTGCCGCCACTGTTCCCACGTCTGTGGTCGCGCGGGCGGGGGGTGCGGTGAGAGTGAGTGCCGTGAGGGCGGCGAGTGTCAGCGCGATCAGCAGTCCGGGGAGTCCTCGGATCAGTGCGGCCTTCATATCTCCGAAGCTACCTGAACGTGCGCAAAACTGGGCATTGGTGTTGGTGGGGATGGGGTGACCCCAGGGGCGGGGCGAAGCCTCGCCGAGGGGCGCGGGGAACTGTGCGATCAGCCCCCCACGCCCCGCCGCACATCAGCCTCTGGCCGTCATCTGGCTCGGTAGGCCTTCAGGAGTTTCGTCAGGGCCTGGGTGTAGTGGGCGGCCAGGAGGAGGTGGTCGGCTTCTGCGAAGGGTTTGGCGAGGGCTGGGGTGATGGTTGAGCCTGTGCTCTGCTGGACCAGGAGGCGGGCCTTGGTGACCGCGGCGCGGCCAAGTCGCGCCGAGCCGGTTCGGTCCGCGGTCCGGGCGAGCAGGGTGAGGGCCTTGAGCGTGGCCTCGCCGCCCCCGGGGACCTTCGTGAGTGTGGTCAGACCCCAGCCGTAGGGGAACTGGGGATCGTAGGACGCGTCACCGACGTTGATCGGGAGTTGGGTCTCCGACTTGGGCCAGGTGACGGGGAGCTGGCCGGTGAAGGCGCGCTTGCCGTACAGGACGTCCGCCACGCCGTCGCCCTCCGTGCCGGGCAGCCACGAGGCCACCAGGGCGTCGATCCCACCCAGGCGGTCACCGATGAGCTGCGGGCGGCCCGAGACGATCAGGACCGCGCACTTCATGGCCGCGCACACCTTGTCCACGGCGGCCTGGTCGGCAGGGGTCAGAGCGAGGTCGTTGCCGTTGCCCACATCGCCGACGCCCTCCGCGTAGGGGGTCTCGCCCACGACGACCACACCCACGTCGTAGCCGGACGTCGGGGCTGAGGCGTCCTTCGAGTAGGTGACGTCACCGCCCGCGTTCCGCATGCCCTGGAGGATCGTCGTACCGTCCGTGTGCTTCCCGGACGCGCCCTGCCAGGTGATCGTCCAGCCGCCGGTCTGGTTGCCGAGGTCGTCGGCGTTCGAACCGGCCACGTACACCTTCTGGGACTTCTTCAGGGGCAGTACGCCGGCCGCGTTCTTCAGGAGGACCTGGGACTTGGCCGCCGCCTCGCGGGCGACCGCCCGGTGGCCGGCTGAGCCGATCTGTGCCGCGCCGCTCGTGTCCGCGTACGGCTTCTCGAAGAGGCCGAGTTTGAACTTCTGGGTGAGGATGCGGGACACGGCGTCGTTCACCCGCGCCTCGCTGACGCGGCCCACCCGTACCTCGTCGACCAGCGTCGTGCGGAAGTCCTTGTAGGCGTACGGAACCATGATCATGTCCAGGCCCGCGTTGATCGACGTACGGACGTCGGACGCGTAGTCGCCGGGGATCTGGTCGATGGCCTGCCAGTCGCTGATGACGAATCCGTCGAAGCCCATACGGTCCTTGAGCACGCCGTTGATCATGTCCGCGCGGGCGTGCATCTTCACCGGTCCCCGGCCGTCGCCAAGGATGTCGAGGGAGGAGTAGGACGGCATGACCGAGCCGATGCCACGGTCGACCGCCGTCTGGTACGGCGCCAGGTGGACGGCCTCCAACTGCTGCCGGGTGACCTTCGTGACGCCCTGGTCGATGGTGTACGAGCCCGTCGTGGACGAGCCGTACTCCGTGCCGCCGTCGCCCACGAAGTGCTTGGCCGTGGCCAGTACCTTGTCGTTGTCCTTCAGGTCCTTGCCGTTCGCGGCGCCCTGGAGGCCCTGGATCATCGTCTCCATGGACTCGACGAGCGCGGGGTCCTCGCCGAAGGACTCGTAGGAGCGGCCCCAGCGTTCGTCGCGGGTGACGCAGAGGCAGGGGGCGAAGTCCCAGGGGATGCCGGTGGCGCGCACCTCGGCCGCCGTCACGGAACCTGTCCGCTCCGCGAGCTGGGGATCACGGGTCGCGCCGATGCCGATGTTGTGCGGCATGATCGTCGCGCCGGTGAGGTTGTTGTGGCCGTGCACCGCGTCCACGCCGTAGATCAGCGGGATCTGGAACCGTGTCGCCTGCGCCCGGAGCTGGAAGGCGTCGATCATCTTCGCCCAGGCCTCGGGGGTGTTGGGCATCGGGGTCGAGCCGCCACCGGACAGGAGCGAGCCGAGGTCGTACGTCGCGATGTCGCCCTGCGCGGTGAGCGCGCCGCGTTCGGCCTGGGTCATCTGCCCGGCCTTCTCCTCCAGGGACATGCGGGACACGAGGTCGGCGACCCGTTTCTTCACGGGCAGTTTCGGGTCCAGGTACGGCAGGCCGTGGGCGTCGATGACGATCTGCGGGGTCTCGGCGGGGGCCTTCGCGCCGGTGACCGTGAGCTTCAGCGGGATCGTCTCGGCGGGTTCGGCCGACTTGTCGCGCAGCGTCGGGACCTGGACGGTGCGGGAGGTGCCGGAGGCCGTGCCCGCCGGGAAGGTGATCTCGCCCTTGACCGGTGTGTAGTCCTTACCGGGCTCGGCGCTGCCGCCCGCGCTCTCGTAGGCGACGGTCACGGGTTCGTCGATCGGGGCGGCTCCGGTGGTGGCGACAGAGAGCTTCACCGTCGCCGTCGCTCCCTCCTTCACCGGGTGGACGGCGGAGTCGGCGGTGACGGAGGCGCGCAGGGACTGGTCGGCCTTGCCGTACAACTCGACGTCGTCCAGGGCGAACCGGCCCTTGACGCCGACCGGGAGCGTGAGGGCGTACCCCCACATCTGGGTGAGGCCGAGAACCTGGTCGATGCCGCCGACGGGCTGGTAGTCCGTACGGTAGGTGAAGTCGGTGAAGGGGATCTCGATCTGCTTCCAGCCGGTGAAGTCGTCGGTGAAGGACGTCGTCCACAGCTCGGAGGCCTCGCCGTTGGCACCGCCGTCCTTGATCTCGAAGGCGACCTTCTTGGCGTTGTTCTGGCCGTCCCACCAGAAGCGGATGCCCTTGTGGGCCGACCAGTCATGGGCCGGCTGGTCGAAGGCGAAGTCGTGGGTGAAGCCGCCGTAACCGCTGATGTCGTAGGTGCCGGAGAGGACCTTGGCGCCCTCGGGGGCGTCGGTACGGGTGGTCAGGGCGAGCGCGGGCGGGTCGTCCGCGTCACCGCCCCAGGTGAACAGGCCCCCGGCGGGGGGATTGGCGAAGGGGACCTCGCCCTCGAAACGGTCGACGGGGACGGGGGCCGGTTCGTCGGCCGTGGCCGCTCCGGCCGAAAGGAGCGGCAGCAGCCCCGTGAGCAAAGCGGCGGAGGCGAGCAGGGCGGTTCTTCGCATGGACCTTCCCTCGACTCTACGTAGTCCCTGTAATACCTGGTGATCCTGGTGATCCCTGACTGGATGCCTTGCTGAATGTCTTGCTGAATGCCTGGCTGAGTACCTGGTTGAATACCTGACGGCGTCGCTTCCGGTTGGTCTCTTACGACTTAGATCACGGCGTGAGTTAACTGGCGTCCCGGGAGGCCGTCAAGACTTCACGTCAGAACCGGTACACGGGCAATGTGCGGCCGGATCAGGGCAGTTGTTCTTTCACGCTCTGAACGCGAGACCCCTTGACGTGGACCCGAAGCCGTCATTTACTCACGGCTCGCACGCCCCCTCCCCCACACCCAGAAGGGCGACGCGTCATGAGGAGACCCACTCGGGCGGTCCGTTTTCTTCTCGCCGGACTGCTCACCACCGCCGGACTGACCGCCGTCACGGCGGCGCCCGCGCACGCCGCGGGCGAACCCGTCACGGCCTGGCTGACCACGACGGACGACGACGGCGGACGCCATGTCGTCCGCGGGCTGCAGGCCCAGACGCCGTTCGCCTTCCAGGCCGGTACCGGCGGCGGCGGCGAGAACATCACCGTCGACGAGAACACCCGCTACCAGACCTTCACGGGCGGCGGCGCGTCCTTCACCGACACCGCGGCCTGGCTGATGAACAGCAGCGGGGCGCTGTCGGGAGCCACCCGGGACGCGACGATGCGGAAGCTGTTCTCGCCGACGGAGGGCATCGGGCTCTCGTTCCTGCGGAATCCGATGGGTGCGTCCGACCTCGCCCGGTACGGGTACACGTACGACGACGTGCCGGCCGGGCAGAGCGATCCGTCCCTCTCGTCGTTCTCGATCGCGCACGATCTGGCCGACGTGGTGCCGCTGACCAGGCAGGCGCTCCAGCTGAACCCCTCGCTCACCGTGATGGCCTCGCCGTGGACCGCGCCCGCCTGGATGAAGGACAGCGGGCAGCTCAACGGGGGCTGGCTGAAGGCGGAGGACTACGGGGCGTACGCCTCGTACTTCGTCAAGTACCTCCAGGCGTACCGGGACCAGGGGGTGCCGGTCTCCTACGTCACGGCGCAGAACGAGCCGACGTGCTGCTCGGGGTATCCGTCGATGAGCTGGAACGCGTCGGGGCTCGCGTACTTCACGAAGAATGAGCTGCTGCCGAAGCTGCAGGCCGCGGGGCTGTCCACGAAGGTGCTGGCGCACGACTGGAACTGGGACGTGTACGACTCGTACGCCGCCCAGAGCGTCGACGACGCGGCCGTGCGCGCGCATCCGAACTTCGGCGGGATCGCCTGGCACGGGTACGGCGGGGACGTGGGCAAACAGACGAGCGTGCACAACCAGTACCCGGGGGTGGACGCCTTCGGGACCGAGCACTCCGGTGGCACCTGGATCGCCAACCAGCAGCGCGAGGACATGCTCAACATCGTCGACTACACACGGAACTGGGCGAAGTCGGTGACGAAGTGGTCGCTGGCCGTCGATCAGAACCGGGGGCCGCACAACGGGGGGTGCGGGACGTGCTCCGGGCTGATCACCGTCCACAACGGGGACGGGGCGAGTGGGCAGGTCGACTACACGATCGAGTACTACACGATGGGGCAGTTGACGAAGTTCGTGCGGCCGGGGGCGCAGCGGGTGGCCTCTACGGCGAGTACGTCCGTGCCGAACGTGGCGTGGCGCAATCCTGACGGTTCCAAGGCGCTGATCGCCTACAACGACTCCTCGTCCGCGAAGACCGTGACCATCAACTGGGGCTCGCAGCACGCGACGTACTCGCTGCCGGGGAAGACGTCCGCGACGTTCACCTGGGCTGGGGAGCAGGTCGGTGGGGGTGGACAGACGGGGGCGTTCGTGGGGCTCGCGGGGAAGTGTCTTGATGTGGCCGGGGGGTCGTCGGCGAACGGTACGGCGGTTCAGCTGTACGACTGCAATGGCTCGGACGCGCAGCGGTGGACGGTGGCGGGGGACGGGTCGGTCCAGGCGCTGGGCAAGTGTCTCGACGTGACGTCGGCGTCCACGGCTGATGGGGCGAAGGTTCAGCTCTACGACTGCAATGGGACCGGGGCGCAGCGGTGGTCGTACAACGGGTCGACGGGTGACGTGGTCAATTCGGCGGCGGGTAAGTGTCTGGATGTGACGGGCAACTCGGCGGTGAATGGGGCTCGGGCGCAGATCTGGTCCTGTACGGGGGCGGCCAATCAGAAGTGGGCGCTGCGCTGACAGGGCTCGCCCTCTTTCTTCGCCCCCGCCGCCCCTACCCGACCCATCCCCAGGGGCTCCGCCCCTTCGACCCCGCCAGGAGCGCTGCGCCCCCTGGACCCCCGCACGGCCTGAACGGCCTCGTCCTCGAACGCCGGACGGGCTGAAAGATGCGGGCCGGGGTGGAGGGACCGGGGGCGGGTGGGGCACCGGCCCCC